>JALEOD010000049.1 GCA_022767345.1 Emergencia sp.
TTCCTCATACACACAAAACTGGTACTTCCAGTGCGGGCGGTAGAAACGGCAGGTGCCGCAGTCCTCCGGCGCTCCGGCCTCGCCGCTGTCAAAATGATCTGCGCCCGGCCTCGTCTGCATGAGCTGTTCAAAGGCCCGGTCGCTGCCGGAAGTAAAGTACATAGGCGGTCGCCTCCTTTCTGGTTTTGGGCGCAAAAAAAGCGGCGTCCTGATCTCCCCAAAGGGGAAAAGAGAACGCCGCCGTTTGCGGTGTCGTATTCAATTTTCGATGTGTCACTATTTGGGCGGTGGGCTTCACGGGAGGCAGAAGCGTGTCAAAGCTCAATCCGAAAGTAGTAAATCGGTAGTAAATTCAGTTCTTATATCCCGTGAAATGCCCGTATTTCCGGGCTTTTTGGAGATAATCAGAGTTGTTAGTTATCAACAGTAATAATCGCTCTGCGGCAGAACACAAAGCCTTCATGGAGGCAGCAATTGAGGAAACGGCAAATCAGCCTATCAGCTGGAAGGTTGTGACTTTCCATCACTCTATCTATTCTGTAGCAAGTCATGCGGAGGATTCAGATATTCTGGCGAGAAGAACCGAGCTGGTTCCAATCTTTGAGGAGCTGGATATCGATGTGGTCCTCATGGGACATGACCACGTATACTGTCGTTCCTATATGATGGATGGACTGGAGCCGATTACGGATGCTTCGTATTATGATGATGAAAACTATACTTCTATTACGAATCCGGAAGGCATCCTGTATGTGACTGCAAATTCAGCATCCGGTTCTAAGTTCTATGGAATTCAAACTTCACTGAACTTTCCATATGCGCGAGTTATGAATCAGGAAAGAGTTCCTAACGTGTCTAAAGTAGATGTTTCCAACGAACATTTTACCGTCACTACTTACCGTACCAGCGATTTGAGCGTGGTAGATACCTTTACTATCAATCGAACCCACGTGCATAAAGCGGTTCATGTTTCTGCTGTTCCTGCGACCTATACTAAGGAAGGAAAGCGTGAGCACTGGTACTGCGAAGATTGTGGAAAATACTATAGTGATGCCGCATGTACGCAGGAAATTGGAGATTTCAGCACACTGATTATTCCAAAACTGACATACGTTATTCCTGATTTGCCGACTACCGATAACCCTGGAGTCAGCGATCCGGGAGCTGACAATCCTGGAATTGATAATCCAGCGGATGAAAATCCGGACATCAATGTGCCTGATGATGATGTTCCGGGCAGTGAAAAACCGGACATCAGCGATCCTGGAAGTGTAATTCCTGATGGAAAGACTCCGACTGTCTCTTCTCCTGATACACTGGATAAAACATCTTCAGATGACGGCCAGTCTGCTATTGCTCCGCAGACCGGAGATAATTTCCATTTGACGATTTGGCTTGGCATATTGGTTTTCGCTGCATTGATCTGTATTGCCGTAGTTATTATAAAAGAAAGAAGAAAACTCCAGAAGTAAAAAACAAAAGAAATACAAAAATCTCCGAAAATTAATTCCTGTTTCGGGGATTTTTGCTGTTTTAGGTCACATTCCCCTATTTTTGATTGTTATATATGTAGAGGACTTCTTTTTCTTGATGTTTATCATTCGCTTTGATATAATAAACCTAATAATACTATATTATTGAAAGGACAAAGCGGATGTGCGAAGATGCTAGAAATGTAATAATTGAGGAAATAGATAAGAAGTATGGCAAACTGATTAGAAAGGTGGCTTATGAGGTTTTGCATGACAGTCATGAAGTAGAGGATATCATACAAAGTGTACTTTGGAATTTGATTTCCAGACATATGGATAAGCTGGGAGAAAAAGGTTTCAAGGGCTATTTGTGTACGGCTGTGCGTAATGCTGCAATCAATGAATACCGCAGACGCGAAAATGGGGCGGTCTGTGTAGATCCGTTTGATTTATCAAAGCTGACAGAGCAGCAGATAGATATGGCAGCTTTTTGCAATAATCAGGGATTTGGCGTGGAACTTGTGGAAGTACTGAACCAGCTTGATTATATTGATAAGGATATCATTTGTCTGCATTATGGTGATGGATATACATATGCGGAGATTGCGCCAGTCGTGGGATTGAGCGACAGCGCGGTGCGCAAGCGTGCCGAACGTGCTTTGAAAAAGTTGGAAGTCATGCTGCTGGATGGAGAGGTGAAGAACGATGATAAATAAAGAGGGACAAATTGAGAAAGAAGCAGAGAAAATTCTCAGTGCATATGCAAAGGAACTGCAGAAAAGTCGTAATGCTTACTTAGACGCATTGGAACAGGAGGAAGTGCCAAACCCATCGCTTTTTGTTGAAGAACCGCGTCCAAAAGTACCGGTGCAGGGTCATCGTAAAATCAGATTAAAAAGGCTGCTGGTTCTGGCTGCAGTACTGATACTTTTGATGGGACTTGCGGTTGTATCATCGGAAGGCGCAAGGAAACAGTTTTTTGGATTTCTGCAAAATGATAAGGAAGGGCATACAGAACTGAAATTTATTGGTGATGAAGAAAATGCGTCGGGACTTCCGGATTTTGAACTGGGATATGTGCCTGAAGGGTTTGAGCTGTATGATGCAACAGATGATGGAGTTTGTAAAGAGATTCGTTATTTAGGGAAAGAGAAGGGCGAACGCATTAGTTGTACAATATACAAAAGTCGTACTTACAGTGCAGGTTTTGACACAGAGACCCATGAAAGAAAAGATGTCATGGTAAATACCAGCCAGGGTTTACTTTTTTATGGAGAAAGCGACTGCATGCTGGTATGGCAGGTCGGTGACTATACTTTTGATCTGCTTACATCTTTTTCAGAAAAGGAAACTTTAGAGGTCGCAAGAAACATAACTTTGAAAAAGTAAGATAATCCAAAATCAAATTGGCAATTAAAAATCTTTGAAATTTTTTCTCTTTTCTTGTCACAAAATCCATTTTTGTATTGTTATATTAGATGAGAGGATAAACCAAGGAGGATTTTAATGATGAGAAAATTAATTTTAGTAATGATGACAATTGCCTGCATGATGTGCATGTTGGTGATGCCTGCATGGGCGGATGTACAGCAGTCCACAAAGAAGGAACCCGATGCAGAACTGCAGTATACATATGTTGAACGAATTTCTTTAGATTTTACAATTACTGGAGGAAAGGCTAAATGCTCTATGAAAATGCCGGTGAAAGCAGGAAAAGAAATTGACTATGCACAGGTTACGATGACCATCAAAAAAAGTTCTGGAACAACCATAAAAACTTTTACAAAAAAAGTATATCCAGATGGGTTTGGCTACATTGAATGGAACGATTCGCATGGCTTGTCAGATAGAGGAACTTACTACTTACATGCCAATGTAAAGCTGTACAAGAATAGTAAGCTGGTAGAAACAGTGACGGGAGACTCTTTGAGTCAAAAGTATTAATTCGCTTATCAGGTGGTATTGGGAATAGAGAAATCAGCAGGAAGGAGGTAAAGAAAATTGAGAAATTTTCAAGGAAGCGGATAGCTGAAAATCTGCAAAGAAAAAAGAGTTTTCTAAAATAGCAAGTTGGATAGGAGCCCAATTTAAGTTATTTAGGAAAACTCTATGAAAACATTATACAACAAATTTGAAGAAAATCAAGATGTAAGGGGGTTTTGATTGAAAGGAGGAGAAGAATGACCAAAAGAAAGACCTGCATGATGGTTGCTATTGTAGTTGTATTCACGCTAGTAATGCAGAGCGGATTTTGCTTTGGATTGGAAGAAAAAACCACTAAAGAAAGTAAGAAATTCTATGGTGGATATAATACGGATTTTGGGGCTCAAATCTGGGATATAACTACAACGATGAGTGTAAAATACAATAAGACAAGCAGCAAAAAAACATTAGTACGGTATGAACTACATGCATTTGGAAAAAAGCATTTACCACATATTCCAGAGGGAACTTATACTTTTCCAGACGGGGTCAAAACATACCGTAACGGAACCGTAGTTGGAATAGACAGAAAATCTTCTTTTTCTGGAGTTGCAACAATTTCTGACCCCAATGCAACACACTACTATTGGGCGATTAAAAAGGATGTTTCATATAGTTTTCCAGATGGTATGACAGGAAAAGTGGAAGCTGAGTGCATGTTTAGTGTATCCGGATGGACTCCTGTTCCAGGAACAAGCTGGTGGCAGACTGTGACGGTGAAGGTATGAGAAAGGAGCAAATAAAGATGAAAAAAACATGGATATGTGTGGCAATCTTACTGATGTTGATTAGCAGCAGCGTTCTAGTTTTTGGTAGTGCTTCGGAAAACAAAATCGTCTATGAATTGGAGTCCGCCGAAAAAGCAAACTCAAAAATCAGCACGGAAGACAAAAAGCAGGTTGTCGCAGAAGTTGATGGAATGCCGATTTATTACGATGAATTACTTGAACGATATAGCAAAGCTGTCGCTAGTGGAGAGAGTAATCCATATGATGAGTCACTAGAAAGCATTGCAAGAATTAAAGCAGAATATCGTTTTCTAGAGGAGAAAGGAATGGCGGTATCAGAGAAAGAGGTCAGGGAATACACTTTGGATCAGAAAAACTTGTATGATAATGAAATTCCAGCAGACTTAAAAGAAGGAATAAAACAAATTATTGCGGCACTAAATCTTACGGAAGACGAGTACTGGCTAGAATATAAGTTAAAGGAAAATCAAGATTTTTTAACTCATTTAAAGGCTGAGGAGTATTTGGAGGCTCATTCAATGAGTTTACCAGAATTGGCGGCTTCTGATGTAACTATTTTGGAAAATAGTTTTAAGAAAGGGAATATAGAGGAATTGTTAAAATAATTATTTATATTCTATACCTTAATATTAAGAGGTGAACTATCAAAAAGTCGAAGCGGAGAAAGGCATCGAGTAAAGCAGTATGCCTTTCTCTATTTCATATCTTGTGAGTCTAGTATTATATATTGGAGGTATGGAGTCAATGAGGAAACCGTTGTTTTCAAGAAAAGACAATTTATTAGTCCTTATGCTTGTTTTGAGCATGATATTGTTTGCATCATGCGGCGAAGAAGCTGCTGAAAAAAATAAGTTAAATGAGAAGGACTACAAGTGGGATGTTACGCAGTTGGATATGCAAAACGAGGGACTGAGTGACGAGGAACAGGCGAAGCGAATGGAAGTGTTTGGTCAGATGTTTCGTTCCATATTCTTCGATGATTCAAAAGAAGCAGATCGGGTCATCGGCACGATAGATGGAAAGAATATTACAGCCAGAGACTTTGAACTGCGTGCTTTGAAAATCAGAGAGGGAGGAGAAGAATATCCTTACGAGGCAGCATGGGAGACGATGAAGCAGGAGGCTGCTGAATTACAGTACATAAAAAAACAGAATTGTTATGATGATTTCCTTGACCTGGCAGATCAGGTGTTTCGCGAAACAAAGACTGCCTATTCGGAAGATGAACAGTTCCGTAAATATTGTGATGAACAAAAAAAGCTGTTCGGCCTGACAAATGAAGAATACTGGGCATTTATGGAGGAGGCAAACCAGAGAATACAATTTCACCTGCTGGTGCAGGATTATATAAAGCAAAATGATTATCCCACTATAGATATTAAAACAATAGAATGTAGCCTGCAGGACGAGGAATATAAGGATAAGGTATCCAATAAAAGATAATTAATCCTGTGAATGCTGCAAATGCTTTTGTCTTTTCTCGTTATTAAAATATATAATTACTTTTGTGGTGTAGTAGGATAGAAGCGTTACTTAAGAGAAAATGCGGAGGTGATTCTATGACCGGAAAAAAACACATTTTAGCAATTTTAATTTTAGCGGGGATTTGTCTTTTGTGTGCCTGCGGACAGACAACGAAAGAAAATGCTGATATTGCGTCAGAAATTCATGCTGGTATTGCAGATCCCGCTGCGGCAGAAAAAGCCAGGGCAATCCTGCAGGAGGAACTGGATCAGGAAGTCAAGGCGGGAAGACTGCTGGAATATGACGGATTCTGGACGGCTCCCCTGATGGCAGAAAAAGATAAAGCATTTCAAGTTATGGCGGGCTATAAGGCAATTTTTGGAAGTGGAAAAGGGGCGAGTGGGTTCACCGCAACAGTCAAGTGTATTTTGACTATGAAACAAGAAGCAGACGGAACCTTTTCGGAAATGAGAGATAAGCGGCAATATGAAGAGATGGGCAGCGACACATCTGATAATCTTTCCTGGATCATCGATCATCCTTATGTAGCAAGGATTTCAAAGGAAGAAGTTTACGGTAAAGGCAGAGACGAGATTGCCCGGATGCTGTTTTGTCAGTGGATGGATACATTGAAGGACTGGGATACCAGCACCAGAACTTTTTTGGTAACCCAATATGACTCGCCGGAAGTAAGATTGATTGCTTCAGTGGATACGAGAAACTGGGAGACTAGTTCGGAATTGGAAGGCCCCAGACCTAAACACCCGGATTCACTGGGAAGCTGGATTTACAACTGTCAGTGCCGGTATCAATTTTTGGGTTACAGCTCTAATGTTTCCTTGGGAACATGCTTGTCGGGCAACGCGGTGGGGATTGCGCCCTTTTGGGTGGAGGATATCGCGCCGGGTCTTAATACAAAACACTTCATTTTGACTGAGTGGCAGGACAGCTATACTTTGGAAACAAGAAAGCATTGTCTGGAAACGATTGGAAAAGTGCAGTGAAATGGGATGTCACTATTTTGCTGTAAAATCCATTTTGCGCTGTTCTGTACTTATGAAGAAACAGTACAGATTTTAGATTAGAAAAGAAGGAGTTACGGAGGAATTACAATGCTTGAAAATATACCATCTCAATCAGCTATGATTGAATTGCTCGGACAGTCTTTGTTTGAGGTTTGGCAGGAGTTATGCTCGGTGATTGATGAAAAGTACGAAATGGAACGGTTATGGAATACTGGCGGTAAGAATTGGACTTATGAGTATAAATATCGCAGAGGTGGTATAACACTCTGTGGTTTATATGCAAAAAGAAACTGTGCTGGTTTCATGATTATCTTTGGAAAGGATGAGCGAACAAAGTTTGAAGAGATAAGAGGCAGCCTGTCTGATGCTGTCTGCAGACAATATGATGAAGCAAAGACCTATCGTGATGGAAAATGGATCATGTTTGAACCGATTGATACTGCCGAATTTGATGATTATATGAGATTACTGGCGCTGAAAAGAAAACCCAATCGAACATGACGATTCGGATAATAAATACAAAAAATGGAATTTTAGGCATGCATTTCTGGAATTTACTGTAAAAAATGACCAGTTATCCGAAAAAACGACCAGTTACCCGAAAGTTCTTGATTTTTGTTGACAATCTACTATACTGGAATTAAGGGGAAGGGATTGGACTCTTAATCATATTGTACTTGGAGATATCGGATATGGACATTGTCTGTATCCGATATCTTCTTTTTGCGAGAATGAACTTCTTCAAGGATAAGTATTTTGCAGGGGCAGGATTTTGCCTTTCATCTTGATTTTATTTTTATCGTGTGAGCCGTTACGGAAGAAGGCATCGGCATGAAAAATGTCTTTACGCCATTTCTGGACTAAAATAAAAGCCCTTTGTCGATTGTCGTATCGGCAAGGGGCTTTTCCATTCTTTGCTGTGATTGGCTTGCTCTTTTCCTGCTATCCGATATGGATTTCACCTTCCGCTAAAATGACAGCGCTGCCGCCGACTTTAATCAGGCAGGTTTCGCAGGAAGCGTCGATTTCGGTAAGTATCACCGATGGGCGGTCCATCTTCTCGCCCTGAATGAACTTGCAGCTGCTCTTTGCTTCGATTAATTTGTTCAGATAGAAGTAATAGGTCATAGCGCCGCTGGAAGTGCCGGTAGCGGCTTCTTCGTCGATATCGTAAAGAGGCGCGAAGTTTCTGGCATGAGCGGTAACGCCTTCCTCGCAGCTCACTGTAAAGGCATGAACACCGACGACGCCATGGCGCTCTGACAGCGCGGAAAGGGCTTTCATGTCCGGCTCAATGGCGTTGAGGGCGGCAAGGTCTGCAACCGGCATCATGATGTCCGGAAGACCTGTGGAAATCATGCGGGGAACAGGCAGATTCATAGATGGATTGTAGGACGCGCCCATGATGTCGTAAAGTTCTTTAATCTTCTCAGGGTCATCCATGATGGAAATTTCTTCTGGAGAAGCCATATCCATCATAATAAAACCGTCTTTGACTTCGATATTCAAATCACCTGCAAGGGTGTGATTGATGCAGGTGCAGTTTTTCTCGATGATGCCCAGGTGCATCAGGGCATAAAATGACGCGATGGTTGCATGACCGCAAAGGTCCACTTCTGCAGCCGGAGTAAAGTAGCGAATCTGAAATTCGTGATTATCTAGAATTTTAATAAACGCAGTTTCGGAGTAGCGAAGCTCTGCGGCGGTTTTGACACAGAGTTCATCGGATGGAAAATCCGCGCCGTCGGAAAGCAGAACGATACCGGCAGGATTTCCACCAAAAGTTGTATCGGTAAAAGCATCAGCAATTAAAAATTTCATAATAAGACCTCCTTGCTAAATCTACCTATAGTATAGTGGAAAGTAGAGTGAATTGCAAGAAAGAAGCAAATAAGTGAAAAATTGTATACAATCATATTTGGATATCAAATTAATCAAGTAAAAACAGTATGAAACTACCAAAAAAATAAAAACGACTGTGAAAAGGATGTGAAAAGTACTGATTTACAGTTTATTCATTTTTTTGCCTGCCTATACTAATATAGCCTGAGAAATTGTGGCAGGCGCGTCTAAATGTAAGACACAAAAGGGAAAAAAGGGAGATTTGATATGAAAAAGAAGCTATTTATTACAGGGGCGTTGATTTCGCTGACTATTTTTTCGGCAGCGATTATTTACGCCGATTCAGATGTAAAGGAGCCGGAAGTCACGTCATTTACACCGAAAGAATTTACGAAGATTGAAACAGCCATGGCGACGCAGGCTACTGCGGTCAGAAAGGAAGACGAGAATTACAGAGAAGGTCTTTCTGCTTATATTCGTCATGTCAACAGAAATGTAAGCAAGCAGGATGCGGACGCTATGGTGGACAGTTTTGTGAAATATGCAGATGAATATAATGTAGATGAAAAAATTGTCATGGCGGTAGCGCAGACGGAGAGCTGCTATTACGCAGACGTGGTCAGCTGTGCTAATTATAAAGGCCTCATGCAGACAGGAGATGTTCTGGCGGAAAGCGCAGGCTATGCACCTGAAAGACTCTTTGAACCGGAGATTAGTATCAAAGTTGGCGCCAGCTATATTAAAGATAAACTGGAAGAGTTTGGAGATACCAGACTGGCCCTGACTGCCTACAATCAAGGTTCGGGTTCTGTGCATTCAGGAAACTATTCCACAGACTATGCGGATTTGACTTTAAGAAGAGCAGAAGCTATGGAAGATTTTCTAAGAGAGCATGGATATTTGACAAAATAGTTTCTTAAGGATTCTTAAGAAACAACGATAAATCTTAAGAAATCTTAAGGAGATTGAATACAATTTTAGTCTTAAAACAACTAATGCAAAGATAAATTGGATATAATAAACAAAAAATCGCGTCGCTTTGTGAAAAGTGTGTGAAAAATTAAGATTTCTTAAGAATTTGCTTTGACCTTTGTTTATAATATAGGAGTCGCAGGAAACATCTGGCGAGTGAATTCCTGCACGAGTAGACTAATAGACAGAGGAGAAAAAAGAAATGGCGAAGAAGCTAATCACAGTTTTACTGGCATTAACCATCATCGCTTGCTCATCAGTTTCCATTTACGCAGCAGAAAGCAAAAAAGCAGAATCTAGTAACGATATAGAAAAAAGCGGACAGAGAGTAGAGCAGATGGTCGACGAATACGACGAAGCAGAGGCTCAGAGGGAGGCAGCGAAGAAAAAGGCTGAGGCAAAGAAAAAGAAAGAAGAAAAATACAGAAACGGTCTTGCTGCTTACATCAGAAAAATTAATCCCAATGTCGGAACAACAAAATCCAAGACTTTGGCAAAGTTATTCATTGAAAAAGGTGAGAAATACGATTTGGATCCAAAGGTACTGATGGCGGTTGCGCAAGGTGAGAGCACTTTTTATACCAATGCGACTAACCCTTATGGGTATAAGGGTCTGATGCAGACCAGTAATTCTCTGGCAA
Source organism: Emergencia sp. (assembly GCA_022767345.1). Lineage (GTDB taxonomy): Bacteria > Bacillota > Clostridia > Peptostreptococcales > Anaerovoracaceae > Senimuribacter. The sequence goes on from JALEOD010000049.1 coordinate 10,149, forward strand.
GAAGTTATGGATACAGTCCATCGAGTCTGTACAAGCCGGAGGTCAGCATTGAAGTCGGCGCCAGATACTTAAAAAGTATGAAAAAAACATATAAGACCTATAAAAAGGCGCTTTCCGCCTATGCATATGGTCCGGGTTCAGTAAATGCAGGAAAGTTCTCCTACAGGTATGCGAATCGTGTTCTGAGCCGCAGAGACAGTATTACCAGATATCTGGAACGCAATAACTATATCTAAGCTTTTAAATACCATGCTGGCGCATAGTGTTTAAAGATAAGAAAGACGCCGGTCGAAACGACCGGCGTCTTTCAATATCCCGTAAAACCTCATAAACCCGCACAAGCCTCTCCAACTGAATTCTTGTCAAATCCACATATCATATGGTATACTATAACTTTAGAGGAGAGAAGAAATGAAAGTTTTCGAGATTGCGCCGGTAAAGTATTTAGATGGGAAAATGCTGATTCTGGATCAGACCCGTCTGCCCGGTGAAGAAATTTACATAGAAATGCGGACGAAGGAAGATGTCTATGAGGCGATTTACAAGCTGCGGGTTCGCGGCGCGCCGGCAATCGGCGTCGCGGCGGCGTATGGCCTTTTTGTGGCGGTCAGAGATATACCGGAAACCGCAGATATGGCGATGTTCCGGGAAACGCTCCATAGCGCAAAGGAATACCTTGCAGGCGCCAGGCCCACAGCGGTGAACCTGGCATGGGCCCTCAACCGAATGTACGACCTTTATGAGAGTGAGCGTCCGAAAAGCGTTAAGGACGCAAAAGAACTGCTCTTTGCGGAGGCAGAAGCCATCCGCAGGGAGGATGAGGCGGCATGTTATGCAATGGGCGAATACGGACTGTCTCTGCTGGAACCGGGCATGGGCATTCTGACCCACTGCAACGCGGGGACCATTGCCACTGCCAAGTACGGAACATGTCTGGCACCGATTTATCTGGGGACGGAGCGCGGTTATGAGTTCCGCGTCTTTGCCGATGAAACCAGACCGCTTCTGCAGGGAGCAAGGCTGACCAGCTGGGAGCTTTCTAAATCGGGAATTGATGTAACACTGATTTGCGATAACATGGCGAGCTCTGTCATGAAAAAGGGCTGGGTTGACGCTGTGGTAACCGGCTGCGACCGGATGGCAGCAAACGGAGACGGCGCCAACAAGATAGGCACCAGCGGGGTGGCGATTTTGGCAAAGGAATACGGCATTCCTTTTTATATGTATGTGCCGACTTCCACTATTGACCTGGAAACAGACAGCGGCAGTGATATCCAAATCGAAGAAAGAGACGGGGAAGAGATTTACAAGATGTGGTATGAAAAGCCCATGGCGCCGGAGGGAATCAAGACCTACAATCCGGCCTTTGATGTGACCGAGGCTAAATATATCACAGCGGTTATTACAGAGAAGGGAATTGTCAGACCGCCTTACAGGGAGAATCTGGCAAAGTTATTGAAGAAATAGATGAAAAAGACTACAACGATTTATGCCCTTATGGTACTGGCCGCGTTTTTGTGGTCAGGGGCAATTATTGCGGGTGTCTGCATCTGTCAGGCAGCCGGAAGCAGGAGTGAGACGAAGTAATGGAGAAAGAAAAGAAGGGCTTTATCGCCCGCTATGTAAAAATTATCGTGGTTCTTGCCGTGGTGGCAGGGTCATCTTCCGGTATATTCGGAAGCGTCATTGAGGCGCCGTCCCTTGCCATCGGCTTTTGGAGACTGACCATCGGCGTGCCGTTTTTTGCCGTTCCGGTGCTCTTAAAACAGAGAGATGAGCTGAAACAGATTGCAGTAAAAGACTACATCTGGACTTTCATTGCAGGCGCATTCCTGTTCGGTCATTTCTTTTCGTGGTTTAATGCTGTAAAGATGACCAATGTAGCAAGCGCTGTAGTGCTGGCTGCGCTGCACCCGCTGGTGGTTTTAGCGATTACAATTTTTATCTTCAAACGGAAAGTCGGACGCAGGCCGATTATGGGAATTATTCTGGCTCTGCTGGGAGGTGTGATGATTGCCGGTCTTGATTATCAGCAGCTGGCTGCAGGAAACTTTAAGGGCGATGTTCTGGCCTTTCTTGCCGGTGCTTTTATGGGGATTTATTTCGCCATCGGCAATGAAGTGCGAAAAAACGTGCCGGGGGCGGTTTACGTATTTTTAGTGTTCTTCTCCTGCTGGATTTGTTTTTCCGCGGGAATTATTGCAACGGGTACGCCGGTTCTGGGTTACAGTACCATGGACTATATTTATATCATCGGAATGACGCTGGTCTGCCAGATTGGCGCTCATGCGGTACTCAACCTGTGCTTCGGCTACGTAGATTCTCTGTACGTTTCCGCATGGGAATCGGGTGAATCGGTCTTTGCCATTGCCATGGGCGTTTTGTTCCTCGGACAGATTCCGACGTCTTACGAACTGATTGGCTGTGTAGTTGTTATCATTGGCCTTCTGTATTACAATTATTATACGGGCATTGCTGAAAAGGAGAGACTATGAGCTACAAAGTAAAGCTGCCTACCTTTGAGGGACCTTTTGACCTTCTGGTATATCTCATTGAAAATGCCCAGATGAGCATCTACGATATACAGGTTTCAGAAATTACGGGGCAGTATCTTGCGTATATCAAAGCAATGCAGGAGATGGATTTTACTGTAGGTACGGAGTTTATGGTTCTTGCGGCGACTTTAATCGATATTAAGTCCAAGATGATTCTGCCGAGAACCACCGTAGACGGCACCACCGTTTTGGAGGAGGACCCGAGAAGCGAGCTGGTTGAACGTCTGCTGGAATATAAGCGGTTTAAAAAGGCAGCGGAAATTCTGGCGGAGCAGGAAGAGTATATGTCCTTTGTTTACGAGAAACCGCAGGAAGATATTTCCGCTTATCTGGAAGACCCGGATGAATATCTGGCGCTGGATATCAAGCAGTTTGCCGCGGCATTTGATTTGTTTTTGCGCAAGAAAAAAAGAGAAGACGATGTCAGGGCCCATTATACCAGAGTGGAGCGGGAAAAGGCGACTATCGAAAGCAGAATGGTCTATATCAAAGACCGGTTTAAATCAGCCCTTAGAAAGGGTATTGCAAAGCTGAATTTGAAGGACCTGATTCCGGACAAAAAAGACCGTTACGATGTGGTGGTTACTTTTACCTCTGTGCTGCAGATGATGAGAGACAAATATCTGGACGCGGAGCAGAAGCATATTTACGGAGAGATTATGATTGTGCCGGGTGAGCGGGCTATGGAGGAGACAATCGAACATGAACAGTAAGAAGACAATTAAATCGGCGCTGGAATCCATGATGTTCATCTGGGGGCAGCCGCTGGAAGTGAAGACCTGCGCAGACCTTTTTAATATCAGCAAAGAGGATATGATGGAATATTTTCTGGAATTGCAGGCCGAATATGAACAGGAGGGCAGGGGCATCGTTATCAGACAGGTGGGAAAGTCCTTTCAGTTTGTGACAAGAGCTGAAAATGCTGAGTTTATCGAGCGTCTGTGCACACCGGTCAAGGTGAAGAAGTTGTCCCAGTCGGCGCTGGAGGTGCTGGCGATTATCGCTTATAAACAGCCGGTAACCAAGGGAGAAATTGACGCGATTAGAGGCATCAAGTGCGACAGAGTGATCGATGGACTTGTAAAGAAAGATTTAATTTGCGCAAAGGGTCGTTCCGAAGGAATCGGAAGACCGATTTTGTATGGTACAACAGAAACGTTTTTGAAGAATTTTGGTTTTACCAGTCTGAAGGAACTGCCGGAGATTGAGGATATCGAAGGTGTCATCAATGTGGAAGAACCAAAGGACATGGAACAGATATCAATTGAAGAGGTGGATTATGGAGAGGGAGAAATTTAAGTGCCCCGGCTGCGGGGAAGAGATTATCATGGATATCCATGAGTTTGTAGATGTATGTGAGGAGCCGTCATATAAAGAGAAAGTCATGAACGGCTCTTTTTTCCTTGCGAAATGCCCAAAGTGCGGCGATGAGACTCTTGCGGAGTATCCGATGATGTATATGGACCCGTCAAAGAAACTGACCGTCTATATGGCGCCGGAACATGACGACTCGCTGCTTTCACAGCTCAACAGTCTGGAACTGCCGGAATCTGCCGTGGATATAGAGGCGATTTTCCGCGTGGTGAAGGACGGCGGCGAGCTTTTAGAGAAAATTTTAATTTATGACGGCGGCAGAGATGACCGGATTATCGAGCTTTACAAAGCGTTGGTCTATGAGAACATCAAGGACGAGTGGCCCGATGTGCACCGGGAGAATCTACTGTATTATCTGGAAGGTGAAGAGGATTACTTCATTCTCTGGGATTATACCAATGCCATGGGAGAACAGCTGACTGTGAATTTGGACGATCAGCTTTACGAGGAACTAGTGCGCGATTATCTGGGCGCGCTGGAAGTTCCCGCAGGAAAATATGCTGAAGTCAATGCGGCATGGCTGGCGGAAAGGGTTGACGTTGATTAGAGAAACCTTTCGCCTGCACAGGGAGGGCGAAAGGCAGTATCTGACCCTGCCTGCTTTTGATGGATATCCGGAGCTTGCCCATCTGTTTACGACACGCCATGGCGGTGTCAGCACCGGCTGTACCAGCAGCTGGAATTTCGGCGCGAGAACTTTGGACAGCGAGGAAAATATCCGCAGAAATTATGAAATTTTAGCCCGGACTTTGGGTATCACGGCTGACCGTCTGGTGGTTTCCGACCAGACTCATACCACGAACATTCGCGTGGTGACGGAGGACGATGCAGGTAAAGGCGTGATACTGCCGAAAGATTATGCTGATATAGACGGGTTGATTACAGATGTCTGCGGCCTTGCCATCGTCACCGGTCATGCGGACTGCAACGCTGTGTTTTTCTATGACCCGACAAAACAGGTCATCGGCCTTGCCCATTCGGGCTGGCGGGGAACCCTTGCCGGCATCAGTAAAGTCATGGTGCGAAAGATGGCTGACTGTTACGGCTGCAGGGCGGAGCATATGATAACCGGTCTTGGACCGGCGCTGTGTCAGGACTGTTTCGAAGTGGACGAAGATGTGGCAATGGAGTTCTTTGCGCGGGATGAGCGCTTTCGGGAATTTTCTTATCAAAAAGGTCAAAAATATTATATTGACCTGAAACAGATTATCAGGTATGATTTGCTCAGTGAGGGGATTTTAGAGGAACACTTTCATGATATGAACCTTTGCACAAAGTGCCGCAGGGATATGTTGTTTTCCCATCGTGGACATCATGGAAAGCGGGGAATTATGGCGGCAGCGATGATGCTGCGTTAAATTTGCCTTAAAATTGCGTTAGTACGTTAGAAAGAGACGAGGAAGAAACGAGAAATGCGATACTTACAGAAAGTACTGTACCTGACTGCAGGTGTCGGAGAGGAACTGCTGCGCTGCGGCGCGGAAATCGCCCGTGTAGAGGAAACCATGGAGCGGATTTCAAAACATTACGGAACCACCAAGCAGCAGGTGTTTATCATCTCCAACGGAGTTTTTGTCAACCTTGAAATGGGTGAGGCGCAGCGGGAAACCAGTCTGCAGCCCATTGCAAGTTCCAGCGTAGACTTATATAAGCTTTGTGAACTGAATAATCTGTCCCGCAAAATTGAGCAGAAGGATTTGGAAATTGATGCGGCCATAGAAGAATTTGAAGAAATCAAAAAGGGGCGCAGGCACAATAAGTTTCTTCATGTGCTGTGCTCCGGCATTGGCGCTGCTGCGTTCTGTTATTTTCTTGGCGGCGGAACTTTGGACTGTCTGGCAGCCTTTTTGATGGGACTCTTAGTCTGGGGCTTTTTTCTGGCGATGGAACGGTTCCATCTGTCCAATGTACTTCTTCATATTGCTGCCAGTTTCATGGCAGCGGGCGGCTGCGTCCTGATGATGAGAATGGGCATGGTAGAAAATTTGAATAAGGCAGTGGTCGGCGCGATTATGCCGCTTTTGCCAAGCGTGGCCTTTGTCAACGGCGTACGGGATTTGGTGGATCAGAATTATATCTCAGGCGGTGTCAGACTGATTGATGCAATTCTGCTCTTTACCTGTATTGCAACGGGTGTATTTCTGGCACTGCAGCTGGGAGGTCGCGTGTGATGATAGAATTTGTGCTGCAGGGATTGGCCGCTGCTGTGGGAACGGCAGCTTTTGCGGTGCTGTTTAAAGTACCGGGCAGACAGTGCGCTGTTTGCGGTCTTGTAGGTCTTGCAGGCTGGGCTGTTTATACGGTCTGCATTCCTTTTATGGCTGTCGCGCTGGCATCCTTTCTGGCTTCCGTTGTGATTGCGCTGCTGGCGAGAATTCTGGCGGTTTACTGCAAGGTGCCTGCCAATGTGATTATGATACCTGGGATTTTCCCCATTATTCCGGGAATCAGTATCTATAATATGATTTATAATCTGTTTATCGGAAACACAGTACAGGGACTTTCCGGCGGATTTGCTGTGCTGAAAATTATCGGTGCTATGGTGCTGGGTATGGTAGCGGTATTTTCCCTGCCGAGGAGCATGTTCCGCAAACACTTTCGCAAGAGCAGAAAAGTTTCCTAAAAAGAACCTTTTTCGTGATTTTTGGAGAATTCACAGTGAATTCTGTCAAGTATTGCGCAAAAGGACAAAAAGTTTCCTTTTACGATATGTTTGTGAAGAAAGTTTCTTTTAGAGAAACTAACCCGGGTTTGTCACCGGTTCTTTTTAAATGCTAAAATAGCCTCATGATTTTTATTTGTGAGGTGTGAAGATGAACAAAATTAAGAAGGCAGATTCCCTGACCATTGGCTTTGCACTCTTTGCGATGTTCTTTGGCGCAGGGAATCTTATTTTTCCTCCATTTTTAGGTTGGGAGTCAGGCGGTTCCTGGCTGATCGGATTTTTATGCTTTATTTTTATTGACATTGGAATGAGTTTGTTCGCCATGCTCGCTATTGCGGGAAACGGAAGCGGCGCGGAAGGGCTGACGGGAAAGCTGGGGAACAAAATTTCTACAGTTGTTCTTGCGCTGAACTGTCTGTGCATCGGACCTTTTGTGGCGATTCCAAGAACGGCGGCAATTACATATGAAATCGGTGCAGTACCTAATATTGGCGCAGTGAACTCCTGGTTATTTACCGGCATTTTCTTTGCGGTCGCGTTCCTTCTCAGTGTGCGGCAGAGCAAAGTGGTGGATCTTGTAGGAAAGTTCATGGCGCCGGTGATGTTTATCGCGTTATTGGTACTGATAGGAAAGGGCATCGCAATGCCTTTGGGTGAGGTCGGACCTGCTGCGGAAAGCGGCAGTGTCATCAGAAACGGACTGCTGTCCGGCTATCAGACCATGGATATGATGGCAGCTTACATTTTTTCTGTTGCTATTTTAATCACCATTCGCCAGAAGGGATACACGGAGCAGAAGGAGCAGTCTTCGCTGATTTTCAGAGGCGGCATGGTTGCGACTGCGTTGCTGGTAGTCGTATACGGCGGACTTTCTTATATCGGAGCGACGATGTCGGTTTCTGTGAAAGAGGAACTGAGCCAGTCACAGCTTTTGATTCTGCTGACGGAGCAGCTTCTTGGAAAACCCGGCATAATTCTTCTCGGTCTGATTGTGGCCTTTGCATGTCTGACTACGGCAGTGGGACTTTTGACTTCCATCGCTGCTTTCTTTGCCGAAAAAACCGGCGCGAAATATGAAGTGCTGGTGGGTGGATTTACGCTGGTTTCATGGATTATTTCCAATTTCGGAACTGCGGCAATTATTTCTATGGCGGCGCCAGTACTGGATTTGATTTATCCGGTTCTGATTGTACTGGTGGTATTTGGATTCCTCGGAAGATGGATTAAGTCGGAAACGACGTATCGCTATGCGGCATTCGGCGCATTTGCGGCATCGGTACTTTTGCAGATTGGAAATATCTTTGATATTGACATCTTTGCAAATCTGCTGCCTCTGTCGGGACTGGGATTCGGATGGATTATTCCAGCAGGAATTTTTACTGCGCTGGGGGCAGTGAAAACAAAGAGTATGAGAAAACTGTAGAGATGTAGGAGCTGCTGGAATGCAGAAACTGCCGGGTTAGAGCCGGAGGGTTGAGTGCCCCGAAGGTTTTAACGCCGGAGCAGTGCTACAATGCCGGTATTTCGGATGCGTCTGATTTCTGTCTGGTCGAAAGCGAGGGCATCGAGAAGCGTCTGGTTCTCAGGGAGAGGTTTTTCTGAGATGACCGCTTTGCAGGAGACCGGCACCAGACTTGCAAAGGAAAGACCGGTAAGCAGACCGACATTAAAGAGCAGGTTGTCTAAATTGGAGCGATAGCAGACGGACACCTGCTCTATATTATTTTTTTGGTTGATAACGTGGAGATGGGTGAAGATGTCCTGCTTTGTCATGGAACCGTAGTAATATCCCTGGCATTTTTCAGGGGTCTGAAAAGAAGGAAGCCCATAGAAGATGGAAGCGTCCTGACAGCGCACATTGCGGGTTTCATCGTGATGCTCGTAGATTTCTATGATACTTCTGGTCAGCGTACCGCTGCGGCCGGCCAGGTTGTACAGATAAAGCCGCTGCATATTAATTCCTGCAGAGACGCTTTCTGTATCTTCTGCTGTAGAGAGCAGCACGTGGGGCGGCATTTGAAGCAGCTGGCAGATTTCGCGGAAGGTCTCCAGGTCCAGTGCAATGTCTCCATGTTCATATTTAGAAATCGTGGACTTGGTTTTATGCAGGGCACTTGCGAATTCCTGCTGACTGAGTCCCTTTGACTTTCTGAGGGTGCGTATTCTGTTTCCTATTTCTTTGCTGTACTGGTTCATCGTCTTTGGCATCTCCCGCTCTGCTATGATTCTGTTATTTATCATTTTACATCATAGCTGGGCAGTTTGCCAGAGATTCTTTTTATTGACTGCGGTGCTTGACTGAGGAGCGCCAGGGGAAACTGAGGATATTTTTCACCAGATACTTGTGATTTTTCGGCTTTTCACGTATACTATACAGGTAAAAGATAGGAGTTTAAGACAGATATGCAGAATATTATTTTAGTAGGGATGCCCTCCTGCGGAAAAAGTACAGTGGGTGTTGTCCTTGCAAAGACAGTGAATAGAGGGTTTGTGGATACGGATCTTCTGATTCAGCAGCGGGAAAAAAAGACGCTGCAGGAAATTATCAACAGCCGCGGCAACGATTATTTTCACCAGGTGGAGGAAACAGTGCTGCTGGAGTTTGACGGAGAGGATTTTGTAGTTGCCACCGGCGGCAGCGCAATTTATTTTGATCGGGCCATGGAAAAGTTCAAAAAACAGGGCGTCATCGTTTACTTACAGGTGAGCTTGGAAACAGTGCTGGAACGCCTGTCCAATATTAAGACCCGCGGGGTGACTTTGGAAAAAGGGCAGACGTTAGCGGATCTTTACAGACAGCGAGTGCCCCTTTATGAAAAACATGCGGATGTGACCATTTGCTGTGATGGATGCACCGTTGAAGACGTAGTAGAAAAGATCATTGCGGCGCTGGGCTGAAGGCAGCTGTATATGGAGTTAGGCGGGATGGTATAAGTATCATGAAAATGTGAGAAAAACTGAAGTAAGGGTATTGGACTTTGCCTCAATGGAAAAGCTATTTTTACAAGTACAAATAAAATAGACGTTTTGCGAATAAACAGAGTGAAGAACTGCATTGTGCGCGGAAGAATTATATGATTGGGGGAGAGCTATATGTGTACAGCTATTACTTATAAAACCAGGGATTTTTATTTCGGGAGAACGTTGGATTACGAGATTGCTTATGGGGATGAGATTACCATAACGCCGCGGAATTACCCGTTTCACTTCCGCGAAACAGGTCCGCTGAATCACCACTATGCAATGATTGGCATGGCTTATGTGCAGGAAGACTATCCGTTGTATCATGAGGCAATCAATGAAAAGGGTCTTTGCATGGCAGGCTTGAATTTCCCGGGGAATGCGGTATATCAAAAAGAACTGCGGGAAGATAAAGATAATCTTGCGCAGTTTGAACTGATTCCGTGGCTTCTGGGACAGTGTGCTACTGTGCAGGAAGTACGCAAACGTCTTGCGCACATGAACTTTATTGATCTTCCCTTCAGCAGCGAACTTCCGCCTGCGGAGCTGCACTGGATTATTGCTGATTGCGAGGAGGCGATTACGCTGGAAGTGGTTGCGGAAGGCATTCGGGTATACGATAATCAGGTAGGTGTATTGACAAATAATCCGCCTTTCAATGAGCAGATGCTTCAGTTAAATAATTATATGAGTCTTTCCGCCAGTGAACCGGAGAATCGCTTCTGCGACAAGCTTCCGCTGCAAATCTACAGCCGCGGTATGGGTGCGCTGGGGCTTCCTGGGGATTTATCCTCGCCGTCCCGTTTTGCCCGGGTATCTTTTGTAAAGATGAACTCTGTCTGCGGAGATTCAGAAGAAGAAAGCGTCAGTCAGTTCTTCCATATTCTGGGGGCGGTGGAACAGCAGAAAGGCTGCTGCGATTTAGGAGACGGCAAGTATGAAATAACTCTTTATACTGCCTGCTGCAATGCGGACCGGGGTATTTATTATTACACCTCCTATGACAATCGACAGATTTCCGCAGTAGATATGCGAAAAGAGAATCTGGATACTGAGAAACTGATTCGGTATCGGGCGATACGGGGAGAGCAGATCAGAATGCAGAACTAGAAGATAAAGGAAAATAAATGAAAAGGGGCTGTCGCATTAACGGAAAATAACCGTTAGGGCGCAGCCCTATCTTCATACAATGAAAATGACGGATGCACCAGATGATGGCACTCCGTCATTTGTTCTTTTTGTGAAACACAAATAGGGACAGCTTGACTGTC
>JALEOD010000066.1 GCA_022767345.1 Emergencia sp.
ACTCCAGCTTTCTCAGCTTGTTTCCGCCTGCACCGTAATATGTCAGATCATCACGTTTTATGTATAACTCTATTCCCAGCTCCCTGGACAATGTCTCAAGATACTGTATCGGCGTTTCATCTACCAGATGAAGCTTTTTAATACCTAATGCCATTTTGGTACCTCCGTTTTTTATATACTCTTATAATATGTTTCGTCTGTTGGAATATTAAAAAAGTTTTACTTCTGTTCGTCCGAAAAACGATCGCATGTCTTCTTAAGCTCCGGAAGAGGAATTTCTTCGTCCTTGAGAATCATATTCTGCTGAGTTTTTACGCCCAAACCGATTTTTACCACAGTAACATATGGAACATTGAGAATCTTACCCGTCTTTGCCTTCTGCTTGCCGCTGTAGCTGTTCTTGGTAAAGGAAAGACCTGTGACATCATCCTTAGGCACCATAAACTCGCTCTCGCAATGAGGGCACTTGAAATAGTAATTGTTGCTGCCCACGAGTTTCCACTCTTCCTTTGTGAGCCATCCCGGATTCTCCGTCTTACAGAAAGGACAGCTTCCTATTTTTTTATCGGCAAAATCCTGTGGAATATTGCACATTGCCCCTTCTTTTCTAGTATATTCTTCCGCCATTTTTTAACTCCTTAAAGATATCTCTTGCCAGGTGACGCATCCATTCGTCAGCCTCAGGCACATAGGTTTCGTTAAAAATAATAACCAGTACAAAAGGATTTTCTCCTTTAATGAGGGCTGCATCGGCTGTTATGCCCCTTGCCCCCCCTGTTTTATTTCCTACAGGAGCTTCATCTTCAATATATGCAGGTATTGCGCCTCTGTCCTGCTGTTCGGCGAGTATGTCCCAGATTTCATTTGAAACCTTTTCGTTTACGAATTCGCCCTTATATATCTGTTCCAGCAAGAAGCCAATTTCCTCTGGTACCGCTTTATTATTATATCCTTTTTCCTGCATTTCGTCATCATAAAAGAGCCTTTCCAGGTGGGTTTTCTTAATGCCCATCTCCTTAAACTGTTCATTAAGCACATCGATTCCGTAGTGGTCGATGAGCATATTGGCTCCTGTGTTGTCACTGATTGTGATAGTCAGGTTACAGAGAGTCTCAATATCTACCCAAGGCTCGTCGGTGAATGCATTAAAGGCTCCGCAGCTTGGTACTCTTTTATCATAGGTAACCTGAACCTTTTCACTTAGATCAGCCTTTCCTTCCTCAGCCATCTTGTATATTGCCATTACTACAGGCAGCTTGATAATACTGGCAGGATGAAATTCTTTATCTTGAAGGTGTCCGGCTGTTTCTCCAGTGTAAAGATTGCGGTAGTAAACCCCAACAACCCCCTGTAATCCTTTAACCTGTTCTTTCAATTCCATAATAATTCATTTCCTTTCCTAACGTAGAAACTCTTCAATATAAATTTAACAAAAATGTGCAGAAAACACAACCCAATGCCGGGGTCGTGTCAAGTTGTTGTGGAGTTTTTTGTTGACGACTCCAATGTGTTTTTAGCAGAACAATGTATTCGTTGTCCGTCCCAAGCCATGAAGCAGGGTCTGCGTCCCGCTTGCCCCATTGAAAGGCACGATTGGTTTCTCAAAGATGCTCCAGTCAAAGCACTCCTCCACTGCTTCCTTCATCATTCGCTCTGCGTACTCACTGTAGCGCTCTTTTCTCGCCGCTCCATCCTCATCTTGCGCTTTAAAATCTTCTCCTTTCAGCTTGCCTCCGTTCTTTATGTATACTCTCGCCTGGCTCAGTTTTCCCAGTCCTTCTTCGCTCCAGCCGATCGGGTCACGGCTGAACCTCTCTGACAATACATGGCTGACTTGGCCCTCCGTGCAGCTCCCCGGAATCTCCAGCGTCCTTCTCCTCACGATCTCATCCCAGTTATTCAGAATGTAACTCCCGAATTTTTTTACTGCCTTTGTCAACTTGCTATCTCCTTCGGCTTCTGCGTACAACTTCTGGAGCATTGCGTCTGCCTTTTTTCGATCATTCCCCTCAAAGGCTTTATGGAAGCGTGTTCCTAGATTTTTCTGCGGAAACTGCGCACAAATCTGTTTCAGGTATTTCTCCAGATGAAATCCATCCAGCACATGTTCCGTCTGCGCAAAATCGTTCAGTCCATTCCGAATCCAACTTCCGCCATCTCCATGTACATATATTTTCTCAATGCCTTCTGCATCATATGCCTTCTCGATGTAACCTTCAACTGTGTTCCACAGCTCCTTTCCATCGAAATGCGCATCTACAAAGTGCATCGGATTGATCGTCCTGTTTCTCTTTCCAACTGCTTCGTTTCCTTCCGTCACTGTTACTAACGGAACTTGTTTTCCTTTCTTTCCTCTCGCCTTTTCCGGCTTCTGCATATGCACATGGTCCTCATCCGCATACACATGCAATTTGCTCACTTCTTTCTTCTCTGACCAGTCCGGCTCCTTTTCCGGAACCGAAAGCTTCAGGATATGATTCCGCACGCTTTGTCTGCTGACCGCCCCATCTGTTACGATCCGGGCGCTTTTAGCGTAAGATACTTCTGTAGCTTCTGTTACCAGCTTCGCACTGATACTGCCACCGATCCTCTCATATTTGGCAATGCCCAGCGCGTCATCCAGCGGGCAGGCATAGCAGCCATTTTGGCTGTCATGATAGTAATCCCGCTTCAGGTTCAAAACACCCAGCTCGGTTAACAGTGACCGCTTCCGATCCTTTTCTTTCAGAGAAAGCCCAAGTTCTTTTCTTCCTGCCTTATCGTCCCGAATCTGCTGATTCAGCTCACGGACGACCTCCTCCAGGATACTGCGCGCAGCAGCTTTGCATTCCGCCAGCACTTCGCAGGCAAGGCTGTCAATATTAGAAAGCTTCGATTTAAATGCCATTTTCATAATTTTTTCTGCCAATTCCAGTGCAATTTGTTGTATAATATTATCCATAGAGATTTCTCCTTTTGTTGATGTTTTTGCAAATTCTATTTTAACACATTGGAGTTGATCTCTATTTTTTTCTTTTAAAAACTCCACAACTATTTTACACTATCTCTAAAACACGCAGGGCCGCTTTATTGCAATTGAAAGAATTCAAAAAAAACAGAGAGCCGAAGCCCTCTGAAAAACAATTATTATTTGCAATTTACCTCATTCAGCATAAATCCGAATACCACTTATATCGACTTTTCTACTGTCAACTTCATCTGATCGATATCAATGACGCCGGTATGTCTGACTTCTTTTTTGTCTAAATCCTTTAAGCCCTTCGGCACACGAACGCCGGTCTTTGCTGCCAGTGCTTCCACATAGCGGAAACCGTTCTCCTCTTCACCAAGACCGATGGATTTTGCTACACTCTCAGCAAATTTGTAAGCGCTTGCTGTAGACGCAATAACGGTCGGCGTCGTATCGCCGGTCGCTTCACGGTAGTCTTCATAAACTTTGTAAGCGACAGCTGTATGGGTATCCATCAAGTAGTTATGCTGTGTATACATATCGCCGATGGTCTTATTGGTCTGCTCCACATCCGCATAACCGCCATAAAAATCACCAAGTCCTGCTTTAATTTTATCGCTGACTTTGTAAGCCTTTTCTGTATCCAGCTGACTCATCAAATCCTTGATTTCCTCACCATTTCCACCGGACAGGTGATACAAAAGTCTTTCCAGATTGCTGGAAATTAAAATATCCATAGACGGTGAATTTGTCAGATAGAAATCTCTCCTGATATCATAAACGCCGGTATTGATAAAGTCGGTCAGGACTTTATTTTCATTGGAAGCGCAGATAAATTTACCTACCGGAATGCCCATCTGCTTTGCATAATAACCTGCCAGAATGTTTCCAAAGTTTCCAGTCGGCACTACGATATTCATCTTCTCTCCGTTTTTAATCACGCCTCTTTCTACCAGTTTGATGTAGCTGTAAACGTAGTAAGCAACCTGCGGCACCAGTCTGCCGATATTGATGGAGTTTGCGGAGGAAAGCTTGCAGCCCGATGCCGCCAGCTTTTCGGCAAAGTCGCTGTCATTAAAAATCTTTTTTACGCCAGTCTGCGCGTCGTCAAAGTTGCCATTAATAGCAAAGACATGAGTGTTTTCGCCCTCCTGGGTAATCATCTGGCGTTCCTGCACCTGACTGACACCCTGATTCGGGAAGAATACGATGATTTCTGTTCCCGGAACATCTGCAAAGCCCTCTAAAGCTGCCTTTCCGGTATCTCCTGAAGTTGCAGTCAAAATGCAGATTTTCTTCTCCTCGTTTTCCTTCTTAATTGCAGTGGTCAGCAGGTACGGCAAAATAGACAGTGCCATATCCTTAAATGCTGCAGTTTTCCCATGATACAGTTCCAGAAAATACGCATCGCCTGCTTTGACAATGGGCGCAATATCCTCAGCCTCGAATTTCTCATCATAAGCACCGTTAATGCAGTGCTTCATCTCTTCCTCAGTATAATCATCGAAGAAAGCACCAATCACAGCAAGAGCAACCTCCTGATAAGTCTTACCAATCATATCCTCTATATGAAACGGAAGCGCCGGAATCTGAGTGGGAACAAAAAGACCTTTATCTTCGGAAAGTCCCTGAATAATAGCCTGCGCGCCCGTCAGCTCCTGCTTGCTTCCTCTTGTACTCTTAAATTTTCTCATTATAGCTTTCTCCTTTATTTAAAATTTGTAAAAATATAAATTTCTACTAGACAACAATCATTTTTAAGTATATAATAAATAGCGTGAGATTTCAACCGCTCATTTGCAAATTTTATTTATATATGCTTCCATGGTCAAGTGGTCAAGACGCAGCCCTCTCACGGCTGAATCAGGGGTTCGACTCCCCTTGGAAGTACCAACATGAAAAAAGACGCTCACTTGAGTGTCTTTTTTCGTGTACTTACTTTTTTAGGGGGGAGTCGAACCCGCAAGGGCGCGAGCGTTTGGTCAGATGCTTCGGTGAAGCTTCTGATAGCGAGCGGTTCAAGCCGCCCGTAACGGGCGGCGTAGAACGGCAGGCTTGCGTGCAATGCAAGACTGCGAACTCCCCTTGGAAGTACCAACACATTTTGAGAACCGCAAGCACAATGCGGTTCTTTTGTTATCCGTTGATATTTCAACATCTATACCACTTCAATAAATTCTGTTTTTTTATTCATTTTTTGTATACTTATTCACCATTTGCCACTCATTCAAAACTTTTGTATTAAATTTATATTAATATTTTTTAAAAAAATTGCAGCCGGCATATCCCAAAGCCGGCTGCTTTTATCTATTTATCTATTTATCGTTTCACCAATTTTGCCTTTTTCAGTGACTCTTTACCAAACAATCCATCGGCAGTAATATGCTGATTCTGCTGAAATCGCTTTACAGCGTCCTTTGTAGAAGAACCGTAAATACCATCAACTTCCAGAGAATTTCCATACCAGTTTAGAAATCGCTGTAGCTGTCTGACCTTTTTTCCACGGTCACCCACGGTAAAATAACCGCGCTTTGGCAGGGTAATCGTTCCAGTATAGGCAAGCTTTTCCTTCACATTGCCATCGCTCTCGCCGCCATCGCTGCCCGTTTCATAATTCTTATAGCACCAGTTTAAATCAAATTTGCCGGTCACATTCTTAAAACGTCCCGCATCACTGTATTGCCACATAGCGGTCTTTCCCTTATAGGAATTGGTATCATTATACTGTGCCACCCACACATCAATTCCCTGCAAGCTGCCGATTTTTTCAGTCAGCCAGGAATAAGAAGCATAGACACCGGCCTTTCTTCCCTGTTTACGAACCTCTTTGACAAAAGCTTTCACCACTCTGGTCAGCGCCCTCTTCGACAGCCTGCCCAGAGTTGCGGCATCCTCCACATCCATCCAGATTGGATAATCAAAGGTCTTTCCCTTGCACAAAGCCACTGCATGGCGTGCTTCCCGCTTTGCCTGTGCTGTGGTCACTGCAGTTGAATAGTAATAGGCGCCAAAGCCCAGATTTGCAGCCCGTGCCATCTGATAGTTATGGGAAAAGGTGCTGTCCTCCATCTTTCCGCGATAGCCTCCTGCTCTTGCGATAACAAAGCTGACACCTGCTTTCTTTATCCTGTTATATTCACGTTCTGTCAGTCTGCCATTCCAGTAACTGACATCAATACCTTTCTTTTTTGCCATAAAAACACCCCGGTTTATCCTATGCCGAGGTGTCCGCATCTGTGCTATTCCACAGTGTCTATGTCTTTATATTCCGCTAAATTATCCTTGTGTTTCGGGCATCTTGCTCAAATACTCTTCCCTCACAGCCGGCACATAATAGGTGCTGTAGCAGATCAAACCATCCTCTTCGTCAATGCGCACATCAAAAGCATAGTATGGCATGAAGATATTGCACTGCGGTCCGGTCAGATATATAAGGGAAAAACGCTCAATATCATCAAGAGACGGTGCTTCGGTATTTCCTGCCACATACTTTCCGCGCCGCAAAAGCAGCTTCGCCTCTTCAGAAGTAATAATCGGATATTCCTCAATCTTCTTACCTGATGCCAGATTATCCATCATCATGATGCCTGTCAGCTGTCCTTCATCATTCAGTTCAAAACGCATGCGCTTCAGATTATAGCTGACAATCTGCTCCTGCAGGTTTTCTCCGCAGTCATAGCCGGACAAAATCCAGTGAGGCTTTTTCTCCTCGTCGTAAAACATGCGCACACTGGTCTTTGGATTAGAGAACCCCATTAAGGCTCCATACTGCTCCAAAAGATACTCTGTCGTCTTCTCTGCGGATACACTGTCCATTTCTGAATCTGCTGCGCTGTACTCTTTAGGAAGTGATTTGGGCTGTGCAAACTTAATTTCCGTAAGATTATTATATGTCACGGTAATGTCACCGTCACCTGTGTGGGCTGTCGCCTTAAATGCTTTCTGCAAATCGTTCTCGGCTGTCTCTCCATCATCAGCTACATCTTTTCTCTCATATTCAATCCCATCAATTGTCATATTCATCTCGACAGCCGCAGCCCGCAGCTTTTTGTCCAGAATCTCATCGCTGACCGGCACAGCTTTCTCATCGGCCTCCCCTACATAAGCCACATTCTCGTATACCGGAAGGGACTTGACCTCAGTATCTTCCTCCCAAGGATTTCCATCCTTTTGGTCCGATGGGTTTCCCAGCTTCTTCTTTGGCTCCTCTTCTTTGGTGGCATAGCGCTCAACAGATAAAGTCGGTAAATTGTCGGTTTCCTCTGTTGCCGTATTGGAATCGCTTTCGCCAAGAGGTTTCTTTCCGTCCTGCTCGAAAGACGGCAGCAGCTGCACTGCGCCTAATACGCAGATCAGAAGGCATGCCGCAGCCAAACTTCCGTACCCAATCCACTTCTTCTGCATGCGCTTCCTCTGCATATGCTGCTTCTCTGGCTTAAAATCCGCCGCTTCTTTAATATATGTATCGTCAATTTCATTCATATGTAATAGAATGTCTTCTTTCTTCATAACGCAATTTCCTCCCTTTCCAGAGATTTTTTCAGTTCCTTTCGCATGCGGAAAAGCATGGATGTAATTCGGTTGGGATTCATGGACAGTTCCTCTGCGATATCCTTAACGGAACACAGATACCAATATCGTTTCACAAATATCACCCGATTTAGTTTCGGCTGCTCTGCCAGAAATCCATTGATTACCTCAACCACCGCCATTTCATCCGCCAAAGTTTCCACTTTAGAACTGCCGCCGACACATTCCTCCAATTCTGATAAAGCCAGTGCAACCTGTCCTTCCCCACGTTTCTTTGCACTGCGCCCCTTGTGCCGGTTCAGCGCAAGATTTCGAGTAATTTTCCCCAAATAGGTCGATAACTGTGCCGGCCTTTGAGGCGGAATCGCATTCCAGGCGCGCATATAGGTGTCATTGACACATTCCTCTGCGTCCTCGCTGTTTCTGAGGATATTATAAGCTATGTAATTACAGTATTTTCCGTATTTCCTGTCCGTCTCCGCAATTGCCTCTTCACTTCGCGCAAAGTAAAGATCCACAATTATGCTGTCATCCATAGTATTCTCCCTTCTCTAATCATCACCACTTTTTTTCTTCGCTGTTGCGCCTTTCTTTCATTTTATCAGCCGTAGGTAAAAATCGCAAGAAAAAAGGAGCAGTGCCGTTTTCTGCACTGCTCCTGCAATTGATTTATTCTGACTGCTCCAGATTAAGCTTTCTCTTCATATAGGTCGTACCTGAGAATTTGTTGTGCGCATTCATTAGGCGTTTTGTCTTGTCAATATCGCCCTGCTTCAGCGCCTGCAGGATTTCTGTGTGATCGATAATACTCTGCCTGCGGTTTTCACTGACCGCCTGATATGCAAAGGTACACATATTGATTTGATTCTGCGTTTTCGCAGCGCACTCCCTGATAGTCCTGTTGGTACAGTACTCAATCATAGTCTGATGAAAACAATCCGAGGCTTTGTGGGACCCCTGCTCATCATCGGCTTCATAGGCGACTTTCTGCTCAGCAATAATCTCTTCCAGCTCCTCGATGAGAAATTTCAGTGTATTCAACCCTTGATATGTATCGATGACAATATCAAAAAGATAGCTGTTGGCATCGATCAGTTCCAGTTCTTCCTCTTCTGAAAGCTTGATAATGCTGGGGCCTACATTGTGTTTCTGTTCTACAAACCCCTCCTGAATGAGCCTGTTAATGGTCTCCCTTACCGGGGTTCTGCTGACGGAAAAGGTTTTAGCCAGTTCTTCAATATTCAGCCTGTCTCCCGGCACCAGCTCCCTGTTCTGAATTTTTTCCAGAATGAGGTCATAAATCTGATCCACAAGAGATGTTCGTTTTACCTTCATGTTTCACTCCATTAGAACGGTCTTGGTTCTTCTCTTCTGGCGTTTTCTTTTTTGATAATGTTGCTGACAACAATCCACATAATCAGCGCCAGCACTGCAAAGATTAAAATAGCAACAAATGAGGAATCATAAGCGCCATCGGATTTTTCAACAAGACTGCTGCTGATGGTTGGTCCGATAATCGCTGCCGGAACCAGGTTGAACATGCCGACACCGAAGTTCACAGCAAAGTATTTCGGTCCGTAGTACTTCTGAATCAGCGTAGAACAGATGGTCGGGTTCGCGCCGTAGGAAAGGCCCATCGCTAAAAGTCCTACCAGAATCAGAATCATGGAACCTGTCTTTGCGCCCAGAAGCAGTGTAATACCGCCTGCAAACATAAAGATAATATCTACCATCATGGCAGTTTTGCCGTTGGTTTTGTCATAAATGCCGCCGACGATAACACGGCCAGCGCCGTTAAATACGGATACCACCATACCTACGATAGCCGGTGCGCCAAATGCCACAGCGATGGAAGCAGCACTGTTGATTACCATCAGACCGCCTACGCTGATCAGCACGCACCAAAGCAGGAAGCACCAGAAAGAAGCAGTTTTCATAACGACTCCGATAGGATCTCCGTAAAGTTCTTTTGCCTGACCGCCGCCTGCAGGAGCCTCCGGCACTTTGATGAAGAAAGAGCCGATTCCCAAAACAACGAAAATCATAATGCCTAAAATCATAAAAGTGGTGAAAATCCCCTTAGACGCAATGAGACTGGTCGCAACGCTTCCCAGAATCAATGCGCCAAGACCGAATCCCATCATCATGATACCGCTGCAAAGACCCGGCTTATCAGGAAACCACTTGTTCATCGTACCGATTACGCAATTATAAGTAAGACCGACGCCACTTCCTCCAAAGAAACCGTAAAAAATATACAGCATGATTAAACTTGAGGAAGGATTTTCCGGATTCAGACGGGATACTCCGAAAAATCCAATCAGCAGACATACAGCCGACAACAGGATAATCACCTGCGGCTTGAATTTGGCTGCCAGTTTGCCGGCAACAAACCCACCGACACAGAAGAACACCATAGAAATAGTAAAAGTCATAGAAAGCTGTGACAGTGACCAGTCTGTATAGACTTCACTGAAAGGCGTTCTAAACAGTGACCAGCCATAGATAAGACCACAGAAAATTAACAGCAATGTACCTACGCACAGATACAACCATCGTTTGTTACTTATCATTGAACGATTCTCCTTTTCTTTGAATTATTTTAGCATCCTGGTCTGCCTTTGAGAAAAAAAGCGGATGAAATAAAGGCTATTCCACCCGCCGTCCCTTAGACAAACGCTTTATACCTAATGTATTTATAACTATTTTATAGATTTTCAAACAAAAAGTCAAGAAATTATTCTTTTATGCTGATGTTTCTTCCCTTTTTCCCATTGATTCTGACAAAACAAATCAGACAAAGGAGAATTTGCACCATGGATGACGCCGGTGTCGCAAGCCCAATGGAAAACAGTGTCGCTCCGGCAGCTTTGCTGGCAAAATAGGACACGGGGATTCTCACCGCAAAGGCGCCGATAATTCCCTGTATCATCACAAAGAGCGTCTTTCCGCATCCGTTGAAATATCCCAGAAAGCAGAAAAGGAACGAGGTCAGAATACAGTCGATGGAATAGGCTCTCAGATAATCCGCCGCCGCGCCGATTACTTCAATCTCCTTGGCATCTGCGAAAAATCCTGCCATAATTTCCCCATGGAAAAATGAAAAATATCCCATAAAAACACCCGCCAGCAGTGACGTTGCAATGCCCCATGCAAGTGCTTTCTTCGCCCTGTCCAGCTTTCGCGCGCCTACGTTTTGCGCCACAAAGGCGGACATGGACTGCATGTAGGAGGATGGCACCAGCATCACAAAGCCGCAAAGCTTTTCGGCAATGCCAAGGCCCGCGGAGGCAATTAACCCCATTCCATTGACAATGGCCAATATCACCAGGAAGGAGATGCTGACTAAAAAGTCCTGCAGCGCAATAGGCACGCCCAGCACCAGAATGCGTTTTACCATAAGAGGATTCATCTTGATTTTATCCCTGCTCAGCTTAAAGGGCAGTTCTTTTCTCTTTATAACGCCCAGAGAAATGATTACACTAATCGCCTGTGCCAGTATCGTTGCAATGGCAGCACCTGATACGCCCAATCTTAAAACTGCCACAAAAAACAGGTCTCCGCAGATATTGCACACACATGCGATAGCAACGGTAAGCAGCGGCATTTTAGAATCACCGATTCCTCTGAAAATGCTCCCGATTACATTGTATGCCACTATAAAAATACTGCCGGCGCTGCAGATTCTGATATAATACACCGTAAAATCAAAAGCCTCCCGGGGCGCCTGCATAAGCCTTGCCACAGGTGCCGCAAAGCCTACCATCGAAGCCGTCATCACAAGTGCAATCAGTGTAAACAGACAGATTCCGCTGCCAATGACGGAACCTGCCTCTTCCGGCTTTCCCTCTCCGATTTTCTGCCCTGCGGAAATAGTAATTCCCATAGACAGACTGGTAATCATAAAGGTTACCACCTGCATAATCTGACTGCCTGTAGAAACTGCCGAAATATCCTTTGCTGTTCCAAACTGTCCGATTATAATCAAATCTACCGCGCCGTACATGGTCTGCAGAAAAAGTGCCAGCAGCACCGGAAAAGCAAAGCGCAAAAGTGCGGGCAGTATCGGCCCGTTTATAAAACTTCTTTCTTCCTTGTTCATAATTCCCCCTTCCAAAAAATCACATAACTTGCAGGCAAACAAAAAATGAACCTGCAAGTTTTTCATCTTTCATACCTTAAAAATGGGTGGTTCGCTCTTGCGAACCGCCCATTTAATTATCGAAGCAGCAAACTTTCAGTCTGCTAGCTTGCTTTTAGGATTTCTTTTTTCTGATTCCATATACTGTGCCGCAAAGCCCAAGGACTGCTGCTCCAAGCACTACAAGCCATGTCAGCATATTTGCTGTATCGCCTGTTCTTGGAATCCACCAAGGCAGCTCGTCAGTATTCTCCGACTCATTTTCTTTCAGCATATCCTTGATTTCACTTGGATCCTTGATGTTCTTATCCGGTTTGCCGTCTCCGTTGGTGTCTACGTTTACATCCGGCTTTCCATCTCCATCGGTATCCACGTTGAGGTCTGGAATGCCGTCTCCATCGGTGTCGATATTGATGTCCGGTTTGCCATCTCCGTTGGTATCAATATTGATATCCGGTTTGCCGTCTCCGTCGGTATCGATGTCCACGTCTGGCTTTCCATCTCCGTCGGTATCGATGTTGATATCCGGGTCGCCGTCTCCATCGGTATCAATGTCGATATCCGGTTTACCGTCTTTATCCGTATCGATATTAATATCCGGTTTGCCATCTCCGTCGGTATCGATGTCTACATCCGGCTTTCCGTCCCCATCGGTATCTTTATTGATGTCTGGCTTGCCGTCTCCGTTTGTATCTACGTTCATATCCGGTTTACCGTCTCCGTCGGTATCGATGTCGATATCAGGTTTGCCATCTCCGTCGGTATCGATATTGATATCAGGTTTATCGTCTTTATCCGTATCGATATTAATATCCGGTTTACCATCTCCATCGGTGTCAATGTTGATATCCGGGTCGCCATCTCCATCGGTATCTTTGTTCAAATCCGGATCTGTAATACTTGGAGGTGCTGGTTTTACTATATTATATGATAAGTTAATAGTAGTGGTATTACCCTGTTTGTCTTTTACAGTCCAAGTAATTAGATAATTTCCAGGGTTAGATAAATCAATTTCTGTTACCGCTTCTCCATTTTTCTTATTCGTAATTACAATCTCACCAACAGTTTCTACCTCAATCTTACTGCCATCAAGCCTTACAAAAATATATCTGTCCTGAATAAACTTTTTCAGTTCCTCTACCGAAATCTTTTTGTCCTTTTCTGTCTTTCGTGTAACACTATCGTTTACAACTCCGTGCAGTCTATACAAATCATTACCATCTTCGATTCTTTCAATCTCATCAGGTGGCAGCAAGGTTCCCTTTGGTGGTTCGCCAGGATTGACTTCTCCCTTTGGAATCATCGGCATCGGTGGGTTCACGAATGGGAAATTGTCCGGCTTATCTTGTTGCAGCTTTGCTACAGCGCTGGATTCTTCATAGTTATATCCACCGGTGTACTCCACCTTTACATCAATTTTTCCGGAATCCAAATTAGGAATGGCTGGATACTTGTCTCCGCTGAAGTCAACTTTAAGTCCTACTTCCCTATACGCATATCCGCCGTCTTCTATCAACACAGTATTCTTTACTGTATCCCCTGACGTTGCTTTGGATGTTTGATTCTTAATCGGTGCGCCTACCTTTACCCCATTTACATAAAACTGCATTTCTCCATCCGGCGCTTTACAGGTCGTCTTTCTATATTTATCTCCCTGTTTTATATTCGCTTTAAAGGTCATCGATTTTACAACCTTTTCGCCGTCTTTTTCTTCCGTCTCAATGGAATACTCTGCTCCGTCAATCTTTGATGGGATTCTTTTGATGGTCGCCCAGCTCATAGCTTGATGTCCCCAATAAGATGCCGCGAAAGCACTTTCTGTTTTTGCATACTGTTTGGAAATCAGAGTAAACTTATATATGCCCGCATCTGCCGGCATCTGTTCAGAAGAGACTTCTTTCTCAATCGGATTGCCATTCTCTTTATCGTATCTCTGCGTCATAACGGTGATATCATCATTCTCGTTCAGGGTTCTACCGTCTGATGCCGGGATTCCTCCATTCTTTGTAAAATCAAAGTTCTCAAAATTAAGTCCATCATAGAATTTGTTGAGACCTCCTGTATAATCCTCTGGTATCTGAAACTCAACATATCTCTTTAATAGAGACGTACCGCCTCCGTCGGCCTCTTCAACAAATAAAGGGTCTAATCCCTGTAACTTCCCATCCTTATCCCAGTAAGAGAATTTGATAGAAAGTCTTTCCCCTTTGGCTGATTCCGGTACCCATAAATAAAGTTTTCCATTATCCATACAATATGGAGCGCCATAGTTGTACGTTTTACCGCTAATGGTTACTTCCCCACCGCTACGGTCTATAATCGCATTAAGATTACCAGCAAGATCTGCAGAAAGGTCAATTGTAGTCATAAATACATGACCTCCCTCTGCATCATATGCAAAGTTAACGCCATTCTCCATACGGAATCCCTTGCCGCCATCCGGATGAACGGAACCTCCGGTAATATAGACCTTTCCTCCGTTACCATCAATTGCATACATACTTGCTGCGGTTGCCTTTCCTATCAAGGTTCCACCTGTAACCCTGATTGTACAGCCTTCTGCGGTTGTAACGCAAGCCGCACCAAATGCACCGCCATGGGTTCCACCGGTAGATACGATATATCCATTTGTAATCGTTATATCGCCGCATTTTAAATACAACCTATGGTCATTTGCGCCTGCCACTGCCCCGTGTTGAGCGAGATTGAAATTATAACCTACATAGCTCTTGTTCCCGTAACCAGCACCAATACCCGCGGCATGCCACGCCCCCTGAGCCTGAATCTCGCCTCCATTGATTTCAATATATGTAGAACCACCGCCACCACCGGCACCAATGCCAGCGCCGCAATTATAAAATTGGTCAATATTTGCGGATGCCTTTGCTATGATTTTTCCGCCATTAAAAATCATAGTTCCCGCAATTTCTGAATGTCCGCCGCCAATACCGGCAGCATAATAACCACCATGGGCATTCAAAGTACCATTACCATCCACACGAAGGGTTGCAGTCTGGGCAACATGAAGCGCTGCAGCATACTGTCCGCCAGAAACCTCCAAAGTATTTGTAGTACCGTCCTTCAATGTCAGATTACAGGTACTTCCTGGAAGCAGGTTAATCGGAGAGTCTTTTTTGGTGCTCTCTGTAATCGTCACACCTGCCAGTGTAATGTTTGCAGTTGTATTTTCCTTAATCCAGATATTATGTGTGGTCGATGTACCTGAAATTGTCACCGGTGTATCGGTTTCAATCTGAATGTAATCCCCCCATGTAGGATCTGTACCAACAATTACGCCATTTGCTTCGCTGATACCTTTACCAGTCACTGTTAATCCGCCGGCAGTTACTTTGCCTTCTGGTTCTTCTTCCAGCAAGCCGCTGTCATCCAGCTTTATGGTCACAGACAACGCTTCAACATCTTCTGCCAATATATAACCTTCCGGCAAAGACGCCTGCACAGTGTGATCACCTTCGGTTACTCCTTCACCCAGCGGGCTAAAGTCCCAGGTAATTTCTAATTCCTTTTCTGTACCATCTTCCAGCACTGCCTTAATGGACTGTGGAAAACATCCCTCCAGCAATTCTGCTGTAATCGGATTTTCTTCATCCGTTGCAGTATCCAGGTGCCACTTCTGTGTCTTCTCATCGCACGTCAGCAGTTTATCATCGTCTGCCCACGCCCAAGAAGAAACCACTGTACTCTTTATACGCTCCTTGCCGTCATCACAAGCCGGCTCATCAACAACAGCCTGTTCAATTTCGCTGCCATTTATAGCGTCTTCCTCTGCACTAGCCATGAATATATCATGAAATCCAGTCGTGCAAGTAAGGACTACCATAAAACACAACAAAACACTGACTATCTTCTTCACTAATGTTTTGCGTTTCATCTGTTCTCCTTTCCTCACATTAAAATATGATAAAAAGCAATCAATCCGTGTTTTTGCAAAAAGATACACCTTGCATACGGAATTACACCAGTATCTTTTTGTCGTACGAAAATAGATTTCTCCCATTCGTCACCTTCCGACGAAATACTTTTTATCTCCTCTAAGATTATACCCCCCCCCTGTATAATTTTGTCAAGAGTCATCCTTCTCTTCGACACGGCATCCGCATGAAAAAGATAGACAAAAAAGAACAAAGCCGTTGGACGTACTTAAATCCCCTTGAAATACAGGACGGGAGTTTGATAGATAAAAACGCAGTAAGCCTTTTTTTGGCAGTTCAAACCCGGCATTCGCCGGCAGTGTTTTTATATCATAAAATTCAAAATAGTACAAGAACAAATTTATTGACATCAGGCCTATATATTGGTATACTAATTATATCAAAGTGATAGATGGTGGTTTTTTCTAATCACATTCGCACAAAATAAGCTAGTTGCCGCTATTTGATGAAAAACAGGAGGTAGCATATGAATAAGCCAAAAAGTGTAAAATCCGGCGATGCTTCAGTTATCATGGAAGCCTTGGAAGAACGTGCATTTTTTAGAAAATCTGCCAGAGAAGAAGTCGCTGCCTGGGCTGAACGAAAAGCACAGGAAGCACCTGTTCCGCCGGAAGTACAGAAAGCCAAAGATCAGAAAATGCTTCGAAAAGGAAAGATTATACTGGCATGCTTCGGCGCAGTAGTACTTGGACTGATTTTATTTTTCATGAGATATGTGTGATATCTTTTAATCAACGTAAATTTCACTGCAAATACGGAAAGGGGGGGACCTATGAAGCTTATGACAGAACCGAAAGATATTATGAATTATGTAGAAGAATATGGCGTAATGAAAAAACAGTCCATTGAAAGTGCAAAAATATGGTACGAAAACGAAAAGAAAAAGCCGTTTTTAACAGAGGAGGAAGCAAAGGAAAAAATGCTTCGCGAACGGCGCAAAGGCATTTCAATTGCTATCGGACTCGGCACCGCTTTTGTGGCAATCTTAGCTTTCTTTCTAATTGTAGATACTGATGCTATCATGTTCATTTAGTTCACCCTTTTTTAAGGGCGAATTTTTATCTGCAACAGTAATTCAACCACGAATCTGCCCTTTTTGTCCTAAATATTTGACCAAAGGGGCAGATTTGAGATTTTCATCCTACAAAAAATGCAGGAGTTTCCTGAGAAACTCCTGCGTCATCATTTAACGTATTTATTTAAACGCTTCCTGCACAGCAACCGCAACGGCTACGCTTGCGCCAACCATCGGATTGTTGCCCATGCCCAAAAATCCCATCATTTCAACATGTGCCGGCACGGAGGAGGAACCTGCAAACTGTGCGTCAGAGTGCATTCTGCCCATGGTATCGGTCATACCGTAGGAAGAAGGTCCCGCTGCCATGTTGTCCGGATGCAGCGTTCTGCCTGTACCGCCGCCGGAGGCAACAGAGAAGTATTTCTTGCCCTCAAGGACTCTTTCCTTTTTATAAGTGCCTGCAACCGGATGCTGGAATCTGGTTGGATTGGTGGAGTTGCCGGTAATGGACACATCCACGTTTTCGTGGTGCATAATCGCCACGCCTTCCCTTACATCAAAAGCGCCATAGCATTTTACCTTCGCTCTGTCTCCCTTGGAGTACGGTGTTTCCTTGACAACTTTCAGTTCACCTGTGAAGAAATCAAAGTCTGTCTGCACATAAGTAAATCCGTTGATTCTGGAAATAATCAGCGCTGCGTCTTTTCCGAGACCGTTCAGAATAACGCGCAGAGGCTTTGTTCTGACTTTGTTGGCGGAGTTAGCAATGCCGATTGCACCCTCTGCCGCTGCAAAAGATTCGTGACCTGCCAGGAATGCAAAGCACTCGGTTTCTTCACTGAGCAGCATGGAAGCCAGATTTCCGTGACCGATGCCGACCTTTCTATCGTCTGCCACAGAACCCGGAATGCAAAATGCCTGCAGTCCTTCGCCAATAGCTTTTGCCGCTTCAGCCGCCGTTACTGCGCCCTTCTTCATAGCGATAGCAGCACCCAGAACGTATGCCCAACAAGCATCTTCAAAACAGATCGGCTGAATGCCCTTTACAATTTCATAAGGGTCAAATCCTTTATCCGTGCACATTTTGCGCGCTTCTTCCAAGTCCTTGATTCCGTATTCCTTCATTACCGCTTCAATTCCGGCAATTCTTCTATCGTAGTTTTCAAATAATTCCATCCCGGCACCTCCTATTCCTTACGCGGGTCAATCTTTTTAACGGCTTCGTCAAATCTGCCGTAAACCCCGCTGGCTTTCTCAATGGCTTCCATTGGTTCTACACCGCTCTTGATAAAGTCCATCATACGTCCGATATTTACATACTTATAGCCGATGATGTTGTTGTCCTCATCAAGACCTTCTTCTAAGATGTAGCCTTCTGCCAGTTCCAGATATCTGGGTCCCTTTGCGGCTGTGGAATAAATCGTACCCACCTGGCTTCTGGTGCCTTTGCCCAGGTCTTCAAGACCTGCTCCGACAGCAAGTCCGCCTTCAGAAAATGCAGACTGGCTTCTTCCGTATACAATCTGTAAAAACAGCTCTCTCATGGCTGTATTTATTGCATCACAGACAAGGTCCGTGTTAAGCGCTTCTAAAATCGTTTTTCCGACGAGGATTTCTCCTGCCATAGCTGCAGAATGGGTCATGCCGGAACAACCCAGTGTCTCAATCAGCGCCTCCTGAATAATACCGTCCTTCACATTAAGGGTCAGTTTGCATGCACCCTGCTGCGGCGCACACCAGCCGACACCATGTGTCAAACCTGAGATATCGCTGATTTCCTTGGCCTGTACCCATTTACCCTCTTCTGGAATGGGAGCCGGACCGTGGTTCGCATCTCTATTGACAATGCACATGTTCTCTACTTCTCTTGTGTATATCATCTTCTACCTCCACATAAGTTTCGTTGCTTCCTTTAGTATATCATCGGCGGCGCATTTATTCAACTGGTTTTAACTGTATCTTTGGCACAGAAAATGCACTGATGCCCTTAAATCACAAAGAAATTTTGCTGCCGGCTAAACAAATGTAAAAAACTTGAAACTTTTTGCTGTATTTTAGGACTCTATTTATATGAAAACATTTTATCTGGAGGAAGAAATAAATCATTATGGACGCAAAAACACAAGCACAAATCGCAGCAAATATCGGATACTTACGCCGTCTTTTCGGCTATACTCAGACTGGACTTGCAAAGGCTCTGGACATGTCGAGATGCACTTATGCTTTGCTGGAAAACGGTGAAAGGCTTCCTACCGCAGATGTCCTGCTGCTTCTGTCTGATTTTTATCATATCAGCGTAGATACAATCCTGCAGCTGGACTCCCAGAAACTTGTCAACGATGTGGTTTTCTCAGACCGCTGCAGCAAACAGCAGCGCAATCTTCTGGAATTGTACAATCAGCTGTCCCCTGAAGGGAAAAGAAAACTGATTACCAGATCGAAGCAGCTTATTCTGGAAGAAGATATCGGTGAAATTCCATCCTATCGAACGGCTTTATAAGAAACTCGGCTGTGCCGATTCTTTTCAGAGGCGGACTTTCCTGATAGTTCCTACATAATACAGAATTCTGCCGCAAAAAAAGAACATAGCCTGCGTACAATGACACAGGCTATGTCCAAACTTATAACATAATACTATTATGGAGCGTTTGTCCACAACAAGAATTTACCATATCAAAACTGTAAAAGTCAATTAAACTTTAGTCCTATTTACTTTTCTTTCATCCCTTTCTCCCTGCGGCAGCCCGCACAGAGACCGTAAATGACAGAACTTTTGCACTGCAGCTGAAATCCGTGATTCTCAGCGATATGCGCCGCAATCTCTTCCATAAAGTGACAATCTAAATGTTCGACAAAGCCACACGCCACGCACTTCAAATGCAAATGCTCATCGCATTTATGGGTCCGCTCCACATACTGGTACGTTGCCTTTGTACTCCTGCCATCTGCCTGAGGCGTATATTTAATTAAATTCCCGTCTGCTTCCAGTTTTTCCAAATAGCGATAAATCGTCGTTACGTTGACCGGATGATTTTCTGACTGCATGTGATCATGAATCTCACTGACACTGACAGGTCTTTGTCCTGCTTCTTTCAGATAAGACAAAATACCTGCTCTGCCTCCTGTCCTATATCCTGACTTTACCTGCTTTGTCATCTGCATCCTCCCTATAGGCAAACTTCGATTAAAACGCCCCAGCCTACGCTGAATGTATAGAGCACTGCCACAATGATAAAATTCTCATGGGCGTGATGATTTTCTTTAAAAAGCACTAAAAGCCCCATGCCCGCACTGACTAAAAGGCCGCTGAACATCGGGCCTGCACCGATAATTCCGTCCAAATAAAGCTGCGTAATTGCTACAGAAGCCGCACAGTTTGGAATCAGACCCACAAGCGCCGCCACCGCCTGTCCCAGCACAGGTACATTGGAAAAAATCCGATACAAATTCCCCTCTCCAATCAGCTCAATGGCAGCGCCAATGGCAACTGAAATCAGGAAAAGAAAAAAGAAAACCTTTGCGGTATGCACCGCCGCATCGCCCAGAACGCTCCTGCCGCAGTGACACGGCTCCGGCGGCAGTTCAAATTCTGCCGGTACTTTTTTTCTCCGCGCCAGAAAGCCGAATAAAAATTCTGCCAAAAAGCCGCTCACCATCGCAATCAGCACCTTCGTAAACAAAATCTTAAAAATAACGTTTCCGGGTACTTTCTGCGAAATCAGGATGGGAAGCATCTCGTCCGACGTGGACATATAAATTGCAATTAAAGTCCCGAAGGTCAGCACCCGGTTTAAATAAAAGTAAGATGCCGCTGTGGAAAAACCGCACTGGGGAAATGCGCCCAGAAGACTTCCCCAAAGGGGACCGAATTTCCCGGCTTTCTGAATCATATCTCTGGCATGACTGCCAGTAGCCCGCTCCAAAATCCCCATGACAAAATAGGTCAAAAAAAGAAACGGCAAAAGCCGCAGACTGTCTATCAGCGCATCCAGCAAAATTTCCGTCATAGGGCGCTCCTTTCAAATCATAGCTTCTCAAATTTGCAACTTATTTGCATTTTTATATTATAGCATCTGCCCGTGCCGAAAGTCAAGAAAGAAAACATCGAGAAACAAAAATGGCACGCGCAGCAATATGATTTTTCCATAGAGTGCAGCATGCCATATTTTTTCTACTTATTATAATTGCTTCAAAATTGCATCCACCACAGCTTTTGCCACCTGATCTTTTCCCATCAGTTCCAGCTGTCTGTCGCCGTCCTTTGTAATCAGTGTTACCAGATTGGTATCGGTGCCAAATCCCGCGCCGGTATCTTTCAGATTGTTTGCCACAATCATGTCCGCATTTTTGCGATTCAGCTTAGCCTTGGAATTTTCAAGCATATTCTCCGTTTCCATGGAGAAGCCGCAGAGGAACTGCCCCGCTTTCTTATGCTCTCCCAGATACTTCAGAATATCCTGGGTCCGCTTCATCGGAATGGATAAGTCTCCATCTTTCTTCTTTACCTTCTGGTCGCTGACGCTGGCCGGCGTGTAATCACTGACTGCGGCGGCTTTAATGATGATATCCATTTCATCACTGCGCAGGGTCACAGCCTCAAACATATCCGCAGCGCTTTCTACAGGAACGATGTCCACAAACATCGGCGCAGAAGCCGTAGTCGCCGCTTTCACTAAAGTGACATCGGCGCCCCTGAGCATGCATTCCTTTGCAATGGCAAATCCCATCTTGCCGCTGGAATGATTGGTGATAAATCGAACCGGATCCATTGATTCCCGGGTTGCTCCTGCCGTCACCAGCACCTTCCTGCCGGACATGTCCTTTTCTCTGGCGACAGCCTTTTCAATATATTGAAACAGCACCTCCGGCTCAGGCATTTTACCGCTGCCGGTATCGCCGCAGGCAAGATATCCTTCAGCTGGTGTGATAACCTCGATTCCGTACTTTTCCAGAAGCTTCATATTGTCCTGGGTAATCGGATTTTCGTACATCGCTGTATTCATGGCAGGCGCCGCGATTTTTGGACAGGTACACGCCAAAAAAGTGGTCGTCAGCATGTCATCAGCAAGTCCGTGGGCCAGTTTTGCCATCACGTTGGCGGTGGCAGGCGCTACCAGAAACACATCTGCTTTCTTCGCCAGCGCAACATGCTCCACGTTGTGCTGGAAATTTCTGTCAAAAGTATCTACGACGCATTTATTCCCCGTCAAAGTCTCAAAGGTAATCGGATTAATGAAATTGCAGGCATGGGCAGTCATAATCACATGAACCTCTGCCCCCGCTTTTACCAGACTGCTGGCAAGGGACGCGCACTTATATGCCGCAATACCGCCGCTGATCCCTAAGAGAACTGTTTTATCCTTTAGCATAGGTTTCTCCTTTTGTAAATTCTTCTCTATCAGTATACGCCATCAAAACTGAAAAATCAATCCGCTATCTGCAAGATTGCGGCTTTTGTCCGCCTGCTACAGTCCCCGCTCACGCAAATCCTTTACTAAATTTACATAAAACTCCCGCACATCAAAACCGGGGATATTCTCACGGTTCAAGTCTATCACATCACCGTGGGAAATGCCCCTCCTGCCCTTTGCCTTTAGTTCAATGCAGCGGCTGCCCCATTTCATAGATGTCACCGCCACCAGTCCGTCATTGGGACCGTCAAAGAGTTTCACAAAGCGATGGGTCAGATTCAGCGGAAACTTCCCATGACTGGCTTTGGTCATTTTTGACGCCACGCTCTGGCAGAAAATCCCATACTCCTCCACAAAGGTCTGCTCCGGCTTGTGCATCTCCGCATTCAACGCTTCACATCCGCTTTCCGTTAAATCTAACACTGCCGACAGAAAATCCGGTTCCGTATCACCCAGATATTTCACCGTCTCGTTGTAGGTATTTGCAATCTTCTGTCTTGCCTTTTCCGGCACATGGTAAAACAGCCATTCGGCAAATTTGCAGCCGCGATGGGGTGTATTAATCGTAGTCAGAGAGGCAATATACGACGCTGCGCCGCACATGGACATCGCATATCTGCTGTCCAGCCCGCCCTTGGAATGTCCGATAATATTCACCTTTTCCGCGCCGGTCTTGCGACAGATTTCCCTGATTCTTGCCGCAATCTCTTTGCCGCAGTCCGCTACGGAATCCGCCGACTGCTGATTTCCATAAAAAACCTGTGCGCCGTTTCGCTGCAGTTCCCTTGGAATTCTGCCCCAGTAGTTCAAATATTTAAAATCCCGGAAAAATACGCCGTGAACCAGAAGCAGCGGATATTTCGTCTGGCAGATTTTGCTCTCTGCCCGCACTTGGTTCAGTTCTGCCTTTTCCGTTTCTGTTTCCACCTCCTGCTGCACAAGGCCGATTAATTTCAGCAGAACCAGCAGGTTTACGATGGGAATCAAACCGGTCGCAGCTCCAATAACGCGCCACTTCATGCCCAGCTGCACCGAAGACAGGTAAATGCGTACCATGCCGCACCAGAACAAAAGCGTCTCTATTCCGGCGCAAATCAAGACTACCGGTATTGCTGTCCACCAGCCGGGCCAGGCAGTCAAAAT
The DNA here is from genome assembly GCA_022767345.1 of Emergencia sp. Taxonomy (GTDB): domain Bacteria; phylum Bacillota; class Clostridia; order Peptostreptococcales; family Anaerovoracaceae; genus Senimuribacter. The sequence continues at coordinate 23,147 of JALEOD010000066.1, forward strand.
CCAGCAGAGACCAATGATACAGCACGCTGCTGAAGTATATAAAAACACCCGCAGCTGTACTGCGCCGCAGTACAGCCTCCTGAGTCTTGCGCTTTCAAATTCGTTCCTGCCTCGCCCCGGCACGCCCAGCGGCGCTATGGCAAACCAGAATGCCGCCAGTACCGGTAAAAATATCACTATGTAATAAAGTTTTTCCATCACTGATTTCCTTTTCGTCTATTTTTCTTATCATATCATACTCCGTTTAATATTCCAAGCATTCATGATTGATTGACTTGACTTCAGCTCAATCGACCATGTGCCAACTTCGTCTCTTTTTTTCTAAGTTGTTGCGTTCTCCTTCAAAAAAACGCCAACATTTAATAGATTTTTTGGTGATACCTGCGTGAAAACACGGAATAAAGCCGTTTTGTCTCCTACCACGGCATATTTGCCACCATTTTTTGCCCAGAATAAATGCTATGTTGGCACTTGCCGCCAATTTCAAAAAAATCACTTTGCAAGTTGGCGTTTTTAACGTACCGGACGCAAGAATTTCAAAATTATCCTTTAATATTGGCACATTAATAGTCTCACAGAAAAATTTCTTAATTTTTCAAGTTAGTGCAAAACCAGTAATTATGCCAAGATCTCCACCCATATTGAAAAAGGGGCTGTCGCATTAACGGAAAATAACCGTTAGGGCGCAGCCCTATCTTCATACAATGAAAATGACGGATGCACCAGATGATGGCACTCCGTCATTTGTTCTTTTTGTGAAACACAAATAGGGACAGCTTGACTGTC
>JALEOD010000035.1 GCA_022767345.1 Emergencia sp.
GCGGCAAGACAGCCAGTTACATTTTTACGGCAAACGTTTAAATTTTAATGGCATATGGATATGGCTCTGCGATTACTGCAGAGCTGTTTTTGTCTCTATGTCAGACGCGATAAGCGTCAAAAAAATTCAAGAAAAGGAGGATATCTTGCCAAACCCGGCGAAAGCCGGTGACGGAAAGCTAAAGGGCCTTACCATCCCCATGGTTGGCAGCCAGCTGCCTGGGTCAAAGGAAACCCGGCAAAAGCGGTTATTACCGCAGGATGGGGAAAACAATGAAGAACTTAAAAAAAGCAGTCAGCATTCTTTTGAGCCTGCTGATCGTGATGAGCTTGATGCCGATGTCAGTATTTGCAGAAAACAATGATTTAATGAAAATTCACAATACAAGTGATCTTCTGGATAAAATGGAAGTTCCAGTCGGTGGTGTTGTGAAGTTTTCTGCAAGCGATGGCAGCAAAACCGTAAATTTGGATATGACTCGAGATAATGGAAGCTTTCTGGATAGCGATACGCCAGCAAATGAGCATGATTTCGAGAATTCTAAGTGGACGATAACGCTGACTTACGGAGAATCCATTGCTACGATAACACTTATCAAACATGGTAATGGAAACGGTAACGGAAAAGGGCAGGATGAGTATTGGTTAGATAGTTATAATGTGACAAAACCAGGTACCCCTGCTGATCCGGGAGATGGCGGTGAAGATTCTGAAGAAGCGGGAAGTATCATCATCGAGAAAGATGTAGTTGCTTCTGATGGAGTTACTGTTCCAGAAAATAAGGTTTATACCTTTACTGTCACCGCTGAGAATAATGAGGCGTTTAAGCCTGTTACGGTAAACGTAAAGCAAGGCAGCCCGGAGGAAATTAAAAAAGTTCCAGTCGGAGCATACACTATTACAGAGGATACAAAAGCTGCTGCAATTGGTGATTACGATCTCACTGTTAAGATGCGGGAACCGGACTCTGTCAAAAATTGCGAAAGCATTACCGTAACTGTAACTAAAGATACACAGGTAAAGGTTACTGCTATAAACACTTACGCTAAAAAGGATGAAGGCACACCTGAACCGAAAAATGGTCAGATTAAAATCGTTAAACAGGTGGTAGATGAAGAGGAAAATGTTATTACACTTAAAGATGAAAAAGAATTTAAGTTTGATATCAAGTCAACCGATTCAGAGGATTCTTTGGAAGGCGTATCTGTACAGGTAGGTGGAACGCAGGATGGTGTAGCTTATGTATATAGCCTGAAGGAAGGTGAATATACAATTGCTGAAGCAGATCATAGCGCTGAAATTGATGGTTATACTTTCCAAGAAGTGAAATTCTATGATGAGGATGGAGAAGAAATTACGGACACTGGAAATGAACAGAGTTTCGCGAAAGTAACCACAAGCTCTGAAGAGGAGACGGTTGTAACTGTAAAAAACATCTACACCAAGAATAACGAAGAACCTCAGCAGCCTGAAGAGAAAGGTCAGATCAAGATAACTAAAAAGGTTGCAGATGCAAATGGAAATCCCGTCATTTTACTTGAAGACAAGATATTTGCGTTCCAGCTTAAGAAGGGTGACAGCGAATTATACGCATTTGTACTTGTTAAAACTGGTACAAGCGAGGCTACTATTGAGTTTGATGTTGAACCTGGTGTGTACAGTTTAGAAGAATATTCCGATTGGTTAGAGATTGACGGATATACTTTTAAGCAAGTTGAAATGCCAAAAAGTGTGACTGTAGAAGCAGGTACGATTGCTGAAATAACTGCTACAAACACCTACACCAAGAAGGACGATTCGACTACTACTCTTCCTGATCCGGATGTTCCACAGGGATCAGGACCAGAAAATCCTGAAGAACCGGATGAACCGATCATCGACGAACCGGATGTGCCTCTGGCACCTGGACCGGACGAACCGATCATTAATGATCCTGATGTTCCGCTTGGACCAGCGCCGGTTATCGAAGATCCGGATGCACCGCTGACATCAACGTCATCTGAAGAGGCAGATCCGAACCAGCCGAAGACAGGCGATGAAGCGCCGCTTGCATTGATGATGGGAATGTTCCTCGTGTCAGTCGGAGCACTTGGAACGATCGTTGTCAGAAGAAAGGAAACTGAAAAATAAACCTGAACAATGTGTTGTGGTTTCATAGTTTTGATAAAAGAGCCGTTTTGATTGAGACGGCTCTTTTGCTGCGTTTTTGGAGCAATTTTTCATCAGTTTACCGAGTATCTCCTGTTTTAGAATTGCCTTTGACTTTCACAAGTAAAAGTGATATAATTAAACATGAAAGTATTGAAAGAAGAAAGGAGCCTGTTCATGGCATACGATTCAAAGTTCAAGAGAGACGACATTGATGAACTGTTCGACGGAATACTGACACTGAAGGACAGAGAGGACTGCTACAGATTTTTCGAGGATGTCTGCACAATTAATGAAATTCATGCCATTGCGCAGAGACTGCAGGTTGCGAAACTTCTTTCACAAAAGAAAACCTATAGCGAAATCGAAGAGATGACGAAGGCTTCTACTGCGACAATCAGTCGTATTAATAAATGTCTGGTTTACGGGGCAGACGGCTATCAGAGGGTATTAGAGCGCCTTGATAATCAGAAAAGAAGATAGAGAAATCCAGTAAGGATGCCTTTTGTGTGTCCTTACTTTTTCTTTAGAAGAATATTGAGGGGAGATGAGATTTTGAGCAGCATTTATATTTATGACGGACCTTTTGAAAAAGGGGAAAAGGGATACGGTCTTATCAGGCAGGCTGCGGTTCGCTACTGCGGAGAGGCGGGAGTGGATTATCCGGTTTTGGAAGCGGAGATTTTGAGAGAGGTCAAGGGAAAGCCTTATTTTGTGGATATTCCTTTGGAGTTTTCTCTGTCCCACAGCGGCGCGCTGTGGATGTGTATGGTTTCCCAGCAGCCGTGTGGTCTGGACCTGCAGCATGTGAAGGACTGCAAACATGAAGAAATTGCAAGGAGACTTTTTACAGAAGAGGAACAGCATTATGTAGCTCTTTGGGGACAGGAGGGTTTCTTTGATGTGTGGGTCAGAAAGGAAGCACTCTGCAAATGCACAGGTCAGGGCATCTTCAGCGATATGCCGTCTGTTGTAAGCAAAAACAGCGACCTGATGGGCGTGGTTTCGTGGCATGATAGAGAATACTTCTTTACGGAGATAGAAATTGCACCGGATATCAAATGCGCAGCATGCACCGATGATGAGGCGCAGGTAGTGATTCGTGTATTATAATTGGAGGACTTATGACAGTCAGTATTGACAATGCGGCTTTGCGGTATTTATCCGCAAGAAGCCGCACTGTTTTTGAGATGAAAAAAAAGTTGGCAGAAAAAGGTTTTGCAGAAGAAGACATCGAAGCACTGGTTGCGCGATTTTTATCTTATGGATACTTAAATGACGAGAAGTACTGCACGGCTTACTTTCGCTATGCCTTCGGAAAGGGAAAGGGCAGGCGAAAGGTATTTCAGGAACTGCGGCAGAAAGGTGTGGACAGCCTGACCATAGAAAATGCCTTTGAGGATTATTTGCAGGAAGAAGAGACGGAATATGACGAGCGCGTTATGGCGCTGGCAGAAGCGGAAAAAGTGCTGCGCACTGCGGGAGTCAGCAGAGATGAGGAAATTCCGGAGAAGATTTTAGGCAGAGTTGCCAGAAGACTTGCGGGCAAGGGGTATGGAGGCGAGACTATTTACAGTGTGATAGGAGAGCTTAGAAGATGAGCAGAACAGAGAGAACCGCTTTATTAATCGGTGAAGAGGGCGTGGAGAGACTGGCAAAAGCAAAGGTCCTCGTCTTTGGCGCAGGCGGCGTAGGCGGCTTCGTGTGCGAGGCCCTGGCGCGAGGAGGAATCGGCGCTCTTTCTATTGTGGATAATGACGTAATTTCTGAAAGCAATATCAACAGGCAGATCATCGCAAGCTATGATACTGTGGGGATGGAAAAGACAAAGGTGATGGAGCAGAGAATTCTGTCCATCAATCCGCAGTGCAGGGTGGAAACCTTCGGGTGTTTTTATCTGCCGGGGACTTTGGAAGCGGAGCAGTTTGACTTTACAGCGTATGATTACGTAGTGGATGCTATTGACACCACTGCGGCGAAAATAGATATTATTTGCAGGTGCAAAGAGGCAGGCGTGCCTGTGATTTCCTCTATGGGAACGGGAAACAAGCTGGATCCGTCCCGCTTTGAGATTACCGATATCAGCAGGACCAGTGTGTGTCCTTTGGCAAAGGTTGTCAGAAAGGAACTTAGAGACCGGGGCATTAAGGGCGTAAAAGTCCTCTATTCCAGAGAGGAACCGGTGAAAACCGGAAGCAGAACCCCGGGCAGCATCAGCTATGTGCCGCCGGTAGCGGGGCTTCTCATTGCCGGAGAAGTCATCCGGGATTTATTAAAACGTTAATCTATTTTTAATCTTTCTTCCCTTTTTCTTTCATGTTTGCGAGGTAAGATAAATATGCAAAAGGGGATATCATAGAAAACGATTAAAAGTAGAAAGGAATTTATCATGGATAAGTTTGAAAAAATTGAAAAAATCATCGAAAAAACAGGCGTGACTTACGCTGAGGCAAAGAAGGCCCTGGAAGAATCCGGTGAGGATATGCTGGACGCTATTGTGCTCCTTGAAAGTCAGGGCAAAATTAAGAATCCTGAAACGGGTTCTTATACTACCAAAACCGAGGAACCCAGCGAGGAGTTTCGCGAGGCTGCAATGTATTACGAGGAAAAGGGAGACGAAAAATTCAGCAATATCATGGTGCGTATTCTGAAGTGGTGCGGACAACTGATTAAAAAAGGCTGTGAGAATTTTTTCATTGTCAAGCGTTACGGGCAGGAGGTTGTCAATGCGCCGGTTATCGTTTTGATTTTACTTCTGTGCTGTGCGTTTTGGGTAATAGTGCCGTTGATGGTTGTCGGCATGTTCTTCGGGTACAGCTATAGCTTCAGCGGTGCAATTACAGGCGCCGTCGATGTCAATAAGGCATGCGATAAAGCGGCGGAGGCAGCAGAGGCGATGAAGCAGGAGTTTACAAAAGGTCCGCAAAATAAATAACCGCAAAACTAGGAGAAATACAGGTGGCAGAGAAAATTTTACTGGTAGAAGATGATACGAAAATTGCAAGATTTGTCGAGCTTGAACTTACCCATGAGGGGTATGAGGTGGCGAAAGCTTTTGATGGCAGACAGGGACTGGAGTTGGCGGAAAGCGGCAGTTTTGATCTGGTGCTTCTTGATATCATGCTGCCGGGGCTCAATGGTCTGGAAGTGCTCAGAAGACTTAGGCGAAGTTCCGATATGCCGGTTATCATGCTGACGGCGAGAGATGCGGTGATGGATAAAGTTTCCGGTCTTGATTCCGGTGCTGACGATTATATCACCAAGCCCTTTGCCATCGAAGAGCTGCTGGCGAGAATCCGCGTGGTATTCAAGAAGAGGGGCGGGCAGAAACAGACCAGAAAGTTTACTGTAAAGGGCGTCACCATGGATACAGACCGCCACGAAGTCACCTATAACGGGGAGATTGTGGAACTGAATCACAGAGAGTATGAACTGGTGCGTATTCTCATGGAAAATAAAAATATTGTTTTGAACAGAGAAAGGCTTTTGGACAGCGTGTGCGGCTATGATTATATGGGAGAAACCAATATTATCGATGTGTATGTGCGCCATATCAGAAGCAAGCTTGACGACCGTTTCGGCATTAAATTTATTACAACAGTGCGGGGCGTAGGCTATGCAGTCAAAGAGGATTAAAACAATGAATGAAGCAAGTCGCATGACCTCTATTGCCAGAAAGATTAATTTTGAGTTCTGGCTTCGTCAGTTTGCCAATTTTATCGCCATCGATTTGATTCTACTCATTATCATCTGCGTCAGCTTTTTCTTTTGGCGAGAGGGACTGGTGCCTGATTCGGAGACCGTCGAAAGCCGCGATTTTATCTGGGGAAGTTTTGAGAACTGGCGGTATATCATAGAGACCGAAGCGGGAAAAACTTACTCCTATTATGTGAAGGATTACAGCGCTTTTTTTAAAACGCCTGCGTTGATTTTGCTCATTGTCCAGGGTGTGATGCTCATTGAGGATTTGTTTCACACGAAAAAGGTGCGCCATCTGATGAAACCTCTCAATGATATTGCTGTCAGGACGGAAAAACTTTCCAGTATGGCCTTTGACAGCGCGAAGATGGAAAGTTTTGAACAGGCAGTATCAGGTCTGGATCCGGAAAAACCTGATGCCAGAGTTTCTACTGGGGATCAGGAACTGCAAAGCCTTGAAATCGCCATTAACAATCTTCTTGAACGCATGCGGGAAAGTCACAGGCAGCAGGACCGCTTTGTTTCTGACGCTTCCCACGAGCTGCGCACGCCGATTTCGGTGATTCAGGGTTATGTTAATATGCTGGATCGCTGGGGCAAAGAGGACGAACAGATTCTGGAAGAATCCATTGAGGCAATCAAGAACGAATCGGAACACATGAAAAACCTCATTGAGCAGCTGTTGTTCCTCGCAAGAGGTGACAGCGGACGAAATACTTTGGAATTTACGCAGGTGGACTTGACCGAAATGGTGGAAGAAGTGTGGGAGGAGTCTGAAATGATTGACGAGGGTCATGTGTACCGCTTTGAGGGAGAGCCGGGTCTTTTGCTGCGGGCAGACCGCGCCATGCTGAAGCAGTCTCTGCGCATTCTGGTGCAGAATGCAGCCAAGTATTCCGGCACAGGAGATACGATTTATCTCAGAGCAAAGTGCATTGACGGACGACCTTGTTATATCGTGCAGGATGAAGGAATCGGCATGACATCCTCGGAGGTGGTGCATGTGTTTGAGCGTTTTTACCGGGCAGATGCCGCCAGAAGCAGGTCCGAATCGGGAACAGGCCTCGGTCTTTCTATCGCCAAGTGGATTATCGATGCCCATAAAGGCGAAATCGAAGTGTTGTCAAGGCCGGAGTTCGGAACGAGATTCACGGTGAAATTATAAAGGAAATGAACTGGTGTTCGCCACACCTTTCTGCCGCACTGATTTTATATCAGCGCGGCTTTTTTGTGCATGTACGGCTGAGAAATTTTGGCCTTGCAGGGTGTTTTTGTAGAAAGACTGTTTTTATGAAAAGACTGTTTTAGCCTGGCATTAGAAAAGGGTGAAACGTTTTTTGCGTTTGCAGAACTTTACCCTTTGTTTCGTCAAAAAAAGGAAAGCTGATGGAATAACTCCGACTGACCTGGTAAAAAACGAGAGAGGATTATTACTTAGGTGTGGAACGAACTATTGAAAAGGGGAAATTCTTAGATATAACGGGGAATTAGTATGAAATTAACATGGAACTTTTGCCTTTAGTAGTCCAATGAAGTAACCTTTTCCTTTTTTTGCGCGAATAAAGGGTAAAGTTCTGCAATATCATTTTTTGCTTCAGCTGCTCTCATTGAAGAACTGCAGGCGGGGCATTTTCTTTTTCATGGCATAGACAGGTTTTCCGGCGCATATAGTGTACCATGTTAATTGAGGTAAATAAAAAGAGATTGAAACAAATCGGAACAGGGGCGCTGGCGGCGGTACTGGCTATCGGTCTTGCTGCGGGCTATCGAGTCGTTAAACCGGGAGAGGCGAAGAAAGGACCGGAACAGATGACCGCAGGAAGCACGCAGGCAACGGACTGGGGTCTCTCTTTTCAAACCGAGGGCCAGCCGCCTGTCGGCAATGCAAGTGCGGAGGAACTTGCAAAGTATAACGCCTATTATTGCGGAAATTCTGCGGGAGGCAATTCTGCGGGAGGCAATTCCAAAGGGAAAAATTCCAAGGAAAAGGTGCTGTACTTGACCTTTGACGCCGGCTTTGAAAACGGCTGTACCGGAGAAATTTTGGATGTACTCAAAAAAGAAAAAGTGCCTGCGGCGTTTTTCCTGGTAGGTACTTATATGAAAGAGAACGGGGATTTGGTAAAACGCATGGAGAAGGAAGGGCATATTGTAGGCAATCACACCATGCACCATCCTGACATGTCAGCCATCACTGACGAGGCGGCGCTGAAAGAAGAACTTGCAGGTGTAGAAAAAATCTACAAGGAGGTTACGGGAAAAGAAATGAAGAAATTCTACCGGCCGCCTCAGGGCAAGTTCAGCGTCTCAAATCTGGAGCAGGCAAAAAAGCTGGGCTATACCACAGTCTTTTGGAGTCTGGCATATGTGGACTGGTATGTTGACAAACAGCCGACCAGAGAAGAGGCTCTTGAAAAACTGCTGCCGAGGACCCATGATGGGGCGGTGATACTGCTTCACTCCACATCGAAGACTAACGCAAAGATTCTGCAGGAACTCATAGGCAGGTGGAAGGATGAGGAATATACTTTCAAAGCACTGACGGAGCTGGGCAGCTAAGGTCTGGGTGGCAGAGAATTGATATTGAATCCATGAGAATTCTATGCTATAATCAAGGCAAAAGGAGGGATTTTTATGGGAGAAGCAATACAAAAGATGAGTCAGAAGAATATACCGATTCGTATTTTAGCGGTAGGACTGTTTCTTTTTTTCCTGTTCTTTGGGATGGAGATGAAGGACGGATATTGCTTTGGAGCAGAAGTTTTTCGCAGTCTGGGACTTAGGGTCTGGTCGAATGTAGATTAGGGCTGGTTTTATCCGGGTGTTCTGGGTATTGTCGGAGCCCTTGCTTCCATGGCTTTGTTTTCCTTTGCGACGAAAAACAGACTGAAAACTTTCGGCTATCTCATGGAGGGAACCCTTGTAGTGGTCATTGTATGCTATTTGCTGGGATTATCTGGAATACTGTAGTCCTTGCCGTATATCAGTCGAGATTAGACGAGTTCAGTCGAGGATTTTCACCTGCAGCTGGGTGATATATTCATCTTCGCAGTTGGTATCGTGATTATCAATCATATAGAGTTCAAGCGGATCGCTGTCAGCAGTGTATCCGCTTTTTTTCATATAAAAAAAGAAGTTTTTCCATGCGGCAGGAATATTCTGATAGCTGCCGCAGCAGGTTGCGCAGAGATATTTGCCGGCGGGAAGTACCGTATCGTAGCTTCCTTTGTCCACGATGCAGAATGCGGAGTTAAACCGCCCGTAATTTCCATCTTCAATAAAAGTGCGGGGAATGGTGGCGCCGGTTCTGCCGTTTCCGATGAGATAGAGATGGGATTCGTGTTCTTTCTGCAGTTTTTTGATGACAAAATCCAGGTCCTCGTCTCGATAGACCTGTTCGCTGAGCTGTAAGATTTTTCTTTCGGGCAGGACCTCTACATGAGGATTCTCACTGCCCGGCGCCCTTTCTCTGTGGCTTTCGATTTCTGAAATTCGTTCCGTAAGCTGACTCTTCAGGTTTTGCAGAATCAGCATTTTTTCATCAATGACTGCAATTTCCCGTTGAAAAAGTTCCAGGGTTTTTGCAAGATCAAAGTCTGCCAGATGGTTTTTGATTTCTTCCAGCGAAAAGCCGATGGTCCGTAAGTCCCTGAGAATATTCAGGGTATGGATATCGCCAATGCCGTACATCCTATAGCCGCTGGCTGTCCGGCGGGGGTTTAGAATGCCGATTTCTTCATAGTAGCGCAGAGAATCTGTGCCGATTCCATACAGCGCTGAAATTTCCCCGATTTTGTAGTATTCTTTCATTTTAAAAAAAAACTCCTTTACCTTAGTATTATACCAAGGTTTATAATAAAAGAGAATAGAATGGGAGAAAAAAATGGATTTAACTTTAAAAACTGAAATAAAACGGAAATTTTTCAGCTATGCGCTGCCGTCGGTTGCCGCCATGTGGGTCTACACTATTTACACCATGGTGGACGGCATGTTTGTGGCAAGAGGCGTCAGCACTACGGCGCTGGCTGCTGTCAATATCGCCATGCCCCTCATCAATACGGCATTTGCGCTGGGGATTCTCTTTGCGGTGGGTGCCAGCACCAAAGCATCCATCTGTAAAGGGCAGGACAATCAGAAGGAAGCCAGTCGGATTTTTACCACCAGCACGGTGACCGTATTTTGTCTGGCGTGGATTGTGGTGATTTTAGCCCAGCTGAACCTGCACAGAATTGCGCTGCTTCTGGGTGCGACGGAGGGAACCATAGAATATGTAGAGGCTTATCTGCGCATTATCATCTGCTTTGTTCCGTGTTACATGACTTCCTATAATATGGAAGTACTGATTAAGGCGGACGGCTTTCCAAAGAAGGCCATCATGACTACCTGTGTCGGGGCGGTTACCAACATTACTCTGGACTACTTCTTTGTCATGGTGTTTCACTGGGGCATACAGGGTGCGGCTATCGCCACGGGGATTTCCCAGGTGCTGACCTTTACGGTGTTTTTAAGCCACTTCCTCTCGAAAAAATCCTACTTTAAGTTTGTAAAAATCAAGTGGCATATCAAGGAAGTGCTGGGCTTTGCAAAACTGGGCGTAGCGGACAGTGTGACAGAGTTTTCCGTAGGCGTGATTATTTTCATGTTTAACAATGTGCTGATTTCGGTTTCCGGCGACAGAGGGGTTGTCATCTACACGGTAATCGCATATGTCTCGCAGCTGATTTTGATGACGATGATGGGAATCAATCAGGGGATGCAGCCTTTGGTCAGCTTTTATTACGGCAGAGGCGAAAAAGCGGTGCACCGCTATATTCTCCGCGTAGCGCTTTTTAGCGCGGGAATCGCCTCGGTGCTGTCCTTTGCTGTTGGTGTACTCTATCCGAATCCGGTGGTAGCGGTGTTCATAGATCCAAGCCTTGATATGGGACTGTATTTGGATGGTGTGCGCGCTTTCAAACTGTTTTCCGGCTCCTTCCTGCCGCTGGGCATTGTCATTATTTTGACTGGCTATTTTACGGCACTTGAAAAGAATAAACCTGCCATGGCAATTTCCATGGGAAGGGGGCTGGTCTTTGTGACAATCTGCCTGCTTCTCTTTGCGAAACTTTTTGGTGAAACCGGCGTGTGGCTGTCCATGGGCGTCTCTGAAACCATGGCGCTGGTGCTGGCTCTGGTGCTTTACAAATGGAAGCTGGCCGATTCGAAGGGAAATAACGAAAGACTCCAAGATAGATAAGACAAAACGAAACACCGCCCGCGGGATATCCACCTTCTCCTGCGGGCGGTGTTTCGTTTGGGCGGCAGGCGCGGCAGATTTTTCGTACCTTTTGCGCCAAAATCAAAATCTGGTACTAAAGTCTGGTTTTCTCGGGGCAGCGGCAGGCAGAGCGCAGCAGGCGGCCTGCCTGTATCAAAAGGGTTGGCGCAAGGGCAAGCAGGAAGACCTGCAGCAGTTGACCTGCTGTCAGCGCAGCGATACCAAAGGCCGTTTCAAAGATGGAGAGTCGCAAAATGGCAAAGAGCAGCAGGCTTCCCACGCAAAAGGCGCCAATGGTATAGAGGTTGCTGAAAAGTCCCAGCTTAAAGATGGATTCTTTACCCCTGCAGTTAAATCCATGCCACAGTCTGGCAAAACACAGCGTTGCGAATGCCATGGTGGAGGCGCAGGAGGCGCTGGTTTTAAGACCTATAAGAAATGCGAAAATAGTGGCTGCGCTGATGAGAAGACCCTGCAGACCGATCTGCAGTAAGGTATTCTTTGGCAGTACGGAGGCATTTCTGGCCCGGGGCTTATTGTGAAGCAGCGCCGGATTAGAAGGTTCCATGCTGATGGCAAGGGCAGGCAGGCTGTCTGTAATCAGATTGATGAACAAAAGCTGCACTGCGGTAAAAGGTGCGGGCAGCGCCATGACTGCAGCGTAGAGCACAGCCAGTATTCCGGCGGTGTTGCCGGAAAGGAGGAAGGCAATGGCATTTTGAATGTTGGCGTAAATGTTTCTTCCGTTCAATACTGATTTGATGATGGTAGCAAAATTATCGTCGGTTAAAATCATGGAAGCGGAGTCCTTTGCGACTTCGGTTCCTGTGATACCCATGGCTACGCCCACATCGGCACTTCTAAGTGCCGGGGCGTCGTTGACGCCGTCGCCGGTCATGGCGACGATGTGGGCGCGGGACTGCCAGGCATTTACAATTCTGATTTTATTATCGGGGCTGACTCTGGCATAGACACTGATGTGAGGTAGCTTTTCCTTAAGTTCCTCCTCAGTCATTGCGTCAAGTTCAGGACCGGTGACAGCGATGTCGCCGTCTTCCATAATACCGATTCGCTTTGCGATGGCAGAGGCGGTGATTTTGTGGTCGCCGGTAATCATGATGGCTTTGATGCCGGCGGCTTTGCAGTCTTTTACCGCTTGGGCGGATTCAGGACGGGGAGGATCCATTTCTGCGGCGAGACCGAGAAATTCCAGTGCATTTTCATCTTCCAGGGTCAGCGTTTTTTCTTCCGGAAGAATTTTGCGGGCAAAGGCAAGGACGCGCAGGCCCTGCTCGGAAAAATCTGTATTGGTCTGGCGAATTTTTTCTTTTTCTGTTTCGGAGAGATTGGTGGTTCGACCTAAAATCACATCGAGAGCGCCTTTAGTGTACATGGTGTAGGTGCCGTCAATTTTGTGAAGAGTACTCATCAGCTTTCGGTCAGAATCAAAGGGAAGCTCCGAAAGGCGCGGAAAGTCCGCCATTACCTTGTCGTAGTCATCCTTTTGGGTCATGTAATAGCTTACCAGAGCGGTTTCTGTCGGATCACCTGTGAGAGACCTTTCTGGGAGTGGCTCTTCTGCGGGAGAGCCTTCTACCAGCGAGCCTTCCGTGATGACAGTGTCGTTGCAGAGAATAGAAGCCTGCAGCAGCGCTTCTTTTTTTTCTGGAGAAACGGAAAGCTGTTCTACGGTCATTTTGTTCTGGGTCAGGGTGCCGGTTTTGTCGGAGCAGATGATGGAAACGCAGCCCAGCCCCTCGACGGCGTTCAGCTCTTTGATGATGGCATTCTGGTCAGCCATGCGGGAGGTGCCGATGGCAAGGGAAATGGTGATGATGGAGGACAGTGCTTCCGGAATGGCAGCAACGGCCAGTGCCACTGCAAAGAGCAGAGAGTCGCCAAAGGCCATGCCGCGGTAAAGATTCAGCCCAAAGATACAGGCGCAGATGAGCAGAATTCCGATGGAGAGATTTCTGCTGAATTTGTCCATGGTAATCTGCAGCGGCGTTTTTCTCTGGGCGGTCTGGTTCATCAAATCGGCGATTTTTCCAAGTTCCGTAGCGGTGCCTACTGCGGTGATAACGGCAAGACCGCGGCCGTAGGTCACCATGGAGCCGGAAAATACCATGCAGTTCTGATCGCCCAGAGCGACTTTTGCATCACCTGTGCTGACAGGCTCTATAGATTTTTCAACGCTTTCCGACTCGCCGGTCAGAGAACTTTCGCTGACTTTCAGGGAATGGCTTTCAAGGAGTCTGCCGTCGCCGGGCACGATGTCGCCGGCGTCAAGGCGGATGATATCACCGCAGACCAGTTCTGCTGCGGGAATTTCCTGCGGAGTGCCGCCCCGGATGACTTTTGCCATAGGCGCAGAGAGATTTTTCAGACTTTCCAGGGACTTTTCCGCCTTGACCGACTGAACTGTACCGAGAATGCCGTTGAGAATTAAAACCACCAGAATAACGATGGAACTTTCCTGATTGCCGGTGAAGAAAGAAATGGCGGCAGCGATGATGAGAATCACTACCAAAAGATCGCGAAACTGTTCCATGAAGATTCTCAAGGTGCTTTTTTTCTTCTTTTCGTAAAGCTTATTTTCGCCGTAGGTTTTGCGGTGCTCCGAAATCTGTTCATCGGAAAGGCCCTCCGTGCCGGAATCAAAGCTTTTCAGAACTTTTTCTGCTTCTTCGTTGTAATACATAAATGAACCTCCTGTTTTTCTGAATTTAGTATGCGCAGTTTTTGGCGGGATAACAAAAAGAGACTTTTAAAGCAAATAAAATCTGCTTTAAAAGTCTCGCTATTTCAAGTAGATGCGAATTACCTCCGGGTAATTGTACTGACGCATGTTACTACAGCCGTGCCGCTTTCGCTGCGGGCGATTTAGCGGGCTGCCAGCTACTCCCTCTTAAACAAAGTATGTATGTGAATCATTTTGGTGAATAAAAATATAGCACATCTTTAAAAAAAGTGCAAGCCTTTTTTTAAAGTTTGATGGACACCATTGCGCCGTCATGGGATTCTACATGGACAATTTCGAGCCCCGGATACTCTGTCATAATCTCTCGGCACATTTTATAGTAAAACTGTATCGCTTCACGGCTGACCAGGTGCTCATATCCTTTGGGTACCGACTCTTTCATGGCGTCAAAAGCGGAGTTTGGGATAAAACGCAGCGCTGCGCCTGCGAGGCTTATGGGCACAGGAATGGCCATATGAACTTTATCTGTGTAAACTCTGATTTTCATAGAACTCACCTATTCAATGCAGATTCGAACAGTGGTGCTTTCAGCAGAAGAAGTAACATTGACGATATCTCCGTCCAGCTCTTCGTCGAGACATTCGTTGATGGCTTCCATCAGTTCAGCGAGGTCAAAGCCCTGCATCTGATCTTCAGGCAGAGGCAGTTTTCCTGTAACTTTTAGAATTTTTTTCACTGCGCCAACGGGAAACTGGATTGTAACTTTATCTCCGTTTGATTGATTGTCGACAAGTATGCGAAGCATACGCCTGTTGTAAGGTTTTTCTGCAGCTGGTACTGGCTGTATCTCCGTGCCTTGCAGTGCCTCCATCAGATCCGATGCTTCTTCTGCGGTGATGGTTCCTTCTTCCAGCATTTTTAAAATTCTCATTTTCTCTTCCACTTGTGGTTACCTCCATAAATTGATTGATTTTGTTTTATTTCTATTTCAGCATGGCGAGGGCCTGCTTTGCTGTGATTTCTCCTTTTTCCAGTGAATTTAGGATGTCTTCCCTGCGCATTGCTTCTGCGTCTTTTCTTGCTGTATCTTCATAGCCCAGTGCCCTGATAATACCGTCCAGGCGGGCGCGCACTGTAGGGTAGGAAATACCCAGTTCTTTTTCAACTTCTTTGATATTGCCGCGGCAGCGGATAAAGGTTTCTGTGAAATGCAGTTCCTCTTCTGAAAGGTAATCAAACTTGCTCAGCGTAAAATCATTTTCTATCACGGTTTGGCAGTTTTCGCACTTCAGCTTTGTTACCTTCAGCTGCCCGTCACAGACGGGGCAACGGCTGATAATCTTCTTCATAAATAATTCCTCTTCCTCCCTTCTGGTGTCAATAATTTAACACTAAAAATTCAAAAAGTCAATATTAAAATTAAAAATATTAATTTTTAAATTAAAAAAATTGATATTTTCGTTGTGGGGCAAATATGGTAAAATAAAATTAAGGTTGTATGAGAAATAGATAAGGAGACAAGCAAGGGATGAAAGAAGACAATTTTTTTCTGGGTCAGGTAGAGGATAAAATTGCCCAGTGTGAGAATAAATATATTGCGACCCATACAGGGTTTATGGATGCTCACCAGCAGTCTCTGGCACGGATTTTCTGCAGAAAAAATTTTGTGATCGTGTTTACACAGGAACAGGAGGCGAATCCTGAAGCAGCGGCGGAAAGACCTGCTTTGCGGTCGCTGTTTTACGGAGGATATGAAGGTGCGGAACGAGTAATTCTGTTAAATCTGCCGGAATATGCGGATTTAGAAGGTGAGAATCCTCTGCAGGTGGTGCGGGTAAAGATTTCAGAGAGGGGCAGATCGCTGACTCACAGAGATTATTTGGGATCGCTTATCGGCCTTGGCATGAAGAGGGAGATGATTGGTGATATTCTGGTTCGCGATGACGGTGCGGATATTATTGTCCTTGAGGAGATCGCGGATTTTATTCTGCAGAATTACTGCAAGGCGGGCAGGGTCAGCCTTTCTTTGGAAAAACTTGACATATCGCAGCTTATCGTGCCGAAAGCAAGGGTTCGTGAAATCACTGATACGGTGGCGTCGCTGCGCCTGGACAACATTGTGGCTTCAGCCTTTTCTCTGTCCCGGGCGAAAGCGGCGGAGGCCATCAGCCGAGGCATCGTCTTTGTCAACCATATGGAGATGGTGAAACCGGATTTTCAGGTGAAGGAAGGGGATAAAATTTCACTGCGGGGAAAGGGAAAGGCGTGTCTGCGCGAGATAGGCGGCCGTTCCAGGAAGGACAGGCAGTATATTGTGATTGAACGATATGAATAACGTGCCCGGCAATCTTTCCCAGTAATTAGCATATCCCCAGCACTTCTCTCATATATTACACCAAATGAGAGAGGTGTTTTTTATGATAAGAAAGAGAGGAAAGAAAGCGCTGTGCCTGAGTTTTGCTGTGCTGCTGTGCGCGGCCGGCGGAATTTTGGGTGTAAAGTATTATTCTAACCCGCAGGAGCCTGTCGTGCTGGAAACAGTGTCTGACAGTTTAGTGTCTGAAGGCGCACCGACCGAGGAGCAGAAAAAGGCAAATTTGAATCTGGATGTAAAAGCGGCGGTACTGATTGATGCAGATACAGGAAAGGTACTTTATCAGCAGGACGCCCATAAAGAACTGCCGCCGGCATCGGTGACCAAAGTAATGACGATGCTTCTTGCCATGGAAGCGGTGGAGGATGGCAAAGTCAAATTGACCGATCCTGTAACCATTTCTGAGAGAGCGGCTTCCATGGGAGGCAGCCAGATGTATATGGAAGTGGGCGAAACCCACACTCTGGAAGAACTTTTGGAAGGTATTGCCATTGTCAGCGCTAACGATGCCTGTGTTGCTACAGCAGAATATATTGCAGGCAGTGAAGAAGTTTTTGTGGAGAAAATGAATAAGCGGGCGCAGGAACTTGGTATGCGGGACACTCATTTTGTCAATACCAACGGGCTGCCTGTAGCAGATCATTACACCAGCGCATATGATATAGGAGTGATGTCGCAGAAACTCTTGAAGCATCAGCACACGCAAAAATGGTTTAATACCTGGCAGACGACTATACAGGTCGGACTTCCCGGAAAAGAGAAGGAATTCGGTTTAACCAATACCAATAAATTAATCAAGCAGTATCCCGGCGCTAATGGCATTAAGACCGGATTTACCCAGGAAGCCGGCTTTTGCCTTTCCGCCTCGGCGACAAAAGATGATACCACGCTGATTGCTGTGGTACTGGGTGCAAAAACTTCCAAAATCCGCTTTGAAGAAGTTTCTAAACTTTTGAATTACGGCTTTGCCAACTATGCGTCGGTCACCTTGGCGGATAAAGGACAGCGCATGAAAAAAGTGACTCTTGACAAGGGTGAGCCTTACTGCCTGCAGGCGCTGACCACCCAGAAAGTGACAGCTTTTGTCAAAAAAGGTGAGGAAAAGCAGGCTGCATGCAAGGTTACCATTGACAAGAATATAAAGCTGCCGCTGCAAAAGGGCGATAAAGTAGGCACTTTGAGCGTATATATCGGAAAAGAAAAAATAGATACCTATGATTTGGTATCAGACCGAGATGTAAGAAAGGTCTCCTTCCTAACCTATTACATACGAAAGATAAAAAATTTGTTCTGATTTCAGAAACACATAGAAGGAGACGACCATGGAGAATGAGTATATTCTTTCCTTTTCCTCTTTTTATAAGGCGGCTTATGCGAAAGATGTTCTGGAAGAAAACGGATTTCACGCTATGCTGCGAAAACTGCCTCCCCAGATTACCCATTCCTGCAGCACCGGTCTCTATCTGAAGATTGATTCCATAGAGCGGGTGCGAGGGGTGCTGGCTGAGCGGCAGATTACGACTAGAGGCATCTATCAGGTAATTCGTATCGGCAGTGTAAAATCTTATAAAAGTGTGTAAAAAGAAATAGGGTCAAAACTGTGCACTCAATAAGCGATTGGATGCACAGTTTTCTTTTTTTGAAAATAACTATTGACGAACAAATGTTCCTTTGAGATAATGAGATATAATAAACAAATAGGAGCGTACAGAAATGGATTTACACAAATTATATGATAGTAAGAAAAAAGCAATCGTATTGCTTTTGACTCTGGCAGTATTATTGTGCGGATGCAGTCAGCTTGAGCAGATGGGAATCACAGACTCCGCGCAGACTGCCTCTTATTCTCTGGCAGAAATTCCACCTTATGAGGGACAGCCTTACGTTACGCTGGAAGAAAATATACCTGCTTTTTCAGAGGAGGATATGACGACACAATCCTTTGAAACTTACAGTGACCTTGACGGCCTCGGACGCTGCGGAGCTGCTTTTGCCAATGTGGGACGTGACCTGATGCCGACAGAAAAGCGCGGCAGCATCGGAATGATTAAACCTTCCGGCTGGCAGCTTGCCAAATACGATATCGTGGATGGGAAGTATCTTTATAACCGGTGTCATTTGCTGGGGTATCAGCTGACCGGAGAAAATGCCAATGAGAAGAACCTGATTACCGGCACCAGATACATGAACGTGGACGGCATGCTGCCTTTTGAGGATATGGTGGCGGATTACGTGAAGGAAACGGGTGGACATGTCCTCTATCGTGTAACGCCGATTTATGATGGAGATGATTTAGTCGCAAGAGGCGTACAGATGGAGGGCTATTCCGTAGAGGACGAAGGGAAAAGCATTTGTTTCCATGTGTTTGTCTACAATGCGCAGCCGGGTATTGAAATTGATTACAGCAATGGGGACAACTGGCTTTCTGAAGAGCAGTCTTCTGCGCTGACGGATGACGAAGCAGTGATACAAGGGGAAATTCGCGGCAACAAGCGCTCCAAGATTTATCACTGCCCGGGGCAGCGGGCTTATGATGAGATGGAAGATTCCAAGAATTTGATTGTTTTTGATTCAGAAGAAGAAGCGATTGCTGCAGGATACCGAAAGGCAAAGCAGTAACCATAGCGTATCTTTAATCACGAAACTTGCTGTTTTAAGAAAATTGTGAGAAATACACAATCTATTAAGAAAATTTATAAATATATTAATAATACTTGATAAAACTTTAACGAAATCGTTGCTAGTACTAAAGTACTATGCTAGAATAAGGTATAAAACTGCCTATTTAACAAGAGGAGCGTGATTGAATGAGTCAAAATAAGGCAAAAAAAGGAGTTCATCCATACGAAGGAAAAGAACTCTCAAAGGATAGCCCTATCGCTTCCGTTTCTGCAGCGGAAGTTATGATGTACCCTTTGTCACAGCATATTGGAGCGCCGGCAAAAGCAATTGTGTCACCGGGTGAGCGTGTGCTCAGGGGACAGATGATTGCGGAAGCTGACGGTTTTATTTCTGCTCCGATTTACAGTGCAGTATCGGGAACGGTGAAATCCGTTGAAAAGAGAACAGTTGTAAACGGAGAAAAAACAAACTGTATCATAATTGAAAATGATAATGCCAATGAAACCGTAGATGGCTATGGTGAAAAACGTAATTTGGACAACATGTCAGCGAAAGAAATTATCGATGCGATTACAAAGGCTGGGATTGTTGGTCTTGGCGGTGCAGGTTTTCCTACGGGAGTAAAACTTTCGCCAAAGAATCCACAGGATATTGATACAATTATTATTAACGGATCAGAGTGTGAACCATATCTGACAGCAGATTATCGTTTAATGCTGGAAAAAAGTGACGAGATAATTCTGGGTATCAAATCTATCCTCAAACTCTTTGAGGGGGCAAAAGCAGTCATAGGAATCGAAGATAATAAGCCGCAGGCTATTGCGTTACTTGAGGAAAAGGTTGCAGGAGAAGAAAGAATTTCCGTATTCTCACTGAAGACCAAGTATCCTCAGGGCGGTGAAAGACAATTGATTTATTCTGTAACCGGAAGAAAAATCAACTCTAAAATGCTGCCGGCAGACAAGGGTTGTCTGGTTGTAAACGCAGCTACCTGTTTTGCAATCTATGAAGCGGTTTATCTGAATATGCCGTTGATTCACAGAATTATGACCGTTACAGGTGAGGGCGTAAATACGCCTTGCAATCTGGATGTTCCTCTTGGAATGTCTTTCAGTGAAGTGCTGGAGGCAGCAGGCGGCGCAACGGAGGGCGCAATCAAATTTATTGCGGGAGGTCCTATGATGGGTGCGGCACTGAGCACTTTGGACGTTCCGGTGGTGAAGGCTTCCTCTGCAATTCTGGTATTTGAACAGGACGATGTGGCGGCACTTGCTGAGTCGGCATGTATTCACTGCGGAAGATGTGTCGGCTCATGTCCGAGCAACCTGATTCCGCAGCTACTTGCAAAAGCAGTCAAGGCAGAGAACTTTGAGAAATTCGACCATTTAGGCGGTATGGAATGTATGGAATGCGGCTGCTGTACTTACGGCTGTCCGGCTAAGATTCCACTCACGCAGATGTTCAAGTTAGGTAAGGCAAAAGTGCGTGAAATGCATGTCGCCAAATAAGAAGTAGAGGTGTTTTATGTATAATGTTTCAGTGTCTCCTCATGTGAGGGAGCAAAGCACGACCCAGTCGATTATGCGGGACGTGATTATCGCACTTCTTCCGATTCTCGCCTTTGGCGTATATCACTTCGGAATGGGTGCACTGCAGGTGATTATTATTTCGGTAGTGACCTGTGTAGTTGGAGAACTTTTATTTGATCTTGCAATTAAGAAACCGATTACCGTCTTTGACGGCAGTGCAGTAGTGACGGGTTTGATTCTTGCAATTAACCTGCCGGCAACAGCAGTTTGGTGGATGCCGGTACTTGGCGGACTTTTCGCCATTGTTGCAGTAAAAATGCTCTTCGGCGGTTTGGGGCAGAACTTTATGAACCCGGCTCTGGCGGCAAGGTGCTTCCTGCTGATTTCATTTTCGGGAAGAATGACAGACTTCACCATGGACGGCGTTTCTTCTGCAACACCCCTTGCAGCAATGAAAGCTGGAGAAATGCCTGACCTGTTATCTTTATTCTTAGGATTCCACGGCGGCTGTATCGGTGAAGTGTCTGCGCTGGCAATTTTGGCAGGAGGCATTTATCTGATTGTGAAGAAAGTAATCTCTGTCAGAATTCCACTGACTTACATACTGTCCACTGCAGCATTTATTCTGCTGATTAATTTGATTAATGGCGGCGATACCAGTGTGAACTATCTGCTGGCACAGGTGCTTTCAGGCGGACTTCTTGTTGGCGCATTTTTCATGGCAACAGACTATGCGACCAGCCCGATTACGACAAAAGGACAGATTCTTTACGGACTTCTGCTTGGACTGTTTACAGCCCTCTTTAGAACCGTAGGATCTTCCGCAGAAGGTGTGTCCTATGCAATTATCATTTGCAACCTTCTCGTTCCTCTGATTGAAAATATTACAATTCCAAAGCCTTTCGGCAGTGAAAAAGCGAAAGGAGGAAGCAAGGCATGAAGAAGAAATCTGCAACACTTGCCAATACATTAGTATTAGTAGTTGTAACCTTTGTGGCGATTCTGTTATTATCGGTTGTTTATCAGGTGACCAAAGAGCCGATTAACCAGGCAGAAATCAACGCCAGAGCAGAAGTCTACAAAGTCGTGTATGAGGACGCAAAGGGATTTGGCGAAATTGACAATACTGAAGCCCTTCTTGAAGGCTCAGCAGAAATGCTGGCTGGTGCAGGTTACGATGGCTGCTTTATCAACGACGTTTTAGCAGTAGTTGACCCGACCGATTCCAGCGCAACGCCAAAGGGCTATGTCATTGCAGCAACTTCCCCTAGTGGATACGGCGGCAACGTGCAGGTTGCAATCGGTATCACTACCGACGGTACATTGACTGGATTTAATGTAGTATCTCATTCAGAAACTGCAGGTCTCGGCTCCAAATGTACAGAACCTGACTTTACAGAGCAGTTCAAAGGCAAGAAAGCAGAACCTCTTGCGTATAGCAAGACAGGGGCTTCTGCAGATAACGAAATCGACGCAATTGGCGGCGCAACTATCACAACAGGCGCAGTAACGGATGCTGTCAATGCAGCAATCGCATTTTATCAGGCAAACTTCGGAGGCGGCCTTGCTCCGGTTGAAGAAGTTGATCCGATGGCAAAAGCTTTTCCTGATGTGACACCGGAGGAACTGACTGACATGGGTATCAGCGAAGCAACCGGAGAGGATTACACTGTAAACGAAGTCAAAGATGCAAAGGGCGAAGGTTATGTAGTCATTGTAACTGCTCACAATGGTTACGATGGAGATTTGCAGATTGCTCTGGGTATCGGTAAAGACGGCCTGATTAAGGGCTTTTCCACCCTGATTTGCAACGAGACAAAGACTCTCGGCGGACAGTGCACCAGCGATGAATTTGCAGCTCAGTTTATCGGCATGAAAGCAGAAGCTGTATCCCGCGTTGCTTCCGGTGCAAAGATGGAAAACAACGAAATCGATATGATTGCAGGTGCAACGATTACGACTGACGCAGTGCTTACTGCAGTAAACGGCGCAATCGAATACTATAATAATGAACTGAAAGGAGCGTGAGATAGATGAAAGCAGTATTAGAAAGATTATATAACGGCATCATCAAGGAAAATCCAACCTTTGTGCTCATGCTCGGTATGTGTCCGACCCTTGCGGTAACCACCAGTGCCAGCAACGGATTCGGTATGGGTATCGCAACTATGGCGGTACTGATTATGTCAAACTTCCTGATTTCTCTTTTGAGAAAGGTGATTCCAAACGGAGTCAGAGTACCGGTTTACATCATCATCATCGCATCATTTGTAACCATTGTAGAGCTTTTGATGCACGCTTATATGACTTTCCTTTATGAGAGTCTTGGAATCTTTATTCCGCTGATTGTAGTAAACTGTATCATTTTAGGAAGAGCAGAAACCTATGCGTCCAAATACGGTCCGTTCCTTTCCATCTTCGATGGCGTAGGTATCGGCCTCGGTTTTACTCTGGGTCTTACTGTTATCGGTATGGTGAGAGAACTGATCGGTAACGGAACGATTTTCAATATGCAGATTATGCCGGAAGCTTACGAACCGATTTCCATTTTCGTCATGGCGCCGGGTGCGTTCTTCGTACTGTCCATACTCTGTATGATTCAAAACAAATTAAAGCTCAAGGGTGCAAACCGTCATGTCAAAGGCGAAGGTGGCTGCAGCGGAAACTGCGAACAGTGCCCGGCTGTATGTAAGGAGGAGGTAGAGACAAATGAGTAACAGCTTATTTTTAGTACTTCTTACAACGGCGCTGATTAACAATGTTGTACTCAGCCAGTTTTTAGGAATTTGTCCGTTCCTCGGCGTATCTAAGAATGTAAAGACAGCTGCAGGTATGAGTGGTGCGGTAATCTTTGTTATTACGATTGCTTCCGCAGTATCCAGCTTGCTTTACGATTATCTGCTGGTGAGATTTGATTTAACTTATCTGAGAACCATCGTGTTCATCATGGTAATCGCTTTTCTGGTGCAGCTTGTTGAACTGTTTCTGAAGAAAGCAATTCCGCCGCTTTATCAGAGTTTAGGAGTGTTCCTGCCGCTGATTACGACCAACTGCGCAGTTCTTGGTACAGCGTTGACTAACGTACAGTCAGGAAATGACTTCATCACAAGTGTAGTATCCGGAATTGGAACTGCCGTCGGCTTTGGTATTGCCATCATTATCATGGCAGGCGTTAGAGAAAAGAGCGAAACCAATGATTTCCCTGATTCCTTCAGGGGAACACCGGCAGTACTGATGACAGCTTGTCTGATGTCTATCGCATTCTACGGATTCGGTATGTTAGCATAGAGGAGGGACCAGATATGAATATGAGTGAAATTGTAATCGCAGTCGTTTCTCTGTGTGTCATTAGTGCAATCATCGGTATTGCGCTGAGTATCGCTGAAAAAGTGTTCCACGTGGAAGTCAATGAACTTGAAGTGGCAGTTCGTGAAGTGCTGCCGGGCAGTAACTGTGGCGGCTGCGGATACGCAGGTTGTGATGCTCTTGCAAAAGCCATCGCAGAAGGAGGTGCTCCGGTAACCGCATGTCCGGTAGGCGGTAAGCCTGTTGCAGAGGAAATTGCAAAGATTATGGGACAGGAAGTAGGCGACATGGAGAAAAAAGTTGCTTATGTCAGATGTAATGGAACCAGCGATATGAAACAGGTGGACTATCAGTACATCGGTATTGAGAGCTGTGCTTATGCGGCAAAAATGCCGGGTTCCAGCCCGTATGCCTGCAAATATGGCTGTCTGGGGTATGGATCCTGCGCAAAGGTTTGTCCGGAGAGAGCAATCCGTATCATCGATAAAAAAGCCGTTGTCGACGAAGAACTTTGTATCGCCTGCGGTAAGTGTATTAAAGTTTGTCCGCACGATTTAATTGAACTGGTGCCGGCTGCATCGACCCACAGAGTACAGTGCGTATCTCTTGCCAAGGGTAAGGAGGTAATGAACGCATGTAAGGCGGGCTGTATCGGCTGCGGACTCTGCGCAAAGAACTGTCCGTCAGAGGCAATTATTATGGAAAACAATATAGCCAGAATTGACTACAGCAAATGTACCCAGTGCGGTGCCTGCGCAGAAAAGTGCCCAAGAAAGATTATTAAATTGTTTAATCAATAACAAAGTATTGATAAAATATTGACAATCATGAGATTGTCAGATATTATATAAGTGTACGCTAGTACTAAAGTATTAAGAATTTAGGAGAGAGAATTATGCTGAAGATGAAAAAATTATTAATTTCCGCATTGGCGCTCGCTATGGTATTTTCCTTTGCTGCTTGCGGCAGCTCTGATGATGGCGGTGACAATGCCGGCGGCGACGCAAATGCAGCAGGGGCAAAGACTGGTTATGCAGTAGTAAGCTCTATTGCAGATGTTGAAGATGAAACATTGACAATCGATTCTGTAGTTGCTGCTGTTCTGGTTGATGCTGACGGAAAAATCGTTAGCCTGAAAGTTGACGAAATGCAGATTAAGCCGGATCTTGGAACTGATGACGGCACAGTTGCAGACCTGAGATCCAAACTGGACAAGAAAGAAGACTACAACATGAAAGGCGCTTCCCCAATCGAAAAAGAGTGGTATGAACAGATTGCTGCTTTAGAAGAATGGGCAAAGGGCAAATCTGCTGACGAAGTAGCCGCTGCTATCGGTGAAGACGGTTATCCGACTGATGAAGACCTGACTGCGGGCTGTACAATTTGGCTGAGCGATATCGTAACAGCAATCACGAATGCAATCAACAATGCACAGGATTTAGGCGCTTCTGCAGATGATACTCTGAAGCTGGCTGTAACAGCTGAAAAATCCTATCAGAGCAACGAAGAAAATCTGCAGTATGACGCGGCTTATGCAGCTGTGACTGTAGACGCTGAAGGCAAAATCACTTCCTGCCTCATCGACGCTTCTCAGGCAAAATGCGCATTAGACGGCGGCAAGTTCAAAGTTGAAGCTGGAAACTACATGACTAAGAAAGAATTGAAGGAAGACTACAACATGAAGGGTGCTTCCCCAATCGAAAAAGAATGGTACGAACAGGCGGCCGCTTATGAAGAATGGGCAAAGGGCAAGACTGTAGACGAAATCAAGGGCGCTGTTGACGGTGAAGGGTATCCTTCTGATGAAGACCTGAAGGCTGGCTGCACAATCGTAATTTCCGCTATCGTTGCTACAATTGAAGCTGCAATGGCAAAATAATTACTGACGGAGTTTGAAAGAGAGCAAGGGCTTCTTTGCTCTCTTTTCCATAGCAACTATGAAGAAAAAAATATTATTGTTATTCATTGTTTTGATGATGGTATGTACCGGATGTGGGAATTCTGGAGGCGGTAAGACGGAGCGTTTTTCCGCAAGCTTTATCGACGTCTTTGATACAGCTTCGACAGTAATTGCTTACGATACAAGTCAGGAGGACTTTGATTCCCATTTAGAAACCTTTCATCAAATCCTTGAAGAATACAACAAACTGTATGATATTTACAATACTTACGATGGTATGGTAAATCTTGCTGTCATCAATCAGCGTGCAAAAGATGAACCGGTAGAGGTCGATCAGAAGATTATCAATCTTCTGGAATATTGCCGGGAAGTTTATGATATGAGCAATGGACAGACCAACATTTGCTTTGGCGCAGTACTTTCTCTCTGGCATGACAGCAGAACCTATTCTGTAAACAATCCCGAAAAAGCGTATCTTCCGGACATGAAGGAGTTGAAGCGGGCGGCAGAACATACAGATTTTGATGATTTAATCATTGATAAAGAAAAACGTACTGTTTATTTTAAAGATCCAAACCTGCGTTTGGATGTAGGCGCTGTTGCAAAGGGTTTTGCAGTTAGAGAGGCATGTGCTTATGCGAAAGAAAATCTCTGGTCTTCGGCGGCAATCAGTATCGGAGGAAATGTAGTAACCTTCGGATATAAGAATGACGACGGAAAGAGCCTTTGGAACATCGGAATAGAAAGCCCTGATCCGGACAGCAAGGAAAACCTTGAGAGTCTTGCAATCACAGAACTTTCTGTAGTAACCAGCGGTGATTATCAGAGATATTATACCGTTGACGGGAAGAAATACTGTCACATTATCAATCCGAAGACTTTGATGCCGGCGGAATATATGGCAAGCGTTTCAGTGATTTGTAAGGATTCTGCCCTGGGCGATGCCTTATCGACGACGCTCTTTAATATGCCTATTGAGGAGGGGCGCAGCCTGGTAGATTCGATGGAGGATGTAGAAGCTGTCTGGGTGGATAAGGCCTATCATAAAACCTACAGCGCAGGGTTTGAGCAATACATTAAAAAGGAGAAATAGTATGAAACAGAGTGCACATTTTAATCCGAAATCTACCAGTTGGGTGATTTCGCTGGTTGTCATGATTGCAGTTTCTGCAGCGGTGATTTTTGGTTCAGAAGCAATCTATGGCAGTGCAAATAAAAAATATACGGAACCTGTAGAAGTTGATTTTTCCATCGCCTCTACACAGGAAGTCGATATCTCAGGCACCAATGCGGGAGACTACAGCATAACCGCTGTAGAAGAAGCATATGACGCGGCAGGCACTTTGGTGGGCTACGTTGTAAAGGGAACTACAGTAGGCTACAATGCAGAAGAGCCCATTGAATTGGAAACAATCATTTCTGCTGATGGAACTCTGGTGGTGAGCATTGATGTGCTGCGCCAAAAGGAAACGGAGTATCTGGGAGAAAAAATTGCGACAGATGCCTTTAAAGGACAGTTTACAGGCAGATATCTTCCTGTAGTAATCACCGGAGATACAGCAAAAGGCTCACCAATCGACGCAGTTTCCAAAGCGACCATTTCGTCTAAAGCAGTGGTAGACGGTGTAAACCGCGCACAGGAATTTGTGCTGGCAAATTATGCAGTTGCTGCTGAGTAAATTGTAAAGGGAAAACCGCGAATCACATATTTTCGTGAAAAATCCCCGAAATATGTACAAGTCTCTGCATATTTTTTAAAAAATCTTCAAAATATGTACAACTAAAGCTGCTTGCGGACAATGTTACTGTTCCTTAGGCAGCTTTTTTAGTTTTAACAGTGCAAATATGCATATTAAAGGGACTTTACCTAAAAATATGCACGAGGCACTGCATATTTTTGATATAATTTCCTCAAATATGCACAGCGGCGGGAAGGGAGGCGCGCGAAACGAAGGTAAACAAAAGAGGCTGCCGCATGTCGGAATCTAATGTGATTCCGTATCGCGGAAACAGTCAATCGAGCCTTTTATCTTTGAAGTCAACGGAAAAAGCGTTGGTAGTCCGCATTCGCTTGATATCATTTGCGGAAAAGGCAAGAAGCTCTTTAATCTTTTCAGTATTTTTAATTTTTTTCTGGGAGAGCAGCCACTTGAATGCCATGGGATAGTTGGTGCCGATTGACATGCTCACACCAAAGGCAAACTGCAGCTCTTTTTTTCCGAGGGGTATCATTTTTTCTATCAGAATCACATCGTCCCGGTTTAAGGGATTTGTGAGGAATGCCCGCTGAAAGGCGGCGTCATTTCTTAATTCACCGGTGTAATAGTATTTACAGTTGCGGAAATTTTCTTCGTCTTCTATTTCGCAGTATAGACGGCAGGTTTTATCGCCCAGCAGAAGCAGATGTCTGCTTACGTAGGCTTTTTCGTGACTGGTGAAACCGTACATATAGTATTTTGTGAAGGTTTCTTCCCCTGAGCTTCGTACCTGTCTGAAGACTGCGTGAGTGTCGGGAAGAAAGCTGTCGCTGAGAAGCAGGAACGGGTCGAGGTCCAGAATCTCCGCGATGGAAACAATCTGCTCTAAGGTGATTGCCACCTGACCGCATTCATATTTGGAGATGGCTGATTTGCTGATGTGCATACGTTTTGCCAGTTCTACGATGGTAATGCCTCTGGCTTTTCTGTAGTAACGGATGCGCGCGCCAACTGTTTTGTTAATGTTTTCTTTCGTATTCATAACAGCCTCTTTCGGTTCTTATCAGATATTTTTCTGTCGGTTTATTCCACAAATGGGGGAATAAATGATGATTTTGTTTTTTTCGGAGATTTGTTTTCTGCTTAAAATTCAAATCCTTTTAGAATTCCACCTACAAGCAATTTTATAACAGGATGATTCCACTTTCAAGGGAATTCAGAATGTTTGTGAAAAAAATTTCCCTGTGATATGATAATTGCAATCTTAACGCCGGCGTAATTTTTGAAAACGAAGAAGGAGAATAGAAAAATGCTTGTGATAAAAAACTGTAGACTGATTCCGGAACTGACTGAGGGCTTTGACGGCCAGATGGCGGATATTGTGGTGGACGGAAAATATATCAGTGAGATTCTTCCTGCGGGAACCGCAAACTATGAAGGGGCAGAAGTCATCGACGGACAGGGGATGACGGTGCTGCCGGGCTTTTTTGACCTGCATGCCCATTTGATGTTTAAGAATCAGGATTATTACGCGTCGATGATGCGCGGCCAGAACGAATATCTGGTAGACTGCATGGAATATGCGGGCGTTTACCTGAAACACGGATATACCACCATCCGCGACTGCGGCAATGACTTTTACGCGGGCATCGCAGTGCGGGACGCGGTAAGTAAAGGCGTCGTGAAAGGCCCCCATATCATTACATCGGGAAAAATCATCTCTCCTGTGGCAAAGGGAAATGAAAGCTTTGGAAGCCTTTACTGGGAAACAGACGATCCGGCCGACATGCTGCACATCGTGCGGACCGAGACCGCAAAAGGTGTGGATTTTATCAAGTATATGGTGACAGGGGCCGTGCTCAATGAAGGCGGCGTTCCGGGAGAACTGATTACGACGGAAGAAGAAATTCGCGCTATAACCGATGCCGCGGAAAAGCTGGGCACTTATGTGGCGGCGCACTGCCACGGCACGGAGGGAATCAAGCTGGCTGTGAAAAATGGCATCAGAACCATTGAACATGCTTCCTATGTAGACGAAGAGTGTGTAGAGCTGATGCTGAAGAGAAAGGATCTCATCGCCACAGTACCGACTTATTCCATCGCCTATACCCTTTATAAAGAACTATATGAGGGCGGCGTTTTGCCGGAATTTGTCGAGAAGAGCAGAGCAGCCTGCGCAAGCATGGCGAAAAGCGTTGCCATGTGTGAGGCGGCAGGGGTCCTTGTAGGCTGGGGTACAGATTTAGACAGACAGATGTTTGAACGGTTCCCGGGTCTTGAGTTTGTCGCGAGAAATGAGATGGGACAGCCGAATATCGAAAGTCTGAAAGAAGCGACCATTAACAGCGCGAAAATTATTGGAGAAGATCATCTGCGCGGCACCATTAAGACTGGCAAGTATGCGGATCTTGCAATTTTCAGCGGAAATCCTGACGAGGATATGACTGTGATGAAGAATCTGCCGAAATACGTGCTGCGGGAAGGCAGTCTGGTTGTTTCCGCCTAAGTGTCAGTGTGCGTTTAAGAACGAGGAGTACTATTATGAATTCAAAAAAGAGATATTTGCTGATTTTTCTTTTGACCTTATCATGTCTTTGCTATAATCTGCCATATTTAAGTTCTACTTTTTATACGCAGTTTCTGGAAGCATTCAGCCTGAGCAATACACAGGCAGGCCTGCTTTTGACGATGTTTTCTTTGACTGCGACCCCGGGATATCTGTTCGGCGGTATGTTGGCGGATAAATTCTCGCCGAAGAAATTGATTATCATTTCACAGCTGATGACTGCAGTTTTGGGATTTGCCATGAGTTTTGTAAACGGATATACGGTTCTGCTGATCTGCTATCTGGGCTTCGGCATTTCAACAACCTTTATTCACTGGTCGGCATTTCTGAAACTGGTCAGAGCCCAGGCAGGAGAGAATGAAGAGGGAAAGATTTTCGGCTTCTTTGAAATGTGCTACGCCCTTGCAGGTGCGATTACCAGTTATGGAATTCTGGCAGCACTGGGCTCAATCAGCAATTTCAGAATCGTTACAAGCGTATACGCGGTAACCCTTTTGGTCGTTGCGCTCATTATCATCGCAGCGCTGAAAGATGTGGAGGATAATAAGGCGTCCAACGAATTCAACCTGAAAATGGTTGGAAAGGCCTTCAAACATCCGGTAACTTGGCTCAATGGGTTTATTGTGATGGGACTGTTTATTATGGTAACCGGAACAAGTTATCTGAATCCATATCTTTCCACTGTTTTCGGAACGACGGTTGCTTTCGGCACAGGACTGACCATCGCTAACCGTACCCTGCTCAGACTCTTTGTATCTCCCATGTGCGGTCTTTTGCTGGATAAATGGAAGACGCCGAAATTCCTGCTGGTCTTTGCCTGTGCACTGATTGCGATATCTGCGGTATTCCTGTTTATTCCGCAGAACCAGAGCGCAAAGACAATCGCCATTATCGCGGCCCTTGTGATGAT
Source organism: Emergencia sp. (assembly GCA_022767345.1). GTDB lineage: Bacteria > Bacillota > Clostridia > Peptostreptococcales > Anaerovoracaceae > Senimuribacter. The sequence continues at coordinate 30,709 of JALEOD010000035.1, forward strand.
TATTATCCTGTCGGGCTCCCGTTCCGGATTATATACGCCGATTCCTGAGGCGAAAATGCCTTTTGAAATCACAGGAACCGCCATGGGAATCGCTTCTGCAGTAGGATATTCGACGGACTTATGGCTTTACACCCTCTGCGGAAGCTGGATTGATAAATATGGCGCAGATGGGTACAGAAACATTATCTGGCTTTTCGTTGCTGGTCTCGTACTGGTCATTGTCTGTGCAGTCCTTTTGGGCGTGTATGAGAAAAAGAACGGTATATTCGCAGACAAATCTGAGACACAGCAGAGCTGAAACACGAGGAAGCGCATAGTTCATAATGCCGGAGGTGAAACATGAATGGACTAGACTATATTGTCCTGGCTGTTACCATTGCCGTTGTAATGGTAATCGGCTGGGTATCGGGCAAGAAGGATAAATCAGCGGCAGAATTTCTAATGGCAGGCAGGGGCATTAATAAACTGCAGGCGGGATTTTCTATGGCGGCTACAGACTTTGGAGGAAGTGGCCTGGTGGGCGCTATGGGATATTGCTATGCAGTTGGCATGAGCGGAATCTGGTGGAATCTTGCTGCTGCTCCGGCATTCTTTCTGGTAGGTCTGTTTCTCGCCGAAAAAATTCACAAGATGAACAGCGCCACGGTGCCGGAATATCTCGGAAAAAGATATTCGCCCGCGGTCAAGTATTTTGCCATCGTAATGCATGTGTTTACAAATTTTGCCTCGCTGTCCGTACAGTTTACCATCGCGTGTACGACCCTTTATGCCATAACCGGAATCAGTATGTATCTTTCGCTTTTTATCAGCGTTCTGCTGGTGATTCTTCTGACCAGCGGAGGACTTCGGTCGGTTGTGAATACGGACGCAACGCTCTTTGTCATTATCATTTTGTCGGTGTTGTTTCTGCTGGCGGCGATGGTGGGTTCCGACACGGGATTTGAGAGCATATTGGCAGAACTGCCCGCAGAGACATTCAGCATGAAACGTCTTGGCTTTTGGACGCCGTTTTCATGGTTTCTCCTGTGCATGCTTTCTTATTCCACCAATCAGAATTATATTCAGCGCATGACGGCGGCGAAAAGTGAGGGAACAGCGAGATTCGGCGCGTTATTTACAGCAGGTTTTTATCTCGCGATTTCCATCGCCATCGGTCTAATCGGTATTTATGCTTCTGTGAAGATTCCGGGCATTAAGGATACCAATACTGTGTTTGCGGAGGCGCTGAAATCATTTCTTCCTCACGGTGTAATCGGCCTTGGAATGGCAGGTCTCTTTGCGGCAACCATATCGACGGGCACTTCTATTCTTCACGCGACGACGACGCTGATTGTAAATGACCTGTGGAAACTGCTGAGAAGGGATAGAGCAGATGATAAGCCTCTGGTCACCGTGTCCAGGTGTGTACTGCTTGCTATTGCCTTTTCCAGTACGATAATTTCACTGCTTTTCAGCAATATTATCGATGTGATCTATATCGCTGGTCTTTTTTACAGCGTTTCGGTATTTCTGCCTCTGATCCTTGGAATGAGAAATAAAGGGATTACTTCCGCGGCGGCGCTGGTCAGTATGATTGCTGCTGTAGCAGGCAGCCTGCTGTGGGAATATGGTTTGACCGGAAAGGTCACAGTACTCAACGATTTGCCCGCAAATGTAGTCGGACTGGTCATAAGCGCTGCAGTATTAATGCTGAGTCTTTTTATCAAGAAAAGAAATCATAGGCCAGTATCATAAAAAAACTGCCTCATCGCCAATGCCATATCCTGCCGGACCGTTTTCTGATTCATCGGATTGGGGATGATGCGCTGGTATTGACTTTAGCTCGTGCAGGAATACACGGCGGCCTGTTTGGCGAATAATGAAGAAATATAGGATAAAAAAAGATACGTTCTATTTGAGCGTATCTTTTGCTTTTGGTGCGGCCTCGTAAGCGTTAAGGGCGTATACCATATTATACTGCAGATGCAGCCGCATGACATTGGCGGCTTCTTCAAAATCACCTGCCTTAATATTTTCCAGAATTTCTGCATGGCCCATCTGTATGTTTTCTGCATGAATGGGATCATCGAAGTAATACATATTGGCAAAGACCTGAATTTTAGCACGCAGCCTTTTAGCGGAGTCATCCAGATAGTGGTTTTGAGCATGGCGGTAGAACACGATATGGAAATCGTCTGAGTCATGGCTCCATGCAGCAAGATCGCCTTCCGCCAGATGCTGCTGTCCCGATTTGATGATGTTTTCCAATTCATAGATTAGCGGCGTGGTGGAAAAAGAGTTTTTACAGAACAGAATCGCCAGAGCGTCAAACTCGCTGATGCACTGATACAGCTCGCGGATGTCAGAGCCGGTGAATGTGGTTACAGCGACGCCCAGATTGGAGTAATAATTGACCAGGCCATCTTCGATGAGTCTGGTCAGGGCTTCCCGCACCGGCGTCTGGCTGACCTGAAACCGGGTTTTCAGGTCCTGCAGGGTGAGTTTCTGACCGAATATCAGTTTCTGGGTTGTGATATCGTGGAATAGTTCCTGATAAATCTGTTCTGCTAAAGTTGTTTTATTACTCATATTGAAATCCTCCCGATAGTAAAATCCAAAAACTCTTATAGTCCATTTTATCATATTACATCGCATAAGGCAATTGAGTTGCAATATAAAAATAAATTTTGCAAAATATCGGGATATCTCTTGGTTTCTGCTGCGGATTATGTTATTTTATAAAAAAATAAATAAATTTTGCAAAATATCTCATTGGAAGGAGAAGGAGTAAATCATGAAAGAGTATAAATGGCCTTATGCAAATGAACTCGGCGACGTGCAGACCGATGAGGCGGAAGTCCTGGTTTTAGGCGGCGGACTTGCCGGCTGCTTTGCGGCCATTGCGGCGGCGCGAAAAGGAAAGTCTGTAATTTTAGTAGAAAAAGGCGCAACCGTGCGCAGCGGCAGTGCAGGTACCGGTTTCGACCACTGGGAATCCGCGTGCACCAATCCGTGTTCGCAGGTTACACCGGAGGAAATCGCAGATGCTTATGTGGACGAGCAGCAGCATTACAGCAACGGCATCGCCCACTATATCGAGTGCCGGGAAGGTTACGACCGCCTGCTGGATCTGGAAAGCTTCGGCGGCAAAATCAGAGATATCGAGGACGAATTTGAAGGAGCGGAATTCCGCGACGCAGAAACAAAGCTGATGTTCGCTTATGATTATAAGAATAAGTTCACCCTTCGCGTCTGGGGTTCCACTTTCAAGCCGGCGCTGTATAAACAGTGCAAAAAGCTGGGCGTGAGAATCTTTGACAGAACAGAAGCGACAGCACTTCTCACCGCGGTGGAAAATGGTAAGAAGCGGGGCATCGGTGCCATGGGCATGAATGTGCGTACCGGAAAATTCCATGTATTCAAAGCCAAATCCACAGTGCTTTGCATGTCAAGGCCTGCCCGCGTATGGCTGTTTAACCCTGATCTTGTGGGACTTTGCGAGTTCCGTCCGATGCAGAGTATCGGCAGCGGTCACGCTATGGGTGCAAGAGCCGGGATGGAATTTACCATGATGGAAAAGTCTGTAAAGGGCGAGTTTTCCGCTTCCGGCAGAAGTTTTCCGCCATATGGCGCAGGTAACAACCACAACACCTGGTACGCGGCAACCATGGTCGATGCCAGAGGCGTGGAAATTCCGTATCTGGATAGAGACGGCAATGTGCTGAAAACGGTATCCGAGCGTTACTATCCTGTAGAGGGTCAGAAATTTTTCTTAAAGGGCGGCGTCATCGACGAACCGAAGTACGAATACAGAGGACCGGAAACCATGCCTTTTGACGAACTGATGAAGCGCGGCTACCAGCTGCCGTTCTATGCGGATCTGTCCAGAATGCCTGAAATGGAGAGAAAGGTCATCTGGGGCATGATGGTAGGCGAGGAAGGCAAGACGAAGATTCCTATTTTGCAGAATTATACAGAAAGAGGATTTGACCCGACAAAACATGCCCTGCAGAGTTACGGAACAGGCTGGCAGTCGGCAGCTTTCTTAACCCAGGAAAGACAGCTGTTTGGCGCCCCGGGCGGCATTATGCACGACTGGGATCTGATGACCAATATCGATGGCATTTATGCGGCGGGGGATCAGCTCTTTGCGTCTGACTGCTGCGGATACGCCAGCACGACGGGCTACTACGCTGGCAGAAAAGCAGCTGATCATGCGGACAAAGTGGACTACGCACAGCCGAAACAGGCGGATATTGACGCGGAAATGAAGCGTCTGTACGCGCCGCTTGAAAACGAGGAAGGCATGAACTGGCGTGAGCTGAACATGGCCATTTCCAAAGCGATGCAGAACTACTGCGGCGGCGTCAAGTGCGCGGATCTTCTCAAAGAGGGTCTAGACCTTCTGGAAAGCTATGAGCGGGACAAAGTGCCGCAGCTGTCCGCTGTAACGCCTCACGATCTGATGAGAACCCACGAGGTATTAGATATTCTGGAAGTGGCAAAGCTGATTTTGAACGCATGCCTCATGAGAGAATCCAGCTCCGCGCCGCTATTCTTTGAGAGAAACGACTATCCGGAAATGGATCCGGAAAAGGACCGTCACTTCATCACCATTAGAATGGAGGACGGAAAGCCGGTCAAAGGTATCGTGGAACACGACTACTTCGGCAATCTGAAGGAAGAATATGAAAAGAGAAATCAGGACTATATAAAGGAACAGGCAGAGGTGAGAAAATAATGGAAAAGAAAGAATTATATACATCTGTTGTAGCCAGCAGCGCAAGGCCGATTATCTATAATGAGGAATTGTGCATCGGCTGTAACCGCTGCGCGGACGTGTGCCAGGTTGATGTACTGGTACACAGCGTCAATAAAGGCGAGCATCCCATCGTGATGTATCCGGGGGAATGCTGGTACTGCGGCGCATGCGTGATGGAGTGTCCTGTCAAAGGCGCTATCAAGCTGCAGCATCCGCTGATGAACGAAGCAAAATTTGTTCCTGTAAAAGAAGCGAAATAAATGCATGAGAAAAAGAGAACCGTAGGGTTCTTTTTTTCGTTGGCAGAAAAGAATATATCATTATTCGTATGGGAAATGCAATAAAAATTGCGTTATTCATATGAAAAACGCAAAAAAATAAACATTATTCATATGAAAAATGTGAAACATATTGAAATTACTAATAATACGTGGTATGCTAAAAGCAGAATAACGTGGAGGCGAAGGATGGAGAGAGAAATTATAAAAAAGCTGAAAGCATGGAAAGATAATCCGGACAGAAAACCTTTGATTCTCACAGGCGTGAGACAATGCGGAAAGACTTATGCTATGAAGGATTTTGGAGAGATGTGCTTTGAGGATGTAGCCTATTTCAATTTTGAAGGAGACGAAGGACTGCAGAGCATTTTCGATTATAATCTTAAAACAGAGCGTATTTTGGAGGAATTGGGACAGCTGTATCATGGAAAACCGTTGATTCCGGGGAAAACTCTGGTGATTTTTGATGAAATTCAGGCATGTCCCCGTGCTGTAACCTCTTTGAAATATTTTTGTGAAGAAAATAGGAAGCTTCATTTAATCTGTGCTGGCTCGCTCCTTGGTGTGGCGCTGAAGCGGGAGCATATTTCTTTTCCGGTAGGAAAGGTGGATCATATGCAGATGTATCCTATGAGTTTTTCTGAGTTTCTACAGGCGGAAAATCCAAAACTGCATGCGGGTGTACAGCATTTTGATTTTGAAAAGGCGCTGCCGGCAGCATATACAGAGCCCCTTAGTAAACTGCAGCGAATCTACTATGCAGTAGGCGGCATGCCAGAGGCGGTGGCCGCCTGGATAGAAAGTCATGATTTTGAAAAAGTTGAGCGCATTCAGGACAACATTTTAATTGATTACCGCAGTGATTTTTCCAAGCATGCACCTATTGCTGAAGTGCCGAAAATCACGTGGGTCTGGGATGCGATTCCGGCGCAGCTGGCAAAAGATAATCACAAATTTATTTTTTCTCATGTAAAACAGGGAGCAAGAGCAAAGGATCTGGAAGACGCGCTGCAGTGGCTTGTCGATGCGGGGCTTGCCTATCGTCTGGAACTGGTAGAAAAGCCGGAATTGCCGCTTTCCTTCTGCGCCAATAAGACCAATTTCAAAGTATACCTGTCCGATGTGGGACTCCTGCGCAGAAAATCAGGGGTTTCAGCGCAGACTATTCTGCAGGGAACAGAACGGTTTAATCGCTTTAAAGGGGCTTTGACGGAAAATTATGTGATGACAGAACTTTTGGTGCTGGGAAAACAACCATATTTTTGGAAATCAGGAAACACAGCGGAACTTGATTTTCTGATTGAAGATGGTGAAAAGTTGATTCCCATTGAAAGTAAGGCAGAAGTGAACACAAAAGCAAAAAGTTATCGGCTTTTTTGCAATAGGTATCAGCCGGAGCTGGGATTCAGGTGCTCTATGAAAAATATCGGAGAGCATTTTGTGGAACGAACGTACACTTATAGTCTCCCATTATATTTGCTGTGGAGAATGAATGTATATCTGGGAGCGGAAATTCCTGCACTGGTTTCTGGGAACGCTGTGCAGAAGGCTTGCTCAGTTGAAAACTATGGTTCGGATGTGCATTTGCAGGAGCAGGTACAGCGTATGCAGCATTATATGGAGCAGATGGGAGTATCCGACAGCGTTATGAAAGCTTTTGAGGAATTCCGGGAGAAATTGAAATAGCTAAACAAAAAGTCCGCAAAAGCGGACTTTTGTTTAGCTATTTTTCTTTTGTGCCTCCTGATAAGCGTTGAGCGCATAGACCATATCAAACTGCAGGTGTTTACGCATCAGATTAGCAGCGCCGTCAAAGTCGCCGTTGTTGATACACGCAAAGATTTCACCGTGGCGCGCATTGATATCCTCCACATTGACCGGCTGATAATACATACAGGAGAGTACCTCAACCTGGGAGCGCAGTTTCTTTGCAGCATCGTTGAGATAGTCATTCTGCGCATGGCGGTAAAACGCAATATGGAATTCCTCTGAGTAGTCCTTCCATTCCGCAATTTTGTTTTCTTCGAGGAGAGCATTGCCTTTCTTGATAATCTGTTCCAGCTCGAAGATGAGCGGAGCCTCAGAAAAGGCATTCTTGCAGAACTGAATCGCAAGGGCGTCAAGTTCTCCAATCATCTGAAAAATCTGGCGGATATCATTTTCCGTAAATTCTTTTACCGTAACGCCGCAATTGGAGTAGTAGGTCACAAGTCCGTTCTCAGAAAGCCGGGTCAAAGCTTCCCGAATCGGCGTATGACTGACGTTAAAACGTTCTTTTAAAATCTTCAATGTAAGTTTTTGCCCGCAGACCAGTCGCTGGTCGGTAATATCATGATAAAGCTCATTATATATTTGCTCAGACAAAGTAGTGCTGTTCGCCATAATATCCTTACCTCCCTTTACAACTCTACTTTCCTATATTTTAACAAAATTCATAATAAAATTCAAGCGTCAAAGTAAAAAAATAGATAATATTGCAAAATTCATTGATTATAATCGAAAATATGAGGATGTCGTGTAAAATTAGCGCGACTTTCGTACAAAACAAATCTTTTTTTGCCTGTTTCAGATTTAGAGGTAAAAGAAATACGTGTGTGCAATATTGCGCGGCAAACGCTAGAAGCACAGGATTAGTACTTTTAAGTGTTTTATGCAAAATAGGTACTAAAATCTAATATTCACAGCTTTTTATGCAATCACCGTTGGGACTATTGACACTGCAGCTAGGGAAATGCTATAATTAGACTACGGTATAAACTTTAGTTCAAAACGAGAAAAGAGAAGTTATGACATACATCACAAACATTCAAAAATATTGCATTCACGACGGGAACGGCATCAGAACCACGGTGTTTTTCAAGGGGTGTCCCCTTCACTGCAGCTGGTGTCACAATCCGGAGACACAGAGTCAGGATAGAGAGATTCGCTATTACAAGAATCGGTGCGCCGGCTGCGGCAGCTGTATTAAAGCCTGTCAGCTTCATGCTGTTTCTATGACGGAAGATGGCATTGCGATTGATAAGACTCTTTGCAGAAGCTGCGGCAGATGTGCGGCGGCATGCAGGGCGCAGGCCTTAGAAACGGTGGGCAGAGTCTATGAGGTAAAGCAGCTTGTGAAGAAGCTGGTGTCTGACCAGATTTTTTATGAAGAATCCGATGGCGGCGTTACCCTGTCCGGCGGTGAGGTGATGGCCATAGACCGCGCTTATCTTCGCATGTTGACAGAAAGCTTATATCATGAAGGAATTTCTGTGAACATTGACACCTGCGGATTCTGTTCATGGGACAAATTTGAAGAGATTTTACCCTATATAGACACTTTTTTGTATGATCTGAAGGCACTGGATGCCGAAAAACATCAGCGCTATACAGGCGTTTCCAATGAACTGATTCTGGAAAATCTGCGGAAATTAGCAAAAGCCGGTGCGAAGATTTGGCTCAGACTGCCTTTGGTAAAGCCGGTCAATAGTTCGGCAGCAGAGATCGAAGCTGTTGGCAGCTGGCTCATGGCGAACCATATTACACCGGCACAGATTCATTTAATAGCGTACCACGATTACGGAAAAGACAAATACGGGCAGTTAGGTAAATCCTATGAAGATATATTCACTGCACCGACAGAAGAGGAACTGGCTGATTACCAGAATATATTACAGCAAATGGGTTTTCAAGGTGTAAAGATAGGAGGATAATAAAATGGAGAGAAGAGGCATGAACGAAAGAGTTCAGAAGCTGAGAGAAAAAAGTGTAACGACCCAGCCCTATATCGATATGGAGCGGGCAAAGATTATGACAGAAACTTATAAACAGTTTGAAGGTGTTCTGTCCGTGCCGGAGCTGCGCGGTCAGGCGCTGAAGGATTACTGCGAGAAAAAGAGTCTTTACATCGGTGGGGGCGAGTTGATTGTAGGCGAAAAAGGCGCATCCCCGCAGGGCGCGCCGACTTTTCCGGAGCTTTGCTGCCACAGCATGGAAGATATGCGTGTGATGAACGACAGAGATTTAATCAATTTCTCCGTTGACGAAGCAGCATTTGCACTGCAAGAGGAGGAAATTATTCCTTACTGGCAGAACCGCACTATCAGAAAAAAGTTATTAGACCACATGAGCCCGGCTTGGAAAGATGCCTATGAAGCAGGTATTTTTACAGAGTTTATGGAGCAGAGAGGACCTGGCCATACGGTGTGCGGCAATAAAATTTATACAGAAGGCTTCGGTCAGCGCATTGAGAGAATCGAGGCAGCCTTAAAAGCCATCGACTATTATAACGACCCGCAGGCGCTTGCCAAAGAGCATGAACTGAAAGGCATGAGGCTGGCATGTGAAGCCATCATCGCTTTGGGAAAACGCTACGCAGCTTATGCGGCAGAGCTTGCCGAAAAAGAAACCGATGAAGTACGAAAGGCAGAGCTTCTGCAGATTGCAGAAAACTGCAGAGTAGTTCCCCAGGATGCACCGAAGACTTTCTGGCAGGCTATTCAGATGTACTGGTTTGTACATATCTGTGTAACCGGTGAGCTGAACAACTGGGATGCGTTTTCACCGGGCAGACTGGATCAGCATTTGATTCCTTTCTATCGTAAAGATACCGAAGCAGGCGTTTTGGATAGAGAAAAAGCCCTGGAACTTTTGGAATGCTTGTGGGTAAAGTTCAACAACCAGCCTGCGCCGCCGAAAGTAGGCATTACCTTAAAAGAAAGCAGTACCTATACCGACTTTGTCAACATCAATACCGGCGGCATTACGCCTGATGGCGAAAACGGTGTCAACGAAGTCAGCTATCTGATTTTGGACTGTATGGACGATATGCGCCTGCTGCAGCCAAGCTCCAACGTACAGATCAGCAGAAAAACTCCGAAGAAGTTCCTGAAAAGAGCCTGTGAAATTTCGGCGCAGGGATGGGGACAGCCGGCATTCTATAATACAGAAGCCATCGTCATGGAACTTGTCAACGCAGGCAAATCCATCGCCGACGCACGTCTTGGCGGTACCAGCGGCTGTGTGGAAACCGGCGCTTTTGGAAATGAATCCTATATTTTAAATGGATATTTCAACCTGCCAAAGATTTTGGAAATTACGCTGAACAACGGATTTGATCCTGTAGGCGGAAAGCAGCTGGGCTTAAAGACTGGTTACGCTGCTGATTACAAGAGTTATGAGGAACTGGAAAAGGCGTATTTTGAGCAGGTAGCGTACTTCCTGGATATTAAAATCAGAGGAACCAATGTCATCGAGCAGATTTACGCTAAGGATATGCCGGTGCCGCTGCTTTCCTCCATCACCAACGACTGTATTGCTAAGGCAACCGATTACAACGCCGGTGGTGCAAGATACAACACCAGCTACATTCAGGGTGTAGGAATCGGTACAATCACCGACTGTCTGGCAGCCATCAAATATAACGTATACGACGAAAAACACTTTGATATGGCGCAGATGATGAAGGCTTTGGAAGACGATTTTGCAGGTCATGACGATATCTATCACTGGGTACATGATGCCAGCCCGAAATACGGCAATGATGATGATTATGCCGATGATATCATGAAGAAAGTTTTCTCTTATTTCAGAGATACAGTAACGGGAAGGCCAAATACCAAGGGCGGTCACTACCGCATTGACATGCTGCCGACTACCTGCCACGTTTATTTCGGCGAGGTCATGCTGGCAAGCCCTAACGGCAGGCATGCGCACATGCCGGTATCCGAAGGGATTTCTCCGGAAAAGGGTGCGGACATCTATGGACCGACTGCAGTCATCAAGTCTGCGGCAAAGATGGATCATCTGACTACAGGGGGCACGCTGCTGAACCAGAAATTTACGCCGAAGACTGTAGCCGGTGATACCGGCATTGAGCAGATGGCAAATCTGGTAAAAGCCTATTTTGCTATGGACGGTCACCACATTCAGTTCAATGTGGTGGGCAGAGAAACCCTCATCGAAGCACAGAAGCACCCGGAGGAAAATAAAGATTTAATCGTCCGTGTTGCGGGCTACAGCGATTACTTCCGCAATCTTTCCAAAGCATTGCAGGACGAAATCATCATGAGAACAGAGCAGGATTTTAATTAATATGAAAGATAAGGAGGAGAGGAAAGGAAGTATGGAACTCAACTATCAGCGTAAAAATATCTGGAAAAACGCTTCAGCGGAAAAAAGAAACCGGATTATGGAGACGGCAGTGGATTTTAAGGCTTTTAACGATGCCTCCAAGACGGAACGCCTGTGCGTAAAGGAAGTGGTAAGACGTGCGGAAGCCGCAGGCTTTTGCGACATTACCAAAGCGGACAGCGTAAAAGCTGGAGATAAAGTGTACTACAACGATGGCGGCAAACTGCTATACGTGGCTGTGGCCGGCGAAAAACCTTTAACTGAGGGTGCAAATATCGTAGTCGCCCACACTGACTGCACCAGACTGGATTTCAAAATCGTACCTCTCTTTGAAAAAGATGGCTTCGCCTATGGAAAAACCTGTATGTATAGTCTTTCCAAGCTGGAAAAATGGACCAGCACGCCCCTTTCCATGTACGGCACTGTAGTACGTAAAGATGGGTCTATTGTTGAAATCGCAGAAGGGGCATCAGAAGATCAGCCGGCGCTTTTTATCACCGATATGTCTTTGCATTATTCGGTGATGCAGGGTCAGAAAAAGCAGGAAGAAGCCTATAACCATGAGCAGATGAACGTGTTCCTCGGTGCAACACCGGCAGAAGGTGATGTGGCAGAAGCCGTAAAAGAAAATATTCTGCAGTATCTTTATGAAAAATATGGTATCATAGAAGAAGACTTTATCAGCGCGGAGATTGAAATCGTGCCGGCGGGTAAGACCAGAGATATTGGTCTTGACAGCAGCGCGCTGTGCGGTTACGGTTTTGACGACCGGGCGGCAGTCTATGCCCAGCTTTGCGGAATTTTAGCTTGCGAAAAACCAGAGAGAAGTGCCATCGCGATTTTCGTAGATAAAGAAGAAATCGGATTTGCAGGACGTTCCGGCTCTCACTCCCGCGTGACTGACTACTTCCTGCGTCTGCTGGCTGAAAAGACCGGATGCGGCGGAGAAGGCATAGCGCTGAACCAGATTCAGCTGGGCAGCAAGGTGATGTCACTGGAAGCAGTTTGCGGCAACGACCCTAACTATCCGGAGGTCTGCGAGCCGTACAGCGGTTCTTTGCTGGGACATGGACTGCAGGTAATCAAGTATGCCAGCCGCTATGGAAAGATGGACACCAGTGAAGCAAGCGCAGAATATTTAGGTCAGGTGCGCAAAGTGTTCAACGATAACGGCGTGATCTGGCAGCCTTTTGCAGGCATTGAAAAATTCGGCGGCTTCGGCACTGTATCTGTGGACTATTCCAACATGGGCATGGAAAGTTTTGACGCAGCAATCTGCGTGCTGGGCGCTCATTCTCCGTATGAATTTATGTTAAAGAGCGATTTGTACGAGGCATGCCTTGCCTGCCGCGTATTCTTTGAAAAATTACAGTAAGAGAGGTTAGACTTATGAAGATTGGTTTTATCGGCTGCGGCAATATGGCATCTGCCATTATGGGCGGCATCATTAAAGAAAAGGTTTTTGCACCAGCGGATATTTATGGGACAGATACCCTTGCTGCTGCGGCAGACAGGGCGGCGGAGAAATTCGGCATCGAGAAGGCGGACGGAAATGCTGCGCTGGTGAAAGCCGTTGATATCGTGGTGCTGGCTGTGAAACCGCAGTATTATCAGACTGTCATTGAGGAAATCAGAGATGCGGTAGAAAATCAGCTTGTGATTACCATTGCTCCGGGCAAAACTCTAAGCTGGCTTGCTGACCGGTTTGGTAAAGATGTACGCATTGTCAGAACCATGCCGAATACACCTGCCATGGTGGGCTGCGGCATGACAGCGATGTGCTGCAATGACTTTGTTACAGAGGCTGATAAGGAAACTGCAGGAAAGATTTTGGGCGGTTTTGGAGACTATGAAATTATTCCTGAGCATCTGATGGACGCGGTAGTTGCTGTCAGCGGAAGCTCTCCTGCCTATGTATTTATGATGATTGAAGCCATGGCAGACGCAGCGGTCATGGGCGGCATGCCAAGACCGCAGGCGTACAAGTTTGCGGCAAAGGCAGTAGAGGGCAGTGCAGCCATGGTATCGGAGCTGGGCAAGCACCCGGGCGAGCTGAAGGATATGGTCTGCTCGCCTGCAGGCACTACCATCGAAGCGGTACGTGTTCTTGAGGAAAAAGGGTTCCGCAGCGCTTTGATTGAATCCATGATAGCCTGCATAGACAAAGCTGCGAGCATGTAATATGCCTGGAATATGCCTGGAATATGCCGTCTGCAGGCGGCAGACTTTGTAAAGACTGCTGGATTTGCAGAGAACCAGGCTCTGTGAAAGACGAAAAATCAGGTAGAATGTGTATATGAGGGGAATACAGATGAGCAAAGATAATCGTAAGGACATGAAAAGCCGCATCATAGATGCCGCATGGAAGCTCTTCCGCGAGAAGGGGTATGAAAATACGACCCTTGACAATATTCTGGAAGAAGCGCAGATTGCAAAGGGATCCTTCTATTATTATTTTAAAGGAAAGGGCGATCTGCTGGCCACATGGTCTGATATTCTGGACGAGAAATATGAGAAGCTGGAAAAGGAACTGAAACCGGAGATGGACAGCTTTAAGAAGCTGCTTTTTCTCAACAGGGAAATTCACGCCATGATAGAGGATATCATCTCGCCGCAGCTGATCGGCTCGATGTACGCAGAACAGCTGCAGGGAAAAGGCTATCGTCATCTGCTGGATACCAACAGGGTATACTTTCGGCTGATTACCAGAATTATCGAAGAAGGGCAGCGCAGCGGTGAATTGACCGGCGATATGACAGTCAGCGAACTGGTGCGGGCTTATGTGATGACGGAACGATCCATCGTCACTGACTGGTGCCTGACGGAGGGCGCATATTCTCTGGCAGAATACAGCAAAAAGATGATGCCGCTGCTACTGGGATTTTTTAGAAGGTAGAATGTAAATATAAAGGAAGTGTCGGAAACGTTTACTTCCTTTATATGTATGGAAAATAAAGGGGGTTATGGGTTTAAAAGTAATTGATGGAATGAAAAACCGTTTTTGGGCTTGCAAACGGGGAAAAATCGTGCTAAAATAAGCTATAGGTAAAAAAGACTTCGCAAGTAAAACAGCCGTATTGGCTGTTTTTTGTTATGCAGAAAATACAGGGAGGTATAAGTGATGAAGAAAAAATCGTTGTTTGAGAATGCGCGCAGAGGCGCATTTAATTTTTATGATGACTGGGTGTTTCACTACATCTTTTCAAAGGACGCAAAAGAAAATAAGAAAGCACTGATTGCAATTATCAATGTGATACTGGACAGAAAGGCGGATCCCATTGAAGAAATTCAAATCATGAATCCGTACATATACGGGGAGAAACCTTATATGAAAGGGGCGGTCTTAGATATCAAGGCACAAACGACCATGGGAGAGCTGCTGGATATCGAAATGCAGAACGGAAACCTGGATTTTTATACCAACCGTTCTGTTTTTTATTGCGGAAAATTGATCAATTTATCGTTGGAAAAAGGGGAGGACTATGATAAAATGAAAAAAAGTATTGTGATTTCCATTGTAAAAGGAAATATATTTCCGCAGACAAAGAAATTGCACAGTACATTTTACTTTATGGAGAACGAGGAGCATTTCAGACTGTCAGAAGCCGCGGAGATTCACTTTGTGGAATTGGAGAAAGTAGATACCCGTAAACCGATAGATGAAATGGAGCCTTTGGAGAGTTTAGCAGCGTATATGCTTTTTGCAGGTGATCAGACACAGGAGATGTACGTGCAGGACTTAATTGACCGAGGAGGGGAGGCAGTCATCATGGCGGAACGATTATTTAAGGAATTAACGGAGGATCAGATTGCCTTTGAAATGCGCGAACAGCAGATAAAGACGGAACATTCCATAGCAACCTTGAAATATGTAGAGGAGAAACGCAAGGCTGAACTGGATGAGTGGGAAGCAAGCATTATAGAGAAGGAAACAAATCTTGCAGAAAAAGAGACAAATCTTGCAGAAAAAGAGACAAATCTTGCAGACAAAGAGACAAGCCTTGCGGACAAAGAGACAAATCTTGCAGACAAAGAGACAAGCCTTGCAGACAAAGAGACAAGCCTTGCAGAGAAGGAAATCATCGTTGATGAAAGAGAAAAGGGCTTAGAAATCAGATTAAATGAATTGCAAACGCAACAGGAGCAACTTGCGTTACAACAGGAACAGTTATATAAAAAACAGCGAGAATTTGCATTGTCTCTAAAAAGAGCAGGCATTGACGATGAACAGATTGCTGATTTAACGGGTCTGAACTTACAGGAGATTGCTGGCCTGTAAAGAAACAAATATTTATGATGTGTAAGAACAGGACAGGAAGCCATGTCGCCCAGCCAGTACAGGGCGAAGGGTCAGGAGACGCATCAATTCTATACAAATGGTCTGGCAAACCATCTGGAGAATAATACAAGCAAAGGGCAAAGCCTTAAAAACGGCTTTGCCCTTTCAGTAGACGGTGTGAAATTTTTTCTGTAAATTGAGATCTTCTATGATAATGGAGCGGCTTAATGGCAGTTTTCTGCGGTTAAGCCGTTGTCTATTTAATAGCAAAATTGAACGAACATGTCAAGAGCACCCAGAAAAATCCGGGTGTATATTTTTCTTGACAAATAGTTAGAGTTACTGCATTAGTCGGTCAGGATACATGATTTCTAGCTCACCGCGTACTTTTCCCCAGTTGCGAATTGGCATTGTCCATTTTTTTGCAATTTCAAAAGTACCTAAGTATAGTGCTTTCATCAGTGCCTGAGAGCTTGGAAATACGCTCCTTTGCTTGTTTAATCTACGAAAGCATGAATTTAGTGATTCTATGGCATTTGTAGTGTAAAAAGCGGTGCGAACATCCTTAGAAAACTTGAAGATTGGGGAAATTGCATCCCAGTTATCATGCCAGCGGTTCATAGCATTTGGATACTGCCCAGACCATTTCTTTGTTACAACCTCTAACTGCTTCATAGCTGCTTCTTCGCTTGCAGCTGTATAGATTGTCTTTAAATCCTTTGCAAAGGTTTTCATATCTTTGTTTGCAACATATTTCAGCGTATTTCTCACCATATGTACAATACAACGCTGTTGCTCTGTTTTTGGAAATGCCGTAGAAATTGCATCCTTAATTCCTGTTAATCCATCTGAGCAGAGAATGAGAATATCCTGAACTCCTCGATTCTTCAAACTGTTCAATACAGAAAGCCAGTATTTACTGCTTTCATTTTCGCCTACTACAATACTTAAGACTTCTTTTATACCGTCTTCATTGATGCCTAGTACCACATATGCAGCCAACTTTCTAATTACACCATCATCACGTACAGAGAAGTGCACAGCATCAATAAAAACAATTGGATACACAGCTGACAAGGGACGATTCTGCCATTCCTCTATTTTGGGAAGGAGTTTATCTGTGATATCGGATATCATTCCTTCGCTAACTTCAAAACCATAAATATCCTCTATGGTCTCTGAAATCTGCCGTGTGGTCATTCCCTTAGCATACATTGCGATAATCTTATCATCAATTGCAGAAATATCCTTTTGACGTTTTGGAAGCACTTGTGGTTCAAAAGAACTTTGACGATCCTGAGGTACATCTACTTCGAATTCACCATATTTACTACGAACGGTCTTAGATTTTGTGCCATTACGGTAATTAGATTCACCTGATCTTTCGTAGCGATCATATCCGAGATGATTGTCCATTTCTGTTTCAAGCATATCTTGAATAGTTCCGGACAGCAAATCTTTAAGTGCCTCCTGAATATCATCTGCTGATTGGATATCGTACTCTTGGAGCAATCCCCGGATAATGTTTCTTTTTCCTTCTGTCATCGGTTTTGGTTTGTAAACTACTTTTTTTCTGTTTGCCATAATTAAATGGCCTCCTATGATTTAATATATTTTATCATAGAAGACCTTTATGTTGTCTAATTTACAGAGATTTTTTCACACTCTCTTTCAGTAACTAATTAACATATCTTATATCAGTTGTTCTACTTTACACAGAATAGTTTACACTACCATTTCTTTTGTTTTTTTGAATTCAGCTTATTTGTTAATGCCCATGATGGTCTCGATTGCGGAAGCTACTTCGATGTAGTCCTCAATCAGCTCGGCTAAACGCTGCTCACCGGATGGCTCCAGATGATAATAAACGCGTGTCATTCTCTTGCCTACGGTTTTTTTATAGTCTGTGATATAGTTGTTATCAATCAGCTTGTACAGGGTAGGATACATAGAACCTTCCGGGATTACTAAAACACCACCTGATCTCTGGTTGATTAACTGTGAAAGCTGATAACCGTAGCAATCGCCTTCTTCTTTTAAAAGATGAAGAAGAAGCATCTCTACTGAACCTTTTTTAAAATTACTTTTGTTTTTGTTTCTCTGTGTCATACTGCACCTATCCTTTCTTACTAATTAGAATAAAACAATTAATTAAATAAGTCAACGAATATTTCCAATTTTTTATGAAGAATATGTGAATTTTTTTTAAAAGCGCATAAAAAAGCAAAAAATCTTGAATCAATTTGGAATTTTGCAGGTTTTGGCGGCTATTTAGAATCTTTTGATAGACATCCCATAATGTCACCGACTTCAGCATGGAATAACTTTTTTCTGGCCAGATTGGAAAGAGAGAGTATACCGACTAGCTTTTCATTCTCTAAAACGGGAAGCCGACGCACTTTTTTTTCAGAGAATGTGCAGGCAGCATCGTGAATATCCATATCGGCGCTGACAGAGATGATATCTTGCGACATGACTTCTGATACGGGAAGCTGTGATAGAGGCACTGTATGGCCCAAAATAGCGCGTAAAACGATATCGCGGTCAGTGACTACCCCCAGAAGACTGCCGCGGTTATCGCAAATAGGGATAAAACCGATATCGTATTGCTTCATCAGCGCAGCGACATCAGCGACAACGGCATCTATCTTTGCGAAGTAGATATTGGTAGACATTAATTCTTTTACAATCATGTATAATCCTCCTGTCTGTATGATTTGCAGGCAGGAGGAAAATTATGAGTATAATGAGGAAAAAGAGCGGTGGTGAAACCGCTCTTTTTCTATTTCGCTATAATCTCTAGGATCTCGCTCTGTCTGAATTCCAGAAGGAGCGGGAAAAGATAATGATAATGGCATAAATTTCAAGTCTGCCTGCCAGCATCAGAGCAGCGGAATAAAGTTTGCCGAAACCGGTAAAAATACTGAAGTTTCCGCCTGAGATGGCGCCGAAAGCGGTGCCGTTATTGGTGATACAGGCGAGGGCAGTAGAGAACGTTGTCTCCATATCCTGATTCTCAAGGGCTAAAACCAGAGAAGAGAATATGAATACTGCGAAATACATCAGCATGAATACAGTGACAGAGGCTGCAGTTGCCGCACTGACGGGTTTTCCCTGAATCATGATAGGTTTGACTGCCCGTGGATGAATTCGTTTGTAGATGCCGCGTAAAATAATTTTGAAGTATATAATAAAGCGCATGACTTTAATGGAGCCACTGGTGGAATTTCCGCAGCCACCGATGAGGACAAGAATTAAAAGAACCATCTTGCAGGTTGTCGGCCAGAGATTGATATCATCGATTTCGTAACCGGAGGTTGCTCCAAAGGCAGTTGCCTGCGCAAAGGCGTCTCCAAAAGCGCCGAGAAGAGAATCGTATTGTCCGGTCAGATAGAGTGATGCAGCAATGATGAGAGAGCCACCGAGCAAGAGCCCTAAAAAGGTTTTGACTTCAATCATATTAAAAGCCGTTTTCCATTTTTTACAGTACAGGAAGAAATACATCATGAAATTCACTGATCCTGCAAGGGAAAACAAGGTAAAGATGATTTTTACATAGGCCTCGTTGGTTAGGTTTAAAACGCTGTCAGCACTGAGAAGTCCTGCTGTACTGATTGTGGACATGGTGTTGACCAGTGCGTGAAAAGGGTCAAGTCCACTTGGCAGAAGCAGAATGAATTCCAGTACCGTCAGCACGATGTAAATCCGATAGGTCAGTTTTGCGGTATCACTGATTCTTGCGGACATTTTCTCAAAATCGGGTCCGGGTACTTCCGCAGCGGCCATTTTTTGTCCTTGCACGCCCAAAACAGGAAATAGAGAAACTGTCAGGAGAAGCAGTCCCATGCCGCCCAGCCAGTTGGAAATCGCTTTCCAAAGCAGAAGCGAGCGGGGCATTTGGGATGTTGGGATCGTCCAGGCGCCGGTTGTAGTCCAGCCTGATACGGACTCAAAGATACTGTCCGTCAGGCTGTAACCGCAGTGTGCGGTGAAGTAGGGAACTGTGCCTACGGCACAGACAAGAATCCAGCACAGAAAAGCAACGAAAAAGCTCTCTCTGGATTTAATCTGCAGCGTATAGTATTTTAGATGGCGATATATAAAAAGTCCGAATCCGATGCAGCAGATGGCAGGGCAAAACAGTGCGGCAGCAGCATTGTACTCATTGAGATAAACACCATATGCCATAGGAGGCAGCATGGCGATTCCTTCAAAGAGAAGGATTACTGCGAGGGTTTTTAAAATTACGCGAAAATTGTATGTCATAACCAAATCCTTTTAACGAAATAGATTGCTTTATGCTTTGTTGGAATTCCAATAATGGGGCGATAAAAGCATAAAGAAAGTAAATAACTCCAGTCTTCCCGCAATCATGAGAAGAGACAGGATTATCTTTGAAAAATCATTGAATACAGCAAAATTCATAGACGGACCGATCAGGTTAAATCCCGGTCCTATATTGCCGACGCAGGTCAGCACAGAGGAAATCGTTGTCATTAGGTCAAATCCGTTGAAGGAGATAAGCATAGAGCCGATAAACACTACAAAGATGTAAAAAAATACAAAATTTGCAATGCCTGTAGCCATATCTGCTGGGACTTCTCGTTTGTTCAGCGTTACTGTGACAACTCTGGACGGGTGCAGCTTTAAGGATACACCGCGGCGAATCAGCTTCAGCGAAACCAAAATACGGATGATTTTGACACCGCCGCCTGTAGAGGATGAGCAGGCACCTGTGAGCATAAGCAGGAAAACCAGCATTTTGCTGAAGGTTGGCCAGATATCATAATCTGCAGTGGCATATCCTGTCGTAGTGATAATTGAGCTGACCTGAAACGCAGAATCTCTGATACAGTCTCCGGCATTCTGATAAGTACCGGATATGAGCAGATTCGCAGTAATCAGTGCGGTTACCGCAGCAATGAGCAGCAGATATATGCGAAGTTCTGAATCGCGGAAGGCTCTTTTAAAACCGTGTTTCATCATAACAAAATACAGATTGAAGTTAATGCCGCAAAGTGTCATAAAAATGATGATGACCCACTGCACATAAGGGCTTGTAAAGTGAGCGACACTGGTGTTATAGCTTGAAAATCCGCCGGTTCCTACTGTGCCGAAAGTGTGTATCAAAGCATCGTAAAAACTCAGACCGCCGAAAAGCAGCAGGACTGTTTCGACAATTGTCAATAAAAGATAAATCAGATATAGGTTTTTGGCTGTATCTGAAAACCTTGGAGAAATTTTGTCAAGGGATGGACCCGGTGTTTCTGCGCTTGCAATGAGCTGACCGCCTACACCGATAGAAGGAAGCAGTGCCATTGCAAAGACGATAATTCCCATGCCCCCCAGCCAGTGGGTGAAGGAACGCCAGAACAGAATAGATTTCGGCAAAGATTCGATATCTGTTAAAATCGAAGAACCTGTAGTAGAAAAACCGGAACAGATTTCAAAGAAGGCATCTACATAATCTGAAACTGCGCCGGAAATCCAAAGAGGCACAGCGCCGATTGCCGAAGCCGTCAGCCAGCATAATGATACAATAAGAAACCCATCTCTGGCCTTGAGCCGGATTAGAGAAGGGCGGAATGTTTTTATTAAGATAAATCCCAGAATAAAGCAGGGAATGATTGCGGTTAGAAAGCTTTTTGCGGCAGTGGATTCCTGATAAACCAGAGCTACGACAAAGGCCGGCAGAAAGCCTGCGCCAAGGACCACAAGCAGCATTCCCATCATTCTGATTACACTGTTAAAATTGACAGTCATGAAAGACTCCTAGTTTTTGTTCTTGTTTTTCAATAATTTTTCCAAATCGCCGATTTCAGAAAGCAGGCTTAAAATGATAACCCTGTCATTCCACTTGATGACGGTGTTGCCGTCCGGGATGATAACTTTCTGTCCTCTGTGAATGGCAGCGATAAGCATACCGTCAGGCAGATCCAGTTTACGCAGAGGCACGTCAATCATTTTCATATGGGAGTGAGCGACGATTTCCATGATTTCAGCCTGTCCCTGAATCAGCAGGGAAGAAATGATTTTCTTGGAGCCCTGAATAAAGCGCAGAATATTGCTTGCGGTAATATCCAGAGGATTGAGAACCATGTCGACACCCATACGTTCAATCAGATCCTTATAACTTTCATGGCTGACTTTGGAAATGACATCCTCAATGCCGTGCTGCTTAGCAGTTAGTGCCAAGAGTAGATTTTCTTCATCGTAGCCGGTGGCTGTGACGAAGGCGTCCATTTCATTCATATTTTCCTCTTCCAGAAGAGGGATGTCCGTACCATCGCTGTGGAGCACCATGACGTTATTCAAATGAGTGGAAAGATAGCGGCATCGTTCCATGCTCTTTTCAACCAGCTTGACGGCAACACCAAACTCAGAAAGCTTTTCAGCCAGATAAAATCCGGTCTTTCCGCCGCCGATAATCATAACCTTCTGCAAATTGGTGTATTTGCCTTTCTCGTGTACTCGTTTGTTCAACTCGATAATCTGATCTTTTTCCCCGATGACGTAAAGGTAATCTTTTTCTCTGATTTCATCGTCACCGTGAGGAATGATGACCTTGCCGTTTCTGGAAATGGCAGCAATGAGCATATTCGGCATGACTTCTCGCACCTGTGGAATGGAAAGACCGACAAGTCTGCTGAATTTTCTGGCGGGAAACTCGATAAGGGCGATTTTCCCGCTGGTAAAAATACCGTTGCTCAAAGTGTATTTCTCAGCAAGATATTTATAGATTTCCAGTGTAATGGAAAGGTCAGGGTTGACGATGGAATCAATTCCCATGGTCTCCTTGATGAACCCGAACTGATTCATGTGTTCCGGATCTCTGACCCTTGCGATAACACGTCTGCAGCCCAGCTTCTTTGCAAAGGAGGCGATTACCATGTTGGTCTCGTCGTTATCGGTGGCAGCCAGAAGATACTGAAAGTGTTTGATATCCAGATTCTTCAGCACGCTGATATCCCTTGCGTCAGCGTTAATGGTCATGACATCCAGCTGCTGGGAAAGCTTCTGCAGAACATCGTTGTTTTTATCTATAATTGTAATGGCATAATCTCCGCCGAGCAATGCTTCCGCAACACGGAAACTTAATTTGCCGGCGCCGACAATAGCTACATTCATCATAATTCAATTCCTCATCTTTATGTTTCTAAAAGTTGGCATTTGTCTATATACGTAACTTCTATTGTAATTCATATGATTCCAATTTGCAAGAGGGTGATGCAAATATATTTTTGCTGGCAGTGATGCAAATATATTTTTGCTGGCTTGCCGGAGCTTAAATATGTTCAAAACTTGCCAACAAAAGGAGACCTGTGATACAATGAATTTCAAGGAGTGAGGATATGAAAATAAAATGTTTTGTAAGCGGAGCCCTTTTGAGCAACGGATACGTGATTTACCAAAAGGAGGGCGGCTCCTGCTATATCATAGATCCGGGTTACAGCCCGAAAAAATTTATCAATTTTTCCCGCGAAAAGGCTTTGCATCCGGCGGGTGTTCTTTTGACCCATCTGCACCACGACCACACCGGGGCTGCAGATGCTGTGGCAGAAGCGCTGGACTGTCCGATTTATATGCATGAGGATGACGCTTTCATTTATCGCGGCAGAGTGGATTGTCATCTGCAGGATGGCGACACTTTCGACCTTGAGGGAGAAACTTTGCAGGTCATTCATACGCCGGGGCACACGAAAGGAAGTATTTGTCTCATGAGTCAAAAGAGCAGAGTCTGCTTTACGGGGGATACAATCTTCGATACGGACCTTGGGCGCACCGACCTTGCAGGCGGAAGCGAAGCTGACATGGAGCATTCGGTGCGGGATATCATCGACAAATGGGAAAATGACATCACCATTTATCCCGGTCATGACAGTGGCTGTAATATGAAAAAAGTGAGAATTTATAACACAGAATTTTTAGCATTGAGGGACGGACATGAGCGATAAGAATATCAAAATGGTTGCGTTGGACCTTGACGGCACGACCCTGAACCAATATGGGCGCATTACAGACAGAACGGTTGCGGCCTTTAAAAAAGCCATGGTGCAGGGCGTGCATATCGTTATTTCTACAGGCAGAACTTTTCAGTCGCTGCCGAAGCAGCTTTTTACCATAGAGGGTTTGGAATACGTGGTGACTTCCAACGGAGCACATATTACGGAACTTGAGTCCATGGAGCGGATTTACGAGAATCTGCTTCCTGAAGAGTCGGTGGCTGCGGTAGTGGAATTGATTCGCAAAAAGGGCAGAGCCCACATTTCCGTGGAAACTTTTGTTGACGGACACGCTTATATCGACAAAGACGAATACGAAGAGATTGTGGCAAATGGCTCTACTTACCGTGACGCAGCCTATATCAGAGATACCAGAAACCCGGTGCCGCAGATTTTAGATTACATGATGGCACACAAGGGCGAAATTGAGAATATCAGCCTGAATTTTGAGTTTCTGGAGGAAAAGGCCGTATGGCGGGAAGAACTGGCGCAGATACCGGATTTGACCCTGACGACTTCCTTTATTCACAATATCGAGATGGGCGGCGTCAACACCAGCAAGGGTACGGCGCTGGCATTTCTCATGGAACGCCTTGGGGTATCGCCTGCGGAGCTTATGGCAGTGGGGGACAGTCCCAACGACGGCGAAATGATGAAGCTGGCGGGGCTTGGCGTGGCAGTGGCTAACGGCACAGAGGAAACGAAGGCTATGGCTGATTATGTGACTGCAAGCAACGCTGAGGACGGCGTGGCAAAGGCCATTGAAAAGTTTGTGCTGCAGTCGCGGTGCTAATGGTGATTTAGTACAGCGTTAGTGCAGCGGATAAAAGAGAGGAAACGGATGGAGTTTGGATTTTCTTATGTAGGCTTTATTTTTCTGGTGATGCTGATGGTGCCCAATTTGATTTGGAGCCGCAACAAACCAGCAGGATATGAAGACTGTGTTAGCAACGAGAACAAAATATTTTTGGGATTTGAGAGAGTTGGAGAAATAACAGTCAGCTGTTTAGTGCTAATATTTACAGATTTTAACATAGGTGAGATTTCTGGCAGGACATGGATTCTGGCAGCAGCTGTTTTGCCGATGATACTGTATGAGGCCTTTTGGATTCGGTATTTTAGAAGTAAGAAAACTATGGCTGACTTTTACAGCAGTCTTCTCGGCATTCCGGTGGCAGGTGCGACCCTGCCGGTGTTTGCATTCGGACTGCTGGCGATTTATGGAAGAAATACATTGCTTTTGATTGCGGTTATGGTGCTGGGAATCGGACATATTGGCATACACCTTGGGCATAGAAGGGAGAGCTTATAGATATGATTGTAAATTTTTATGACGGTATTGATGATGAATTATTGAAATTCGCAGTACTTGTTGCAAAGTCTAATGGCAAGTGGGTATTTTGTAAGCATAAAGAGCGGAATACTTTTGAATTTCCGGGAGGACACCGCGAAGCGGGAGAAAAGATACAGGAAACGGCGGAGCGGGAGCTGATGGAAGAAACCGGCGCAAGGATATTTCATATAAAACCGATATGCGTTTATTCTGTTACGGGAAAAAATCGTGTGAATGAAACAGGAGAAGAAACCTACGGCATGCTCTACTACGCTGAAATCAGTGAATTTGACGCAGAGTTAAACAGTGAAATGGAAAAAGTTGAGTTGTTTGATGCGTGGCCGCAGCATTGGACATATCCGGAAATTCAGCCGATTTTAGCGGATGAAGTACTACGGCGACTTGCTGATTGAAAGAGGAATTTTTAAAATGAACATTATAATTAGAGAAGAACGCAATGCCGATTATCGCAGGGTTGAAGAAATCACAAGAGCTGCATTTTCTTATCCCGGAAGAATTGAGGAGGGCGGTATCGGTTGTCCATACGAACACTGGATGGTGCATGAACTGAGGCAAAGAGACGGCATACCGGGACTTAGCCTTGTTGCTGAAATTGATGGAACTATCGTAGGTCATGTCATTTGCAGTAAGGCAGAGGTAAGGACGGAAGACAGGGTGATTCCTGTTTTGGATTTCGGCCCTATCAGCGTATTGCCTGAGTTACAAAGAAAGGGTGTGGGCAAGGCACTCTTGCGTGAGATGATAGCAAAGGCAAAAGAAATGGGCTTTGGAGCAATTTTGTTCTTTGGCAGACCGGAGTATTATCCGCAGTTCGGCTTTAAAGAAGCTTATACATGGGGTATTACGGATTTGAACGGAAATCATTATCCGGCCTTTATGGGAATGGAGCTTATTTCCGGTTATCTTGCAGAAGCAGAAGGCGGCAAGTATTATGAATCGGATATTTATGATGATGCGCGCAATGCGGAGCAGGTGAAAGCCTACGATGAGGAGAATTTTGCCGGAGTTTAATATACTGGGGGAGAGTTTATATTAATGAATATGCTGTTCTTGCTGGAAGGATGCAGGGACAAAGGTTACGCCGACTGCGGCGTACTGCTCCTTTCAGGTGAGCCGATGGAACTTATTTTGCAGGAGGGATTACATTGACAAATTTTTGACTTTTCTTCAATTTTGTCAACAAATCATGGTTTAGAAAGCAAGAAAACAGTGTTTTTTGGTGAAATATTGACAAATTGGACAGATTTCAGAAAAAGTGTCAATTTTGTCAACGTTTTATGCTGGAAACATTGACTAGATTGACAGAATCACGATTTTTTGTCAATTTTGTCAACATTGGGGAGACCTGAGCACTGGCAGGGTGCTCAGTGTCGCTGGGTTGTTCAGCTCCAGCAGTGCACATATGCCACGTTAGCGGGAAACCAAATATTGCGAGGTAGAAAGAAATGGATATCATCATACAAGGAATTGGATTTTTGGGTGTAATTGCCTTTATCGTTTCGTATCAAATCAAGTCGAACAGGGCTCTGTACATATTTCAGCTTTTAGGTTCGCTGCTTTTCTGCATCCAGTTTTTTATGCTTGGGGCGTATAGTGGTTGTTTCAGCATGCTCCTTAATATTTTGAGATATGCGCTTTTGACAAAATACAATGAATGGAAATGGGTGCAGAGAAAAGAGCTGGCTTGGGTATTTTGCGCAGCATTTGCAGCAGTGCTGATATTTACATGGACAGGACCTATTACAATTCTGGCATTTTTAGCATCATCGGTCAGCACTGTTTTTTACTGGACCAATAATGCGAAGATGATTAGAGCCGCGAATCTGTTTTGTGCATCGCCTTGCTGGCTGGTTTACGATATCTTTGCAGGATCCTGGGGTGGCGTGCTCAATGAGGCGATTACGCTGACTTCGATTATTGTTTCGGTGGTTCGTTTCGGCTGGAAAGCCATGGGCGACCCGGATTCAGAGTTTCAGAAATAATTGGAGGCAATCGAAAATGGCTATTACAGTAAATATTTATTATACCGGTGTCTACTGGTGTCAATGGTAGCGCTAAAAGATTTGCCGATGAAATGATTTCCAGTGGAACGGTCGGAGAGATTCGTGCCGAGGAGGGCAATCTCAGATATGAATATTTTTTCCAGTGGAAGATCAGGAAACAGTACTTTTGATTGATAGCTGGAGAAATCAGGCTTCCATCGATGTGCATCATGGTTCAGCGATGATAGGAACTGATTTTTATGGACAAACAGGTCAGTAAATATTCTCAGCGTCTGTATCACGGTCTCATTCACACCCAATCGCTTCTGGTTTCCCTGAGCTTGGTCTGCAGGGTTTCTTCAAGAACAACGAAAGCAGGAATAAAGCTGTCACGAATCAGCAGAAGCATTTCTTCTATGGCATCTTCATCGTAGATATGAACTGAGGTTTTACGCTTTTTCAGCATGGTAAGCCATACAGCGGAATCGTTTACAAAACCGAGTTTGTACCCTAATTGAAGAATTTCTCTGGGGGATCCGGACTCTGCACCTTCCGCCCCGTGCAGCTTAAGAACAGCCTGCAGTGCTTTCCACGCAAGCTCAAAAGTCAGATTAAATTGTCCGATTACACCGGTTCTGTATATTACATTATCGCTGGCGAATTCAAAGTCAGCGGTTTTAAGCACATTAAGGCAGTTGGTAAAATTATCAAGCTTGTTCATAGATCACCACTCCATCTTTCTCAATTTCTTTTTTTAGTTGCTCCGAAGAGGAAGCATCGTAGTCAATCATGTCAAAGGACAGCAATGAATGAACTTCTTCCTTTATTTTCCAATAAAATGAGTCAAAATCTCCGCCGATGACAGCAATATCAATATCGCTTCTTTCAGTATGTGTACCTTTCGCGCGGGAACCGAATAGAATCACTTTTCGGACATTGCACTCTTTGGAAAAGGCGGCAATATCTCTCATAACCCTGTCAGGAATATTACAGTGCATATCATCTATCCTGTAAAAATTCTATTCTATATCATACCACACTTTACATAGAAGAATCTATGAGCATTGTAAAAATATAAGTAAAAATCACCAAAATCACAAGAGTCAGCCGTCTTTTTTCTGAAAAGCGCAGAAATTTCAGAGCGGACAGTTTTTTGTGTCCTTTTGTGACTTTATCACGGTAATTTTTTCGTATTTCGGGTATCTTATAATCAGAAACAAAAAATGCCAAGAAAAACGCGATGAGGAGGATTAAAAAATGTCAGTAATTACAATTGATAAAAATAATTTTGAAGAGGAAGTTTTAAAGTCTGAGAAAACGGTATTACTGGATTTCTGGGCAAGCTGGTGCGGTCCCTGCAGAATGGTTGGACCAATTATCGAGGAAATTGCAGAAGAGCGCATGGACATAAAGGTGGGAAAGGTGAATGTGGATGAAGAGCAGGAGCTGGCGGCACAGTTTCAGGTTATGAGCATTCCTACATTAATTGTAATAAAAGACGGAAAGGTCGTAAATCAGTCTGCGGGCGCAAGGCCAAAGCAGCAGATTTTAGAAATGCTCTAAGAGACATACCCGGACACTTCAATGAGAGGTGTCCTTTTTTAGTTCTGTCAAGTATACTGGCAGGTGCAGGAAAACACAGCTGAGCACGGATAATCCCTGAAAAATATCTTTCATGCGTATCATGCATTTGATGATTATATTTGAGTCAGACCGCTTGACGGATTGCAAGAAAAATTGTATCATATTTGTGACTGAAAAATAATTTTTGGTCACAAAGGAGAAAGCAGAATGCCAAAAAGTTTTACAGTGCAGGAAAAAGAAAACATTAGAGTGCTTTTGCAGGATGCATGCAGACAGAGCTGGACTCAGTATGGATATAGGAAAACCAGTGTGGATGCCCTTTGCAGACAGGCGGGTATTTCAAAAGGTGCGTTTTACCTGTTTTTTACATCGAAGGAGTCACTGTTTTGCGAGGTTCTTTGCGCTGTGCAGGATGAAATCTGCTGTAATGCGGCTCGAATTATGGAGCAGTATAGGGATAAGTCAGGGGTTGCAGAGGCCTTGAAGTATGTTTACCGGGCATATGATAAGAATCATTTCTTGTGCGATTCCAACAGTGAAGATTATGCAATTTTTGTGAACAAGCTGTCTGAAGATGAGACTGAAAAACTGAATGCGTCAAACCGTAGAGGTGAGCAACTTTTTCTAAGCCAGTCTTACGCAAAGTGTAAAGTTAATCCGGATATGGTGATTTCAGTGATTTATACTTCGCTTATGAGTATTAAAAACAAAGAAGTGCTTCCGTACAATCATCTGGAAGTTTTTGATTTTATGGCGGAGCATTTGGTTGACAGCCTGTTTGAATAGTCAATAGAAATGGAGTGATTAAAAAATGAACATTGAAAAAAAGATAGAAAACGGTATTGTTATTGCAGCGGTAACCAGCGCAGAGCCGGTTATTGAAGACGTACAGTCTGCTCTTGATTTTATTATGACTGTAAAGTACGAGACCGGCGCGGAGAGGATTGTAATCAATAAAGAAGCGGTTGCAGAGGCCTTTTTTATTCTCAGTTCTGGTTTAGCAGGGGAAGTGATTCAAAAATTTGTCAATTACCATACTAAGATGGCAGTTTATGGAGACTATTCTAAATACACCAGTAAGCCGCTTCATGACTTTATCTATGAGTCCAACAAAGGCAGGGACTTTTTCTTTGTGAATACCAAAGAAGAAGCCGCTCGAAAATTAATCGAAGCATAGAGCAAGTGTTTTGCATCAATGTCTTTTTCTTGCTTTTTCCTTGTACTTCGGGGAAAAATGTCATATAATGAAGTCTATGGGTAAGGAACATATTGAAAGGACACAATACAGAGTTAATGGATAGTGAAAAGATAAAAGAAGGTGTACGCCTGATTCTTTCCGGAATCGGCGAAGATATAAACAGAGAAGGATTACTGGAAACACCGGAGCGAATTGCCCGCATGTATGAGGAATTGGCAGCGGGATATCAGGACAGCGCTGCGCAGCATCTTTCCAAACGATTTCATGTAGAGGATAATGATATGGTGCTGGAAAAGGATATTCATTTCTATTCCTTCTGCGAACATCATATGCTGCCATTTTACGGAAACGCTGCTGTGGCATATATTCCTGACGGCGAGGTAGTCGGCCTTTCTAAAATCGCTCGAACAGTGGAGGTATTCGCAAAGCGTTTTCAGCTGCAGGAACGTCTGGCAGCGCAGATTGCGGACGCTTTTATGGAAGAATTGCACCCGAAAGGTGTTATGGTGCTCATCGAGGCCGAGCATATGTGCATGACCATGCGCGGTATTAAAAAGCCCGGCGCAAAGACTGTGACAGTCATTGCCCGCGGTGCTTTTGAGCAGGATGAGATGCTGCAGAACCGTTTTTTTCAAATGCTTGGGAGATAACCGATGCTGAAAGAGACAGAAGCTATGTACCGGGTAAACCGGATTCTTCGTCATCCCCTTTGGCAGGGCGCCATGACGCAGATTGAGGAAGCCGAAAAAAAACGCATTTACTGTAGACATGACCTGACACATCTGTTAGATACGGCACGCCTTGCCTATATCGAGAATTTGGAGAAGAACCTCGGTCTCAACAAGGAACTGCTTTATGCGGCGGCACTGCTTCACGATATCGGCAGAGGATTGGAGTATACGCAAGGAGTGCCTCATGATGAAGCAGGCTGCATGTTGGCTGGGACGATTTTGCAGGAGACTGGCTTCTGCGAATCTGAACGTATGGAAATTCTGCAGGCGATTTCTTCCCATCGCAGGGAATGGAAACAGTCGGAATGCCGGTCAGAATGCAATTTAGCAGACCTTCTGTACCGGGCGGACAAGGGTTCACGAAATTGTTTTTATTGTAAATGTGGAGATACTTGCAAATGGAGCGAGGAAAAGAAAAACAAGGAGATAAAAAGCTAGTATGAAAATTGGAAACAGGGACTTTGACCTGCGCCATAACTGTTATATCATGGGAATCCTCAACGTAACGCCGGATTCCTTTTCTGATGGAGGAAAGTGGAACGACCTTTCCTCTGCCAAAGAACATGTGGCGCAGATGATAGAGGAAGGCGCGGATTTAATCGACATCGGCGGAGAGTCTACAAGACCGGGCCATCAGCAGATTACAGTGCAGGAGGAAATTGACAGAGTTGTGCCGTATATCCACATGGTAAAGGAAAACTTTGACGTGCCCGTATCCATTGACAGCTATAAACCGGAGGTGCTGGAAGCGGCACTGCAGGCAGGGGCGGATATGGTCAACGATATCTGGGGTCTGAAATACGACAGAAAAGTGGCAGAACTGATCGCGTCTTATGATGTGCCGTGCTGCCTGATGCATAACCGGGAAAAAGCGGAGTATGAGGACTTTATGACAGATATGCTCGCTGATATGAAAGAAACTCTGGTAATCGCCGAATCGGCAGGAATCCGAAAAGAACAGATTCTGCTTGATCCCGGTGTGGGCTTTGGAAAAACCTATGAACACAATCTGATTGCAGTGAATCGCCTTGAAAAACTTTGCGCGCTGGGCTATCCGGTACTTTTGGCAACATCCAGAAAGTCTATGATTGGAAACGCGCTGAATTTACCTGTTGACCAGCGGGTGGAAGGCACACTGACAACGACCGTCATGGGTGTAATGAAAGGCGCATGCTTTATCCGGGTTCATGATATCAAAGAAAATTACAGAGCGATTCAGATGACACGGGCAATCATGGGAGAAGGAAAATGAGAACATACGATGAAATCCACATAGAAAATCTGCAGGTCTTTGCCAACCACGGCGTATTTCCCGAGGAAACGGCGCTGGGGCAGAAATTCGTCGTATCTGCGGTACTTTACAGCAGTCTACAGGCGGCAGGCAGGAGCGACGAACTGGAAAAGTCCACCCATTACGGCGAGGTTTCTCAGTTTATGGTAAAGTTCCTGCAGGACCACACTTATAAGCTCATAGAGGCTGCGGCAGAGCATTTGGCGCATGCTGTACTTGAGGCATTTCCGCAGCTTTGCGGTATTTCCCTGGAAATCAAAAAGCCCTGGGCGCCGGTGAAGCTGCCTCTTGACTATGTGTCCGTCAAGATTACCCGTTTCTGGCATCGGGCATATATTGCGCTGGGCTCTAATCTGGGGGATAAAAAAGCCTATCTGGATATGGCGGTTTCGCACCTGTCTGAAGCAGAAAGCTGCCGGATAAAAAAAGTTTCTGATTATATTGTTACTGCGCCCTACGGCGGGGTAGAGCAGGATGACTTCCTTAACGGCTGTCTGGAGCTTGAAACCCTCCTTGAGCCGGAGGAACTTCTAGCGCTTCTTCATGAGATTGAAGCTGAGGCAGATAGAAAACGAGAAATCCACTGGGGACCGAGAACACTGGATCTGGATATCTTGCTGTATGATAATCTGGTCATGGACAGCGAAACTCTGACCATTCCTCATGTAGAACTGCATAAGCGGGACTTTGTGCTGACACCGCTTTCGCAGATTGCGCCGTGGGTGCGGCATCCGGTCTTTGGGAAGACGGTAAAAGATATGAAAGAAGAATTATAAAACACGATAAAAATGTGTGGAACTATAGGTCCACACATTTTTTGTCTGAGAACAATAAGGTTCCAGGAAATCCACCCGAAGATTTGCTTCATGGAAGAGTGGGGCTTATTTTGACTGAATTTATTCATACAAAAACTTCATCTTCTCGTAAATCTGCGGGAAGTCTATTTTGCAGTCGCTGCCGAAAATCAGTACCGGTACGTGGTCTTTAAAGGTATAAAGTTGTGCCATGGTGTTGTTTTCCAGGTCGTAGACCATGATTTTCAGGGTTTCGGGATCGATAATCCAGTATTCTCTGACACCGGCAAGGGTGTATTTGGCCAGTTTGGTATAGGAGTCCTTTCGCCAAGTGGAGGGCGAAAGAATTTCCATGACGAGGTCCGGCGCACCGATGGTATGGCTTTTGGTAATTTTATTTCTGTCGCAAACCACGAAAACGTCAGGCTCTACCATGGTTTTGTCATCGGCGTCAAGCTGTACATCTGCAGGGGCCATAAATGGAATGCAGGGATCTTTCTTTCCGTTGATATAGCTTTTCAGCTGGAAGAACAGTTCGCCTTGAATCATCTGATGTGGATTGGTGGGCGCGGTCATATCATAGATGACACCGTCTATGAGTTCTACACGGCGGCCGTCGGGCAGGGCGTAATAGTCCTTCAAAGTATAGTCACCCTGTCTTTTTACAAAGTATGGCTCGGCGGCTTCGCAAACCAAACTGGAATCAGGGCAGAATACCCGCTCCAAAGCCTGCAGGGTGTCGTATCTGGGACTTGCGGTGATACCTGCAAAAATCTTCTGCACCGTTCCAAGAGGCACGCCGGATATCTGCGCAATCATTTCGTTGGTGTAGCCCCATTCCTGTTTCTTTTCTTTCATTTCTGTGATTGTCATAAAACGCCTCCTGACTCGTCCTGTGGTTATTGGTAATCTGTCCTCATTATAGCAGAATAAATTCCATTTTACAACCGTAAATTCCATTATAATTCCAAAATAATTCCAAATTATCTTCGAGGCATTACATTATAAAAAGAACGCCGACCATATAATAAAATTGTAAGAAAATCGTAGTGACTTTGTGGAAATATAGTGACGGGATATTTAAAATTCAGGATTTATTTTTTGATATCATGAATACAGAAGAGAAAATTATCTAATATGGGGGAGCGTATGAGAATCAAGTCAAAAATTATAATGGTTGCTGCAATGGTGTTTTTCGTTATTGCAGCGGTGCTTTATATGGGTTATCCGCAAAAGAATCAGGATTTGGACATTGAATATGTGGGAAGCAGCATTGAAGCTGACAGCGATTTGCCGTGGAATCTGGTATTGGTAAACCGGTGGAATCAAGTGCCTAAAGGCGTTGAGCCGAAGCTGGCAAGAGTACCCGGAGGAGAAAAAGTTGACCGTCGCATTTTCGAGCCTTTAACGGAGATGCTAAATGATGCCGAAGATGAGGGACTGGAGCCGATTGTGGTTTCCGGTTACAGGGATGAAAAGGAACAGGCACGGTTGTATGACGAAAAGGTAAATGAATATCGAATACAAGGCTATTCTAAGGAAGATTCTGCTCAGTTAGCGCAGCAGTGGGTGAATCGACCGGGATATAGTGAACATCAGCTGGGAATAGCCGTGGATATTAATGGAGCGACTTATGATATTTATCTGTGGCTTCAGGAAAACAGTTACAAATATGGATTTATTTTTCGCTATCCCGGGAATAAGACAGAAATTACCGGTGGGGCAGAAGAAGTATGGCATTATCGCTATGTAGGGGTTGAGGCAGCAACACAAATTTGGGAGCAAGGTATTTGTCTGGAAGAATATCTGGAGAATCAGAAGATATGATGTTATAATAAATTCAAATGTTAATTTGCGTTGCTTGCGGCAACGGACATTTCCTTATACAATCGCTTTATCGATTGAAAAGGAGGACATCAATCAATGTTAAACGAAAACATAAAAGCAATCAGAAAGTCAAAAGGCCTTTCTCAGGAAGAACTTGCAATTAAATTGAATGTAGTGCGGCAGACCATTTCCAAGTGGGAGCAGGGAGTTTCCCAAAGTTAAAGATACCACATCAATCCCACGCGGACTTTTGCTCAACCGATACAGCCGGAGGGCTGGATAACAAGAAAAGGCGGTATGCGCCCCGTGGAGGGGTAGCGTACCGCCTTTTCTTGTGGGGGT
>JALEOD010000062.1 GCA_022767345.1 Emergencia sp.
ATTGCAATGTGAATTTATCGGAATCTCTATTTTAGGTCAGAATCAGGGTGCCACTGAAAAATCTGCATATCGATACGACCGTCTGGTAGAAAGGTCACGCCTTCGTCCTGAAGCAGGTCTTTGCATAAATCCTCCATAACGCCACTGGAAATAGATCCGTCGGTCTTTATGACCCGGTACCACGGAAGTGTATCGGGACAATTCCGCATAGCGTAACCGACAATTCTGGCAGATCGGGGTGAGTCCAGCATACGGGCAATTTGTCCATAGGAAGCGACTTTGCCGTAAGGAATCTGTGCAACAATGCTGTAGACTGATGTGAAAAAAGTGTCCATATTATAACTCCTTTAATAATGATAGTATATACGAAATTCAGCGATAGTGAAAGCAAAAAATAAATAGCGGGGCAGTTGACATTCATGCAATTGGTGTGATAATTTATTATTGTAGAAAGGAGGGATATGATGAGACGTAAGGATCGTGAAATGGATAGGACTTTTGCGCTTAGTGTCATAGATCAGTGTGAATATGCAACGCTTTCCATGGCAAGCAGGCAGGGTGAGCCTTACTGTGTGCCAATTACGATTGTCAGAAATGACAATGCAGTGTACTTCCATTGCGCAAAAGATGGAAGAAAGATTCAAATGTTAAGGGAAAATCCGAAGGTATGTCTTTCCTGCGCCAGCAATACGAAGAGAGTCGAGTTTGAGTTTACGACAGAATATGAATCTGCAGTTGTCTTTGGCAGTGCTATAGAAGTCATCGACGAAGATGAGAAGATTGATGCATTGCGGCGTCTTTGCCAGAGGCATACGCCAGCCAACATGGCAGCTTTTAATGAGGCAATCGAAAGAAGTCTTTCGCGTACAGCCGTTTGGAAAATCAAAATGGATTTGATTACCGGCAAGCGGAAAAAATACGATAAAGATGGCAAGGAAATGAAGTTTGGGAGGATGGAATAGAACATGAAGAAACGTGTGATTACCGGGATTCTTATGGCATCCTTGCTTTGCAGTGCCGCTTTTTCAGGCGTATGTTTTGCGCAAAATGACAGCGGTAAGGCAGGAGTTATACGGGAAGCGCAGAAAGAAAAGACACCTTTTGAAAAATATGGAGCGCTGCAGGTAAAGGGGAGTAAATTACTTGCAGAAGATGGGAGTGTCTGCCAGCTGCACGGCGTCAGCACCCATGGTATTGCATGGTTTCCAGCCTATGTAAATAAATCAGCTTTTAAAAATTTGCGAGACCAGTGGAATGTAGATACCATTCGCCTTGCCTTGTATACTGCGGAGTATAACGGATATTGCAACAGTGGTGCGGAAAACCGTACAAAACAGCGAAAAAAAGTATATGCGGGTATTGATGTGGCAACAGATTTAAGTATGTACGTGATTGTTGACTGGCATATTTTGAGTGATGGTAACCCTAATCAATACGTGAGTAGAGCTAAGGATTTTTTTGGAAAGGTTTCCAAAAAATACAAGAATCAAGAAAACATTATCTATGAGATTTGCAATGAACCAAACGGAAATGTGTCATGGACACAAATTAAAAAATATGCGAAGCAGGTAATTCCTGTGATTCGTAAAAATGATCCGGACGCTATTATTATTGTGGGCACACCAACCTGGAGTCAGGAGGTGGATAAGGCGGCGGCAAGTCCTTTGAAGTACGATAACCTTTTGTATAGCCTGCACTTTTACGCAGGTACCCATAAGCAGGAACTGCGGGATAAAATGACAAAGGCGATAAAAAAAGGTCTCCCTATTTTTGTAAGCGAGTTCAGTATCTGTGATGCGTCAGGAAACGGTGCTTTGAATAAGACACAGGGTAAGAAGTGGATGGCGGCGCTAAATAAATATGGAATCAGTTATGTGGCATGGAATTTATCCAACAAGAACGAGTCTTCTGCACTGATAAAGGCCAGCTGTAAAAAAACAAAGGGCTGGGTCAGAAGCGATTTCTCAGCTAGCGGAAAGTGGTATATGGATCAGATTAAAGTGTAGATAGAGAGGTAGAAATCGAACGACAGATATTTGGAGAATGGGTAAACAACGGCATTTCTTTCAATCTGCCGAAAACCGATGGTAATTTCTTATCTGTTGATGGAAGTTCGGTGAGGCGAAAACGAAAAGTTAAAGTCTATGAAAGGAGAGTAACTTAGTTGCGCTCCTTTTTGGTTGCACTTAAAATGTATTTCCAGGTTGTCTCTCTAAATCTGTTTTTACAAAAAAGTGACAAAATCCTACAAAAAAGTATCAAAATTCAACATAGGGCTTGACTGTGGATGATGCAATCCATATAATCATACCATATTTCCAGGGCATACATATGGATAAAGTTAGGAGAAGTATTTATGGACAAAAAGAAAGATTTGTATTTGGTTGAGAAAGGATATTTGCCGGTACATGATTATGTGAAGGAAGAGCTGATACAGAAATTACAGAGAGATACCCCTGATAAAAATGGATTGGAGGCAGAATCTAAAACATATGATTTTTTCTCTGCGCTTAGGCAATATGCGGAAGCTTCGCAGCGCTTTCACCAGCAGGGCGGTGATGGATACTATATCGTTCAGAAATGTCTGCAGAAGTATCTGGACTACAAGTTCATTAAGAGAAATAATCATTTTCGATTTGATGAATTTTGTGATGATGTTGCTGAGAGCGAAGGTCAAGAAAAGAAGTTCCAATATATCCCTGTGAAGAGAAAAAAGGAACCCATGATTGGAACACAAGCAGATATTTATTATTTGCTTTTTGAGGCGGAGCAGGAGTCTGTGGCTTCGAGGAGGTGTAAAGATTATGTAAAGTCCAATAAGCTGCATCTTACTGCTGTGCTTATCAGACTGATTGAACGGGTTGTGAGCTCAATGGAGCATGATGACCGAAAAAAAGTCAGAACATATGGAAGGCTGCTGCAAGTCAGCTATATGGAAATTGAATATGCTGATGCTGAGATGACACAGATTTATCAGGCGCTGGGCTGCACGAAGAAACAGTATTACACGGCGCGAAATCACGCAATTACCCTGGTATCAGAGACACTTTTTGGCATTTTGGCAGGCGAAACGGGTCTGGCAGAATTATACATGAAAGATAATGAAATTGTGATACCTTCCATCAAAAGATAAAAAAGTAATTAATTTACAAAAAAGGAACTTGACGGGGAATCATATGTGTGCTATTATGATAGCATGAAATAAATGTAATTATATTGAATTTATTACTTTTAATAGAAATAAGCTGAGCACGTTATTTGAATATATTATTTGAATGCGATACCGGTTCGGGAAGCGGCTTTATTGCTAACATCTGAACTGACTTGCAATAAATGGAACTTGTGCGATTAACTGAATACTACGCAGAGAGGACATACCCCATGGTATGTCTTTTTTGCGGGACAATTCAACAGATGTCAAAATGGCATCTGTTTTTTATATAGATTGAAATTTTGAGGAGGAGGTTAAACATGTTAAGAAAAACGAGGGACATGCAGAGTAAACGGGGAATTGCCGTATTTCTGATTTTTGTTCTTTTGTTAAGCTGCATACCGAAAGATGTCTTCGGTGCGGTTAACGGATGGAAAGTGGGTGATAAGGCATATTTTAAGAATGGCTCAGAATTAGTAGGCAGTGATGGAAGTCCCTACTATAATTACCATACCAGCGGGCATCGATACGCTTATTGTATCACTCCGATTAACGGCGGAAAAACAGTTAGGGGATACTGCCTTGAGAGAAATATGGACAATCCACATAATGGAAGTACCCAGTACTATGCAAAAACCTGGAATACGGCGCTGCGTATTAAAAACTACAGCGATGAGGTACAGCGGGCTGTAAAGACCGCTTTAATCTATGGGAAACAGCCACAATCGACAAAGGAAGATTTAAAGGATTTGCTGGGGCATTACAGCAGCCATGTGAGCGAGTGTAATATGGATGACTGGTGGATTGCAACCCAGACAATCATTTGGAAATTTACAGATGGTTATAGAAAGCGCTTATCCAGTATTCCAGAGAATTTGGGGCAGACGCAGAATGGAAAGGTCGTGCTTGGGACGGTCAATCCCAGCGGAGGCGAAGGCTATGACTTCCATTACAATGTACTTCGTGGAAGGCCTGCCCGATACATTTATTTTGCGATGCTGCGGGCGATGAAACAACATAGGGTGATTCCGTCTTTTTCATCTAAGGAAAAAGAGCGTGCAAAGACCATTTATATGGAACAGGTGGAGACGAAAAGCGGCGGTACGATGTGGAAAGCTGTAAACTCCGCTTACCGAAAAAAGATGACAGCAGCAGAAAGAGCAGCAGCAAGAGAGAAAGCTGACTATTATCTGCTGAAGGACAGTAATGCCTGCAGGCAGGATTTAAAAGTGGTAAGAACAAAGGATGGTGAAGATACTGTTCTGAGAGAATACAGATTTGGTCAGAGTAAAAATGGATATCAGCTTAGCTATACCGGAAAGTCGCTGCCGTCTTCAGCACTCCATGGTAAAAAGAATATTCCGGAGGCAGTAACAGACGAACTTTTGGTCTGGCAGAATTCTCCCAGTGCACAGCCGCTGCAGACCATTGCCATAGGAGGCGATGATCCGGTAGATTTCTATTTCAAACTGAAAGAAATACCGGATGATGGAGATGAAGCGGAGGGAGAGGAACCTAATCTGCCTGCCTTTTCCTTCGATACCGAAAAGAGGGACTATAACAGAGGATGGGACTATGATGGAGAAGGCACGCATACGGGGATGGGCGACGCTGCCCTTGACAGCGAAATTTCTCTCTATCTGGATGGGATGCTGATAGACAGCAGGCAGCTGACGGTCTATGGTTCTACAGAAGATAATCCCTTTGTATTTACACCTTGGGAAGATGTCTCTGAGCTTACTTATGAAGAACAGCCTGCTTATGCCGATGACGGCACTTTACTGCATACAGATTACTATTGGCGTGGTGAAAAAAACGTTACGACGAAGGAAACAGGAATTCCCGCAGGCAGACATGCTGAAATGGTGACAGGCGGCAGCGGCACGCGCAGTCATGGCGTTATTTCCTATTATGCCCATCGTAGAAATCATGGAAAAATGGAATATAGGATTTCTTATGAGGGCGAGGATGGGAAAGGCGCTGTGCTGACCGAGGCTGAAGAGATTGATCTTGAATGTCCGCAGCGGATGCGCGATGAAACCGACGACTATGCTTATACCAATGATGTTTACAGAGGCGATTTGCAGCTGGTAAAGACAAAGGATGATCAGAATCCTTTTACAGACAGGACGAGCAGTGACAACGGAAAGAAAGCGTACAGCACCAATTCTAAGTGGACTATCAGACTGGAATCAGAGGGTTTTGAGGGCTGTCCATATATTAGAGTCATCGATAAAGGGGTGGAGCAGGATTCTTACGGAAAGTATACCCGCACCTATCAGACGACGAAAGACGGGAGCGGTATACCGGCTGACGCAAATCATCCGCTGCACTTGTCAGAAGACGGTCAGCTTTATGTAAAAGATTTACCCTATGGAACCTATGTTGTTGAGGAAATTGCGGCCGATGAGAATGGCTATGTGCTGGAGTCTTTTCGGGTAACGATTTCAAAGGACGGTCAGAAGGAATCTGCGGCAGTAAATAATCAGGCAAAAAAGAAC
This sequence comes from Emergencia sp., assembly GCA_022767345.1. Classification (GTDB taxonomy): domain Bacteria; phylum Bacillota; class Clostridia; order Peptostreptococcales; family Anaerovoracaceae; genus Senimuribacter. The sequence continues at coordinate 5,653 of JALEOD010000062.1, forward strand.
AGAATTAAAGTAGTAAAGACAAATCTCCTGACCGGTAAAACTGTAAGATGGGATGCCGCGCGGACAGCTTTTCAGATTCGCTATCTGGGAAATCCTGATTTGGCGGATCCGGCAGCTTCACCTAATTATGGAAAGTGGCTGCCAAACGGAAGCAGTTATACCGATGCTGGGCAGGACTATACTTTTTATGCTGATGAAAATGGAGAAATTGTACTTCCTTACGAGCTTGAATATGGTATTTATGAGTTACAGGAACTGGTAGTGCCCGAGGGCTACTACGTCGGAGCATTTGATGAAAAGGGTGTAGGCACTGCAGCAGACATGGGAGAAATAAAAATCGTTGATCATCATGGGCAGAGTGTCAAACCGCCGAAGGAATTTCTTGAAACGGTGAAGGTGACCGATGAGAAGGGAAATCCGGTCACGAACTTTTCAGGAAACAGTGATACGACCTATAATTCGTATACTTTTTCCGTATTGGAACAGTCTCCCCATGAGGACGGCAAAGACTACGTCAAGTATTATGCAATTTTGGAGATTGCCAACAATCCGGTGATGGGCAAACTCAGAGTGACTAAGGAAGGAGAACAGCTGACTGGCTGGAAAGAAAGCGGCGGCATCTGGCAGGCTATTTTTGGAAAGGCAGCATTGAAAGATGCAAAGTTTGAGATTTATGCGGCGGAGGATATCGTACAGTCCGATGGAGTGCTGCCGGTAAAGGTGTATGAAACCGGAAGCAATCGCGCACTTACCTTTGAAAAAACCTACAGGGATCATGGGGGCATTGAAGACGGAAAAGAAAAATCTGAGATTGCTCTGAAGGATGGAGCTTTCCTTTTGCGAACCAGCGATAAGGGAACCCTTCAGGGTTTTGGCAAAGCTAATAAAACCGTTACGGAGTACCGGGCGCGAGCAGCTGATGGCGCCAGCTTTAGCGACAGTTTTACTGTTCGGGATGAAAAGAGTAAAATGACTTTTCGTTATCGAGTAGAGTACCGGATGAATTACGCCAAAGGCGGATTTTATTATACCGATGTGCACCTTTGGAAAGAATCCATTGCCGACGATTATCTGCCGGAAATCAAGGTGACGGAGCCGGTACTGAAAAGCGGCGATGACACAGTGGGCATTGTAACCATGCATTATGAGAATGGTAATCGGGTGCGTGTTAATGAGCTGACAGGTGAAGCAAACCTGCCGGAAGATGAGCTGACGGGGATTCTCAGCGAATACCGCACCGATAACATTGCGGCAAAGCCGGTAAAACCATATATCGGGGAAAGCGGTGAGCAGAAGCTTCCAGCGGAAGTGGTGATGCCGTCTGGCTGGAGTTTAGCACCGCGGGATGATATGTATCTTGCCGCTGACGGAAAAGGAAATTACCAAATCCTTGTGACGGAGGGGCTTTTGAAACGCTGGATTCCTTGTGATAAAGACGGTCATTTTTATAAATCCTACGTGCAGGAGTATGCTTTTACAGCGGCACAGCATTATAACAGCAGTGACGGGTTTTCTCTGCACTGGGATGAGGCGGTCAATCTGCAAACCACAGCAAATCACAAGGAAGAGAAGGCTGTGACGGAAATTCTATGCAGTGATGAAAATAGGCCGAAAATTGTTACAGCGGAGGGATATACCTGCAGACGAGAGAAGGACAAAATTCTGTTCACCGCAGCGCCTGCTGAAGCAGCGCAGGTATACTTCATGACTCATGACGGAATCAGAACGGAGATGTATCTATCCGGAAAACTGACCCATACCAAGCTGACTGTAGCCCAGTCGCAGATTTCGCAGTTTGACAGAGTATTGCCGGGGATTTCTTATATGGGAGAAAATGTTCCGTGGTATGAGGGACTAACGGAGAATCAGTCTTTTTATGAGAAGATTTATGATGAAAATACTTATGTCAGGGCGCGAAGGCATAAGCCCGGACAGGAAAATAAAGCCGTATATTACACCATAGAGATGGTATCAAAGGCGAGCAGCGAAGATGCGTGTTTTCATATTACTTATCCCGATACCACGACTGCTGTTTCCTTAAGCAGCGAGGACGGGAGCAGCGGCACCCTGCGCTTTATTTCCTGCGATGATACGATGATGTATCCTGCGGGAAAGCCTGTAGAAATCATTACCAGCGGGGATGACGGCATTGCGGAATCCGGGCTGCTGCCTCTGGGAACCTACTGGGTTCGGGAGATTTCTACAGCGGAAGGCTTTGTAAACCGGGGACAGTGGAAAAAGATGCAGGTGACCTATGAAAACCAGTATACGCCGCTGATCTGGGATACAGCTGCTTATGAAAATGAGGCGGTATCTTTGCAGATTGATCTTGAAAAACTCTTTGAAACAGGATTCGGTACCGGAAAATATCAGAGCGGCAGCGGTGCTGTATTTGGGATTTTCACGGCAGAAAGCTCGGAAACGATGGGAATTGCGCCGGATACTTTGGTCGGAAAGCTGGAAGTGACAGACGGACAGGCGTCAGCAACGGTAAAACTGCCTTTGGGTAAATATTATGTAAAAGAAACCTCAGCGCCCGAAGGCTATAAAGTAAATCATACCAAGTATTATTTTGACGCTGTCGACGTCCTTGCAGCTGACAGGTTCAGCTTCGATTACAAAGAGCTCGGCGTTTGCGGAACTGTGACCCAGAACGGAAAAACCGGAGCTATCATAGATTTTGATGCCCTGAGCCAATACAAGATGCCTGCAGTGAATATCGACGGCACAGACTATGCACTGAGCCGTAATACAGAAGATGAAACGGTGAGGATTTCTGTACTGGACGGCAGATCCAATGGGCAGGTGACTGTAAAAAACGGAAAAACAGCAGTGCTTCGTTGGGAAAATGATGCGGTGATGGAAGTCAGTGCAGAGAGCATGTCTTATCGGATTAAACTGGAAGGTCAGATGCCGGTATTTCATGCCGGCGATGGAGCCAGTGAAAACTTTACGGTGGGTGCAGACCATGGTGTCACCGTAGTGTCTTATACGCCGAAGGTGGCCAGAAGCAACTGGCTTACAGAGGCAACATGGCTTAGAGAGAAAGAAGGTGAATTGCCGAAGCTGCTGGAAATGATTTCTCCTAAGGAAACTTCTGGAATCCTAGTCAGAGCTGGCCATTCTGAGGAAGGTGAGGTGACGCTGGAGCATTCCAAGGGAAATGTCAATAGTATCAATGTTGACGGAAATCCTGTCTCTGCGTCTCAGTCTGTGGTGCTGAAAAAGGGACAGACTGCAGTGTATCATTTCTCCGACGGTGTGACAATGGGAGCGGAGATGGATGGAAGCGGAAATCTCTATTTGAGCGGCAGCGGCGCGGTTTCAGGCGATGGAAAAGTCGGTGGCGGAGAAACAGGTGATGAGAAGCTGCAGTGCCAGATTACAGCCGATGGCAGCAGTTTGCTGCCGGAAAATGTGACAGTAAAGCATACCACTGCAAAGACCTATGAAAGGAACCACAGTGATGCCAAGGTGCTGTCCGTTGAAATATCCGGTGTAAAGAATGACCGGCTGCCGGAGAAGCCTGGTAAGCCTACAGAGCCGCAGACCCCACAGAGACCGGAAGAACCGGAAAAACCGAGGTACGGTAGTCTAAAGCTGACGAAAGTGGATCAGGAAACAGGTGAGGTTCTCTCCGGTGCAGAATTTGTCATTACAAATGAAGAGGGAGAGATTCTCCATTCCGGAAAAACCGGCGCGGACGGCGTTTTGCTGATTGAGCAGTTAAAGCCGGGCATCTATGCCTACCGGGAAGTGAAGGCGCCTGCCGGATATATCCTTAACGAAAGGGAATATACATTCTGTATTACAGAAGAGGGGGAAGCCTTATGTGCTACTGTGGAGAATTCTATGAAGAAGAGAACCGATGTGGGTGTGGAGTTTCCGGTAGAACCGAAATCTTCGGAGAAAAAAGCTCCAAAGACTGGAGATGGGAACAATTTTCCGATCTATATAATCCTTCTGCTGGCAGGAATCAGCGGGATACTGGCAAGTATCAGAAAGATGAAATGATGAAATAACCAGTAAGACGGAGACCATAATAACACAAATTTTTCTTAAATCACGATACCTTAACAGAAAGAGCCCCTTGGACGGATGTCCAAGGGGCTCTTTCTGTTAAGGGAGAACTGTTATTTGATGGATACTGTGATATAATCTGCGTACAGCTTTTGGCCGCCGGATGTTTTATAGGGGCGTATTCTCAGATACCTGCACTGTGGGAAAGCTGATTTTCCAGTGGATATCTTAGTGGAAGAGGTTTTGCCGGAAGAGACGGTTTTCTTTGCGATAATTTTACCGAAGGTTTTGGTATCGCTGACCTGGATTTCATAACCGGAGTTTCGGCTGTCACCTTTCCATTTGACACTGAGAGATTTTTTGTCAGCAGCTCTGGATGCGGATAGGCTCATGCAGACATCGGGTCTGACGGTAACCTTAACCTTGTAGATGACAGAACAGTATTTGCCGGATTCCGGCACTTTGATGGTGATAGATGCGGTGCCGGGACCGGTGATTTTGGAAAGTCCTGTTTTCTTGTCGACTTTGACAACTCTGCTGTTGGAAGAGGAATAGGAACCTTGAAATCCCGCTTTTCCAGCGGCGTAAAAGTCCGGTGCATTCAGTTTTTTTGTCAGCGTGAACTGACCGGGAAAGGCAGGCGGCTCCATCTTAGTGAATCTAGGGAAATATGCGGCGGTCACTTTCGGCAGGCGATAATATATCACTTTCTCCATCACCTTATAGCGGCTGGTGCCGTATAGGAACTTTACATAATCTTTGATTTCGCTTTTAAAGTGTTTTTCTGTAAATCTGCTGTAGGCAGGGTTGTCATAGGACGGAATCAGGTCATAGTAATATACACCGTCCACAGTGACGCGAATGACTTCCACATTGCAAGCGTCGACGGAGAGCTTTTTGCCTGATTTGTCATAAAAGCCATCAAAATAATAGTCGGCATCCGGCTTTGCGATGATGCCCCGGTCGATTAGAGTGCTGAAGCGATGACTGGCGCTGCTGTCAATACGGCAGCTTTTTCGATAGGTATCTTTACCCTCGTAGAAGAATTTTAAATTGTCATCGTAGGTCATGTACATCGTTCCGCCCTTTGGGGGATGCAGGCAGACCTGATAATACACACTGCTTGCGGCATCCGCCTGCACAGTAGTATGTGCCATGGCAGTGATACACATGGACATACAGAACAGGAATATCGCTGCCAGAGAAAATAGTTTGCTTTTCATAAATATACCTCCTGAAATTTTATTTGGGATACTTATGATAGAGATAAATGGAACTACATTATATCCTGCAAGTATGGGGAAAACAATGTAAAAAAACCGGAAATGCTGATTTTATAAAAATGGTAATACTTTGGAAATTTGGCGGCATATTGCCCGGTTGATTTTTACCGCTGTTTTCTCTATAATATTACTGTCAAATATTAGAACAGGGAAAAAGAGGGAAAGGATATGAATCGGTTATACGAATTGGAAGAAAAACTGGACGCTGTGATTTGCGACCAGGAGGGAAAACTTTGTGTGCGCGATGAGACCCTTGAGTGGGAGCGCCTGCATATGGCTTCATCGGCAAGAATCGCATGGATATTAGCCATGAAGAGAGGCGCGGACGCGGAACTTGCTGCCTGTGCGGCATGTGTACATGATTTTGGAAGGATTTTAACAGGCAAGCAGAGTGGTCATGCTGAGGCGGGATATGAGCCTGTCAGGGCATTTTTAGAGGAAACAGGACTGTTTACACCAGAAGAAGTAGAAATCATTGCCGACGCTGTAAAAAATCACAGCAGAAAGACAGAGACGGGTACTGTAATTGAAGAAATTGTAAAGGACGCCGACGTTATCGACTGCTATCAGTATGGACTGCCTTTCGACAGACCGGAAAAAGAAGAGCGATATTTGAAGTGGAGGCAGGAATATGGAATATAATAAAGTAAATCCCAAGGCAATCAAAAGCTGGCGTATCGGCAGAGGAATTTTCTTCCTGATTGTTTTGATTATGGCAATTCCCGGAGAGATTTTTCTGGGGATTTCGGGATGGGACTCCCTCTGGCGGCTGATTATCATGGCTGCAATCGGAGCGCTGGTTTGCTACTTGGCGGTGGGCCTTGTAATTTTTCCGATTATCGAGTACAAGCAGTGGGGCTATAAAGTAGAGGAGGATAAGGTGGTGATTCGTCACGGTATTTTCTTCATCAAAAAAACGATTATCCCCGTCATCAGAATCCAGAATATTACAGTGTCCCAAGGACCTATTAACAGAAAACTGGGGCTTTACGAGGTGGAGATGGCTCTCGCCAGCGGCAGTTTCTCCATTGAGGGACTGGACAAAGAAACGGCTGACGCAATCAGCGAAAACCTGAAAGCAAAGCTATACCGCAGAATTTCTGAGAAAGGAGTTCTGTAATGGAAGTAATGGATGAAATAGAGGCAATGGAGTTCGGACCAAAGAGAGGACATCCGCTGTTTATCGTTGAGAACTTTTTCAAGGATTTTTCTTTGCTGATTATTGCAGTGGTAATCGGATTGATTCAGGAGGATATGGGAGTACTCTACGAGAATCTGGGCGTGCTTGTTGTGGTGCTTCTCGGACCGATACAGAGAATTGTCCAGTATTTTACAACTTATTACACCGTTGACAGTGAAAAATTAACTGTAAAAAGCGGACTTTTTAAGAAAAATCAACTGGAACTTCCTTTATCCACCATAACTACGGTGGACTTTTCGCAGAACGTGATCCATCAGGTCTTCGGCGTATATCGTCTCAATGTGGACAACGCCAGCAATATATCCAGCACCAATACAAAAGTACGCATGACCTTTGCGAAGGATGATGCTTTTGCTGTGAGAAATTTGCTGATTTCCGGAAGAAAAGGGCTGGACGGCTTTAACCTCGGTGAAGAGGGGGCAGACCTTGCCAGAGAAGAAGGGAAGCGGTTGAAAGTGGCGGCAGCGGATTTAATGCTGCTGGGTCTTTTAAAATCAAAAGGACTTTTCTTTCTGCAGCTGTTTACCATAGTAACTTCAGCTTTGGCGCTGTTCAGCGTGAGCCTGAACGATTTGCTGATAGAGTCTGCTGCTGATGCGATTTATACTATGGGAATCGGCGTGGCAGCGGTGATACTGCTTCTGGCAGTTTTTGTGATTTCCTTCATATGCGGCATGGTGGGCAGTCTGATTCGCTATTACGGGTTTGAAATTCTGGATAACGGAGAAGCAATCAAGATTCAGTACGGCCTTTTAACGAAGAAAAAATACACCATACAGAAAAACAGAATCAGCGGCTTTTACTATGATCAGTCCATCCTGATGCGGCTTTTCGGTGTGGGAAGTCTGAATCTCTTTGCCATCGGTTATGGCGTAGGTGATAATGAGAGCAGCGAGGAACCGATGGTGTTTCCGATTCTAAAAGAAAAACAGGTACGTCAGGCTATGGCGGAAATTCTGCCGCAGATGGCTGAGGAATCGCCTTATCACAGACCAAAGAAGGGTTCGCTCCATTATTTCTTCTACGGCCTGGGATTTGTGCTGGCACTGATTGCGGCGGGCATATCCGTCTACTGCACAGTGTATGTGCAGCACTGCCAGCATGTCTGGATTCTGGGCGCTTTCATCATGATTTACAGCGTAGCAGGCCGGTTGATGGAATATAAAAATGCCGCCATCTACGGAAATGATGAAAATATTTCCTTAAGCTATGGCGGATTTAGGAAGAATACTATTTTTGTGAAGTCCTCTCACGTGGAAAGCGTCACTGCAAAGGCCAGCAGGTGGAAGGCGGGAAAGGGCGTTGCCAGCGTGACAGTAAGCTATCTTGCGCCTCTTGCTGCAGCCAATAAAATAGCAAGAAATGTACCAATTGAGGCTTTTTACGAGGTGCAGAGCAAGCTGATTTACTGATTTGCAGGTACAGATAAAAGTTGAAAAAATGACAGAAGAAATGCGTTGATTTCCATATAATTGATTATGCCGTGATCTTCTGCAATGAGGTATCCGTCTACGACAGACGGGTACTTTTTTATTGGGTCTGCGTTTCCGTCTAGAATTGCCTGCGCATCAAAGAACAGCGCGCCTGCCTGGGCCGTGCATGGAATGTTCAGCTCAAAATCGCCGCTGCGGCTGTCCATGGTCAGGGAAAATGGCTTTTCGGAAGTGGGAAAGGCGATGTAATCCCTTGGAGCTTTGCGCTGTATGCCGCGGACACAAAGGCTGCGTCCCTGAAAAGAGATTTTCTGAATCAGCATATCGCCTGCGAGAAAGCCCAGTTTGTACATGGCTCTGTGAAAGTCAGTCATGGCAATGACTGGAAGCAGCTTGTAAAGTTGAATCAAGTCATCGTGATTGTGGAGTAAAATGGTCTTCTCCAAGGCGAAGGCATGGCTCTGCATGTACTGTTCGTAAAGAGCAACGCTTTCTCCGCCGGAAATCTCATCGTCTCTGCTACTTGCAAGTCCCATAAAGATTTCTACGGTCTTTTGCTTTAGATTAGGCAGGGTCTGGCGCAGATTAGAATGACCCTGAATGACGAGGAATAAATCCAGGTTGTAAACAGGCGGCTGAAAGCAGAGCCCGTACTTCTTTGCGCGGGTTTCCATGAAAGGCAGGTCGAAGTGTTTTCCGTTGTAGGTAATGATGTAATCTACAGAACTGAGGGCTTCCAAGGTTTTTTCAATGATTTCTTTCTCGTCGGAAACTTCGTTTGCGAAGTACTGAATAACTTCACAGTTATCACCTTTGCGAAGAAGGATGCCTGAAAGAATGACTTTGCATTTTGCCGGGGAAAGCCCTGTAGTTTCTATATCAAAGACTGCAAAGTTGCGCTTTCCGAAATAGGTATCGAACAGCTTGGCAGTATAGGGATTCAGTGTTAAATTGTCTGTAATCGTTTTCATGAAGCACCTCTTTTTTTATGATATCCGTGATAAAAACAAAATAGACCGCAGGGGTGCAGTCTACTTTGTTCAAAAGGGGTATTGGGATTAGAGATTAATGAGGTTATCAGGGGGATAACCACAATTGAATTATAACTGAGTTTGAAGAAAAATGCAAGTATAAATATAAAAAAAGTGAAAAAAGAAAGTTTTTTGTCGAACGAATCAGCCCCTTTTTGTGTATATTGACCAGTATAATAGAGAAAATGATAATTTTATTAGGAGGAAAACAATATGGAAATATTAAAGGTTTCAGCTAAGTCGAATCCGAATTCGGTAGCAGGGGCGCTAGCAGGTGTTTTAAGAGAAAAGGGCGGTGCAGAGGTGCAGGCAATTGGCGCAGGCGCACTGAATCAGGCGATTAAAGCTACAGCCATAGCAAGAGGCTTTGTTGCGCCAAGCGGAATTGATTTGGTCTGTGTGCCGGCTTTTACTGACATACAGATTGAAGGCGAGGAAAGAACGGCAATCAAGCTGATTGTAGAGCCGAGATAAGCGGATGTATATAGCCGTAAAACATAAAGGGAGCTTGTTTTTTTCAAGTTCCCTATTTTAATCCGGAAAAATAAATGGTATACTTAAATGTATGAATGATTCAAAGAGGGTGCAAGATATGGTGTTTGAAGAAAAGACTATCAGTACAGAGCGAATTTACGAAGGGGCAATTTTAAATTTGCGAAAAGATAAAGTAACTGTGATGGAGGGGGAATCCTTTCGGGAAATCGTGGAACATCGAGGTGGTGCAGTCATCGCCGCAGTAAAAGACGACGGCAGCATGGTTATGGTGAAACAGTTTAGAAAACCTGCGGAGCGGGTCATGCTGGAAGTACCTGCAGGCAAAATTGACGCGAATGAAACCAATCCGGAAAAAACTGCCTTGCGGGAACTTCGTGAAGAGACCGGCTATCGGGCTTCTGACATCAGACTGCTGACGCGGATGTATCCGTCTGTTGGATATTCGCAGGAATGCCTTTATATTTACCTCTGCACAGGGCTTACGGCTGGCGAGACGGATTTTGACGAGAACGAAGCCATTGACATTGAAGAATATCCTGTCGATACCCTTTATCGTATGGTGATGGAAGGCAAAATTGAAGACGGCAAGTCCCAGGTCGCCATTCTTATGGTGAAAGGACTCCTAGAAGAAGGACAGCTTCCAGTACACTGGAGCAGATGAGGCAGGCGAGGCAGCATAGGAATTGCAGGAGAAATTTAGGCATGCCGTGTTTCAGTGCCGGAGGATTTTGATAGTTCTTTTTTACAAAAGCGGCAGTTTCCATAGAGATGATAACCAGTGCAACATAGACAGGAAGTTTAAACAGACCTCTTGGCAGCAGTACGCAGGAAGTCAGCCAAAATGCATTTTTTGCAGAAGAAGAAAGAAGATAGGCAGCAGAGAATCCCAGGGAAAATGTTTTTCCGACTACAATGCAGGGAACCAATGGCAAAAGAAACACACTACATGAAAAAAGCAGTGCAGCGGTGACGGTAATGATATCGTTTTTTAGGTAGTCCCAAATGCCGGTTCCTACAGATGGAAGATTTTGGGTCAGAGAAGTTCCCTCTATGGGAATGACAATCTGGGTGAAAATCCCGGCCGAAAAACTGATTACCAGTATCATCAGCGGAATGATAAGCATTTTCTTTTGCATAGACGAGCCTCCTTTATAGTTCAATTTATGCGGCAGGGAAAGAAGTATGATAGAAAAATACGAGAGAAAGACGGAGAAAGATATATGGAACTTTATGACTTTATAACATACCTGAAAGATGAAAAAAAAAGTTCTGACAATACTTGTGAGGCGTATATGCGTGATATCAGGGCGTTCGCGGCATTTTTGCAGGAGAGAGGGACTGCGGCTTTGGAACACGCAGGAAGTACCGATGTGGCGGCATACATGATGGAACTGAAAAACTCCGGGAAATCTAAAGCGACCACTAACCGGAAATTATCCTCTATCAGAATCTATTATAAATTTCTGATGAAAAAGGGTATAATCAAGGAGAATCCGACGGAAGATATTAAATCTCCGAGAATCGAGCGCAGGGAGCTTGATTATTTGACCATTGAGGAAGTGGAAACACTGCTGCTGGCACCGGATGAATCCATCAAGGGGATTCGGGACCGGGCAATTTTGGAGGTGCTTTACGCGACGGGAATCAGAGTCAGCGAAATCATCGAGTTGAAATTAAAGGACATCAACCTGCGTATGGGATTTTTGACATTGAACGGCGCCCACGGCAGAGCCAGAATCGTGCCCATAGGCTCCATGGCAAGGAGAGCCTTGGACAATTATATTCTGAGCAGCCGCCCGGCTCTGATGAAGAACGGCACACCCGATGATCCGGAAAGCATACTCTTTGTCAATTATCTGGGCGAAGCCTTTTCTAGGCAGGGATTTTGGAAACTGATGAAGCAGTACGGCAAGCAGGTGGGCCTTGAGGACAGACTGACGCCGCACATTCTCAGAACTTCCTTTGCGGTACATATGGTGCAAAATGGAGCAGACCTGAAATCTCTGCAGGAACTGATGGGTCATGAGGACATCATGGCAACCAAAATTTACTTGTCTGTGACCAAAAATAGAATTAAGGATGTATATGATAAAACCCATCCGAGAGCGTAAAAAACACTTGCAATCCCATGTCCTATATGATATAATTTTCATGTTGTAATTACGGGCGGTCCTCTGTTCGCAAGGAAAATGAGCGGCAAGAACGTCTTGGAGGGAAGGAGGATACTATACAATGAATATTTTAGATTCAGTTGCACAGGATTACTTAAAGAAAGAAGTCCCTGCATTTAACGTGGGAGATACTGTAAAGGTTCACGTTAAAATTAAAGAAGGTAACAGAGAAAGAATCCAGATTTTCGAAGGTTTTGTACTGAAGAGACAGAACGGCGGAATCGCTGAGACTTTTACTGTTAGAAGAATTGCTTCCGGCGTTGGTGTTGAGAAGACATTCCCTGTTCATTCACCATGGGTTGAAAAGATTGAAGTGGTTAGAAAAGGTGATGTCAGAAGAGCCAGACTGCACTACATGCGTGGCAGAACCGGTAAAGCTGCTAAGATTAAGAGCAAAGAAAGATAATCGATTAAAGGAACCGTTTGGGTTCCTTTTTTTCTTTAGCGAATGAAAGTGTGGACGGGGCGGATGAAAGATGGTATACTAATTGTATATGCGTAAATACACATAAATGAGGTAAAAACATGATTGAAAATATAAACTGGTATCCCGGCCATATGAAGAAAACCAGAGAGCTGATTCAGGAAAACCTGAAACTTGTAGATCTGGTGATAGAGGTCATCGACGCCAGAATTCCTATATCCAGCCGCAATCCCATCATTGACGAACTGGTAAAGGACAAGAAGAGAATTATCGTTTTGAATAAAAGCGACCTTTCCGATCGGGGGCAGAATGAGAAATGGGCTTCCTGTTTTGCGGCAGAAGGCAGCCAGACTCTTGCCATGAACTGCATGAGCGGCGCAGGCGTCAATCAGCTGTTTAAAATGCTGGATAAGGAACAGGCGGCAAAGAATGCGGGACAGATAAGAAATAAGCCGCTGCGCATGATGATTGTAGGTGTGCCTAACGTGGGAAAATCTTCTCTGATTAACAGAATGACAGGACGTAAAAGTGCCCAGACCGGCGACAGACCCGGGGTAACCCGCGGCAAACAATGGCTTTCACTGAAAAACGGCATGCAGCTTTTGGACACGCCGGGGATTTTATGGCCTAAGTTTGAAGACCCAAAAGCGGGATTGAATCTGGCATTTTGCGGCTCTATCAAAGATGAGATTCTGGATGTGGCTGACCTGGCGCTGGAGCTGATTACTGTGCTGCAGGAGGCTTATCCGGAACTTTTGACAGAGCGGTATAAGCTGGATGAGGTATGTGACATGCCTCTTGAGACCATGGAAGAAATCGCCAGAAAGCGGGGCTTTATTCTGCCGGGCAAGCGTATTGACTATGAACGGTGCGCAAGGGCGGTACTGGACGAATTCAGAAGCGGAAAAATTGGAAATATAACATTGGAGCAGCGATGAAAAAAGCAGAGCGAGAAGCGTATTTGAAAGCCAGACTGGAGGAAATGCTGCAGTACGAACGGCAGCTCTATGCAGAAGGCTATGGATATATTGCAGGTGTTGACGAAGTAGGCAGAGGACCTCTTGCCGGACCTGTCGTTGCGGCGGCAGTGGTGCTTCCACAGGGTTTTGACGTGCCGGGCGTGGATGATTCCAAGAAACTGTCAGAAAAGAAGCGAGAGCAGCTTTATGAGGTGATTTGGGACAAAGCTCTGGCCATAGGAATCGGAAGCAGGGATAATCTGGTCATTGATGAAGTGAATATATTAGAGGCCACTAAGCTGGCTATGATTGAGGCCATAGATAATGCGGAGAAAGTGCTCAGAGAGCGCTTTGGCACAGGTATTGACTACGTGCTCTTCGACGCCATGAAAATAGATGCCGTGCAGAAGCCGCAGATGTCCCTGATTAAAGGCGACGCAAAGAGTGTGTCCATTGCGGCAGCCTCTATTATTGCAAAGGTGACCCGTGACAGGCAGATGGGAGAGTGGAGCAAGGCATATCCGGACTATGCCTTTGAGAAAAACAAAGGCTATGGCACTAAAGCCCACTACGAAGGGCTCGAAAGATGTGGCCTGACGCCGATACACAGAAAAAGTTTTTTAAAGAATTTTAAATAAAGGAATGAAAAGGAGAAGTACCCATGGAAATCAAAAGTGATATTCAGATTGCACAGGAAGTGGAAATGGCAAATATCAGAGAGATTGCCGAAGCTGCCGGCATCGATGAAAAGTATGTTGAGCAGTATGGAAACTACAAGGCGAAGATTGACTATAATCTTTTGCAGGAGAAGCAGGATGCACCGGACGGCAAGCTGATTCTGGTAACTGCAATTTCACCGACCCCGGCAGGAGAAGGAAAGACCACTACTTCCGTAGGTCTTGCTGACGCACTGCACAAGAAAGGTGTCAATGTTATGGCAGCCCTCAGAGAACCGTCTCTTGGACCTGTTTTCGGTGTAAAGGGCGGCGCTGCAGGCGGCGGTTATGCCCAGGTAGTGCCGATGGAAGACATCAACCTCCATTTTACAGGTGACTTTCATGCAATTGGCGCTGCAAATAATCTGATTGCAGCCATGCTGGATAACCACATTCAGCAGGGAAATGCCCTGGGTATCGATCCTAGAAGAATTACATGGAAGAGAGCTGTAGACATGAACGACAGACAGCTGCGTCATATCTTAGACGGTATGGGCGGCAAAGTCAACGGCGTGCCGAGAGAGGACGGTTTTGAAATCACCGTAGCCAGCGAGGTTATGGCGATTATGTGTCTGGCCAAGGATATCGATGACCTGAAAGAAAAGCTGGCAAGCATTATCGTAGGTTACACTTATGATGACAAACCGGTGACCGTCAGAGATATCAAAGCCCAGGGCGCAGCAGCAGCTCTTCTTAAAGACGCGCTGAAGCCGAATCTGGTACAGACCCTGGAAAAGACACCGGCGTTTGTTCACTGCGGACCTTTCGCGAATATCGCCCACGGCTGCAACTCCATCATGGCAACAAAGATGGCGCTGAAGCTGGCTGATTATGTAGTAACTGAAGCCGGATTCGCAGCTGACCTTGGTGCTGAAAAATTCGTAGATATCAAATGCCGTAAGGCAGGACTGACTCCGTCTGCCTGCGTGATTGTAGCTACGGTAAAAGCGCTCAAATATCACGGTGGTGTAGCAAAGGCAGATCTTGCCGCTGAAAATCTGGACGCGCTGGAAGAGGGTCTTCCTAACCTGCTGCAGCATGTAGAAAATGTAACTAAGAACTTTGGACTTCCGGCGGTAGTTGCAATCAATGCATTCCCGACAGATACACCGGCTGAACTGAAAATGGTAGAGGATAAGTGCAAAGAGCTGGGCGTAAACGTAGTGCTTTCTCAGGTATGGGCAAAGGGCGGCGAAGGCGGCCTGGCGCTGGCTGACGAAGTGCTGCGTCTGTGCGAGACAGAAAACAACTTCCAGTTCGTATATCCGCTGGATGTTTCCATCGCAGAAAAAATTGAAATGATTGCAAAGAAGATTTACAGAGCTGACGGCGTCATCTTTGAAGGCAACGCAAAGAAGCAGATGGCACAGCTTGAATCTCTGGGATTCAATGATGTGCCGGTGTGCATGGCAAAGACCCAGTTCAGTTTCTCCGACAATCCTGCACTTCTCGGCGCACCGAGGGACTTCCATATTACAGTAACCGATTTGAAAATCGACGCAGGCGCAGGCTTTATCGTTGCAAAGACCGGCAATATCATGACGATGCCGGGTCTGCCGAAAGTACCTGCAGCCGAAAGAATCGATGTAGACAATACCGGAAAGATTACCGGACTGTTCTAAAATTGACATTGACAATCGATGTGAGGGATTGTATAATACCTATTAGAAAACAAGAAGTTAAACCCATGGTATTCACCGTGAAGAAAAACCAGGTCATGCTGCGACCTGGTTTTTCTTTTTTTGTTTTCAGACTGACTGCTGCTATTTTCCATTGCGGCCACCCAGCCATTTGACTATGTAGCTTGCAGCCACACCGCCTGCGATGGACACAACCAGGGAAAACAAGAAGTCTCCCATGAGAATCACCTCCCTTCACCGCATACTAGCTGAAGGTTCAGCAGTGGAATTATTGTACCACAGACTTTTCGGAAAATAAAGTATAAATTAGAATATAATGTAAAATTTCATATACAATTCCAAGTACGCACATAAATTCTCAAAATGAGAAACATTGCTTCCATATGCTTGAATTTCCAACCTTTTCACCTTGGCACGGTTTATGCAATTTATGAGGACGAGAGAATGATAGCATAGGAGGTAGATGTTATGAAAAAGGTTACTGTCTTCGGTGCCGGAAACGGTGGAGTCACTGCGGCTTACCATTTTGCCAGAGTGGGGTATGAAGTTTGTATTTGTGATTTCCCGACATTTCCCGCGCAGATTGAGAAAATTACAGAGCGAGGCGGAATCACTGCTGCAGGGGAGGCTCACGGCTGTTCCATGATTTTAGACGGTTTTGAGCCCATAGAACTTGCGACCTGCGATATTAAGGAGGCAATGGAGTTCAGCCAACTTTATGTAATTCTGTGCCCGTCCTTTGCGCAGGAACTTTTCTTTGCGCAGATGATACCATATCTGAAGGATGGCAGTATTGTAGTCACCATGCCGGCAAATTACGCAGGTCTTGTTTTTACGGAAATGCTGAGAAAAGAAGGCAAGGAAGACCTTGATGTGCATTTTGTGGATACAATCAGTATTCCTTGGGCATGCAGGCTGCTGTCGCCGGGAGTAACCGGTATTATGGGAATCAAAGAGTTTCTGCCCTTATCCATCTATCCAAAGGACGAAAGCGGCAGGGTTGAGCGGGCTGTAAGAGATTTGCTGCCGATTCCGGTGGAAATTTTAGAAAATCCGCTGATTGCCGGTCTTGAAAATATCAATTTTGGCGGGCATCCGCTGATGACAACCGTCAACATCGGTCTGTTGGAGAACTTTAACGGGGCGTTTAATTATTATAGGGATTGCTGCAGTCCGGCAACAGCAAGGGCAGCAGCTAAGATGGATCTGGAGCGTCTTGCTGTTGGAAATGCCCTGGGATTTAAGCTGCGGACAGAACTTGAGGCCATGAATGCACTTTACGGAATGGAAGAGAAAAGTGTTTACGACTTTAATAGAAAATCCATTTCACACGGGAAAATCAACAGCGCGCCGAACAGTTCCAAAGCACGGTATATCAGCGAAGATGTGCCTTATGTGCTGGTGCCGTGTTACGAACTGGCAAAGCTATGCGGAATCGATACACCTCTGATTGGTGCCTGCATTACGCTGGCATCGGCGTATAATGAAGAAAATTATTTTGAGAGTGGGAGAACTCTTGCAAAGATGGGACTTTCTGGGTTACCTGCAGATGAAATCAGGAAAAAGTTCTCAAAATGAGAATAAATGACCGGAGTAGTTCTCAATATGAGAAATACTATGCTGGAATATCCGGGTACTGTTGAAATTCCAACGAAAATAAAATTGGCACGATTTATGCTTTATATAGCGGCAGAAAAAACATAGGAGGAATTATCATGGAACCGAAATTAGGAGAAAAGAAATTCAAATTGCGATTTCCGGACACGGGAACCCTTTTGATTATTCTGGTAATCTTATCTGCAATTTTAACCTACATCGTTCCCGCAGGACTTTTTGAAAGACAGCTTGACGAGGCGACGGGAAGAACGCTGGTAGTGGCAGGTACATATGCCAGTGCAGAGGCTAACCCGACTACGTTTATGCAGCTGATTATGTCCATTTATAACGGCATGCTGGACGCTTCTGACATCGCATGGTTCATCTTTGTCATCGGTGGTGCTTTTGGAATTGTAACCAAATCCGGCGCTATTGCAGCAGGGCTGAACAAGCTGATTCGCAAGTACGAAGGAAAGGAAACTTTGCTGGTTGTTATCATTATGGCAGCATTTTTCCTGGGCGGCATGTCTTACGGCATGGGCGAAGAGGTGATTCCGCTGGTAGCTATTTTAGTACCGATTGCAATCAAGATGGGCTTTGACCCGATTGTAGGCGTATCCATGGCCATCGTAGGACTTTACAGTGGGTATTCGGCAGGTGCGCTGAATCCGTTTAATACCGGTGTGGCACAGGGAATCTGCGATTTACCGATGTTTTCCGGTATGGCGCTTCGTATTGCGCTGGGCGTAGGCGCACTTTTAATTGCCATTCATCACACCATTCGTCACGGTAAAAAATTCAAAGCCAGCGGTCAGGTGGTAAATTTAAACGAACTGCCGGAAAACCTGCAGGTAATGGAAGAACGTGAATTTAACGGCAGAGATAAAGTGATTCTGCTGGTTCTGGTTTTGACTGTTGCAGTGCTGGTGTACGGCATTATCAACTATGACTGGTATCTGGGAGAGATGGCGGCGCTGTTCTTCCTCATGGGTATCATCGTAGGCCTGATTCACTTTAGAGGAAGCTTTAACGACACCATCAACGAATTTATGATTGGCTGCAGAGATATTGCGACAGCAGTAATTCTGGTATGTCTGGGCAGAGCAATTCTGATTGTATTGCAGGACGGAAATATTCTGGACACCATCGTTTATGCGACTTCCGTACCCCTTGCAAAACTTCCAAGCGTTGTTGCGGCATGGGGCATGTATCTGTCACAAGGTGTTGTAAACTTCCTGATTCCGTCTTCTTCCGGACAGGCAGTTGTAGTAATGCCGATTATGAGTTCCCTTGCTGACGTACTCAATATTACACGTCAGACAGCAGTATTGGCATTCCAGAGCGGCGACGGATTCTGGAATATGATTACACCGGTGCATCCGATTTTGATGGCTTCACTGGGACTTGCAGGCGTATCTTTTAAACAGTGGTTTAAGTTTGCGTTCTCACTGGTAGTGAAATGGTCCGCATGGGTTTGCGTGATTCTTGCGGTAGCAGTTTTGACAAATTACGGTCCGTTCTAAGGATTGATAAAATAGGAGGAAATGAAAATGAATAATGTAAAGATGATTTCAAAGGCTGACGTTCAGAAAGTGCTGGATATGAAAAAATCCATCCAGCTGGTTGAAAAGGTATATGAAGCACACGGTCACAATGAAGTGAACATGCCTGCTAAGATTACTCTGGATACAGGAGAAAGCAACGACTGGCCACCATACGGCGGTTCTTATAATGCAATGCCTGCTTACATCGGACAGGACGTGGATATTTCCGGAATTAAATGGGTGTGGGGCTTTAACGACAACGCAAAGAAAGGCATTCCGTATATCGGCGGCGTTATCATTTTAAATGAAGCAAGAACCGGTGAAATCCTTGCAATCATGGACGGCAGCTTTATTACAGACATCAGAACCGGTGCATCAGCCGGCGTAGCTTCCAAGTATTTGGTTCGCAAAGACGCAAAAGTTGCAGGTATCATCGGTGCAGGCGTGCAGGGCAGAATGAATGCAAGAGCAATCGCTGAAACCTGTGAAAATCTGGAAGAAATCAAAGTATCCGATTTATACTGGGAAGCAGCTGTAAAGTGTGCGGAGGATTTAAACAAAGAACTTTCCGTGAAAGTGACTCCGGTAAAGACCAATCAGGAATGCTGTGAAGGGTCCGACCTGATTATTACCGTAACTATTGCTGACGAGCCGCTTGTGATGCATGAGTGGTTAAAGAAAGGCTGTACCGTTATGTCTTTGGGTTCTTTTCAGGAACTGGACGAAAATATTCCGCTTAAATGCGATAAGCTGATTGTTGACAGCTGGGCACAGAATGCCCACAGAGGTGAGTTGTTGAAACTGGTTCACGACGGCAGAATTACAGAAGAAAATATTCATGCGGAAATGCCGGATATCGTAGTAGGTCGTAAGACAGGAAGAGAAAACGATGATGAAATCATCTGCGCAAGTATCATCGGTATGGGATCCACCGATATCGGCACAGCGGGACAGCTTTATAAAGATTTCTTTGCTGAAGATGACAGCCTGCCGGTATTTGCTTTCAGAACCTATGATAAATAGGCAGAGGGTATGAAAGTATTGAAATAGAAGCGATCTTTTGTTACAATAAAAATATACGTAAAGTAGAGGCTGCCTGTGGCAGCCTTTGCGCTATAACTGAGGCACAGCCCATTCCCAGAGGTGTTTATGAAATTAAGCAGTATCAGAGAATATGCGCAGAAGACGACGGAGATTATCAGTACCGTTGCCGGCATGCAGGTGCTGGTCTGCGATATGGATTTTCAGATTGTTGGAGACAGCAAGGACGGCATTACCAACCACAGAGAGCTCAGCAGATTGACCGACAATTCTATGCTGGCAGAGACGATTAAATGCCGCAAAATGATGATGATAGAGGACTGCAAGAAGGACTTTGCAGGGTGTTTAAACTGCCCTGAGAGAAATGATTGTGATGTCAATGCGATGATTTCTGTTCCTATTATCGATGGCGATGAGATTTACGGCGCAATCGGTCTTTATGCCCATGGAAAAGACGATGTGAAACGGCTGATGGAAAAGAATCGGGATTTTCTGGAATTTATTCACAGAATGTCAGAACTTCTGATTATGAAGCTGAAGGAAACCTCAGAAACCCAGAAATTGCAGGAGACCGTCAAGAAACTGAAAAACAACAGCTGCAGCCTGCCTTTTGAGGATATTGTGGGAAGCAGTCCGGCATTCAGAAAGGTAAAGGAAGAAGCGAAGCGCTTTGCTGCGGGAAATTCCGGCATTCTCATTCAGGGAGAGAGCGGAACGGGCAAGGAGGTTTTCGCAAGGGCCATTCATACTGCCAGCAGAAACTCGGCGGGGCCTTTTGTAGCTATTAACTGTGCTGCGCTGCCTGAGAATTTAATCGAAAGCGAGCTGTTCGGTTATGAAGAGGGTGCTTTTACCGGCGCTTTGAAGGGCGGAAAGTTGGGAAAGTTTGAACTTGCCAATCACGGGACGTTGTTTCTCGATGAAATCGGTGAATTTCCGATTCATCTGCAGGCAAAGCTCCTTCGGGCGCTGCAGGAGAAAAAGATTCAGCGTGTAGGAGGAACCAATGAGATAGAGGTATCGGTGCGGATTATCGCAGCGACAAATCAGGACCTTGAGGAACTTTCGAGAAACGGACAGTTCAGAGAGGATCTGTATTACAGACTCAGCGTGATTCCCATTACGCTGCCACCTTTACGGCAGCGGAGAAGCGATATCGGAGAGTTGGCGGAGCATTTTCTCAGAATTTATGCAAAAGCTTTGCAGAAAGACCTTTTCGGCATAGATAAGGCGGCGACGGACAGGCTTTACGAATATGGGTGGCCCGGCAATATCAGACAGCTGCAGAATACCATCGAGTATGCGGTAAACATCTCCTCAGGCTCTTATATTACAGCGGCGGATTTACCGAAAAAAATTCTGGGAGGCATGGCGGAGGAATCCTCCTCTGGAGAGACCATAGCCTTAAGACCGCTGAGAGATGTAGAGGATGAATATATTTTAGAGGCCATTAGGGTTTACGGCGATAGCCTTTCAGGGAAACTGAAAGCGGCGGAGGTGCTGGGTATCAGCAAAGCCACATTGTATCGCAGATTAAAAGAACTGAATGTATAGAGGTAGAAAAAATGAAGCACAAGTTTATTGCGAAGCGGTACTGGAAAGACCAGAGTACCGCCATGGGAAAGTCCGATGAAATGGCAAAGTCTTTCGACGATGTGATTAACCTGAGTTTGGGGGACCCGGATTTAATCACGCACGATATCATCATCGACAATGCCTTTGCGGACGCAAAAGCAGGACACACTAAGTATACGGATTTCAGGGGAGATCCGGAGTTTCGGGCGGAAATCTGCAAATACTATAAAGAAGAGTACGATATGGATGTTGCAGATGAAGAAGTTTTTGTCTGCGCATCGGCATGCCTTGGCATGTATCTGGCACTGGAAGCCATCATTGATGATGGAGATGAGGTCATCTTACAGGCGCCGTACTTTACGCCGTATCCGCAGCAGGTTGAACTGGCAAGAGGGATTCCGGTAGAACTTCCGACCTATGAGGAAGAGGATTTCCAGATTAACATTGAGCGCCTGGAGTCTCTGATTACTGAGCGTACGAAAGCACTTGTAATCAACTCGCCGAGCAACCCGACGGGAAACTGCCTGACGGTAGAGACTATGGAAAAAATTGCAGAAATCGCTGTAAAGTATGATTTAATTGTAATTTCCGATGATATTTACACTTCTTTCAGCTATCAGAATCCTTTTGTGCCTTTTGCGACACTTCCAGGCATGAGAGAAAGAACGATTATTCTTAATTCGTTCTCTAAGAACTTTACTATGACCGGCTGGAGAGTGGGCAACATCATTGCGCCGGATTACATCATTAAAGTCATTCAGCAGATTAATGAAAATGTGGTATTTACTGCACCGTCAGTATCGCAGAGAGCAGCACTGCATGCCCTTCGTCACAGAGCAGAAATCCAGCCGCCGATGATAGAAGAATACAGAAAGAGAATGTTTTATGCGGCAGAGAGAATCAATCAGATTCCAAAGCTTTCTGTCATTTACCCGCCAAAGGGCAGCTTTTACCTGTTTATGAATATCAAGGAAACAGGACTGACAAGCACAGAAGCAGCTGATAAGATTTTGGAAGAGGCCCATGTGCTGATGCTGCCGGGAAACGCCTTTGGAGCCTGCGGAGAAGGCTACGTACGTATCGCCTGCACTGTTAATGTGGATACGCTGAAGGAAGCTTTTGACCGCATTGAAAAAATTGAACAATTTCAGTAAGAAATAAGGATTTGTAATAAAAGCACGTGTGCGATAGGCAGGCGTGCTTTTCTCATTCCAAATCATCATACCAGTCTTGCATAATCTGTAGGTGTACCGTATAATATAGGACAGAAAAAGGAGGCAGCAGAAATGAGTTTTATCAATAAAAGTTGTAAGGATTTTACAGAGGTTTTAGCCAGCAAGGCACCGGTGCCGGGCGGCGGCGGTGCATCTGCCTTGGTGGGCGCGCTGGGAATGGCTCTTGGCAATATGGTCGGCGCGCTGACCGTTGGGAAGAAAAAATATGCAGCAGTCGAAGAAGAGATTAAAGCGTTAATGGCACAGGCAGAAACGCTGCAGACGGAGCTGCTTTCTCTTGTGGAAAAGGACGCAGAAGTATTTGCGCCGCTGGCCGCGGCTTATAGCATGCCGAAGGAGACGGAAGAAGAAAAGGCAGAGAAAGCGCGGGTTATGGAAATCGTTTTAAGGGACGCATGCAGTGTGCCTCTTGAAATCATGGAAAAATGCTGTAAAGCAATTGATCTGCACAGGGAATTTGCAGCAAAAGGCAGCGTTCTTGCTGTCAGCGACGCAGGCGTAGGCGTTATCTTTGCAAAGGCTGCCCTGCAGGGGGCATCACTCAACGTATTTATCAATACGTCTTCCATGAAGGACAGGGCTTACGCTGAGAAAATCAACGCAAAAGCGGAGAAGATGCTGATGGAATACACCGTCGCTGCAGATGAAGTTTACGCAGAAGTTTACAGCAAGCTGAGAAAGTAGGAGATTACAATGAATACATTATTAAAAGGGAAGCCGGTTGCTGAGGCTATTGACGAGGCACTGACTGCAAAGATGCCGACATTTTATGAAAAAGGCATTGTGCCGACTTTGGCGATTGTTCGCGTTGGAGAAAACGGCAGCGACATCGCTTATGAAAATGGTGCGGTGAAAAAGGCAAAAAAAATCGGCATTCAGACAGAGAAATTCATCTGTGACAGCAAGATAGAGGAAGGGGACTTAATCGCAGTACTGGAATCTATCAATCAGAATAAAAATATTCATGGCGTGCTGCTTTTGCAGCCGCTGCCAAGCCACATTGACAGCGAAAAAGTGCGCAATGCTATCGCTTCTGAAAAAGATCTGGACTGCATTTCCGACGATGCACTGGGCAGATTTTTTGCCGGGAAGAATGCTTTTGCGCCTTGCACAG
This sequence comes from Emergencia sp., assembly GCA_022767345.1. Lineage (GTDB taxonomy): Bacteria > Bacillota > Clostridia > Peptostreptococcales > Anaerovoracaceae > Senimuribacter. The sequence goes on from JALEOD010000062.1 coordinate 29,131, forward strand.
CGGAAAGCTGCATAGAAATTTTAAAGTATTACGACGTGGATATTCGTGGAAAACGAGCTGTTGTCATCGGCAGAAGTATGGTAATCGGAAAACCGGTCAGCCTTATGCTGATGAAAGAAAATGCAACGGTAACGGTTTGCCACACAAAGACCAGACCGGAGGATTTGCTGAACCTCTGCAGGGACGCAGATATTATCGTAGCAGCTGCTGGCGCAAGAAATACAGTGACTGACGAGATGATTAGTCCAGGACAGGTTATCGTAGATGTAGGAATTAACTTTGATGAGGAAGGCAAGATGACGGGAGATGCTGCTATCAGTGAGACGCAGAGAGTTTTCTTGACGCCAGTACCGGGCGGTGTCGGCAGTGTGACAACCACGCTTCTGATGAAGCATCTGATAGAAGCAGCAGAGCGAACAGTAGGAGCATAAACGATGGACACGATTTTCTATAATGGAACAATTTATACACAGGATGCAGCTTATCCCAGCTGCAGCGCGGCAGCGATAAAAAATGGTATAATTACAGCCCTTGGCACCGATGAGGAGGTGCTTGCGCTGGCAGACAGCAGTACGCAGCGCATTGACCTTGGCGGAAAGTTCATGGTACCGGGATTTATTGACAGCCATCTGCACCTGATTTATGATGCTATGGTACGCAGAACTATTGATCTGTCAAAGACCTGTTCTTTGCAGGAGGCGATATCCCTTTGCAAAACAAAGGCGGCAGATGCCGCCCGAAACGGAACATGGCTTCTAGCCGGAAATTTTAATCAGGACGACTGGGAAGAAGGAACGCTGCCGACCAGAGCAGATATGGACGCAGTATCGACAGAAATTCCGGTGGTATTTCAGCGAGCTTGTCTGCATATTTCCATCTGTAATACCAAAGCGCTGGAAGCCGCAGGACTTTTAGCGCAGTGTCCGGATGGTATTGTCAGAGAGCAGGAGCAAAATGCCATTTCCCAGGCAGAGCCGCTGCCCGATTTACAGGAACTGAAGGAACTGATTTTAGACGGCGCGAAGCAGGCAGCGAAGGCTGGAATTACCGAAGTACATACCGATGATTTTACCGTACTTCCGGGCACCTTCGGACACCCGGTGATGGAGGCATACCGGCAGCTGGCAGAAGAAGGAAAACTTCCAATCAGGATTTACGAACAATGCAATTTAGAGACACTGCCGGAACTGAAGACGTTTTTGGCAGAGGGGTACAGGACTGGTGATGATTATGGATTTTTTAAAATCGGTCCGCTAAAAATTATCACTGATGGCTCTTTAGGCGCTCACACGGCAGCAATGCTTTCTCCTTATAAGAACGCCCCGGATACGAAGGGGATGTACAATTATTCCGATGAGGAACTGGAAGCGATGGTCGCTTTGGCACAGGAAAATGATATGCAGATGGCGATTCACTGTATCGGCGATGGGGCTTTGGAGCAGACCCTTACGGCTCTCCGCAAAGTCCATTATGAAAATCCAAAAACGAATCTTCGCCACGGTATTGTTCATTGTCAGATTATGAGCAGCCGGCAGCAGGACTGGTTTCAGAAACTGAATCTGCTTGCGTATATACAGCCGATTTTTGTTCGCTATGATATGAATATTGTAGAGGACTGTGTGGGGGAGGAACTGGCGAAAACCAGTTATAACTGGCGAAGATTTGCACAGATGGGCGTGCATCAATGCGCAGGGTCTGACTGTCCGGTGGAAAAGTTTGATATTCTGCCCAATATCCAGTATGCGGTAACAAGAAAAGATCCAGCTTCAGGTAAAAGCTGGTATCCGGAGTATGCACTGACTCTTGAGGAAGCGCTGCGGGCATTCACTTTTGAAGGTGCTTATGCTGCTTTCAGCGAAGGGGTGAGAGGCTCTATCTCTATAGGTAAATATGCGGACTTGACTGTTCTTGACCGTAATCTCTTTGAAATCGAACCAGAAAGAATTTCTGAGGCAGAGGTGGTACTGACCATGGTTGGTGGAAAAATAGCTTATCGGAAAGAAGATTAAAATCAATCAAACAAATGAGCAGGGGGCTTGCAGTTTATGCAAGCCCCGTTTTTGGGTCTTATGCGGTTAACATCATTTCCAGTGAATGATCAGCGAAGAAAGTATTAGCGTTGTAAAGAAACAGCACTTTTGTAATCCCTTCAGCCTTGATTACATCGTCGATGTTATCGTAGAAATAGCGAGGATCGACGACGACGATTTCGCGATAGTTTTGTGCGAGGAAAGGAATCATGCTGTTGGCATAGGAGTCCTTGACCAGCAATAATTTTTCTTCTGAATCAGTAGGCGTCTGTATTGTGTACATCGGGTGGTTGCTGCCGCCAAATACCGTATAGGCGTCCTTGGTGTCCAGATTATCCAGCTGATAAAATTCCGTAGTTTTTGTTTTGGTATCGGCATAGTAGATCACGGAATTTTTGTAGTCTTTATCCTTGTTGGGCATATAGATCGTCAGCGGATCATTCATGCCGTTGGTAAATCCGCTTTTGGACGCCAGTGTGCCGCGGAAGTCGTTCTTTACCACGTAGCGTTTATAGCTGACATTATCCTTTAATTTTATGGCAGCAGCGGCTTCTTTGTAAGCCAGAAACGCACCGTCAGTGGTCCAGTGATGGTCTGTTCTGTAGTAAATTTGGGTGTCGGTATCTGCATTTTCCTTTAAAATTCTGCGAACATCGATGGGGGTAATGCCAATGTCTTCGACTTTCTCATAAAAAGAGTCGATGTATTGATTTTGATCAGCCATTTTTACTGTAGCAGGCAGTTTATCTGCTAAAATATTTGCGGCATTTGGCGCCAGCAGAAAGTACATATCCAGCTTTTTATATTGGCGTTTAAACTGTTTTAAACTGGCAATCGTACTTTTTTGCCAGTGTTCTGTCGGTTCAGTCAAAGACTCCATCAGGTAACTATCCTTGCAGCGGTAGACACCGTTGGATTCCAGCTTGCCGGTTGTCACATCGGAAGCGGTTTTGATTTTAATAAAGGCATTTCTGCCCAGAAACTGGTCGTTTACGTAGGATTCCAGCTTCTTTTCATAGCGGCCTTCGATATAAGAGGAGAAAGAGAATTCAGGTTTTTCCTGAAGCACTCTGTTCTCTTCTTCGGAAAAGGTTTTATCACTGGAAAAAAGGTTGCAGACAAAGGTAGCAGCGAGGACAGTGATAAAACAAAGGCCTAATATGCAATTGATTGATTTCTTGTTCATAATACTCCTTACGAAAGCCCTAACAGATTAGAATCTAAAATACAGAAACGGGTTATAGCTGCTGAATACCAGATAAGCAGTGCAAAGCACCAGAATGCCCATGAGAATCACGATGCTGGCAGCTCCGTATTTTTTGGAAAGCACTTCAAACTGCTTCATCGGCTCTGGAGTTGCAATGATGCAGCCCAGCAGCATAAAGACCCAATTTGTGCGCAGCAAATAAAGGGTAGTCGTATCTGCTAAAGGCATGCCGCCCAGACAAAAGAGCACTTTTAGATAGTGCAGAGCGGATGTAAGGCTGTCACAGCTGAAAAATACCCAGCCGATGGCAACGATTAACAGGGTGTAAAGGTGCTGCACAGCGGTCGGCAGCTTTTCCAGATGTTTTCCCAGGAAATATTTCTCAACGATGAGAAGAACACCGTAATAAAGTCCCCATGTGACAAAGTTCCAGCTGGCGCCGTGCCATAAACCGGTTAAAGTCCAGACAATGAGCAGATTGATAATATGCCGCTTTACAGGTACGCGGTTTCCCCCCAGCGGAATATAGACATATTCTCTGAACCATGTGGAAAGGGACATATGCCATCTGCGCCAAAATTCCGTTACAGTTCTGGAAATGTATGGGTAGTTAAAGTTTTCCAGGAAATCAAATCCGAACATTTTGCCAAGGCCGATTGCCATATCGGAATAACCGCTGAAGTCAAAGTAAATCTGCAGAGTGTAGCAGATAATGCCAATCCAGTAGGTGAGGACAGAAATTTCGCTGTCAGTCATGGCAAGGATGGAGGCGTGAATTGCGCCTAAGTTATTTGCCAGAATCACCTTTTTTCCAAGACCGATGATAAAGCGTCCAGCACCCTCGCCAAACTTTTCTAAGGTGACAGTCCGGTCTTCCAGCTGCTTTGCAACGTCTTTATACTTTACAATCGGACCTGCAATGAGCTGCGGAAAGAGGGCGAGATATAACGTGAAATGCAGCAGATTTCGCTGTACGCGTACATTACCTCTATATACATCAAAAATGTAGGATAAAGCCTGGAATGTGTAAAATGAAATACCGATTGGCAGCGCCAGCGCTGTGTATGTTATCTCTGTACCAAGCAGGCTGTTTACCGTATCCATCAGAAATCCGTAGTATTTGAAAAAGCACAGAATGAATAGGTTTACAGCTACTGTAAAAACCAGCGTTCTTTTACCGCTTTTGTTTTGAACCTGCTCACGTCTGATATCAATTGCCATGAAGTAATTAAACGCAGCACTGAAAATCATCAGGACTACATAAATTGGTTCACCCCAACTGTAGAAAAAAATGCTGGCGATGAGCAGTACCAGGTTTTTACAGCGTTTAGGAACAAGGGCATAAATCAGAAGTGTCAGAGGCAGAAAATAAAATAGAAAGTAAATACTACTGAACAACATTGCGGAACACCTCCCCTGTATCATCAGCATTCTTGCCGGTGCAGTAAAACAGATAATTGCCCTTGGTGATAATCACTGCATTAGAAAGCAGGGCAACCTGCGTCGGTCCATAACCGTCAAAGGTTGCTTTCTGAGAATCTATTCTTTTTTCGACAGCATCTTTGATGTTGTCGAGGTCTGTCTTTTCGTGGGTTTTTATGACGAGAACTTCATCAACACTAAGCGCTTCTTTTCCTTTATAATAAAGGTATGAATCGTATTGCTCGTAATCCAGACCGAAAAACTGCATGAGATTACGATTATCGCATTTTGCCATCTGCGTCATATCGGTTTGTGCAGTCAGCGCTTTTTCTATCTCCTTCATCGGTACGTCCTTTGCACCGGCTCTAGCGTAGACGCTAAATAAAAATATGATTAAAATTACAACGAAAACTGCTTTCTTTGCCATTATATTCCTGCCTTTAAAATCATGTTGTTCATCCAGAGCGGGTAGTAATCGGCAGTGACATGGATTCCGTCGCCGGCATAAAACTCAGGATGTTCTTCTATAATATAAGTATTGTCGATGTAGGTTAATTTCATGTCTTTACACATAGTTTTCAGTGCATTGTTGAATTTCTTGTAGTTGCCCAAGATTTTATTTGAGGCGATTGCAGACTTGGACGGCGGCGTGATTCCGTTGACAAGGATAATCGTGTCCGGAGAGATTTTCTTGAACTCTTTGATTAAATTCCGGTACTTATCGATGAAATTTTCCGCGTTGCCGTTGTAATTGCCCATGTCGTTCATTCCGAAAGAGCAGAACGCAAAGCCTGGATAAGTCTGTGCGGCAGAGATGAACAGGTCATCTCCGCTGATAATAGATGCACCGATTTTGCAGAAGACCTGTTCACTGCCCAGCCAGCCGTAGTCGACAAGACCCTCTGTAATAGAATCACCGAGAATCACACTGGTTTTGAAAATCTTGCGATATTGATCTTTAGATAGTTTTTTGGTTACATCGAAGGTACCTTTGGCTTCGGTAATCTCCAGCTTCTTAATCTGTGCTTCGATTGTTGTAACTTTGGAGTAATCAAAGGTAGCAATGGTGGAAATATTAGTTCTGATTTTCTTCTCGCTGTAATCCGCATCCTCGTTGCCTCTAAAACACTGTATAAAAAATAGGCTTACCAAAAGGAGTAAGACTATGATAAAAATCAAAAATTTTTTGCTTCTGGTTTTCTTTTCTTTTGTCATTTGTATATTCCCCTTTATAACTAAGTGCACATATTATTATAACAAAACTAGAGGGAAAATCAATAGGATTATTCCTGTTTTTTTCTTAATAATTCTTAAGTTAAATATAATGGAAAAAAGTCCCACAAAAGCAGGAAAAGCGAAGTGGGACTTTTAAGTGTTTTTATTAGATGAAAATGGACATTAAATCAGACTTACGATTAGATCTCCGGCTTCTTTTGTGCCTACAGATGGTTTTCCCGCAGCGATATCCGGCGTGCGGTAGCCATTTGCCAAGAATTTCTTTACCGCGTTTTCGATGGCGTCAGCTTCCTCGGAAAGGCCGAAGGTGTAGCGCAGCATCATTGCGCCGGAAAGGATGGTTGCAATCGGATTTGCCAGATTCTGTCCGGCGATGTCAGGGGCGGAGCCGTGGACAGGTTCGTACATGCCGAAATTGCCTTCTGCCAGACTTGCGGAAGGGAGCATGCCGATGGAACCGGTAATCTGACTTGCTTCATCGGAAAGAATATCCCCAAAGATATTGCTGGTTACGATGGTGTCAAACTGCTTTGGATTTCTGACAAGCTGCATAGCGGCATTATCCACATAGAAATTTTCTACTTCCACTTCCGGATAGTCCTTTGCCACATCGGCAACTACACGTCTCCAGAGTCTGGAACTTTCCAGTACGTTTGCCTTATCGACACTGGTAACTTTCTTATTTCTTTTCATCGCCATATCAAAAGCGACCCTTGCGATACGTCTGACCTCTTCCTCGGCGTACTGCTCTACATCGTATGCGGCAGGGCCCAGATCAGTGTTTTCGATAGTCCCTTTTTTACCAAAGTAGATGCCGCCGGTCAGTTCTCTGACGACGACGATGTCAAGTCCGCCGTCCAGAATTTCCGGTTTCAGCGGGGAAGCGTCAGCAAGTTCATCAAAGACCATGGCAGGACGCAGATTTGCAAAGAGGCCTAAAGCTTTGCGAAGACCTAAAAGGGCACGCTCAGGACGCTCATCGCCCGGCAGGTTATCCCATTTCGGACCGCCTACAGCGCCAAGAAGCACTGCATCGCTGGCTTTGCAGATTTCTATGGTTTCAGGAGGCAGACACTGTCCGGCTTCATCGATGGCATTGCCGCCGGCCAGCACATAGGTGTACTGGAAGGTGTGTCCGAATTTTTCTCCGATTTTATCTAAGACTTTAATCGTTTCAGCGACAACCTCAGGGCCGATTCCGTCGCCGCGGACGACTGCAATTTTATAGTTCATTGATATTCTCCTCTAATCGTATTTGCTCTTATTTCTTGGAATTGACGTAATCGACAAGTCCGCCTGCAGCAATCATTTTCTGTAAGAATTCCGGGAAAGGCTGCGCCTGGAACTGGGTGTTTTTGGTGCGGTTGTAGATGATGCCTGCACCGAAATCCACTTCCACCTGGTCGCCTTCATCGATTCCGTCTACGGCTTCTTCACATTCCAGAATAGGGAAGCCGATATTGATGGAATTTCTATAAAAAATTCTCGCAAAGGACTTGGCGATGACACAGCTGACGCCGGCCGTTTTCAGCGCCAGCGGGGCATGTTCTCTGGAAGATCCGCAGCCGAAGTTGCGGCTTGCTACCATAATATCGCCAGGCTCAAGTCTTTCGACAAAGGTCGGGTCGATGTCGACCATGGCGTGACTTGCCAGTTCTTTTGCGTCAAAAGAATTGAGATATCTTGCCGGAATGATTACATCGGTATCGACGTTATCTCCGTATTTGAGTACTTTTCCTTGTGCTTTCATTACTGCTTACCTCCTGTTTTTTCCGGATTTGCGATATAGCCTGCGAGGGCGCTGGCTGCAGCCACTTCAGGGGAAGCCAGATAAATCATGGAATCTACATCGCCCATACGTCCAACGAAGTTTCTGTTAGATGTGGAAACGCATTTTTCGCCTTTGCACATAACGCCCATGTGACCGCCCATACATGCGCCGCAGCTCGGTGTGTTGAAGGCGCAGCCTGCTTCTACGAAAATTTTAGCAAGACCTTCTTCCATACACTCCAGGAAGATTTTCTGGGTGGCAGGAATGACCATAACGCGAACTTCAGGATGTACGGTTTTGCCTTCTAAAATAGCGGCAGCTTTACGCATATCGCTCATGCGTCCGTTGGTGCAGGAGCCGATAACAACCTGATCGATGTAAATCTTTTCGGAAGCTTCGATTTCGTCGATGGTGTGGGCGTTGCCCGGCAGGTGAGGGAAGGCAACAGTCGGTCTGACTTTGGATAAGTCGATTTCGATGACTTTATCATAGACTGCGTCTTCGTCAGCTGCATAAACCTGATATGCTTTTCCCGGCGCGTTTTCTTCCATGTATGCGATGGTCTGTTCATCGACAGGGAAGAGTCCGTTCTTTGCGCCGGCTTCGATGGCCATGTTGCAGATGGTGAAGCGGTCGTCCATAGTAAGATACCGGATACCGTCGCCGACAAATTCCATAGATTTGTAGAGGGCACCGTCTACGCCGATCTGACCGATGATATGCAGAATGATATCCTTACCACTGATGTATGCAGATGGTTTGTTTTTCAAAACGAACTTAATTGCGGAAGGTACTTTGAACCAGACCTGTCCGGTTGCCATGCCTGTTGCAATGTCGGTAGTGCCTACGCCGGTTCCGAAAGCGCCAAGAGCTCCGTAAGTACAGGTGTGAGAATCTGCACCGATAATGCACTGGCCGGCAACTACGATACCTCTTTCCGGCAGGATTGCATGTTCAACGCCGCACTTTCCCTGCACCATGTGGTGGGTGAGACCTTGCTCCCTTGAAAAGTCCTGAATGTCTCTTGCATTCTGTGCGGACTTGATGTCTTTGTTTGGTGTAAAGTGGTCAGGTACCAGTACAACCTTATCTTTATCGAATACTTTGTCTGCCATCTGTCTGAAGATTGGCAGTGCCATCGGACCGGTAATGTCGTTTGCCATTACTACGTCCAGATTGCATTCAATCAGCTGTCCGGCAGTGACGCTGTCAAGGCCGGCATGGGCAGCTAAAATTTTCTGTGTCATTGTCATTCCCATGGTTTTGATTACCTCCTATGGATTTTTGGGTTTTAGCTCCTCTGTGCTTTGTGTGATTCAGACTGTGCTTCGGGGGATTGCCTGGAAAGGTTTGGAATCGCTTGAGGCCGCCTGAGATTACTTTGGAGTATCGCTGGTGACTCCAGCGCGAGGCGCGATGTTGACAAAAAATCGAATTTTGTGCTTTTTTGTCAACGTTTTCATTCAAATCCCTGTTGAAATCGCTGTCATGAACCGATTATATTGATTATATTGACAAATTGGACAAAATCCTGAAAATCTGTCAATTTTGTCAACGTTTTTTTCTTTTTTTGTTGACAGAATTGACAAAAATCATGGAATTTGTCACTTTTGTCAATGTTAGCAGAGAAAAAACGTATTTTATCTATCCAATTTCCATTATTTGTTGACAAAAAAGAGGGGAATTCTTGATTTTGTCAACATTGCCCGAAAGCGGCTAGATAAAGCAGCAGAGCGAAGCGCAGTTATTATTTTATCTCATCTTATTTCACGAAGTGGATTCGCTTGTTCATTCTGTTCAGCGCGCTGACCAGTGCATTGACTGAGGCAAGAATGATATCGGCGTGAGTGCCGACGCCCCAGTAATAATTATCCTTTTCATCAGCAATGCAGACATAAGCTGCTGCTTTGGAGTTTGAATCAGCGCTGATTGCATGCTCTGAGTAAGTGATGAATTTGTAGTCAAAGTGATATTCAGTTTTTCGGAGAGCGTTGCTGACAGCATCCAGACGACCGTTACCTTCGGCTTCCAGGCTGTAGGTTTGCCCGTCGATGATGGTACGCATTCTTACGCCGTAAATTTCGTTGTCATCCTTGGTAGAGGAGAAGTGGCTGAAAGATGCGTCCGTAATGTCGATAGGTGAAAAGTCGTTGATATATTCAGCTTTGAACGCTTCGAAAATTTCTTCTGGGGAGAGCTCTTCGTGGTGCTTATCGGAAATATCCTTCATCATGTATCCTACTTCGCTCATCATATTCTTTGGAATTGCATAGCCGAAGTTGTGTTCCAGAATATAGGCAACGCCTCCTTTACCGGACTGGCTGTTGATTCTGATGACATCGCCGTCGTAAGCTCTGCCCACATCGTGAGGATCGATTGGCAGATAAGGAACTGTCCATCTGCTCGGATCTGTTTCTTCTCTCCATTTCATACCCTTGGAAATGGCATCCTGATGAGAGCCGGAGAATGCAGCAAAGACCAGTTCGCCGCCGTAAGGCTGCCGCGGGTCAACGTGCATACCGGTGTATTTTTCGTATTTTTCTACGACTTCCGGCATATTGGAAAAGTCCAGACAAGGGTCGACACCGTGAGTAAACATGTTCATGGCAATGGTGATGATGTCCACGTTGCCGGTACGCTCGCCATTGCCGAAGAGAGTGCCCTCAATTCTGTCGCCGCCTGCTAAAAGTCCCAGTTCAGCATCTGCCACACCGGTGCCTCTGTCGTTGTGCGGGTGGAGGGAGATGAGAACATTTTCTCTGTTATGCAGATGTTTGCTCATGTATTCTATTTGGTTCGCATATACGTGAGGCATGGACATCTGTACAGTAGCAGGGAGGTTTATGATGACCTTGTTGTCCGGTGTCGGCTGCCAGATATCGATGACTTCGTTGCAGATTCTTTCGGCAAATTCGATTTCTGTTCCGGTGAAACTTTCCGGAGAATATTCAAACTGGAACTTTGTTTCCGGAAATTTTGCTGCGTATTCGTTCATCAGAACGGCACCATCTTTTGCAATCTGAATAATTTCTTCTTCGGAAGACCGGAAAACTTGCTGTCTCTGAGCGAAAGAAGTAGAATTGTAAAGATGCACGATGGCTTTTTTTGCGCCGCGGAGCGCTTCAAAGGTCTTGTCGATGATGTGTTTTCTGGACTGGGTCAGTACTTGTACCGTTACATCATCGGGAATCAGATTCTTTTCGATGAGGGTACGAGTGAACTCATATTCCGTTTCAGACGCAGCAGGGAAGCCGATTTCGATTTCCTTAAAACCAAGAGAAACCAAATACTGGAAAAATTCAAGTTTTTCTTCCAGACTCATAGGAACGACCAGCGCCTGATTGCCGTCGCGCAGGTCAACACTGCACCACATTGGCGCTTTTTCGATGTGATCTTTCTTTGGCCATTCCATTTGGGAAATGTCCATCGGCGGTGTAAAGTAGCCGGGTCTGTACTTTTCAAAATTTTTCATGTTGTAATACCTCCGTTTGTATATCAGTGTAGGAAAGCAGCTTGGCGGTTAGAGAAATTTCATTTCACTCGCTTTCAACGGGTTAGGACATCGCCGTAGGTTTCATCCAATCAGCATTCGCAGAGGCTCTGCTTCTTGGGAAACCCTCGCGTTTGACCTACCTGCGTTTCAAGCTTCGTTATCACTCGCTTTCAACGGGTTAGGACATAAAAAATCGCCTCTTTTGACGATTTTTCAAACCGCAAAAGAGACGAAAACTTGCTACATATCATGTAAGCACCTTGTTTCCGCGGTACCACTCTTTTTGACACGCGTTTTCTATATAATATAATGTAGAAAAATGCGCGCCCACTCTTTGAACGCTGCTCGGGGGTGAGACACTACAAAAGGTTTACGGACTTTCACCAAACGCCGCTCTCTGCAAAACCAACATCATAGTTTATTCCCGTCATGGCAGACATAATTTTCAGCTATCTAATAATATAAAGGATATTGAATCGATTGTCAACAGAAAAATTGTGTTTTTGCAAAACAATTGAAAAAATTTTTTGTTGCTGCTAAACAAAAAATATTGAAAAAAAGTGTTGACATTTACATATCGGAAGCTATAATAATATAAGGGCGGCAAACGCCCGACAGAGATTCTAAAGAAAAGGAGAGAGAGTATGAAATTGACAGGATCACAAGTAGTGGCAGAAGTATTGCTTGATCATGGCGTTGATACTGTGTTTGGATATCCAGGCGGCACTGCACTGAATATTTTTGATGAACTTTATAAGTATAGCGATAGGATTAAGCATGTCCTTACGGCTCACGAACAGGGTGCTGCACACGCTGCTGACGGTTACGCAAGAGCGACCGGCAAAGTTGGCGTAGTGTTTTCCACCAGCGGCCCGGGGGCAACAAACCTGGTCACCGGTATTGCGACGGCATTTATGGACAGCATTCCGATGGTTGCCATTACGGCAAATGTTCCCGATTCCCTGATCGGAAGAGATGCATTTCAGGAAATCTGCATCACAGGGGTCACACTTCCTATTACGAAGCACAATTTCTTCGTAAACAGGATAGAAGATCTTGAGCCTGCTCTGAGAGAGGCATTCAAGATTGCAAACAGCGGGAGAAAGGGTCCTGTCCTCGTGGACATTACCAAAGATGTAACTGCTGCGAGCATTGAATATACAAATAAACCGCCGATGGAACTGAAACCGCTTCCATCTATAGATAAAGAAGACATTGCTTCTATCGCCAAGTTGATAAATGCTGCAGAAAAACCAGTCGCATATGTGGGCGGCGGTGTAGTTGCTTCCGATGCATCCAAGGAACTGGTAGCACTTTTGGAAAAGGCAGACATTCCTGCGGCTTATACTTTGATGGCAGCAGGTGTAATCGGCTACGATAACGAGCTGAATCTGGGTCTTGTAGGCATGCACGGCAGTGTAGCGGCAAACAGAGCCATGGATCAGGCAGATTTGATTATCGCACTGGGCGCAAGATTTTCAGACCGTGTTGCGCTGAGTCCTGACAAGTTCGGCAGACGTGCCAAGATTGTTCACGTGGACATCGACAGAAGTGAAATCAACAAGAATGTCATGACGGACAAGAGCTGCATTGGCGATGTAAAAGAGTTTTTAGAAACGATACTGCCCCTTGTAGAGAGCAAAAAACATGGGGAGTGGCACGAGCGCGTTGTAGGCTGGAGAGCGAAAGAGCGCATTGTGAAAGCGCCTGACTGCAAACTGCACCCGAAAGAAATCATTGATATCATATGCGACCTGACCGACGAGAACACTCTTTATGTTACAGACGTAGGACAGCATCAGATGTGGGCGGCACAGTTTATTAAGCATAACAAAGCAAAGAAATTTATCACCAGCGGCGGACTTGGAACCATGGGGTTCGGCTACGGCGCGGCAATCGGCGCACAGCTTGGCTGTCTAAATGACAGAGTGATACATATTACAGGCGACGGCTCATTCCATATGAATCTGAATGAAGCCTGCACGGCAATCAGCCAGAACCTTCCGATTATCACCGTCATTATGAATAACAAAGTGTTAGGAATGGTTTACCAGTGGCAGACGATTTTCTACGAAAAGAGATATTCCAATACCACGCCGGAGAGAAAGACCGACTTTGTAAAGCTGGCACAGGCTTTCGGTGCGGAAGGGTATCGTGCAGAGACACCGGCAGAGTTTGAAGAAGCGATGAAAAAAGCGCTTAAGGCTTCCGGTCCGGTATGGATTGACTGTACAATTTCCAGAGAAGAACGGGTACTGCCGATGATTCCGGCAAATAAATCCGTTGAAGATATGATTATTGATTAGGAGGAGACGCTATGAGTAAAAAAGCATTAAAAAAAGAAATCGTCAGCGTTCTTGTCCTGAATCAGGCAAACGTTCTGACAAGAGTAGTGAGCCTTTTCGGCAGAAGAGGGTTTAACATTGATTCCCTGACAGTGTCTGCGACCAACGATCCGACCCTGTCCAGAATTACCATCGTGTTCAGCGCGACAGAGCAGTCCATGCAGCAGATTATCACCCAGACGGAAAAGCTGGAAGTGGTGAAAGACATTTATATTCTGGACCAGCAGTACAGCTTGTACAGGGAATTGCTTCTCATCAAGGTAGAAGCGGCTCCTGCACAGCGGGCAGGTATCAAAGAAATTGTGGACATCTACAGAGGTAAGATTGTGGATCTGTCCAGAGACAGTGTTATTATCGAACTGACCGGCACGCCGGAGAAAATCGACGGCTTCATGGACGTGATTGAGGAATATAACGTGCTGGAAGTGTGCAGAACAGGTATTACCGGTATTGAAGGAAATACTGCGAAAAAAGATAACTAATTTTAAAGGAGATAGATAGAAATGATTACAAAGTATTATGATCAGGATTGTAACTTGGGTTTATTAGACGGTAAAACCGTTGCCATTATCGGGTTTGGAAGCCAGGGTCACGCTCATGCGATGAACCTTGCTGAAAGTGGTGTGAACGTAGTTGTAGGTCTGAGACCGGGTTCTGCACACGCTGCAAAGGCTGAAGCTGCCGGAATCAAAGTTTTAGGGATTGAAGAAGCTGCAGAAGCAGGCGATATCGTTATGATGCTGACACCTGATGAACTGCAGGCAAAAATTTATAAAGAACAGATTGAGAAGCATATGAAAGAGGGTAATGTACTTGCATTTGCTCATGGCTTTAACATTCATTTTAACCAGATTGTACCTGCTAAGGACATCGACGTTATCATGATTGCTCCAAAAGGACCTGGACACACTGTAAGAAGCCAGTATGCAGAAGGTAGGGGCGTTCCTTCCCTGATCGCTGTATATCAGGATGCTTCCGGAAAAGCAAAAGACTATGCGCTGGCTTATGCAAGCGGCATCGGTGCCGGCAGAGCAGGTATTCTGGAAACTACATTTAAAGAAGAAACTGAAACTGACCTCTTCGGTGAACAGGCAGTTCTGTGCGGCGGTGTAACTGAGCTGATGAAAGCTGGTTTCGATACACTGGTAGAAGCAGGTTATGAACCGGAAATGGCTTACTTTGAATGTATCCACGAAATGAAGCTGATTGTTGATCTGATCAACGAAGGTGGCTTCGACAAGATGAGATACTCCATCTCCAACACTGCTGAATACGGCGATTACAGAACCGGCAGAAGACTGATTACAGACGAAACCAGAAAAGAAATGAAAAACGTTCTCAGAGAAATTCAGGACGGAACTTTCGCAAGCGAATTTATTCAGGAATTCAATGCTGGCGGAAAAGCAAGATTCCTTGCAACCAGAAAGATGGAAGCTTCCCACCTGCTGTGTAAGGTTGGCGCTGAGCTCCGTGCTATGATGAGCTGGTTAAAGAAATAACTTAAAAAAAAGAAAGGTTATAGTTATTATGTCAAGAAGAAGTGATAACGTAACCAAAGGCGTAGAAAAGGCTCCCATGAGAAGCCTTTTTTATGCTATGGGTTACACAAAGGAAGAATTGGAACGTCCGCTGATCGGCGTTGTTTCCGCCCACAGTGAAATCGTTCCCGGGCATATGCATTTAGATAAAGTAACCGAGGCAGTAAAAGCCGGTGTCAGAATGGCAGGAGGTACACCGATTATGGTGCCGGCTATTGGCGTCTGCGACGGTATTGCAATGGGACACATCGGTATGAAATATTCTTTGGCAAGTCGTGAGTTGATAGCAGACAGCGTAGAAACCATGGCAAATGCTCACCAGTTTGATGGGCTGGTACTGGTTCCAAACTGTGACAAAATCGTACCCGGTATGCTGATGGGAGCGCTGCGTCTTAATATTCCGACCGTAGTTTGCTCCGGCGGCCCGATGATGAGCGGTCTTGTAGGCGGCGTAGAAACATCTCTTTCCAAAATGTTTGAGGCTGTCGGCGCCCGCAAAGCGGATATTATCGATGATGAGGGACTGCTGGAATTTGAGCAGAATACCTGTCCAGGCTGCGGTTCCTGCTCCGGCATGTATACCGCAAACAGCATGAACTGTCTCTGCGAGGCGCTCGGTATTGCGCTTCCGGGAAATGGCACAGTTCCGGCGGTACACAGCGGCAGAATGATGATTGCAAAACATGCGGGCATGGCGATTATGGGGTTGGTAGAAAAGGATATCAAAGCGAGAGATATCGTAAACGAGAAATCCATCAGAAACGCCCTTGCCTGTGATATGGCGCTGGGCTGTTCCTCCAACAGCGTGCTGCACCTTCTGGCAATTGCCCATGAAGCAGGCGTTGAGCTGAATCTGGAGCTGTTCAATGAAATGAGCGCAAAGACACCGAACCTGTGCCATCTGGCTCCAGCCGGCGGCACACACATGCACGACCTGAACAACGCAGGCGGCGTGCAGGGTGTTCTTGCTGAACTGAATAAAATCGGTCTCATTGACACCTCACTTCTGACTGCAAACGGAAAAACTGTCGGTGAAAATATCGAAGGAAAAGGATCTCTGGATTCTAACGCAATGCGTCCTTCCGACAATCCGTACAGCGAAACAGGCGGACTTGCCATTCTTTGGGGCAACATTGCAAAGGATGGCTGCGTGGTTAAAAAGAGCGCAGTAGCGCCTGAAATGCTGACTCACAGCGGTCCTGCCAGAGTTTTTGACTGTGAAGAGGACGCAATTGACGCAATTTATAATGGGAAAATTGTAGACGGCGATGTGGTCGTAATCCGCTATGAAGGTCCAAAGGGCGGTCCGGGCATGAGAGAAATGCTCAATCCGACCAGCGCTCTTGCAGGGATGAAGCTGGATAAAACAGTTGCACTGATTACTGACGGCAGATTCAGCGGTGCAAGCCGCGGTGCTTCTATCGGTCACGTTTGTCCGGAAGCTGCCAGCGGCGGCGAAATCGGCCTGCTGCAGGAAGGAGATATCATCGAAATCGATATTCCGAACTCCAGCATCAGCGCAAAGATTTCCGATGAAGAATTTGCAAAGAGAAGAGAGACTTATGTACCACGGGAGCCAAACGTAAAGAGCGGCTGGCTTTATAGATATTCCAAGATGGTCGCACCGTCTAATAAGGGCGCAGTGATGGAAGAGTAATTTGATTTCGCGAGCTGTGAAGCGTTGCAGGGAAATCAATGATAGATCCCCGTCAGAAGTTCCCAAGAGGAAAAGCCGCAAGGCGCAGTCTGATTGGCAAAACTCTACGGCGAGAGGATAATCTGATTGAATAACGGGGTTGTTGCAGAAGCAATGACCCTGTTGTGTTTTAGACGGAACGAGTGAAAAAGGAGGATAACTTATGCTGATTCATTTTGACGAAATAAAAGAAACGGTGATTCCTAAGTTTCGCGGTGGTGAGAAAGAAACGATTTCTCGTATGTATGTTGACTCGCTAACGAAGATTATGAAAGGCAAGCTAACGCCGGGTGCTTCAATTGGGCTGCATACCCACAGCACAAACAGTGAAATTATTTATATTTTAGAAGGTAGTGGAAAAGCATTTTATGACGGAAGTTATGAAGAACTTTCTGCGGGAAGCTGTCACTACTGTCCAAAGGGACATGAACACAGTCTGATTAACGATAGTGATCAGGAGTTGATTTTCTTTGCGGTTGTGCCAGAACACGGCGCAGGCGAAAAATAGGGGATACAGCAGTTTTCGCTTGCGGTGCGTGCATACAAGGAGTATAATATTTTCTGTAGATTTTTGGGAAAGGAATAGCAAGATGTTAACGTTAGATAAATTTGAAGAAGCGACAGAAGTCGTACAGAAAGTAGCGATTCAGACAAAACTGACTTATAGTGAATATTTGAGTGAACAGACCGGAAACAAGGTCTATTTAAAGCCGGAAAATACACAGGTGACCGGCGCATATAAGATTCGGGGAGCTTATTATAAGACAAGCACATTGACTGATGAAGAGCGGGCGAAGGGGCTGGTTACGGCTTCTGCCGGAAATCACGCGCAAGGTGTTGCTTACGCGGCAAAGGCTTACGGCTGCAAAGCTGTTATCGTTATGCCGACCACTACGCCTTTGATGAAGGTCAATCGTACAAAGAGTTATGGGGCAGAAGTAGTTCTTTATGGGGATGTTTACGACGAGGCAGCGGCTTATGCCAAACAGCTGGCAGATGAAAAGGGCTATACGTTTATTCATCCTTTCGATGATCCTGCAGTTGCGACGGGGCAGGGAACCATTGCAATGGAAATCATCAAGGAATTGCCGTTAGTGGACTATATTCTGGTGCCTGTTGGCGGCGGCGGACTTGCTACCGGTGTATCGACCCTTGCAAAGATGCTGAATCCAAAGATTAAGGTTATTGCGGTTGAACCCGCAGGCGCAAATTGTCTGCAGGCTTCACTGAAAGCAGGTGAGCCGGTTACGCTGCCTTCTATCAGCACTATTGCCGACGGGACAGCTGTAAAAACGCCGGGGGTCAATATTTTCCCATATTTAAAAGAAAATATTGACGATATCATTACAGTGGAGGATGATGAACTGGTAGTAGCTTTTCTGGATATGGTGGAAAATCATAAGATGGTGGTAGAAAACTCCGGTCTGTTGACGGTAGCGGCACTGAAGCATCTCGATGTAAAGGGAAAGAAAATCGTTTCAATCTTAAGCGGTGGTAATATGGATATTATCACCATGTCTTCCGTGGTACAGCACGGGCTGATTCACAGAGAAAGAATTTTCTCCGTATCCACGTTGCTTCCGGATAAACCGGGCGAACTGGTCAACGTGGCAAGCATTATTGCAAAGGAGCAGGGAAATGTTATCAGACTGGATCACAACCAGTTTGTCAGCACCAACAGAAATGCGGCGGTGGAGCTAAAAATCACCATTGAGGCTTTTGGTCCAGAGCATAAGAAAAAAATCATCGATGCACTTGCAGCAGGAGGGTATAATCCGAAAGTAATCAGTGTGCTGATGTAAAGGAATTAAATAAGTAAGGCTGCGCATTTGTTTTAAACACAAGTGCGCAGCCTTTTTTTGAAAAAAACGGGTGCGTTTAGGATTGCCATTAATTTCCCCATATAAAGGCAGTATAGCAGAAAGCATATCGGAAAGGCGATAGAGCCAGATATTACTCCCTAAACTGATACTGGTACAGTTCTGCGTACATGCCGCCGGCAGCGACCAGTTCATCGTGACTGCCGCGCTCGGCGATGCCGTTTGCAGTGAGGACGATGATTTCATCGGCACTTTTGATGGTGGACAGACGGTGGGCGACGATGATGGAGGTTCTGCCGCGTCCCAGCTCTTCCAATGACTTTTGAATTAGCATTTCAGTGGCGTTATCCAGGGCGGAAGTAGCTTCATCAAGGATTAAAATCGGCGGATTTTTCAGGAATACGCGGGCGATGGAAATTCTCTGCTTCTGTCCGCCGGACAGCTTGATGCCTCGCTCGCCGACCTGAGTGTCATAGCCGTCTTCCATGGTCATGATGTAGTCGTGAATGTTGGCTTTTTTCGCTGCCTCGATGATTTCTTCATCGGTCGCATCCAGGTTGCCGTAAGCAATATTTTCCCGAATGGTGCCGTTAAACAGGAAGACGTCCTGAGCGACCATGCCGATGTTTTTACGCAGGTCGTAGCGGGAGATTTTTGTAATATCGATGCCGTCGATGGTAATGCGGCCGGAGTCTCCAACGTAAAATCTTGGAATCAGAGGGCACATGGTAGTTTTACCGCTGCCGGAAGGACCGACGAGGGCAAGGGTGCGCCCTTGTTTGATATCCATAGTCAGATTGCTGATAACTGGAGGAACCTCACCTTCTGCATCGCTGCTTTCGTAACTGAAAGTAACATTTTCAAAGGAGATGTTGCCGTCCAGATGGTCCGGGTGCAGCAAATCGGTACTGCTATCTTCTTCTTCGTTGATAGCCATAATTTCACAGAATCTGCGAAATCCCGTCATACCTTCCTGCAGCTGTTCGTAGAAGGAAACCAGTTTATTGACTGGATTTAAGAACATGGAAATATAAAGAAGGAATGCGGCGAATTCGCCGGCATTGATTTTTCCGTAGAAGAAAAAGAGACCGCCAGAGGCAAGAACCACCAGATAGAGCAGGTCCATAAACAGGGTCATGCCGGAGTGAAAGATTCCCATGGCTTTGTAGGCACTGGAACGGGATCGCTTGAGATTCTCGTTAGCGACGTTGAACTTCTTGTTTTCGTGTTCGTCTGCGGTGTAGGCCTTGGAGACACGAATACCTGCGATGGCAGTCTCAACGCTTGCATTGATTTCAGCGGTTTTAACACGGGTTTCGCTGAACGCCTTGTTCATCATAGTTCTTGTTTTAAAGGCGAAGAAAATCATAAACGGCAATACCGCAAAGGTAATCAGTGTCAGCGGCAGACTGATTTGTGCCAGCATGATAAATGCGCCGATTAAAATAATCAGCGATAGAAACAGATTTTCGGGACCGTGGTGCGCAAGCTCAGATACTTCAAACAAATCATTAATCATCCGGCTCATGATGACGCCGGTTTTGTTTTCGTCAAAGAAAGAAAAAGGGAGCTTTTGCAGATGGCGAAAGAGTTCTCTCCGCATGTCCCCTTGGATTCTGACACCGACAATATGTCCCCAGTACTGAATAATATAGTTGAGAATGGCTTTCAGTACATAAATGCAGAACAGCACAATCGCCCATACGATGAAAAGCCTGATGTTCTGATTTGGCACATAGTCGTTGATAATATTCTTGGCGATGACCGGGTAAAACAGGTCGCAGCACGCCACGATAAAAGCACACACCATGTCCAGAATAAACAGGCGAAGGTGCGGCTTATAGTATTTTGCAAACTTTCTAATCATGTAGTTCCTCCGTGTGTTGCTGATTTTTTTAGTCACTATTTATTATGATACCACTTTTTGTAATAATTTCGCAAGATTTTACTCACAAAATGTACACAGAATTTCATCGGTTTCTACAAATTCAGGCAGTATAATAAAAGTGCAAAAGGGAATTAGAATTAGAAACTTTATCAGGAGGAGAACATGAGAAATAAGAAAAAGAATATGAAACACCAAAGCAGTAAAAAGGATAAGCCCCCGGAGAGGGGAGACAAGGAATCTGCAGTTCTGATGTGGCTGCTGTCACAGAGAAACGATGATGTAGAAAAAAGGATATTCGATGAATGGTCCTATAACATGTAATTCAAATAGTAATACCTTCTAAGTAAGCAAAACCGCCGCAGGATAGTCTGCGGCGGTTTTGTGGTATAATTATTTCTCCGCAGGATACAGCACGACGCTTTCTACGTTCTCTTTTTCAAAAAAGGTCAGTTCCAGCACCATGCGGCACGGCAGGCTGCGGCTGCGTCCGCTCAGATAAAAGCAATTGGCTCCTTTTTCAAGGAAGGCGCCGCCGCCAAACCAGATTTCCTTATAGTTTTCTTCGGAGGACTGGGTCAGGTTCATGGCATAAATTGGCTTTAAGGCCGTTTCGTCTGTATCACTGTCGTTGACGCCGCAGCAGAGCATAATATTTTCTTCGCCGTAGCTGTCATAAGTGTAGCGCAGCGCGATATCGGTGTCATCTTTTGCACTTACGACCAGAAAAACTGCTTTATCTTCCGGTGCCGATGTGTCCTTTTTCGCCAGGGTGTCAATTTCTACAGTAACCGTGCCGTTTTCCGAAATTTGCAGCTTCTTTGGTTCTGTTAAATCCCTCTGAAGTTCGATGGCGGTATCTTGCTCTGAAGCTTCTTGTCTTGTGGCTTCACCTTTTTTTGATGAGGCATTGTTATCTGACAGATTATTACTTTGACAGCCGCTCATGGCAAAGATTGTCAAAAGACAAAGCACAGCTGCTGTGATGTTTAAAAGTTTCTTTTTCATTTCACTTCACCTCGCATTCCATTTATTAAACTTATCATAACAGGGAAAGCAAAAGAAAGGCGGGAGAAAAGTCTTAATTTTTTCTTAATGATGCACATGGAATGGAAATTCCTTTTAGGCATAACAAACATGATTTATGTGTACTTGCTATTGCATCCTGCAGAAGATTGACATTCCGGCAGTGATGAAAAAAATCAGCGCTGCGGTTTAATCCATATGCAAGATAAAAAGAAAAAACTTTGCAACTGCGGCGCGCTTTGTTACAATAGAAACAGAAACGGCAGCTTGGAGGAGAAGATGATGAACACAGTTGCAATTGTAGAAGATGACAGGCTGTTCAACGAGGCGCTGCATCAGATTTTGAAAAAGGCGGGCTATGAGACGGCGCGCGCTTACAGCTATGGGGAGGGACTGGCGCTGATTGAAAAAACGCCGGATCTTATGATTGTAGATGTAAACCTGCCCGGCGGAGAGGGCTTTGAACTTTGCAGAAGAGCCAGAGATTACGGGCAGGTTCCGGTCATTTTTCTCACGGCGAGAGACGAGGAAACGGACATGATAAAGGCCTTTGATTTAGGGGCGGATGATTATCTGGTCAAACCCTTTCCTATGGCGGTACTGCTAAAACATGTGGAGGCGGTTCTGCGCAGGAGCAGCAGCGAAAAAGACATCTTATCCTATATGGATTTGCAGATTGATTTTCAGAGAAAATCCGTAAGCTATCAAGGCGCGGAAATCAAGCTGACGGCAAGAGAGTACGGCGTCCTTGCGCTTCTTGCGAAAAATCAGGGCAGGATTGTGACAAAGGAAATGATTTTGGAGCAGGTCTGGGACGCAGAAGGCGCCTTTGTGGAGGAAAATACCGTCAATGTAACTCTAAGCCGGCTTCGTAAGAAAATTGAACCGGAGCCTGCCAGCCCGATCTTTATTAGAAATGTTTTTGGAATGGGGTATACCTTTGGAAAATAAGCGAAACATACGTAAAAGCAGAATCATACTGGAGGAGCTGTCAGGAGATTTAGAGCGGATCAGCAACGGCGAGAGGCTGACGGCTTCGGAAGGGCCGGGCAGTATTTCGGACACGCTGCCGTCCAAAATTTCTCATCAGTTAGTGCGGCTTTCTGACCGCATGTATGAGGTGGAACAGCGCGCAGCCAGAGACAGGGATGAGCTGAAAGAGCTGATTAGCGAGATTGCCCATCAGCTGCGAAATCCTCTGGCCAATATGGAAAGTTATTTGGAATTGCTTTCTCAGTCCAATCTGTCTGCAGAGGAAAAGGCTTCTTATTTGCAGGCGGTCTGTGAGGCGGAGCGGAGTGTTCGCTTTCTGACGGAAAGTTTCATTAAAATGGCAAGGCTGGAAAGCCGCGTGATTCAAATCAAGAAAGAATCTTTTGATTTGCAGGAAACAATTTTAAACAGTGTGCTCAAAGTGGGGCAGATGGCAGAGGAAAAGAACATTCAGGTGCAGCTGGAAATGAAGGGAAACATTGCGGCTGCCCACGATGGAAATTGGCTGAAAGAAGCGTTGGTGAACCTTTTAGACAACAGTATCAAATACTCAAAAGAAGGGGACATGATCCAAATCACCGTGACGCAAAACGAAATGTTTACGGAGATTTCTGTACGGGATTTTGGCATCGGTATTGAGGAGGGGGAAGAAAATCAGATTTTTAAACGGTTTTATCGAGGCCGCAGAGTGACTGTGGAGGAAGGTTTCGGCATCGGCCTTTACCTGGCGAGAGAAATCGTGCAGCACCATGGTGGCTTTATGAAAGTGAAACGGCAGGAGCCGGGACTTTCGGCATCGATTTTTTTGCCGGTTTAAAGAGGACGCGGTAAAAGAGAAAGCAGGAAAGCTGTGCAGGGAAATCGGCGGCAGCCGGTTTTGTATAGAATGCGCAGCTTTTTCTTTTGCCAGGGTCCTTGCGGCGGCGCTTGTAACAGAGCTTTTTAACAGAGTTTTTCATAGCGTTTGTAATAAGTTTGTAAGCCCGCGGTGCTAAGATGGAGTCAGAAAGGAAGGTATCTTTTATGGAAGTTGTAAAAACTGAGAATGTAAAGAAAATCTATCCGGCGCCGTCCGGCGCGGTCCATGCCTTAGACGGCGTCAGCATTTCTATCGAGGAAGGGGAGTTTGCCGCTATTATCGGCGCTTCCGGCAGCGGAAAGACTACGCTGCTCAACCTGCTAGGCGGGCTGGATGTGCCCACTGAGGGCACGGTCACTGTTAGAGGCAGAAATCTTGAGAAACTTTCTCAGGAGGAGCTTACTGTATTTCGCAGAAGAAATATCGGCTTTGTCTTTCAAAACTATAATTTGCTGCCGATTCTCAATGTGACGGAGAATATTACGCTGCCGCTGAAGCTGGACGGAGCAGGCCTTGACGAGGCATTTTTTGTACAAGTGGTGGAAACCCTGGGTCTTTCCGACAAACTCTACAATATGCCGGAGACTCTTTCCGGCGGGCAGCAGCAGAGAGTCGCCATTGCAAGAGCTTTGATCACAAAACCTGCGGTGATTCTGGCAGACGAGCCGACGGGCAATCTGGATTCAAAGACCGGCATTGAAGTAATCGGGCTGCTGAAGGCCAGCGCCGCCCGTTTTGGCCAGACCATGGTCATTGTGACCCACAATGAGGAAGTTGCCCAGATGGCGGATACTATGATTCGCATTGAAGATGGAAAGGTGAAGGGCAGCAGCGATGAGAAATAATAATAAACCGGTATTGCGCCTGCTGTCGGCGAAACTGTATCAGGCGCAGAAAAGCAGAGTCAGAGTGCTGACAGGCGCCGTGGCCTTCGCGGTCATTTTAATTTTTTCTGTGTTCAGTCTGTCGGTAGGAAAAATCGAATCGGACCGTCTGCTCTATGGGAGAATGGCAGGCACAACGGCTTATACCACTCTTGAAAGGGCCAGTGAAGCGCAGATTGCGTCCATCGAAAAGCTGGACTATATTGAGGAAACGGGAATTTGTGTGATTTTGGGAGAAACAGAGTTTTTTACCTGTCAGGTACTGGATGAGACGGCCTATGAAAAAATGCAGAAGCCTGCGTATAGTGACATTCACGGCACTTATCCCAAAGAGGAAGATGAAATCATGCTGCCAATAAGGGCCCTTTCTGATATGGGCATTACGGAGCCTTCTTTGGGTATGGAAATTGATATCGCGATGAAGACCGCAGACGGCGAAGATCTGAAACAGACGTGGATTTTATCCGGTTATTATACCGAATATGTGGATCCGCAGGCGGAACTGCCGCGGGGATATTTTTCCGAGAAAATGTTAGAAAAGCTTGACCTGCGGTCAGAGGCCAATACTGTACTTTTGATTCAGCAGAAGGCGAATCTCGATGGGGAATCGGTGGAAACGCGTCTTTATCACGATGTGAAAATGACCGATGATACGCAGCAGTTTTTCGGCGGCAATGCTATGACATACAGCGTTGTCTATGAGTTTGCAGGCGGATTTGATATGGCAATTTTACTGGCGCTGGTAATCTTTGCGGGTGCGTTTATGCTTCTTTACAACGTGATGAGTATTTCCATGGTACAGGATGTTCGCCAGTATGGGCTGCTTAAAACCCTTGGAACTACCAAGTGGCAGCTTTTTCGGATTGTCTATAGTCAGATTGGTAAAATCACGCTGCAAGGCTGCATCATAGGCAGTGCGGCAGGGCTGTTTATTACCACATTGATTGTGCCGAACCTTCTGGAAAATATGTATCTTCACGGTTTTGGCAGCGCTTCCGCCATGATAGCGTTCAAGCCGTGGATTTTGGCGGTTTCTGTCGGCTTCGGCATTGCAGTTACTTTTCTTTCGGCATCTTTTGCGGTGAGAAAGGTTCTTTCTATGGGGCCTGTTGAAGCGATCAAATATATGGGATTTTCCAAGGACCATGCGCCAAAGAGAAAAAGAGTGAGACCCCGCAGGAGCAATTCCGGTATGGGCACCATGGCTTTCCGCAACTTGTTTCGCAGTCCGGGCCGTTTTCTGATTACGGTATGCTCCCTGACTTTGAGTATTACCGTGGCGCTCAGCGCTGTAGTGCTGACACGAGGCCTTGATCAGACAGAGCAGATTGACTATGAGTTTGCCGATTTCAGCGTGCTGAGCGCGGCTTCAGCTATGACTGCAGATGACTATAAAGATGATGAAATGCACTTTGAGGAAGAGTTTGCAGAGGAACTTTTATCTTTGGACGGTGTGACAGACTGGATCAGCGTCACCGGCGGCTTCGGCAGAGTGAATGCAGGGCAGGAGGCCCTTTCCATGCGTCTTGCGTCCTGGGATGTGAAAACAGGGGAACAGCTGCCTTTTGTGGTACAGACTGTCGATGAGGATATGGTGCGGCAGCTGGCAGATTTTGCAGAGGAAAAAGAGTTGACTGATATGGTAGATATGGAATCTTTTCGCGGCGGAGAAGGGGTAATCGTGCTGCATTATCACAATTTGTCCAAGGCCATGGAGGAGAAAAGCAAGTCGGCTGTGGGCATGCCCATTGATATCTACAGTCTCGGCGGAGACCGTCTTGGGCAGATGCAGTGTAGCGGCTATTTGGATTTTACGAAAAAAGGATTTCCCAATCTTAAGACGACGTGGAACGGGCCGGCGATTCTCTATTTTCTGGTCAGCGAAAAGGGTTTTGAAAAGATGAAGCTGCCGAAACGGATTTTCGGCGTGGACTTTCAGGTGACGGAGGAGAAAGAGCCCTTTGTAAAAGCGCAGGTACAGCGTTTAATCGGCGCATACAACAGAGAGAAAAAGGCAGCCTATCCGGATGATTTGCAGTTTGCACAGGGGATTTTGGAGATGAGCGCAAAATCGGATATTCTGATGGCGGCAAAAGATTATATCAGAACCAGCAGGATTGTGATGGGCAGCCTTTGTCTGGTGCTGCTGTGCATGGGACTGCTCAACTATATCAACGTGACTTTGACCAGTCTTACAGCGCGTAAAAAGGAATTTGCGGTGATGGAAAGCATCGGCATGACGCGAAAGCAGCTGAGAAAGAGTATCGTGCTGGAGGGGATATTTTACAGCGGGATTGTGTCAGTTTTGACGGTGATTGTTGGAAGCGGCGTGCTGCAGGTGCTGCGTGCCGTTATGAATCAGCGGATTGCATATTTTACCTTTTACTATCCCTGGGATGTACTGGGAATCAGTATTTTAGCGCTCTTTGTGATCTGCACTGTGATTCCGCTGGCACTGCAGAGAAAAAATGCGGGGGAAAGCGTGATAGAGAGGCTTAGAATGTATACGTAAATCCTGCGTTGTATCTATGTGTTTTCCGTGATATACTTAATATAGGAAATAGATAAAAATTGCAACAGAAAGGGAAGGCTCAATGGAACGACATGGTTATAAAGAAAAGGCACTGCTTCTCGTTGCCGGTAGTATATTTACTCAAAAAAGTCTGGCAAAGCAGCTTTCCGGATTTCTTCCGAAAGATGTTGCGATTATTCCATATATTATTGATGGAGAAAATCCGCCGCTTGCGGGAAAGTATTTTACGGTATTCTCAAGCGATGAGGTTTATCGTGATTTTATAAATCAAAGCGGCGGTGACTTCATCGAAGATTATATCATAGGGACGCGTACAGTGCTCAATTCCAATATAGATAAGATTCTGACCCTTCCAAGGGATCAGAAGATTTTACTGGTTGCTGATTCCAAAATCAGTGCACTTGACAGTATTGACAATCTTCGGGAAATCGGATTCGGATTTCTCCAGCTGATTCCCTTTTATCCGGGCTGCAGTCTAACGGAGGATATCCGAATTGCCATAACGCCGGGAGATCCCGATCAGATTCCTGCCGGCATTGAAGCGGTGTACAATATTGGAACGAGACTGTTTGATCCTTCGACTGTCGTTCGCCTCATGGCGCATTATGGCGTTTTGGAAACAGAGATATACGATTATACTGATACATTTATTAAAAGTCTGCTGGATACGGCCACTCGGATATCCAACGTTGCTTATGAGGCCAGCCGTGTTACAAAATCTGTGCACACCCGCCTTGCAGGAAGCGGGTATTTCGCGAAATATCATTTCGATGATATCATCGGAAAGTCACCGAGCATCCTTCGCGCAAAATCAATCGCGCAAAAAATTTCAACTTCGGATCTGACGGTTTTGCTGGAGGGTGAGAACGGAACGGGCAAGGAATTATTTGCAAGTGCCATTCATCAGGCGTCTGACCGCAGCAAGTATCCTTTTGTGGCTATCAATTTTTCGGCACTTCCTGACACCTTGGTAGAGTCTGAACTTTTCGGTTATGAAGAGGGAGCGTTTACAGGGGCGAAAAAAGGCGGGAAAATTGGTCTGTTTGAACAGGCATCAGGGGGAACCATCTTTCTGGACGAAATTGGAGATGCCTCTTTGACGTTGCAGGCGAAACTGCTTCGAGTGATTCAGGAGCGTGAGATTATGCGGGTAGGAGGCAATAAAATAATTCCAATTGATGTGCGGATTATTGCTGCCACCAATCGCAGTCTGAAGCAGATGATTGAAGAAAAGAGTTTTCGTCAGGATTTGTATTATCGTTTAAAGGAGGGAGTCATTCATCTTCCGTCTCTTGCAAGGAGAAAGGAAGATATCCCCCTTTTGCTGGATTACTGGCTGCATACTCGTTTTGACGTATCCAAGACTATTTCACCGGAGGTTTTAGCGATTCTGATGGAATATGACTGGCCCGGAAATATTCGTGAACTGCTCAACACCATGAAGTATGCCTTTGCAGTATGCGAGGGCGATACGATTTTGCCAAAAGACCTGCCGCCGGACGATATGCCTGCCGCAGTCACTGAGAAGTCGGTGCCTTTGACTGCCTGTACCCATACCCAGATGTGTATTTTAAACGCTGTTAAAGAAATCAGTCAGCGAAATGGCATTCCGGGAAGGGCGAGTATCTTTAAACTTTTAAAGGAGCAAGAGCAATCTGTCAGTGAGTATCGTATCAGAGCGGAGCTGCGGTTACTCCATGCCAAAGGATTTT
This sequence comes from Emergencia sp., assembly GCA_022767345.1. Classification (GTDB taxonomy): domain Bacteria; phylum Bacillota; class Clostridia; order Peptostreptococcales; family Anaerovoracaceae; genus Senimuribacter. The sequence goes on from JALEOD010000062.1 coordinate 57,581, forward strand.
TACAGTCGACCTCAGGCAGGTATGGAATTTATCTGACAGAAGCAGGCATGGAACTGCTGATACGAAATAATCCAAAATAGACCGAAATCATCCTTAAAAAACCGTAATGAACCATACTTTGAATATATTACCTTTAAAAACCCCGAAAAATCGGGGTTTTTCTTTTGGCATTAAATTTGCTTTATATATACCTGAAAATGAAATATTAATTAGGAGGTTAAATCAATGTCAAAAAAACAAAAGGGAGAAACCCTAAATTCCTTAAACAAAGGTTTTAAGGTTCCCGACACGTATGTTATTATTTTCTTTGTAGTATGTCTGGCAGCATTGATGACTTACTTGATTCCACAGGGAATGTATCAGGTTGAAGACATTACTTACGTCGTTGATGGTGCAGAAAGCACCAGAACTGTCATCAAAGACAACAGCTTCCAGTATGCGCTGGATGACAACGGACAGCCGCTGAAACAGGGCATTAAGCTCTTCGAAGCTGGTGGCGGTGTTGGCTTGATGAACTATCTCTTTGAAGGTATGGTCAGCGGCGACAAATGGGGCTCTGCAATCGGTGTTATGGCAATCATTTTAGTTTGCGGCGGCGCATTCGGCATCATGATGAGAACCGGCGCGATTGAAACAGGCATTATGGCAATGATTAGAAAAGCAAACGGTAAAGAAAGACTGATGATTCCGGTTCTGTTCATCTTCTTCTCCGCCGGTGGTGCAATCTGGGGCATGGGTGAAGAATCCATCCCGTTCGCTATGATTCTGGTTCCTATGGTTGTCGCTATGGGTTACGACGGTGTTACCGGCGTACTGATTACTTATGTTGCTACGCAGATTGGTTTTGCAACATCTTGGATGAATCCGTTCTCTGTCGTTATCGCACAAGGTGTCGCAGGGGTTCCTGTGATGAGCGGTTCCACTTTCAGAATCGTTCTGTGGGTTGTATTCACAGGTGTTGGACTTGCAATGACTATGATTCATGCGGAAAGGGTGAGAAAAACACCTACATTATCCATTTCTTATGAAACTGACGCTTACTTCAGAGATGATATGAACAAGGCAGAGGGCAATGCAGAAGGTCAGAAACTGCAGCTAGGTCATATTCTGGTACTGCTGACACTGGCTGCAACTATCGTGTGGGTTATCTGGGGCGTATTGACCTCCGGCTACTACATTCCGGAAATCTCCACCCAGTTCTTCATCATGGGTGTTGTTGCCGGTATCATCGGTGTTGTATTCAAACTCAACGACATGAAACTTAACGATATCGCAACTGCTTTCAAACAGGGCGCTGCTGACCTTGTAGGCGCTGCTCTGATTGTAGGTATGGCAATGGGTATCATGCTGGTATTAGGCGGTTCTGATCCATCTTCTCCAACTGTACTGAATACAATTCTTCACGGTGTTTCCGAAGCTTTCTCAAGCTTGTCCGGAACACTGGCTGCTGTTTTGATGTATATTTTCCAGTCCGTATTCAACTTCTTTGTTGTATCCGGTTCCGGTCAGGCGGCTCTTACTATGCCGATTATGGCGCCTTTGGCAGACCTGCTGGATGTAACCAGACAGACTGCTGTTTTAGCGTTCCAGCTGGGTGATGGACTGACAAACCTGATTGTTCCTACTTCCGGCTGCCTGATGGGTGCTTTAGCAGTAGCAAGAATTGATTGGTCCCAGTGGATCAAATTCATGTGGAAATTCCTGGGTGTTTTAATGCTTATGTCTATTGCAACCATGATTATTGCAAGCGTAATGGGATTCTAAAAGTAAGGTACTATGATGAAATTAATTAAATGTGCAGAATTATATACACCAGAGTATCTGGGTGTAAAAGATGTACTCCTCGCGGGAGGAAAAATCTGTAAAATTGCAGATAATATTGAGCTGCCTGCTGAATTAGAGGTGGAGGTCATAGACGGCACAGGTCTTTTGCTGCTGCCGGGCTTTATCGATTCTCACGTCCATGTTCTTGGCGGCGGCGGGGAAGGCGGCTTTGCCAACAGAACGCCGGAGGCGACTTTGTCAGGTTTGACAAGATACGGTATTACCACCGTGGTCGGCTGTCTGGGTACTGACGGTATCGGCAGAGACATCAAGTCGCTGGTTGCAAAGATTAAAGGTCTGAGGGAGCAGGGGATTTCTGCCTACGCTTATACCGGCAGTTATCAGGTTCCCGTTCGAACCCTGACCGGCGGTATCATCGATGATATCATGATGATTGAGGAAATCATCGGCACAGGGGAGATTGCCATTTCCGACCATCGCTCTTCCCAGCCGACAGCAGACGAGTTTAAGCGGCTGTGTGCTGACACTCGCGTAGGCGGTATTTTATCCGGAAAAGCGGGTATTATCAACATTCACCTTGGGGACAGCCCTCGGTGCATGGACTTAATTAATCAGGTTATCGCTGAAACAGAGATTCCTGCGACGCAGTTTCTGCCGACCCATGTAAACCGCAACGCGGCGCTCTTTGAAGAAGCTGTAGAGTACGCAAAACTGGGCGGAGCAGTGGATTTTACCGGTAACGAGGATATCGATTACTGGGAAACCATCTGCGATGAGGTGCGCGTGTGCAAGGGTATTAAGCGCTTACTGGACGAGGGGGTCAGCAGCGACCTTTTCACTATTTCTTCCGACGGACAGGGCAGTCTGCCGATGTTCAGCGCCGACGGCGTGTTCCAGGGCATGGGCATGGGAAAATCCAGCTGCCTTCTGAAAGAGGTCAGGGAGTGCGTGGAAAAGGAAAACATTCCGCTGGAAATCGCTGTAAAAGCCATCACGTCAAACCCTGCAAAGGTGCTTTGCTTAGACAGTAAAGGCCGCATCGAGGAGGGTCTGGACGCAGACCTTTGCCTGATGACAAAGGAGTTGGAAATCGATACTGTTATCGCTATGGGGCAGGTTATGGTAAAGAACGGCGAACCCATTGTAAAGGGCGCATTTGAAGGACAATAAATATTTGCTTAAAAAGGGCTTCATCTAATATGGTGGAGTCCTTTTATATTACAATAGGAAAATAAAGTTTGATTGATTAATAATATATTATATGTTAAAATATAAACAAAGTGGATATGGAATATGAAAGAGAAAGGAAAACTCAAAATGAAACAGATGAAGTTTATATTACCTGCGGTTTCAATAGGCTGTATATTCATAGCATGCTTTACAACTCTGAATCCGATTATTGTTTTGTCTGCGGCAGTTGGACCAATCGCCTTCTTTTTAGGTTACAGCTATGATAAGCAGGAGAAAGTCTTGGAGCAGTTACTGAAGAAACTTGAAAAAAGTGAAAGCTCGCACTCGGACGATAACCTGTAGCAAGGACTTATAGCTTTGGAGCAAGCCCTCGTTTGATGGAGGATTAGGTAAAATATGAACATGACATAAATTACTTTAATTCAACAAATGTTTACGCTGGTCGTTTTTCTATGCGGCGTAGGCACGGCAGTATCTTTGATTATGTATTTAATCAGAAAACACCGTAATAAAAGATAATCGTCAAAAGGAAAAGTTCATACTGCAAAAGGGGGCTGCGCCCTTAACGGAAAACCGTTAGGGGTGCAGCCCTTGTTTTCATATATGGATATAAAACCGGCGTTATATGAGATTGGTCTTGGTGCCAACATCAGGAAATTTTTTCTAAAATATTGCGTTGCACCATGAAAAAGTGCCAACATCAAAGGGATTTTAGAGGATAATTGCGTAAAACCCGTTGAACCACCGGCAACGGCGCAATATCTGTTTAAAAAACCATTGGAGTTGGCGCATGGCACAGGGAATGTGCAAGATTTAATGAAAAAACCATTGAAGTTGGCGGATTTGAGGAGGCTGACGCAAGAATTTGAAAAAAATCGATTGATGTTGGCGCGCAAGGTCGGGTAACTGAACAGCGTGAAAGCCAAGAAACCGAACAGCGTGCCAACCAATCATGCGGGTCAGCCCTTCCCATATATATCCTTCCTTATTTCAACCCAATCTTTGCAAGCTGTACAAACTGCTTTGCGGTTCTTGGGCTTCTGCCGTTTGAACGGATTGCAAAGGCCTCAGCTCGCTTAAAGAGCTCGGCTTCTTCCATGTCAAGGCCGTATTCTGCGGCAAGGCTTGCGACGATTTCCAGATACAGGTCTTTCTCCGGTTTGGAGAAGGTGATGGTCAGTCCGAACCTTGCGGACAGGCTCATGGTTTCCTGCAGAGTGTCGTTTAAATGAAGTCCGGAGCCCTGTCTTGCTTCGATGGATTCCTTCACAAGATGTCTTCTGTTGCTGGTCGCGTAAATGGCGATGTTGGCAGAGCTGCCTGTTACGCCGCCCTCTAAAATACCTTTGAGGCAGGAGAAAGCGTCGTCGCCCTCCACAAAGCTGAGATCGTCGATATAGAAGATGAACTTCAGTGGGCTTGCTGCCAGCTGCTCCATCAGGGCAGGGATTTCAGCCAGCTGGGTTTTGTTAAACTCGATGAGGCGCACGCCCATATTAGCGCAGGCATTGGCACATGCTTTGATGGTGGAGGATTTTCCCGTGCCGGCGTCTCCATAAAGAAGCACGTTGCTGGCACCGCAGCCCTCTGCCAGCGCTTTGGTATTTTCCAGAACCAGATTGCGCTCACGGCTGTAACCGTAAAGCTGGTCGATGGTCTGAGAATCGGCGTGTTTGACAGGAACCAGTTTTCCGTCCTTGACTTTGAAAGATCGATATCCTGCGAAAATGCCGTAGCCCTTTGTGGAAAGGTTTGCCAGCATGTCCGCATATTCGGCGGCCAAATCCACCGGTTTTGTAGCCCAAAGGGGCAGAAATCCGTCGTAGTCGATAGCCTCTGTTACGTGTGCAGCATTCAGGTCAGCCAGCTTCTGCAGAACTGCAAGATCGGCCTCCATGCTTTCTGTCATAGCAGGGCAGATATCCCGTCCTGAAAGATTTGCTTTCAGAAAAACATTTTCGTCGTCACTTACGTAACGGCACACAAAATCAGACAGATTGCCACCTTCTTCGTAAAGGGCCTTCGAAAAGGCTCCGCAGGCAGAAATCTGCGTATCTGCAGAGCCTTCACTGATGGCATATATGAGTTTTTGGAGCGCTGAAACCACCGGGGTATCGAGAATGCTCCGAAAAACAGAGAGGGCGTTTAGCTGTCTGTTTAAAAGCTGTAAACTGTCCTTCATATTATTCAACTGCTACCGTCCAGTCCATAAAGTCTTCTAATTTACCGGTCTGAATGCCGTAGATTGTATCGTACATTTCCTGGGCAACAGGTCCGATTTCGTTGTTGTTGATAACCATTTTTTCACCCTTGTAAAGGAGTTCTCCCACAGGGGAAACGATGGCAGCTGTACCGGAAGCAAACATTTCTTTCAGCTGACCTGCTCTGTAGGCTTCTTCCAGTTCGTCGATGGAAATTTTTCTTTCGGAAACTTTAATGCCTTTTTTCTTGCAGAGGGCAATGATGGAGTTTCTGGTGATACCCGGCAGAATGGAACCGTTCAGTTCACTGGTCACTACCTCGTCACCGATGACGAAGAATGCGTTAGCAGCACCGATTTCTTCGATGTATTTCTTTTCAATACCATCAAGCCACAGAATCTGTTCGTAGCCTTTTTCGTGGGCGATTTCCTGTGCTTTCAGGCTGGCGCCGTAGTTACCGCCGCATTTAGCTTCGCCGGTACCGCCTTTGACTGCTCTAACGTAAACATCTTCTACGTACATTTTAGTCGGTGCAAGTCCGTTTTCAAAGTAAGGACCTACAGGGCTTAAGATAATCATGAATTTGTAAGTATTGGAGCGTCTAACGCCGAGGAACGGCTCGTCTGCGAAGATGAAAGGTCTGATGTAAAGGGCAGTGCCTTCACCCTGCGGAATCCAGTCCTGATCAACCTTTACCAGCGCTTTGATTGCTTCTACAAAGAGGTCTTCATCGATTTGCGGAATACAGAGTCTGTCGTTGGTGTTGTTGGTTCTCTTCGCGTTCATGTAAGGTCTGAACAGCTGTACTCTGCCTTCCGGAGTTTTGTATGCTTTCAGTCCTTCAAACATTTCCTGTCCGTAGTGGAGTACAACCGCGGCAGGGTCAAGCGCAACCGGTCCATAAGGCACGATGCGGCCGTTGTTCCAGCCGTCCTGCGGATTATAATCCATGATAAACATGTGGTCAGTGAAAACTGTACCGAATCTGAGACCTTTGGATTCAGGTTTTTTACCCGGATTCGGGTTCTTGGTTACTGGAAAATCGTATTTCATTTTTCTATCCCTCTCTTTGTTTATATTCTTCAAAAATCTGTCTCTATTTTACTCTTAAAGTTGTACACTGTCAACAAGTTTAAAATATATTTATTGTATTTGATAACAAAAATATTGCGGGTGCCTTGTGCGGGAAATTTCTTTTTATTGGCGCGCTTCAAGACGATTGATATAAACACCCACAGATTACAATAACACTGCATTTTTTGTCGGAAATTAAAAGTTTTTGCAATGAAGTGCATTTATTAGACTTTTTTGTTTTTTATGCTGGGGTATGGTGAAAGTACGGGCAAAGTCACTGGAGCAAGGTTACTTGATAAACCAAATTTTCAAATGGCTGTTGCATCAATATTGCATTTTTTGGCCGCTGTGGATGTTAGGTAAGAAGTCGTTTAAAAAAACTTCTTGACTCTCCTCTAAGGGCATGGGGTATAGTAAGGTTAGTCACCTTACAGGCGACCGTCTCGAGACAATTTATTTTGCAGGAGGAAAAGGAATGCTGACCATTGGACAGATGTCGAAGGCCTGCGGCGTTACTGTAAAGACGTTGCATTATTATGATAAAATCGGTCTGCTTACGGCGCAGGAAGTGGATCCGGATACGGGATACCGCTATTACTGCGACGACCAGATTGGCAGAATGCTTTTAATCGACCGGCTGAAGCGGTACGGCTTTTCCCTTGCAGAAATTCAGGAATTGCTGCAGATTTCCTGTGAAGAGGAACTGCACAGACAGCTAAAAGGCCAGAGGCTCAGGCTTCTTCGCGAAAGGGAGCGAATTTCTATTACGATTCATGAAATCGACAGCCATCTGGCGGAATTTGAAAGGACAGGTGACCTAATGAGTTATCAGAATCAATATGAAGTAAAGTTAAAGGAATCGGAGCGAATGGCACTGATTTCAGTAAGAGAGACTATGCCTGTTTCAGCCTTTGGGGATTATTACGCGCGGCTTTTTCAGCGGGTGATTGCAGAGAAGATTACATCCCTCGGCGTGACGATGGCAATCTATCATGACGAAACTTTTGACCCGGCGTGCAATGATACGGAACTGGCAGTCATTATCGCGGAGGAAGATCAGGCAGACAGAGTGCTGCCAGCTATGCTCTGCGCTGCAACCGTGCACAAAGGCCCATATGCAGCTCTTCCTGACGCGTATGGCAGAGTGTACAGCTGGCTGAAAGCTTCTGGCTATTCTCTTGCCGGCCCGCCCTTTGAAATCTACAGAAAGACGGCATTTGACAAACTGCCACCGGAGGAATGGGAAACAGAGATTTTCTTTCCGGTAAAGAAATAAACGGCATCGCTGCTGCCGGACTTGGCGTCCGGACTGCTTGACCAGAGCATCGGAATTGCAAAATACATATTTTAAGGAAAAAGTCTTAAAATATGCACATTGCAGTACATATTTTTTAAGAAAACCCTAGAAATATGCACATTTGGAGCTGTTGAAGGACAATTTTACTGTTCTTTCAGCAGCTTTTTTCGTTTTATTGGTGCAAATCAGGTGCAAATGTGCATATAAAAGAAATTTTCCTTAAAAATATGCACACGATTGTGCATATTTTTGACATAATCTTTCAAAATATGCACAGCGGGGAGAAGGATGGGGAGATGGGAGCAAAGGGAGGAGGGCATCAGCGAGAAGAGGCACAGCGCAGCAAAAGGAGGAGTGCGCAGAGCGCAGGCAGAAAGCTCCCTGTTCACAATATTAAGCCTTGACAAAAGAAATAATGTGTAGTAATTTAGTAGTAATAGAAGTAATTACCAATTATGTAAAAATAACCAAAAGGCCAAGAGGAGAATTGACAATTGAAAAGAAAAGGAAGTGAACAAATAAACATGAAGACAACTGAGCTTGGAAAAATCGGAGAAGAATTTGCTGCAAATCTGCTGGAATTACAGGGATACAGAATTTTGGAGCGGAATTTCCGCTGCAGAACGGGAGAAATTGATCTCATTGCGGAGAAGGACGGGGAGATTTCCTTTGTAGAGGTCAAGACCAGAAGGTCGGCGCGTTTCGGAATGCCTGCAGAAGCTGTGAGCACGGAGAAACAGCGTAGGATGCGAAAGACGGCAGAGTTTTACTTGAACTGCTGTCAAAATTGTCATCAAAACTGCCACCGAAATGGCCGTCCCAAACAGCAGCAAGCCGCAGATTTTCAGGTGATAGAGGTTTTCTGCAATCAGATTCACTACGCTTTTTAGCATGGAAAGGAGAACAAGATGTTATCAAAGATCAATGCAGCGGTGATAAACGGTGTGGCGGCAGTGCCGGTCACCATAGAAACGGATATCAGCAGAGGGCTGCCCAATCTTTATATTGTAGGGCAGCCGGATATTTCGGTGAAAGAGGCGAGAGAGCGGATTCGTTCCGCTATTGTCAATTCCGGTATGGAAAATCCCAATGGGCGCATTACCATCAATTTATCTCCGGCGGGAATCAGAAAACGGGGCAGTCATTTTGATTTGGCAATGGCAATGGGCATTTTGGCGGCGTCGGGACAAGTCTTTACCCGTAATTTAGAAAACTTTTGCTTTGCAGGAGAGCTTTCGCTGGACGGCAGTCTGCAGAAGACCAGCGGTATTCTGCCCATGGCGATGGCGGCCAAGAAAGCAGGCGTCGAAAACATCATAGTGCCAAAAGTCAATGAAAAAGAAGCGATGCTGGTACAGGGAATCCAAATTTATGGCGCAGAAAATCTAAAGGATGTAGTTGATTTTTTTAACTTAGAGAAAGATTTGGAAGGCAGGTGGGGACATTTGCCGGAAAGCATTGCAGAAAGTCCCTATGAAATAGATTTTTTTGAAGTAAAAGGACAGGAAGCGGCCAAGAGGGCGCTGACGGTGGCGGTATCCGGCGGTCACGGCATTCTGATGACGGGAAGTCCCTCTACTGGAAAAACCATGCTGGCAGAGCGGATTCCTACTATCATGCCGAAGATGACGCCGGACGAAATTTTGGAGACCACGATGATTTATTCCATTGCGGGGCTTCTTCACGAAGGGATGCCCTGCGTTTTGAAAAGACCTTTCAGGAGGCCTTCTCATGGAACAACCGTGGCGGGAATGCTGGGTGGCGGCCACAATGTGCCGAAACCGGGAGAAATTACTCTGGCAAATAATGGCGTACTGTTTTTAGATGAGGCAGGTGAGTTTAACAGGCATGTCATAGACGCGCTGCGTACGCCTCTGGAGAAGAAATGTATAGCATTGACAAGAAAAGGTATTACGTATACTTATCCGGCGGAGTTTATGCTGGTTGCGGCTTCAAACCCCTGCAAATGCGGATATGCCGATGATCCTGTTCATCCCTGTACCTGTACGCCGTCAGAGATCAATCAGTATCGGAGCAAACTTTCCGGTCCGATTCTGGAACGAATCGATATGCACCTGCTGCTGCAGCCGGTGCCTTATAGCCAGCTGAATCATGAAAACTGTGAAACAAAAGAAAACATTCTCAGTTCCCAAATGATGAGAGAACAGATTGAAAAAGCCAGAAAAATACAGCGGGAGAGATACAGCGGCACCGGCATTTATCTGAATCAGCAGATGACAGATAAAATGGTAGAAACATATTGTCCCCTGGGAAGTGAGGAACAAGCAATGATTGCACAGGCATACAGCAGTCTGAAGCTGAATCCTCGAACTTTAATGCGGGTAAAGCGGGTGGCAAGAACCATTGCGGATTTAGAACAAAGTGAGGAGATAAAGGTTTGTCATTTAGCAGAAGCGCTGCAATATAGGGAGAGAAAATGGTAAGGGGAAAAATATCGAATACAGACAGTTTCTTTCCGGCAGAACTGAAGGAACATGAACCGGCAATGAAGACTTTATACTATGCAGGGAATCTGCAATTGCTGGAAGAAAGAGCCGTTGCGGTAGTGGGCAGCAGAAACTGCACCCAGTACGGAAAAACTGTAGCAAAGTCCATTGGCGCAAAATGCGCGGAAAACGGAGTCGTCTTAATCAGCGGCCTTGCGAAGGGCATTGATGCGCAGGCTCATAAAGGCGCACTGGAAGCAGGGGGCGGCACCATAGCCGTAGTCGGCGGCGGCACTGAGTATTATTATCCTGCAGAAAATCGAAAACTGCAGCAGGAAATTGCAGAGAAGGGACTGATTCTTTCTCTCCACGAACCTTTTTATCAGCCAAGACCCTATGACTTTCCGGTGCGAAACCGCATCATCAGTACCCTTTCTGAACATGTGGTGGTTGTGGAGGCGGGAAATCAGAGCGGCGCATTGATTACAGCTGTAGACGCGGCGGAAAAAGGAAGAGGCGTTTACGCGGTACCGGGAAATATCACCAGCCATTTCAGCTTTGGAACCAATCAGCTGATTCGGGACGGAGCAACTCCTTTGATTCTCATTGACGATTTATTTATCGATATGGGAATGAAACCGCATATAAAGGAATCAATTGAAGAAACTTTAGGTGAGGATGAGAAAAAAGTCTTTATGGTGATAAAAAACAGCGGAGAAGTCACAATTGACCAAATTTATCACAAAACCAACATGAAACTTTCGGAAATTAGTGGTATAATCACAATTCTAGAGATGAAGGGTCTAATTTTTTCCTCTCTTGGAAAAGTTTTTGTTGCAAAATTCTGATATCCCTACTACAATGTAACATTGTAGTGTTAAAATCAAAACAGCAGGAGGAGAAATGGCAGCTACAAAGAAAAAGACAACGACAAAGACGGCTGCAAAGAAGACACTGGTAATTGTAGAGTCCCCATCTAAGGCGAAGACCATAGGAAAATATCTGGGATCTAGTTACAAAGTGATTGCGTCGGTAGGTCACGTAAGAGATTTGCCAAAGAGCAAACTCGGCATAGACATTGAAAATGATTTTGAACCTCAGTACATTGCCATTAGAGGCAAAGGGGATATCATCAAAGAGATGAGAAAGGAAGCAAAAAAAGCTTCTAAGATTTATCTGGCAACTGACCCGGATCGCGAGGGAGAAGCGATATCCTGGCACCTTGCCAATTTACTGGATATGGATTCCGATGCGGTTTGCAGAGTTGTATTCAATGAAATCACGAAAAATACCGTTAAGGAAGCGATTAAACATCCGAGAAAAATCGATTTGAGTCTGGTGGACGCGCAGCAGGCAAGAAGAGTGCTGGATCGTTTAGTTGGTTATCAGATCAGCCCGCTTCTTTGGCGAAAAATCAGAAAAGGCTTGTCTGCCGGCAGGGTGCAGTCGGCGGCGCTGAAAATTCTCTGCGACAGAGAAAAGGAAATTCAGCAGTTTGAGCCGAAAGAATACTGGACCATCACGGCAGAGTTCAAAAAAGGAAAGACTTTCACGGCAAAGCTTTCGGAGTATCAGAAGAAAAAAATCACCATCGGGAACAAGGAAGAAAACGACCGTATCACCTGCGAGTTGAAGCAAGGCGATTATACAGTAACTTCTCTGACGCAGAAGGAGCGGATGAAAAAGCCTTATGCGCCTTTTACCACCAGCAGCATGCAGCAGGAAGCTTCTACCAAGCTGAACTTCAATACCAGAAAAACCATGATGGTTGCGCAGCAGCTTTATGAAGGCATCGACGTAAAAGGAGTTGGCAGCATCGGTCTGATTACCTATCTGCGTACAGATTCGGTGCGTATTTCCGAAGAGGCGAAAAGTGCGGCAGCTTCCTTTATTACAGAGCATTACGGCAAGGAATATCTGGGCCGCAATGTTTATATCAACAAGAAAAAAGATATTCAGGACGCCCATGAAGCAATCAGACCCAGCAATATCAGTCTGGTGCCGGAGGATATCAAGGATTCTCTGACAAATGATCAGTATAAATTATATCGTCTGATTTGGCAGCGTTTTATGGCCAGCCAGATGACTGCAGCAAAATTTGATAATCTGCAGGTTGAAATTCAAAACGGCGATTACACCTTTAAGACTACCGGTTCCAAGCTGCTTTTTGATGGTTATCAGAGAGTTTATAAAAACAGTGCAGACGATGAGAAGGACAGGATTCTGCCGGAGCTGGAAAAAGGGGAAACCCTGACAAACACAGACCTTTGCGGAGAACAGAATTTTACTCAGCCGCCGTCAAGATACACAGAGGCAAGCCTTGTCAAGGAACTGGAGGAGAAGAATATCGGCCGTCCTAGTACCTATGCGCCAATTGTCGCGACTTTATCTGAGAGAAAATATGTGTCCAGAGAAAAGAAGTCCCTGGTGCCGACAGAACTGGGATTTCTCGTAACAGGTTTGATGGAAGAATACTTTAGGGAAATCGTCGATGTCAATTTTACGGCGGGGATGGAAGACCGTTTGGATGACGTGGAAATGGCAAAGACAGAGTGGAAGAAGGTCATTCGTGATTTCTACGGTCCTTTTGAAAAGGAACTGAAAATTGCCGATGAAGCTATCGAAAAAGTTGTCATTGAGGATCAGCCTACCGGCGAGACCTGCGAGCTTTGCGGAAAACCGATGGTGCTGAAAATGGGAAGATTCGGCGAGTTTGCTGCATGCAGCGGCTATCCTGAATGTAAAAATACCAAGCCTATTGTAAAAACAATTGGTGTAACATGTCCAAACTGTGGTAAGGATATTGTGGCGAGAAAAAGTAAGCGCGGCAAGCTGTTTTACGGCTGCAGCGGTTATCCGGACTGCAGTCAGTCCTACTGGGACAAACCGGTCAGCAAGCCTTGTCCGAAATGCGGCGCGCTTTTAGTGGAGAAAAAATCCAAGACGGGAAAACTGGCATGCTCAAACAGTGAGTGTGATTATAAAGAATAAAAGAAAATTGGAGGTAGAGAAAATGGTACAATTCCATGCAACAACGATTTGTGCAGTCAGAAGAGGACCCGACGACATTGCCATCGGCGGTGACGGACAGGTAACCATGGGCGAGACTGCCATCATGAAAAACGGAGCAAAGAAAGTAAAAAAGATTTTTAAAAATACAGTTTTGACCGGATTTGCAGGCTCAGTTTCCGACGCTTTTGCTTTGACGGAAAAATTTGAGAAAAAGCTTGAGGAACACGGCGGCAATCTGAAGCGGGCGGCTGTTGATTTAGCGCAGATGTGGCGCAGCGACAGCGGCATGCGCAGTTTGGAAGCGCTGATGATTGTAGCAGACAAGGACGATTTGCTGGTGGTTTCCGGAAACGGAGAAGTCATCGTGCCTGATCAGGACTTTATCGCAATCGGTTCCGGCGGTAACTTTGCGTATTCTGCAGCCAATGCGCTGTTTAACCATACGGAAATGAGCGCAGAGGAAATCGTAAGAGAATCGCTGAAGATTGCTTCTTCTATCTGCGTGTACACCAATGATAATATTTCTGTTGAAAAGCTGTAAGGGGGAATTTTAACATGGCAGGGAAAATTCAGAGCATGACACCGAAAGAAATTGTCGGAGAATTGGACAAATACATTATCGGTCAGGACGAGGCGAAAAAATCTGTAGCCATTGCGCTCAGAAACAGATATAGAAGAAGTCTGCTTTCTGACGAGCTGCGCGAGGAAATTACGCCGAAGAATATTTTGATGATGGGACCTACCGGCTGTGGTAAGACTGAAATCGCCAGGCGTCTTGCCAAGCTGATGGAAGCACCTTTTGTAAAGGTCGAGGCTACGAAATTTACAGAAGTCGGATATGTGGGAAGAGATGTGGACTCCATGGTCCGCGATTTGGTGGAAGCCTCCATCCGCATTACCAAGCAGTCCAGACTGAAAGAGAAATATGAAGTTGCAGAGGGAATCGCAGAAGAAAAAATCATCGAAGCGATTATTCCCGGCAGCAAGAAAAAAAGTGAACAGCCGAAGGCTAGAAGTCCTTTTGACTTTCTTATGAACAGCGGCGGCTATCCGAGTCAGAAGCAGCTTTATGAAGAGAGTAAAGCGAAAGAAGCGGAAGCGAAGAACGAGCCGACTGATGTGGAGATGGCAAGGGAGCAGGTGAAGCAGCAGCTTCGCGACGGACTTTTGGAAGAGCAGTTTATTGAGATTGAAGTCCTTGATACGCCAAAGGGCAACCAGCTTGATATGAGCAATGAAGGCATGAGCATCGCCATCGGCAATATTTTCGGCGATATGATGCCGCAGAGGACAAAGACCAAGAGGGTCAGAGTCAAGGAAGCAAGAAAAATTTTAAGAGAGCAGGAGGCGCAGAACCTTCTCGATATGGATCAGGTGACCGATGAGGCGCTGGAAAATGCCGAGCAGAACGGTATCATCTTCATTGATGAAATCGATAAAATTGCTTCCGGCTCCAGCTACAGAAGCGGTGCGGACGTGTCCAGAGAGGGAGTACAGCGTGATATTCTGCCTATCGTAGAGGGAAGCGTAGTAAACACCAAGTACGGTCCGGTAAAAACAGACCATATTCTGTTCATCGGAGCGGGCGCATTCCATACTGCAAAGCCGACTGACTTAATTCCGGAACTGCAGGGACGTTTCCCGATTAGAGTAGAACTGCAGAACCTGACAAAGGAATCTTTTATCCAGATTCTTACAGTTCCAGAGAACGCAATTCTGAAGCAGCACAAGGCTTTATTAGAAACTGAAGGAATAAATGTGGAATTTTCTGAAAAAGCTATTGACGAAATCGCCGGAATGGCGTATCTTATGAATGAGCAGACTGAAAATATCGGCGCCAGAAGACTGCATACGATATTGGAAAAGCTGCTGGAGGACATCTCATTCAATATTCCCGATATGGAAGAAGAAAAGATTGTCATCGACCGGGAATACGTGCAGAGTAAATTCATGGACACCATCGATAAAGACGATGTTGACCGGTATATTCTGTAATTCCCAAAGTGAAAGAGTTAATATTAGTTGAGTAATTGTTTAGAAGAAGTTGAGGTAAATTATGAGTGAAAATTTGTTAAAAAGAGTCAGAAAGCTGAACAGCGTACTTGCAGACAGTACGGCAGGTTATATTTCCTTTGATGCGCTTTGCAGCGTTATGAGCGAACTGCTGGGTTCCAATATCTATATTTTAAACAGAAAAGGAAAGCTTTTAGCTGCCAAGTATGAGGACGGCGAAGAAGCACCTTTGACCTACGATGAGGAAATCCAGAAAGTTGTTCTGCCGCAGGTATATAACGACAGATTTTTAAAGGTAGAGGAAACCAAAACCAATCTGACTTATGACAGCATTAAAGAGTTTTATGGGGAAGATTATACGATGGCAAGTAAATATCACACCATCGTGCCGATTGTATTCAGCGGACAGCGCATTGCGACGCTGCTTCTGGCAAGACCTGAAAAGGCATACGATGATGAAGATATCGCTATCTGCGAGTATGGCGCAACTGTTGTAGGTCTGGAAGTGTCCAAAGCAATCGCACAGGAAGAAGAGGGCGAGAACAGAATGCGCGAAGCGGTCGAAATGGCACTGTCTACGCTGTCTTACTCTGAAATGGATGCAGTTGGAAAAATCTTTGCAGAACTGCAGGGTTCGGAAGGTCTTCTGGTTGCCAGCAAGATTGCTGATAAATCCGGCATTACCCGTTCGGTTATTGTAAACGCCCTGAGAAAACTGGAAAGTGCCGGCGTAATCGAGTCCAGATCTCTCGGTATGAAAGGTACCAGAATCAAAATCACCAATGAATTCCTTCGTGAAGGTATTAAAGATTTTGAAGTTTAAACGAATTATTGCATAACCCAGAGTAACCAAAACCTCCAGGCGGTCATATTATGACTAAAGCGGGAGGTTTTTTTATGGGAAGACGGTCGTCTGCGTCAGGATATTTTTGGAAAAAAACGGTCATAGGGCTGCTTATTTTTATACTTGGAGTTCTGATACTGACAGAGGGATTAAAACGGCAGATAGGGCCAAATATCGATGCTATAAGCGGTCTTAAAGCTAAGGGTATGGTGACAGAACTGATTAATGAAACCATTCGGGAACAGTTTTCCGATGAAAATTATGAAGAAAAGCTGTTTCTAGTCAAGACTGGTGATGACGGAAAGATTCAGATGGTACAGGCTAATACCAGCCTGATTAACAAAATGGTGGCTTCCTTTGCGGAAAGCCTGCAGAAAAAATACGCAGCCATGGATGCAAAAAACGTAGAAGTGCCTTATGGAACGCTGATGGGAAGCAAAATCCTCTCCCAGACTGGTTTTGGAATCAATATAAAGATTTTACCGCTGTCGGTGACCAAATACGATTTTGAGACGGAATTTGAAAGCCAGGGCATCAATCAGACCAAATACAAGATTTATATTGTACTGGAAAGCAGCGTGCAGATTTTGCAGCCCTTTTCCAAAGAAAGCGTAAAAATCACCAATAAAGTGCTGATTTCCGAGGCTGTTATTGTGGGGGACGTACCGGACAGCTATGTAAATGTACCAAAAGAAGATATTTTAGACGCAACATGATGACTTTTCTGCCCGCTTTGTGTTATACTAAGAACATGCTTAGATTTAATGAAAACAATGAGATTATTACAGAAGAAACATATCGTGCCATTTTAGTCGGACTGCAGCGTAGGGAAGATATTTCCTATTCCATGGAGGAACTTGCAGGACTTTCAGAAGCGGCAGGCGCTGAGGTGCTTGGAAAGGTGATTCAGGTACTGGAAAAGCCAAATACTGCAACCATGATCGGAAAGGGAAAGGTGGAAGAGGTTGCGGAGCTGGCTGCTAATATGGAAGCGGACGTGGTGATTTTTAATGACGAATTGACCGGTATGCAGCTGCGCAATCTGGAGGATGCTATCGGTGTGCGCGTCATCGACCGGACGATTCTGATATTGGATATTTTTGCTGCCCGCGCAGATTCCAAGGAAGGCAAGCTGCAGGTTGAACTGGCACAGCTGAAATACAGAATGCCGAGACTGACCGGCTTCGGCAAAGCGCTTTCCAGACAGGGCGGCGGGATTGGAACCAGAGGCCCCGGCGAGAAAAAGCTGGAGACCGACAGAAGACATATAGAGCGGCGTATGGAGGATATCAAAGGTGAGCTTTCCGAACTTCGCAGAACCCGTACCGTGCAGAGGGCAAGGCGGGAGAAAAATGGCGTGCCGATGGTTGCGCTGGTAGGATATACCAACTCCGGCAAGTCTGCACTGATGAACAGACTCCTTTCTATGACAGCTAAAGAAGAAAAGACCGTAACCGAAAAAGATATGCTCTTTGCGACACTAGACGCCCAGAGCCGCAGTGTGAAAGTGGACAGCAGTCACCAGTTTATTCTGGTAGATACGGTTGGTTTTGTCAGCAAACTGCCTCACAGTCTCATTGAGGCGTTCAAAGCGACTTTGGAGGAGGTTCTTTACGCGGATCTTCTGCTTCACGTGGTGGACAGCGCTTACGAAGAGCATAGTTTCCATATTGACGTGACAGACAGGGTGCTTGCGGAAATCGGCGCAGCTGCAAAGGACAGGATTATGGTCTACAATAAGACGGACCTTGTGCCGGAGATGGCCGCCATGGCAAATTCCGATGCACAGGTTTTTGTGTCAGCGAAGACAGGCAGCAATATAGATGTTCTGATTGAAATGGTGAAAGATCGGATTTTTTCTGATGTCAGTGTAAGACTTTTGATTCCTTACACAAAAGGAGATATTTCGTCTTATCTGTGCGAAAAGGCGCAGGTAAAATCCATGGACTACGTGGAAACAGGAACAGTATTTGAGGTGGAAATCAGTCAGGAAGATTATCAGAGGTTAAAGGAATATGAAATTATATAGTACGGTGCTCGGCGAAGGGCAGGCAGAGCAGGTAATCGAAAAGTCCAGATTTATCGCATATGTAAAACCTGTTGAAAGTAAAGAAGAAGCCGATGCTTTTATTGGAGAGATTCGAAAAAAACATAAAGATGCAACCCACAATGTGCCGGCCATGGTACTTGGCGACCATTTTCAGGTGCAGTGGGCAAGCGATGATGGGGAGCCGCAGGGCACCAGCGGAGCCCCTATGGTACAAATGCTGGTGCAGGAGGGTATTACCAATGTCGTTGTAGTCGTTACCAGATATTTCGGCGGTATCAAGCTGGGTACAGGCGGACTGGTAAGAGCTTATACTAGTAGTGCAAAGCTGGGTCTTGCCGCGGCAGGACTTTGTGATGTGCAGGAAATGCAGGTGACGGAATACAGGGTGGATTATGCTGTATTTAATAAAATACAAAATTCCCCCTTTACATATCCGGTAAAATTTGCTAATATAGTTTATGCTGACGCGGTCACCTTTGAGATGATTACGAGTCCCGGGGATACCGATGCGGTGGCAGAAGTTATTACAGGTCTTTCCGGCGGCAGAGCTGAGAGACTTTCTGACACTGTCCGCCATGAGAAAGTGAGCAGAGAAAATTAATTTCAAAACTTGCAGAAATCATGTTGACAGGTTGGAAAAAATGTGGTAATATAAATTTCGGCTCATGAGTCCATAGGATTTCACTGAGTTAAAAAAAAGAAAAAAAGTGCTTGACAAGCGGCACAAGATATAGTATAGTATATAAACGTGCCAAGCAAACAAGCGACGGACACTGCGGGCGTTTAGCTCAGCTGGGAGAGCATCTGCCTTACAAGCAGAGGGTCATAGGTTCGAGCCCTATA
>JALEOD010000002.1 GCA_022767345.1 Emergencia sp.
GAAGACAACTGACAATGCAAGAAGCACTGTTAAAAATTTCTTCATTTTAAGAATTCCTCCCTCTTTTTTGTTCTTTTTTTAAGATTATAGTTATACGCCTTTGTGCGCAAAACTGATAAATGAAACGATAGTTCACAATGAGTATAACTCAAACACCCCAATCTTGGCAAGCATTTTTTCTACTTTTTGAAAAAAACATTCCCAAAAAAGGCTCTTGGGTTAAAGGGTAAAGCCTTTTGAATCAATGCAAATCCATAATTGAACGTATTTGCTTTACACAACACTATTCACGATTATTTCATTTGTCCACATTATAACACATCTCGTTCCGATTTCCAATAGTAAATTGTGGAATAGGAACATTTTTTCTACTATATCGTGTGCCGGTTCAGACGGCTAAAATCGACAAAACCCTCTGATTTTAGCCGTTTGTTCCTATTCTCTCTTCTATAATTTTCCTTAATATTACCAATGAATTTCTCTTTTTTTCTTGGTACTAAATTAAAAAGTGCTCTCAATTTGCTTGATTTTCCAATATTTTGCGCAGAAAAAACTCCCTTTTTTCCTCTCATTTTTTGTTCCTGATAATGTTCCTCTTGTGTTACTTTCCCGTCGAAACTCCCTTTCCCTTTTTCTTTACCGCATTCCTCCAGCTGTGCCTGCAGACTCAGCTCCGAAATAACGGAAAGTCTAAAGCGGTAAAGAGAATCATCGAAATATCAATCCGCATATCATGTCCGTTACAATCGCCGGTTCTTCACAAAACATTTTCTTTGATGTATAAAAGATATCGTGAAAATCCATTTTGCATAACATAATAGGTCAAATTGACCTATTATCCATTTTTTATTCCATTCTATGGTATACCTATTTCGTATCAATCACCTTAGAAGAATAAAAGGAGGACCATTATGAACATGAACGATTTAAAGTTAGCTATGGGTGAACGTATACGAATCACCCGTGAGAGCAGGAATTTATCCCGCGAGGAACTTGCCGCGCTTCTTCACCTGTCGACAAAATCCATCGCGAATATTGAGTGCGGGACAAAAGGAATGTCCCTGCGCACCTTTGTACTGCTAACACAGACTCTGCGCGTTTCTGCTGACTATTTGCTCTTCGGAAGCATGCGGCCATTTGAACCAGAATCACACTGTCGTTCAAAAATTCGCTTTAAATAGCGACTACATTACTTATCGCTTCAGCAAAACTTTTCGAAAAGTTCAGTTTCGAGAAAGCCTCAGTCTCAATTCCTATATTGCCGAATATACTGGATTTGATAGACTTCATGAAGTTTGTATATTCCCGCAAAAAGAAGACACCTGGCATCTGTTCGGTGTCTTCTTTTTCTTCAGTACTCTGTTTTCTATATTCTACAATCAGCAGATTACATCATGCCGCCCATGCCGCCGCCTGGCATACCTGCCGGCATAGCCGGAACGTCTTCCTTGATATCTACGATACCTGCTTCTGTAGTCAGCAGCATTGCGGAAGCGGAAGCTGCATTCTGCAGCGCGGAACGAGTTACCTTTACAGGGTCCACGATACCTGCTTCAATCATATCTACATATTCCTCAGTAGCAGCGTTGAAACCGTAACCAACTTTCTGCTTCTTCACTTCAGCAACAACTACGCTGCCTTCAAAGCCTGCATTTTCAGCAATCTGTCTAACCGGTTCCTCCAAAGCTCTTTCGATAATCTTTGCGCCGGTTCTTTCATCGCCTTCCAGCGTATCAACATACTTGGATACTGCATCGATTGCGCTGCAAAGTGCTACGCCGCCGCCTGCAACGATACCTTCTTCTACTGCAGCCTTCGTTGCGTTCAGAGCATCTTCGATTCTCAGTTTTCTTTCCTTCAGCTCAGTTTCTGTAGCAGCGCCGACTTTGATTACTGCAACACCGCCGGACAGCTTAGCAAGTCTCTCCTGCAGCTTTTCCTTATCGAATTCGGATTCAGTTTCTTCAATCTGCTTTTTGATGGAGTTAATTCTTGCTGTGATATCAGCTTTTTCGCCGGCACCGTTTACGATAACAGTGGAATCTTTGTCAACTTTTACAGTTGCAGCCTGACCCAGCATATCTAAAGTAGCCTCTTTCAGATCGTAGCCAACTTCTTCGCTGATTACTACACCGCCTGTCAGAACAGCGATATCTTCCATCATAGCCTTTCTTCTGTCACCGAAGCCAGGAGCCTTAACCGCAACGCAGTCGATAGTGCCTCTCAGTTTGTTGAGAACCAGTGTAGTCAGCGCTTCGCCTTCTACATCTTCTGCAACGATTAAGAGCTTTCTGCCCATCTTGACAACCTGCTCCAGAAGCGGCAGTAATTCCTGAATGTTGCTGATTTTCTTGTCAGTTAACAGAATCAGAGGATTTTCCATGACTGCTTCCATCTTTTCGGTGTCGCTTACCATATATGCGGACAGATATCCTCTGTCAAACTGCATACCTTCTACTACGTCTAAAGTAGTGCCCAGAGACTTTGCTTCTTCAACAGTGATAACGCCGTCGTTTCCAACTTTTTCCATTGCTTCAGCAATCAGCGCGCCGATGTTTTCGTCAGCTGCGGAAACGGAAGCAACCTGTGCGATACTTTCTTTAGTTTCAACTTTCTTGGAAATAGTAGCAATCTTTTCTACTGCAGTTTCAACTGCACCCTGAATACCTCTCTTCAGCACCATAGGGTTTGCGCCTGCTGCTACGTTTTTAAATCCTTCTTTGATGATAATCTGTGCCAGCAATGTAGCGGTAGTAGTTCCATCACCTGCAACATCATTAGTCTTGGTTGCAACTTCCTTTACAAGCTGTGCTCCCATATTTTCTACTGCGTCTTCCAGTTCGATTTCTCTTGCGATAGTAACACCATCGTTGGTGATCAGCGGGGAACCGAAAGATTTGTTAATCAGAACATTTCTGCCCTTAGGTCCCAGTGTGATTTTAACAGTGTTTGCCAGTTTATCTACGCCAGCCTGCAGTTTTCTTCTGGCGTCTTCTCCGTAATATAAATCTTTTGCCATTTTACTTTACCTCCCAAATAAACTCTTATTCTACTGTTGCCAGAATGTCTGCCTGGCTCATGATAGTATATTCTTCGCCGTCATATTTAATCTCAGTGCCGGCGTACTTGGAGAATACAACCTTATCTCCAGCCTTTAATTCCATCGGTTCGTCCTTAGTTCCAGGACCTACAGCTACAACCTCTGCCATCTGCGGTTTTTCCTTTGCAGCGCTGGCAAGAATAATGCCGCCCTGTGTCTTCTCTTCGGCTTCCAACTTCTTAATCACGACTCTGCTGCCCAGCGGCTTGATTCCAAAACTCATTTTCTCTACCTCCTGATATATGTTTATTTTATTTCTTACGACCTGTTATTAGCACTCAATCAAGACGAGTGCTAATCACTTTCTTTATTGTAGGACTTTCGAGCCCCAATGTCAATATATTTTATGAAAATTTTTGAAGAAATTTCTCGTTTTTTTCGTCACTGTTTTACAACAAAGGCGCCCTAAAAAGGACGCCCAACTAAATTAACGCAAAGTAGGTCTGCTTGTACTTACTCCACTTTCACCTTCTCAAAGGCTTTTATGAAATTTACAATATAGTCTGTCACAGCGGTAAGCATTTCTTCGCCCCATTCAGCCGTTGCTTCTTTCGGGTGATCCGGTCCGATCCACCCGTTGGTCGTATAGCGGATTACATCCCGAGGAATAGGAATGCCAATCCCCTCAAATGTAACGCGGTCAAATCCCTCTGTAGGAAATTCTTCTCCTAAATCATGAATCAGTTCCTGACCTCGTAGATGCTCAAAGTGTACGAGCGTCGGGTCTACAGCTAGCATCGCTGCAGTTTCTTCTCCGCCGCCATGTCCGCCCGCCCACTGTGGGTTTATCTGTCCAGCCATCACCCACCAATTCAGCTGCACACCCAGCGCATGCTTACGACTTAATTCAATGCATACTCGATTCAAGGTCGGAATATTGCCGCCATGTCCATTGAGAAATAAAATCTTCTTGGCGCCATGGGCAAGCAGTCCATCAGTAATACGAGTCAACAGCTCATACATACACGCCTCTCCCAGAGATATCGTGCCCGGAAAAGAAGTCATATCTTCACATACGCCATAGGGAATCCCCGGTGCGGCAGCCACTTCTGTACGAGCCTCTACCATAGAGAGAATCTTTTCTGGTATCAGGGTGTCCACCCCCAGTACATTATGGCTGCCGTGGCTTTCCAAGCAGCCTACCGTCAGGATTACCGTATCGTGCGCCTGAAAATAGGATGCAACCTGCCAACAGGTCATTTCTGCAAGTCTCATGATTCTGTTACCTCTACATTCCGCAGACGGTGATAGCCATTCGGGTCAGAAACAAATCCATTGACATGTTTCGTTGCCCCAACATTGATGCTGTCGTAATACAGTGGCGCATACGGAGATAAATCGCCCAACAGTTCTTCTAACTTGTCATAATATGCCTGTCTCTTTTCTAAATCACCAGTCTCTCTTCCCCCAACTACCAATTTATCTACTTCTTCGTCTTTCAAGAATGCATCATTTCCTGGATATCCAGTCTGTGTAGAATGCAGCAAAGAATAATAAGTATAATCAGCATCACCAGTAACACATACCCAGCTGGAGAAAGACAGCTCATGAGAACCTGTACCTAACTCATCGATCCAAGTTCCGTATTCCTTTGTCTGAATACTTGCTTCGATCCCGATCTCTTTCAGCTGGCTCTGAATAACCTGGCAGATTTCGTTCTTCACAGAGTCATCTGTTACAGAAAGTGTACAGGAGAATCCGTCGGGATAACCTGCATCTGCCATCAGCTGCTTTGCCTTTTCTATGTCGCGATCGTATTTCTGAATTTTTTCAGAGTATCCAAAAGTGCTGGAAGGAATGACAGAATCAGCTGGCTCTCCTGCACCATACAGCATCGTCTCCACGATTGCCTCTTTATCAATCGCATATCGAATTGCCTGTCTTACTCTCTTATCAGAGAACTTTTCATTGGTTTCATTAATTGTCAGATAAGAAACACTCTGGGAAGCGCCTTTGAAAAGCTGCAGCTTATCATCCCCTTCTACTCGTTTGGAGTCGTTGGCAGATACATTATACGCCAGATCTGCTTCACCTGTTTCGATGGCGATCACGCGCTGGGAAGCTTCTGGAACTACTTTCATAACCAAATTCTGCGTCTTCGGCGCACCCTGGAAATAATCAGGGTTTGCTTCCAGCTTAGCATATTCTCCCTGCTTCCACTCTACGAACTTGTATGCACCTGTGCCGATTGGGTTCAAAGCAAACGCATCTTCATCAGCCTCTACCACATGCTGCGGAACAATGGCTGTAAACGGTACCGTCAGTGCGGACAGCAGCGGCGAATACGGCTCTTTCGTCTTTACTATTACAGTATAGTCATCTTTCTTCTCTACTTCGCTGATGGCGTCAACAACATAAGAAACATAATTGGAGTTTCTGGCTCTGTTCAGAGAAAAAACCACATCATCTGCCGTCATCGCTTCACCGTCGTGGAACTTCACATCCTGACGCAATTTAAACTCATAAGTTTTTTCGTCAATTTGCGTAAAACTTTCTGCCAGAGATGGTGCTGGCTCGTTGTTTTCATCCATAACCAACAAAGTATCAAAGATCTGGCAAGTCACAGTAACCGCCGGCGTCTCTTTCCCTACGTGTGGATCTAAAGACGTAATGTCAGCAGCCTGTACCCAGGTCAAAGTGTCTTTGGCTGCCCCGTCAGACGCTTCGCCGCCACCACCGCAGGCAGCTGCTGTTAGCGCAAGGCACAGCACCAAAGTAAGGGCCAATACTTTTTTCATAATAAACATCCTCCTTTAAATATTGTTTATTTCGTGAACACGTGCACAGGCTGTAAAATGACCCGGCTCGCTTTCAACCAAAGGAATATCCTGTCCGCGGCAGGCTTCGGTGGCATAAATGCACCTGCTCGCAAAGCGGCATCCAGGCTTTGGATCAATCGGGGAACTAATCTCACCCTTTAAAATAATTCGCTCCATCTGTATATCTGGATCCGGAACCGGAATCGCTGACAGAAGCGCCTTTGTATACGGATGCAGTGGTTTTGCAAACAACTGCTTTACATCACAATACTCTACTACTGTGCCCAGATACATCACCATAATCTTATCAGCCAGGTGTTTAACAACAGACAAGTCATGGGTAATAAACATATACGTCAATCCCATGTCACGCTGCAAATCCTGCATCAAGTTCAATATCTGCGCCTGGATAGAAACGTCTAGCGCCGATACTGGCTCGTCACAGACGATAAACTGCGGATGCAGAGACAAGGCTCTGGCAATGCCGATACGCTGTCTTCTTCCGCCATCCAACTCGTGCGGATACGCATTGACAAAACGCTGCGCCAAGCCCACCAAATCCATCAGTTCCTTAACCTGTTTTTCCAAAGCCGCTTTATCATTTTTCCGAACCACACCCTGAATAATCAAAGGCAGCGCGATAGCCTGGCTGACGGTCATCCTCGGATTTAGCGAAGAAAATGGATCCTGAAAGATCAGCTGCATATCTTTTTTCAGGTCTTTCATCTGATTTTTGTTATATTTTAAAATATTTTCTCCATGAAACAACACCTCTCCTGCGGTAGGTTCATGTAAACGCAACACAGCCCTGCCCAAGGTAGACTTTCCGCAGCCAGACTCTCCAACTACGCCTAAAGTCTCACCTTTTGCAATGTCAAAATTCACATCATCTACAGCATGCAGCTGTCCTGCTGGTGTAGAGAAATATTTCTTCAGGTGCCTGACTTCAAGCAATGTCTCCTTACTCATTTCATCACGCTCCTTTCCATGCGTCTTTCTCAGCGCCAAAGCGATGGCAACATACGGTGTGTCCTTCACCTAAGATCACAGTTTCTGGCGCCTTCGTACCACAAACATCTTTTGCATATCTGCACCTTGGATGAAATTTGCACCCTTGTGGTAAATTTGCCGGATCTGGCATCAATCCATCAATTGGCTGTAGTCGTTCCACATCTTCATGTAATTTAGGAATGGAATCAAACAGTCCTTCTGTGTACGGATGTACACCGTGTTTGAATACATCTCGTAAGCTACCCTGTTCTACGATTTCCCCTGCGTACATAATCGCCACATATTCACAGTTTTGTGCTACAACACCCAAATCGTGTGTAATCAGCAGCATAGAAGTCCCCAGCCGCTCTCGTAAATTCTTGATAAGATCCAACACCTGTGCCTGAATGGTTACATCCAAAGCCGTGGTCGGTTCATCTGCAACCAGCAGATTCGGGTTACACGCCAATGCAATCGCAATCACCACCCGCTGTTTCATCCCGCCGGAAAACTGATGCGGATACTCGCCTGCACGATCTGGATCAATGCCTACCATAGCCAGCATCTCCCGCATCTTTTCCTCTGCCACATCATTAGAAACGTTTTCATGGGCAGCGATTACTTCAGAGATCTGCTTCCCCACAGTCATAACTGGATTCAGCGCTGTCATCGGATCCTGAAATATCATCGAAATCTCGTTTCCTCTGATCTTGCACATCTCTTCCTCTGTGATTTGGGTCAAATCTTGTCCTCGATAAATGATTTCTCCACTGACAATCCTGCCTGGCGGCCACTGTATCAGACGCAGAATGGATTTGGCCAGCGTCGTCTTGCCAGCACCGGTTTCACCAACCAGACCCACAGCCGCGCCTTGCTGTAAAGCCAGATTTACTGCATTCACTGCTTTCACAACACCGTCCTCTGTCTCATAGCGAACCACAAGGTCCTTGATTTCTAATATATTGTCCATATCTTTCTTCCTTACATTTCTTATACTAATTCTTTAACTTCGGATCCAGTGCGTCACGCAAACCGTCTCCAATGATATTCAGCGCTAAAATGGTAATCAGTATGATCAGTCCCGGGAATACAGTGATATGCCATGCATCTCTGATATAGCCTCGCGCATTGGTCAGCATCGCTCCCCATTCAGGCAGCGGCGGCTGAATGCCCAGTCCGAGGAAGGAAAGACCTGCAATGGACAAAATCGCCCCTGCAATTGCCATGGTCACTTCTACAATCAAAGGCGCCATCGCATTGGGTAATATCTGCTGAAAAATAACAATTTTATCTGATGCGCCCACAGCCTTCGCCGCTTCTACAAATTCCCTCTCTCGAATCGTCATCACGGAAGCTCTTGTAATACGCGCAAATTCCGGCACATATCCAATCGCAATAGAAATCAATACATTGACAAGCCCCGGCCCCAGCGCTGCTACGATAGCAATTGCAAGCAACATATAGGGAAGCGACAACACCACGTCCATAATACGCATGATTACATTATCCACGCGACCGCCATAATAACCTGCTACGGCGCCAATCATCGTCCCTACCACACCTGCAGCGATCACTGCAGCAATACTCATAAACAGAGAATATCTGGTTCCCCATAAGATACGGAGCAAAATGTCTCGTCCAAACTCATCCAATCCCAAAATGTGGCTGCCACTAGGCGGCTCAAAGCGCTGACTCAAGTTTTGACTAATCACAAGGGAATCATAGACAGAATCATTGGTTACCCAGTCAATAATCAAAGTGGCAATGCCAATCAAAGCCAGGAGCAAAAGGAAAATCAAACTGATCACAGCCATTTTATTTTTTTTGAACCGTCTCCAGGCGTCCGCCCACAAAGATCTGGCTTTGACTGCGCTGTTATTGTTTTGCAAAGCGTTTTCCACGTTTTTTTCCTCCTCCCATACTGTTGTACTGTGCTTTGATCCTTGGATCTACATATGCATACAGAATGTCCACCAACAAGTTGACCACGGAATACATCAAAGCCAAAAACATGGCTGAACCCAGTACCATTGGCATATCCTTTGATTTGATAGACTCGACCATGAAACGCCCTAACCCCGGCCAGGAGAAGATCGTCTCTGTCAAGGCCGCACCGCCCAGCAGCATACCGAATTGCAGACCAATTACAGTTACAATTGGGATCAATGCATTCTTGAACATGTGATTCCTGGTGATATAACTTTCTTTCAGTCCTTTAGAACGAGCTGTGTCTATGTAGTCTTGACGCATAGATTCCAGCATACTGGAGCGCGTCATACGCATGATGCTAGCTGCACAGCCAGTGCCTAAGGTAAGGGCGGGCAGAATCAAGCTCGGCAACAGTTCCATGCCTTCTCCCATGCCGGATGGCGGCAGCCAACCCAGCCCCAGAGAAAATACCATAACCAGTAGCAGACCCAACCAGAAATTCGGCATCGCCACGCCAATCAGCCCCAATACTGTAGCAATATTGTCAATCCAGGTATATTGCTTTTTCGCAGATAAGATTCCAATTGGCACACCGATTAGTATCGCTACCAAAATACCTGCAATAGACAGAATTATCGTATTCGGAAAATACCCAAGTACCTGCGGCAGCACCTCCAGCTGACTCTTCCAAGAGGTGCCAAAATCGCCTTGCAGCGCATCAGCCATATAATCAAAATACCTGACAAATAGATTATGGTTCAGCCCCAGTTCTTCTCGCATTGCCTGCACAGCAGCCTCCGATGCCTGCTGCCCCAATATCATACGGGTCGGATCACCTGGCGAGACTGCCAAAATGAAGAATACCAAAAACGATACGCCAATCAGCACGGGTATCATCATCAGTAATCGTTTTAAAACATACTTGTACACCTTTTAGTCCTCCTCTTTATACAAAGGAACTTGTTCAAAAGCGCCTTTTGCCATCAGCTTTTTACCGCGCATCATCAGCCGTCCTTTTGCCATGACTGTATCAATGTGTAATCCCTGATCTAACAATACTAAATCGGCGTCACTTTCAGCCTGCAGACAACCTTTTCTTGGATACAACTCCAGGGATTTTGCTACATTGCTGGTAATTAACTTTACAGCCTCTTCCATTGGGACGCCAAAGTCTATGACTAAATTGCGAATGATCTCGTACAGTGGTTCCATACCTCCCACCAGTACATCTACTACCGCATCTCTAGTCTCATTCCATACTGGAATGCTGCCACCTGCATCAGAGCTGACTGTAATCCGCTGGCTTCCGACTTCTTTCATCGTCTGATACAGTACGTCAGTCTGCGAAGGTTCCGCTGTGAAATCAACCCAGCCGCCTTTTGCGATAAACACCTTTGCTGCTTCTGGATGGCAGTCCATATGGGTTGGGCGAAAATGCTTGATCGGAATTTCTGCCTCTTCACAGATTTCTATGATTTCTTCCAGCCCCCGTCCTATGCTACCCACGTGGAGATGGAGCACACCAGGTTTTCCCGACACCAGCGCCGCCATACGGATATCTGATGCTAAGCGAATCAGTTCTTCTTTAGTCGGTCTGGATGCTCGATGATCAGAAATTGCCATTTTACATCCCAGCACCTCATCAATATAGACTAAATCCTTTGCAACAGAACCAGTCACTGTAGGGGATGGATAAACATAAGCGCCAGTAAGGCAATAAGCCGTAATTCCCTCTCGCTTGAGGGCTTTGGTCTTCGCCACCAGATTTTCCACGCTGCGGGTAAAGCTATCGGTCCCCAATAAGCCAACTACCGTCGTCACGCCCGCCTTTATAATAGACGATACGTTCACTTCCGGCGTTCGCGACTCGAAGCCCCCTTCCCCACCGCCGCCAGTTACATGCACATGCTGATCAATGAACCCAGGAACAGCCGTCATACCAGAGCCGTCAATCTCTTTGACGCCGGGAAGCGCCGGCTGCAACTGCTTTCCTACTGCAGCAATCTGTCCGCCTGCCGTCAAAATGTCACAGACACCTTTCGGCATAGGATCGTACAAATTCACGTTTTTAATTAGATACATACGCATACCTCCTTTTCAAATGATTTACTATTTTATTTGCTTTCACTATTTTCATCGTTGTCCCAACCGTAAAAATAATACTCATTATCATAAGCTGGTATCGTTGAAGTCTGGAAAAAGCCCTCGATTTCTTTGATTTTCTTATTATGTCTTTCAAACTTTTCTTTATTACGAAGAATATATACAGACGCGATGATATCTGCCATAGCCATCATAGATGCGATAGAATTGTCAAATATCATGCTGTTAGATCTGCACAGCAATACATGCCAAGCATTACACACCAAAGGAGATGCTGCCTTATCTGTCATAGCCAGTACCGTTGCACCTCTGCTGTGCAGATATTCAGAAATCGCCACCGTCTGTGCCGAATAAAACGGCAAGGTGATTAAGATAAATACATCTTTGTCATCAAAACGGGTTAAAGCATCTAGAACCTCGCCATAATCACTAACATCAACCAGCCGGGTCAACGCCCCTGTGTCCCGTAGCTTATGCTGCAGGTTCGCCGCAATTGTCAGAGAAGCCGAATGTCCGCAGATATAAATGTTCTCTGCCTGGCACAAAGTATCTACAAAAGCAAGCAGTGCACCAGTATCCAGTCCCTCCATTGCTGCCCCAAGCAGCTGTTGCTGATTCTCTTTCAGTCCATCCAAAGTCAGCTCATCAGCGTCATACTGCTGAGAGGACATTTCCAACTTGCTGTTCCAAAACAGTCTTTCCTGCAAATAGCTATGTATGGCTTTTTTCAATCCTGCAAAAGATCCGGCCTCTGTTTTTTTACAGAAGCTGAGTACAGTCGTTTCCGTGACACCAATATCTTCTGCTACTTTTTTTAATGAAGAAAAGCAGATGGTTTCTGGATTCTTCAAAATATATTTAGCAATCTTAGCCTGGGTTCTTGTCAACACTGGCAATAAATCTTGTACTTCATTTAATACGTCCATCAGTATCCCTCTTTCTCTGTGCACCGCAGATTTCTGTATTCCTGCGAGTTCATCTTTCCTTATTTCTTCTCAAGTGCAATATCGGACTATAAATCCTGTAGTAATGGTGTCTCTGGCAAAAATGAAGCTTCCACGCCACGTTGGCGAAAAAACCTGCACATCTCCATTAAAGCAAAGGACTCTGTAGAATAATGACCTGCCGCCAAAATACTGACGCCTGCCGCTTCTGCTGCCTTATGAGACGGCGCAAACCAATCCGCTTCTCTAGTGCCTACACCAGTAATCAGCAGCCCAATGCCTGCATCCCGCAATGCGTCATAAAACGCAGTACCTTCCGCTCCACCGGCAATCAAAGCGACACGTCCGTCACACAACAGCTCTTCCCCATAACGATACAGCCTGCATGCGTGCCCCACGACCGATTCTATCTTTTGCAATACTTGACTGCAGGTGTCGAAAGATCCTGTACAAAATAGACCCATCACCGCGCCGCCCTCTTCAAAAAAACGATCATAAGGTGTTAGTCCCAGAACTTTTGCAAAACTGATACCAGGAGAATAGGGATTAATCTGATCCATGGGCAGATGTAAACTATAGTGACTAATACGGTTCTGTTCCATGTACTGTAATGTCTCCTTGCTAAAATATACTGGCGGCATATTCTCTGGGTGCTGCGCGCCAGGATGATGCGTGAATAGAAGACAATCACTTGCCGACCGCTCCCGCAGCTGCGCGATCACCTGATCGCTGGAAAAAGTTGCGGTATATACCTTATATATAGTTTCCGCATGATCTGCCAACAGACCATTGGCAGCCATATCTCTATATGCGGCTGGCTGAAAGAATCGCTCTAATTCTTCATACAATACTTTTGCATCAATTCCGACAGTATTTTCTGAATTCATAGTATCTACTCCATTTTGCTGTATTTTTTAATGCGAATGCTCTATTTTTATCTCATTATATACGCACCGCCCATACTTGTCAATACCTTACTAGTAGAAATCATTAAATTTTTCAGATAATTTTTATATGGATTTCAAAACATAACAAAAAAAGAGCTGTCACACAGTTGACGTAAAAGTCGACCAGCTGCAGCTGCTTTCCTTTGATTTGAATGTAAGAAGGGGCTGTCGCATTAACGGAAAATAACCGTTAGGGCGCAGCCCTATCTTCATGCAATGAAAATGACGGATGCACCAGACGATGGCACTCCGTCATTTTGTTGTTTTTGAATAAAAAAGTAACCCTGTACACACAAGGCA
>JALEOD010000014.1 GCA_022767345.1 Emergencia sp.
TGAGTTGATAAATTCTGAAGAATTACAGCCTATTATAGCTATACTGAGTAAAGAAGTAGAGGTCAATACAGAACAGGCGAAAACCATTTTCCGTTCATTATTCCTGATTGCACACGGATATGCAAGTATGTTTGCAAATAACGAAATGACCTATGACGAACAGACGATTATATCTGATTTAGAGTTGGTATTTGATGGAATAATTTATTCATTAAAAGGAGGATTATAATGTATCGTTTATATAAGAAAAATGAATTAAATTTCTCATTGGTTTGGATTGTTTCCTATGTTGTTTTGTTTAGTGTTGCTGACAGCTTTTCTGCTTCGCTTGGCACTGAAAAAATAATTGCTGCACCCGTTGCTATAGTTTTTACATCGCTTCTTTTAGTTTTTGTGAGTAAACACAACTTAAAAGAAAAATACGGTCTGTGTTCTTTTGATGGAAGCCTTAGAAATTTCTTATATTTTACTCCGCTACTTCTAATTATGAGTATTAACCTATGGAATGGCGTTACGATGAAGCTGTCTGTTTTAGAAACTGTGTTATATATTTTAAGTATGCTCTGCGTTGGATTCATTGAAGAAATTATTTTTCGTGGATTTCTGTTCAAAGCATTATACAATGACAATGTAAAGTTGGCGATTGTTATCTCAAGTGTTACTTTTGGAATTGGACATATTGTAAACTTACTGAACGGAAAAGATTTAATACCTACACTCTTACAAGTTTGTTATGCAATCGCAATAGGTTTTCTTTTTACAATTATTTTTTACAAAGGAAAGAGCCTTTTACCGTGTATTATTGCACATAGTTTTGTAAATTCTTCGAGCGTTTTTGCTGTTGAAAATTCTTCAATGAGGGTTCATATTATTTCAAGTGCAGTATTATGTATTGCTAGCTTAAGTTACGCACTGTGGATATTGAAAAAAACAAAACAATTTGATGAATATGAAAATCATGCTTGCCGTCAGTAAATAATTATGCATACTGCCGCTATGGGTAAAATCATAACGGCGGCTGTCGGTTTCCTGCTGACTTGGTATTCCCACTCAGCAAGGTCACGGTTGTACTGTTTAACAACGCTTTTCGCTCTTTGCCTTTGAAAAGTTCCTTTGTATCGGCAAGCTGGAATTTGTCAATGTAGGAAATTTATCGCCCTGAAGTCTTCTGATAAATTTTTTGGAAATCGGTAAAAAGCAGGAATAAAACCGGAATTTACTGTTATAATAGACTGTAGATGGTGAGCGGAAACCGCAGGAATCTGCAGCGATAAAGAAACTTCAAAAAAAGTAGAAAAAGATATTGACAATAGTTGGGTTACTGTTGTATAATAATATCTGCCGTCAGGAATGACGGAACACTGTTCCGAGATAGCTCAATGGTGGAGCAACCGGCTGTTAACCGGTAGGCTGTGGGTTCGAGCCCCACTCTCGGAGCCATTTTTTTGACAGATTTGTATTGATGTGCCGGAATGGCGGAATTGGCAGACGCACAGGACTTAAAATCCTGCGATCCTTACCGATCGTACCGGTTCGACCCCGGTTTCCGGCACCAATTTCTTATCTGTACAATTTAATATCGCGGGGTAGAGCAGTTGGTAGCTCGTCGGGCTCATAACCCGGAGGCCGCAGGTTCAAGTCCTGTCCCCGCAACCAGAGAAAAGGAAACACCGTTCTGATGAATGGTGTTTTCTTTTTCTATCGTTATGTTCTTAGGACAGGACTTGAACCGATAGGCGTGACCTGAAGCGAAGCAGTTCGGTGAACTGATGAGCAGGTCACGGTCCAAGCAGGCTGAGGGAGCCTGCGCAGGACGGCGGTTTTGTATAACAAAAGCGCGCAATGGGCTGTCCACACAACCAGAGAATATTGAAATTTCAAGGTTCATATCGTATATACACCTTGCATTTTTTTTGTTTTTTGAGAGATTAACCACTTATTAACCACTTAGTTTTCGATGACAAAGGATTTGAATCAATTAAATATATAATTAATCCATTTATTCCTGATAAAGGAAAATTTTTTTCCAGCGCTCCTAGAGATGGAAAAATATGTTATTGATACAAGAGTCAGCAATCCATAAATCACATAAAAAGGGGAACTTTATAAAATTTTTTCCCCATACATTCCAATGGTTATGGGGAATTGTAAGTTTTTTCCCCTTTCTTTTTAGAAAAAAGTCGGATACAATGGCGCAAAGAAAAGGAAACGATTAGGAGGAATCATCATGACAAAAGGTAAGGCTCGAAGGGGATTCATAGTGTGGATTGCTCTTATATTATTGTCTACGCAGTCGGTATGTGCAGAAGGAAAGACTGAGAGCATCCAGCCGGCGGCAGTACAGGAAGCAGCTGATGCGGAGGAGAAGCTGACCCAATCGGTTTATGCAAAGCGTTATCAGCGGGAAGCTTTGAAACTGCTTAACGAGTATCGCAGGGCTCATGGAGTAAAAACTCTTTCTCTCAGCAAGAAGCTGCAGAAAGCAGCGGATTTGAGAGCAAAGGAAGCACTAAAGTATCCTGACCTAAGCCACAAGCGCTATAATAGGAAAGGCGAGCTGCGTAGCTTTTCCAGCGTGTATGCTGATTTAAAATTGCGCATCCGCTATCGGGGTACTGGAGAAAATTTAGCATGGAGAGCTTATCAGGCTTCACCAGAGGTTGCGGCGAGGGGTATGTTTCAGCAGTGGAGGCAGTCGCCGGGTCACCGCAAAAACATGCTGGATTCCAGATATGATGCGGTGGCTGTTGCTATCGCTTATGATAGAACAGGCAGCAGAGGATATGAGTATGGAGCGGCCTCGGTACAGCTTTTTATCAGCAGCAGGAAGCAGTAGGGTTGCGAACATTAGATTCTAGTACCTATTCCGTTTTTTTGCAAAAAAGGTATCAAAAATTAGGAGTTATTTTGTACTAACTAAAAGGTTTTGAGCAAATTAACCAAAATCGAAATCAAATTCTTTGTTCTTTTTGTTTTCTAAGCAGATATGTTCATGAAAACCTGCCATATTATGAAGGTTAATTCCTTGACTTCCATATAATGGATGTCATGATTTGAAGGATTTGATACCTTTTTCACAAAAAACTTTTAAAAGTACTAATGATATGTTTCGTGCGTTTGCCGTGAGCAGCCTAAAAGAAGACATAGGTTTTCTTAAAAATTCTTAAATCTCAGAAATCCTATATATTTTCCCCTAAGAAAGTTGTAGAATGAATTTTGCAGAGAAAACTTTGGGAAAGGGGAAAATATGAAGAGACTTATAAAAAACGTGACGCTGGCAACTTGTATACTGTTTGCTGCGAGTTTGCTTTACAGCTGCGGAAGCAGTCAGCAGGAAGCACGCTGCAGCGAGGCTGTTTCAGCAGTGATGGAACAGTTCAGTGAATCGCCGATAGATACCACAGTCAGCCATGGAGAAGATGTGTATGCTGACAATTTTGAGCGGCTTTATAATTTTTCCATGAAAAAAATCGACAGCGGTACGATTGCTTACGCAGCAGACGGCGGCAAGGCAGACGAGATTTCTATCGTCAGAGCTGTGGACAATGCTGACGTCAGTGAAATCAAAAAATACATGGAAGCAAGACTGGAAAAGAGACTTCATGATTTTGAGAACTATAAGCCGGAAGAAGTGTATAAGCTGGAAAATGCTCGGGTTGTAGTATCAAAGAATTATGTATTTCTGGTGATTTCAGACCAGGCGGAAGAAATGATAACAGTAATACAGGGTGTATTGAATCAGGATTAACAGGAGACGAAGAAAATGACAAAGAAATCTAAAATTATTACGGGTATTTTAATCGGTATGCAGGGGATTTTGTTGGTTGCGGTAGCCGGAGTATTTTTACAGAATAACGCGCTGGCAGATATGATGAAAGCGTATGTGGCTTCAAACGGTGAAATTCACGAAATTTACGATGACACGAAAGTGGTGGAAGCATACAAGTCCGGCAATGAGGAAGGGCTCGATGAGCAGGACAAATATGTGCTGAAACAGGCGAAGAAAGTCATCGATGAGAATATTAAGGATGGCATGACCGACTACGAAAAGGAAAAAGCGATTTATGACTGGCAGGTGGCATACACAGCATATAACGATAACTCGTTGTCTCCCATTGCAAGCGGTGACCAGTACAGCCACCTTCCATACGGTGTGTTCAAGTATCATCAGGCGATTTGTGTAGGTAATGCGACTACTTTTAAACTGCTGATGGATATGCTGGATATCGACTGTAAAATTATTCATTCCACAGAGGAAGGGGAACATGCCTGGAATCTTGTAAAGCTGGATGATGAATGGTATCACTGTGATGTGACTTTTGACGGAGGCAGTGCTGAAAAGCCGGGTTATACATACTTTAACGTGCCGGACAGCGTCAAAGATGATGGAAGCTATCCATGGAATCACGAAGAAATTCCGGCGGCTGATGGTATAAAGTACTGTTATCTTGCTGATCATGCAGGGGACCTTAAGGATATTTATGATATTCCGGAATACGTAAAGAAGCAGTTGGATGAGGGAAGTCGGAAAATCGCATTTACTTTAAAAGATGCTAAGGGCTATAACGGAGATGTTGCAAATTATATTACCAGTGCGTTTAATGATGGCATGACGGAGCTGTATCAGAGCAACACCCTGCAGATCGGGAACAAGGCTATTTATACGATAGAAGCATATCAGCCGGATGAAGGCATGGGTGGTCAGGTTGATCCGGAAGTCTTAGAAAAACTGCAGGAGATTATCGATGGTCTTCAGTAGTACAGTCTTTCTGCTGGCATTTTTGCCAGCCACAGCCATTTTGTATTATCTTGTACCAAAGAGCACGCGAAACAGCGTGCTTCTTTTGGGCAGTCTGCTGTTTTACGGCTTCGGGGAGCCGAAATATCTGCTGGTAATGGCAGTATCGATTCTGTTCAATTACGGGTGCGGACTGGCAATATCCAAGAAGCCGCAGCGGCTTATGCTCGCTTTGGCTGTAATTGGGAATTTATCAATATTGGGGTATTTTAAATATGCGGGCTTTTTCTTTGGAAGCTTCGGCTTTGGGCAGGTGGTGCTGCCAATTGGTATTTCTTTTTATACGTTCCAAGCCATGTCCTATGTGATAGACGTGTACCGTAAAAAAGCCGCGCCCCAGAGGAATCTGTTCCGCTTCGGACTTTATATCACGCTGTTTCCGCAGCTCATTGCAGGGCCTATCGTCCGCTATGTAACCATTGAAGCTCAGCTTTCGGAGAGGGACAGCAGCTTAGAAAACTTTGCAGAAGGGACGAGGCGCTTTATCGTTGGCCTTGGCAAAAAGGTGCTCCTTGCCAATCAGGCGGGACTTCTTTGGGACGAAATTTCAGCCATGGACGCGGGCAGTATGCCGGCGGCAACGGCTTGGCTTGGCGCAATCGCCTTTACCTTTCAGATTTATTTTGATTTCGGCGGCTACTCGGATATGGCAATCGGCCTCGGCAGGATGTTCGGCTTTCACTTTGAGGAGAATTTCAACTATCCGTACACCGCAAAGAGTATTACAGATTTCTGGAGAAGATGGCACATTTCTCTGAGCACGTGGTTTAAAGAGTATGTGTATATTCCTCTGGGTGGAAACCGCAAAGGCCTATTAAGGCAGGTTGTGAATATATTGATTGTGTGGGCGCTGACCGGATTCTGGCACGGCGCCAGCTGGAATTTTCTGTGGTGGGGTGTATACTTCGGCGTTCTTTTGATTTTGGAAAAAGTCTGGCTGCTGCGCCGCCTTGAAAAACTGCCCGGCTTGCTGCAGCATGTTTACGCCCTGTTTTTCATCGTGCTGGGCTGGGTCATTTTTGCCCTGACTGACGGCACGGCATTCTTTTCCTACCTGAAAGCTATGGCATTTTGCGGCGGACTTTGGGACGGGCGAAGCGGCTACTTCCTTGCTACAGCAGGGGTACTCCTTGTCATCATGACCTTCGCTTCTACGCAGATTCCCGCAAAGTGTGCAAAGTCGGTGCTGGAAAAGCTGCAGAACAAACCGGCGGTTTATCTGATTGTAAAAAATCTTACATATTTGCTGATTTTGACGGCGTCTATGGCGTTTTTAGTCAGCGACACCTATAATCCGTTTCTGTATTTCAGGTTTTGATAGGAGGTTTGCAGGAGATGAGAAAAAAAGACGACATAATTATGACTGTTGTGTTTGCCGGATTTCTGCTGATTCTTCTTCTGGGAGGAATTTTCATGAAGGACAAGCATTTTTCGGAAAACGAAAACAGGATGCTCCAGCAGGCGCCGGAACTTACCGCAGAAAGGGTGCTCAGCGGCGCTTTTGAGTCGGAACTTCAGCAGTATATGGACGACCAGGTGCCGTTTCGCAATCAGTGGATTACCGCAAAGACGACCATGCAGCGGCTGATGTTAAGAAAAGATATAGGTGGTGTTTATCTGGGAAAGGACGGCTGGTTCATAGAAAAGCTCACGCCGGAGGCGATGCATCACCAGCAGTTTTTAAAGAATTTGCAGTCGGTGAAAGATTTCTATGAGGCGCTGCCTTCCGATATGGGAAAATCCGTCATGGTGGTGCCGACCACCGGTGCAGTGATGGAGGATAAACTGCCTAAAGGCGCTGCCCGCTTTGATGAAGCGGCTTACGCGAAGGAAGCGGCACAGCAGCTGATAAACTGCGGTTATGTGGACCTTTACGAAACCTTTGCGTCCATCGCAAAAGGTGAAAATACCCAGCTTTATTACAAAAAAGATCACCACTGGACCACCGACGGTGCGGCTCTTGCCTTTGGGGTGTGGAAACCGTGGCTGGATTTTTTGGGAACAGAAAAACAGGTGCTCACTGAGGATTTTCAGGGCACGCTGTACTCCAAAGTTCTTTGGGACGACGGCATGCGGGATTCTATCAGCGCATTGACTGCGCCGGAGCAGGAGGTTTACAAAGTGACGGCAGACGGCAAGGCACTTACCGGTGGCATGTACCAGAGAGCGTTCCTTGAGAAAAAAGATAAATACAGCGTGTTCTTCGGCGGAAACTACGGCAGACTTTCCATTGAAACGGGAAAGAAAGAAACCGGGCAGAATCTTTTAATCATCAAGGATTCTTTCGCCAACTGTTTTGCGCCTTTGGCTGCGTATCACTACGACAATGTGTATATGGTGGATTTGCGCTACTTCAGCGGGAATCTGGCAGAATACGCGAAGGAGATGGGCGTTACTGAAGTACTGCTCCTTTACAGTATGGAGAATATGATAAACGACAGGAACTTGTCCGCACTTTCAGCAGGGGGAATGATTCTTTCCTAAAAAGAAAACTTCCTCTTGAAAGTCGGGCGGATTTGTCGCATAATAGTAATGATAGGACTGTTTGTCCCAGAGCAAAAGGAGACGGACAGTCCATTTTTTTAGTAGAGGAGGCGTTTGTTTATGCCAATTAAAGTACCAAACAATTTACCGGCTATTGAGACACTGACTGCGGAGAACATCTTCGTCATGACCGATACCCGCGCCATGACACAGG
Organism: Emergencia sp.; assembly: GCA_022767345.1. Classification (GTDB taxonomy): domain Bacteria; phylum Bacillota; class Clostridia; order Peptostreptococcales; family Anaerovoracaceae; genus Senimuribacter. The sequence continues at coordinate 7,497 of JALEOD010000014.1, forward strand.
ACATCAGACCGCTGCAGATTTTGATTCTCAATCTGATGCCGACTAAAATAGATACAGAGACACAGCTGACAAGACTCCTTGGAAATACACCGCTGCAGGTGGAACTGGAACTTTTGCAGACCAGCACCCACAAAGCGTCCAATGCTTCTGAGGAGCATATGATTGCTTTTTACAAGACCTTTGATCAGATTAAACATAAAAATTACGACGGTATGATTATTACCGGCGCGCCGGTGGAACTGCTGCCTTTTGAGGAAGTGGACTACTGGGATGAACTTTGCGAAATTATGGAGTGGTCCAAACGCCACGTTCACAGTACCTTCCATATCTGCTGGGGCGCTCAGGCGGGCCTCTACTACCATTACGGCATTGAAAAGAGAAAACTGCCGAAGAAGCTTTCCGGCGTGTACAAGCATACTTTGGACTACAAGAAAGGCATGCTGTTCCGTGGCTTTGACGATGAGTTCTATGTGCCCCATTCCAGAAATACTACGGTGGACAGGGAAGATGTGGAAAAGATTCCGGAGCTGGAAATTATCTCCACTTCTGATGAAGCAGGAATTTACGCCATTAAGTCCAGAAACGACAGACAGATTTTTATCATGGGTCATTCGGAGTATGACGGAGACACTTTGCTGAAGGAATATCTGCGTGACAAGAATGCGGGGATTCACCCTGACGTGCCGTGCAACTATTTCCCTGACGATGACGACACCAAAGAACCTACTGTAAAGTGGCGCTCATCTGCTAACCTGCTGTACTGCAACTGGCTCAACTATTTCGTATATCAGACGACCCAGTATGACGTGAACCAGATTAACGATGAATCCCTTGCAGACGCTTTTACCCAGAAAGCAGACTGCAAAGTCGCCAAGTTCGGCGGCACATCTCTTGCTGACAGCGGGCAGTTTAAAAAGTGCGCAGCTATCATAAAAGAAGATGAGGCGAGAAAGTATATCGTCGTATCAGCGCCGGGAAAACGGTCTGCTGACGACGTGAAGGTGACGGATCTGCTCATTTCCTGCACGGAAAACAAGGGTGAACAGGCGGAAGAAATTCTCGCCAAGATTCAGTCCAGATATAAAGTTTTGGTCAGAGGACTGGGCGTTAAAATAGACATCGATGAGGAGTTTAGCAGAATTCGGGCGGCTCTGGGCGATGAATCCAGGAAGGATTACATCATCAGCAGAGGGGAATATCTCAACGCCAAGATTATGGCGGCATACCTGGGAGTTGATTTTATCGATGCCGAAGGACATATTTTCCTAAAAGAAGACGGCACCTACGATGAGGAAAAGACTAAGTCGGTGCTTGGTAAAGCTCTGGCAGAAACGAAGCGGGCAGTCCTTCCGGGTTTTTACGCAAGCCTTCCTTGCGGTGCAGTGAAAACCTTTGCAAGAGGCGGCTCAGATATTACAGGTGCTGTCGTCGCCGCAGTAGCCGGCGCGGACCTTTACGAAAACTGGACCGATGTGTCAGGTCTTCTCATGGCTGACCCTCGGATTGTGGACAAACCGCGCAGCGTGCCGGTGATTACCTATAAAGAGCTTCGCGAGCTTTCCTACATGGGCGCGGCGGTGCTTCATGAGGATACGGTTTTTCCTGTAGTAAAACTGGAAATTCCAATTAATATCAGAAATACCAATAAGCCGGAGGACCACGGCACTTTAATTGTAAAGAATGCGGACTATTATCAGTCCAGTCTGGAAATTTCCGGTATTTCCGGAAAGACTGGCTATACGGCAATCTTGATAGAAAAAGGAAAGATGAGCGAGGAACCGCAGCTGCGTGCGGAGATTCTGGAAATCTTTGACGAGAGAAAAATTGCGGTCAAGAATATCCTGTCCAGCATAGATTCCCTCAATATCATCGTTCATGAATCCGACGTAAGAAACTGCATTTCTGAGCTTACCGAAGAGATTTGGGACAAAGTACCCCAGGGCACAGTGACTGTAACCGGCGATGTGGCTTTAATCGCTGTCGTCGGACGGGAACTTGGCACTTCACCTGCCGTTGCCGTAAAGGTGCTGGGCGCCCTTGCCAACCGCAAAATCAACGTAAAGCTCATCGACCACGGCGCGCAGAAAATCAATATGATGGTCGGCGTGGACAGCGCGGATTACATGGCGGCAGTACAGGCGATTTATACAGAATTTGCGAAAGTAGAACAGTAAACAATGATCATAAAAAAAGCAATTTTACATATTATGGACTTTAACTCGGACATCTGTGTCTTTTCCCAGAAAGAACTGGAAATCGGCGATTATGGTACGGGTGAGTTCATCGAAAAGCATTTGTCGCGCATTATGGAAGACGGCGCGAAGAAGAAAGGCGAGTTTTTAGAGTACAGTATTCTGAAACAGACCCTTGAGCGGTATCTTTCCGGAAATATCGACTTTGCGGAGTTTTCCACGGCGGCAGGCAACCTGCTCCACGACCAGATTTCACAGGCTGACGAGCCGGAGTCCATGGACTTTCTGGTGTGTCAGTTTACGGAGGAGAGCAGAGAGTACATCGGTCTTCTGCTCCTTCCAAATAAAACGGCTTACACCCATCAGGTGGAAAACGGACAGGAGGGTGTTGCCAACAAGATTATCCGCTATTTTACCATGCTGCCGGGAACTAATCAGAAGATTTCCTGCTATGCGCTCATCGATACGGAGGATTTGTCGGTGGTGCTATGCGACAAGAAAAGAGCTATCAACGGCGACGAGGTCATGGTGCTGCCTGATAAGGTTCTGCAATGTACCTACGGTCAGTCGGCACGGGAAACGGTGCGCATGATTAAAAAAATCACCAGCGAGGTGGCGGAGGAATACGGCAGCAATTCAGCTGTGGCGGTGAGCAGGGCGAAGAACTGTATCATCGAGCGGGCAGAGCAGAACGTACCTTTTACACCGTCGGATCTTTGTGAAGAGGTATTTCACGACAACGAAGTGATGAAGAAAACCTTCCGGCAGAAGGCGATGGAGGCAGATATGCCGCCGAAGCTTTCTGTGGAAAATCCAAAAGTGGTCAAGAGCATTAGAAGCCACAAGATAAAAACCGACACCGGCATTGAAATTAAAATCCCGACGGAGTATCTGGAAAACAGCAGATATGTGGAATTTATCAACAATCCGGACGGAACCATTTCCATTGCCCTGAAAAACATCGGAAAGATTGTGAACAGATAATGATTTTAAATACAGGAAACAGAACAGACATTCCGGCCTTCTACAGCAAGTGGTTTTACCGCCGCCTCAAGGAAGGCTTTGTCTTTGCCAGAAACCCATATCAGCCCCAGCAGGTGACCCGCTACTTATTGGAGCCGTCTACCATTGACTGCATTACTTTCTGTACAAAAAATCCGGCGCCTATGCTGGAAAATCTAGCGCAGCTGTCGCCGTTCCGCCAGTTTTGGTCGGTGACGATTACCCCTTACGGCAGGGATATTGAGCCATACGTGCCGCCGGTAGATGAGGTGATAGAAAGTTTTCGCACTTTGTCGCGGCACGTGGGGAAAGACTGCATCAGCTGGCGATACGATCCTATTTTTATTACGGAGCAGTATTCGGAGGATTACCATATCTCCGCCTTTGCAAAGATGGCTGAAAAACTGTCAGGCTATACGCAGCACTGCGTCATCAGCTTTTTGGACCTTTATGATAAGACGAAACGGAATTTTCCGGAAGGACGGACGGTACTTCGGGAGGAACGGCTGAGGCTAGGTGAGGCCTTTGTTCAGCTTGCAGAGAAGGCGGGCATGACCCTTTACCCTTGCGGGGAGGGGGATGAACTGGCTGAATTTGGCGCGGACTGCGGCGGATGCCAGAGTCAGAAAGTGCTGGAAAAAGCTATGGGCCTGCCGATGACAGTGCCAAAATCCGCTATGACAAGAGAGGAATGCAGCTGTATTTTGGGAAGTGATATCGGTGCTTACAATACCTGCGGTCACGGCTGTCTCTACTGTTATGCCAATTATGACAGGGAGACAGTGGAATACAACATGAAGCAGCATGACCCATTTTCTCCCTTTTTAATCGGAGATTTTATGGACGGGGATATCATTAAATCCTGCGACCAGGAAAGCTGGATTCGCTGGCAGATGTCGCTGGATGAACTGCTGTAAGCAGGAATGCACGGAAATACATAGATTTGAAAAAAATCGTTAAAATATGCACGAGACTGTACGTAAAATCAAGAAAATCATCAAAAATATGCACATCTGAGGTGATTTTCATTGAGAAAACCGCTCATGCTAAGCAAGCACGTGCATATTTTCGCTGGTTTCTTCAAAAATACGCACAACTTCCGAGCTGGATGTGCATATTTTGAGAGAAATTTTGAATTCTATGCACATGAGTGATCCATGAAGACCTTGCTGTGAAGAAGTATATGGGCGGGCTTTTCTTTAGGCCTGACTTATGATAGAATAAATATATTGTATTAGAAAAGGAGTTTGAGCAATGCAAATTACAGACAGAGTAAAAAACTGCAATGGCTGTGAGGCTTGCACTGTGGGTTGCAAGTACGCCTGCATTAAAATGGAACGGGATGAAAACGGATATAAGAAGCCGGTAATCAATGAGGACGGCTGTAGCAAGTGTAATAACTGCGTTCTTTACTGTCCGGTGTTCAACCCGGTTGATTTGCCGGAATTTGAGACTTTTTATGAATATAAAGATGAGTATTACGAGCGTGACATGGCAAAGGTTTACAGAGAAACCATGCGTCAGGTCAAAGCCGGCACTACGACTGAGTTTGTAGGAACGCTGTGCCAGATTGCCGGTCTGAAATCTCTGATGGGAGATAAGCTGAGTCACGATCTTCGGATTTTTCCGCTGCACTGCGACCCGGAAAATCCAAGAAGACCGGAGTGCGCGGCATGTCCTTTTTATAAGTAATGCTTAGTAATTTTATCATAGCCTTAGAGGCAGTGCTTCCCATGTTTATTCTCATGGCTATTGGAGTGCTGGTGAAAGAGCGTAGACTCATGGAACCGCCGGAAATCAAGAAGATGAACCACATGGTTTTTGTGGTGTTTTTCCAGCCATGATGTTTCACAGCCTTTACGGAAAGGACCTTGCGGAAGCATTTAACGGAAAGCTGCTGGCTTTTGGTGTTGTCTCCGTGCTGGTAATCTATGCCGCTTCCATGGCGGCGGCCTTTGTGACAACGAAAAATTCTAAAAGCAGAGGTGCGATGATTCAGGGACTTTATCGGAGCAATTTTGTCATCATGGGGCTGCCTATTGCGGCCAATCTTCTTGGTAGAGAGAATTTAGGCGTAACCGCTGTGATGGTGGCTGTAATTGTACCGCTGTATAATGTAATGGCGGTCATCACCCTGGAGGTTTTTCGCGGCGGAAAGCCCAGCCTTAGAGAAACCGTAAAAAAAGTTGTCACCAACCCTTTAATTCTGGGGGCGGCGGCAGGTCTTATTACGGTGGTTTTCAGAATGAGGCTTCCGGAGGTACTGGAAGAAGTCATCAGCGATATGGCGGCGGTAACGACGCCTCTGGCTCTGATTATTTTGGGCGCATCTATTGATTTTAAGGAAATGGGAAGCAGCGGGAAGAATCTTCTGGTCTGCGTCATCGGGCGGCTTGTGGTGATACCGGCTATTGGTCTTTGGGCGGCAGCCCTTTGCGGTTTTCGGGGCATTGAGTTTGTGACCCTTCTCGCCATGTTTGCATCGCCTGCGGCAGTGTCTTCTTTTACGATGGCACAGTCCATGGAAAGCGACGCCCAGCTTGCCGGCGGCATTGTGATTTTTACCACGGCATTTGCCAGTTTTACGATGTTTCTATGGATATTCCTGTTTAAAAACCTGGGAATGTTTTAAAATATCAATGAGAGATAAAGGAGAAAAAAGCGATGAGTGATTGTAATCATGATTGTGGATCCTGCAGTGCAACCTGCGGAGAAAGACAAGAAGATCCGGGCATCAAGAAAGCCCCGATGAACGATTTGTCTGATGTAAGAAAAGTAATAGGTGTTGTCAGCGGTAAGGGCGGCGTAGGTAAATCCTCCGTAACTTCCATGCTGGCAGTTGCTGCAAAGAGACAGGGAAGGAACGTTGCCATTTTAGATGCGGACATCACAGGCCCGTCTATTCCAAAGGCTTTCGGCCTTACCGAAAAAGCCCAGGGCAACGACCAGATGATTCTTCCGTCTGTAACTGGAAGTGGTATTAAAGCCATGTCCATCAACCTGCTTCTGGAAAATGAAACCGACCCGGTTGTCTGGAGGGGTCCGATTCTGGGCGGCGTAATCGAGCAGTTCTGGAGCGATGTATGCTGGGGCGATGTAGATGTGATGTTTGTTGACATGCCGCCGGGAACCGGTGATGTGGCGCTGACTGTATATCAGAGCCTGCCTGTTGACGGCATTATTATCGTAACTTCCCCGCAGGAACTTGTAGGCATGATTGTTGAAAAGGCCGTAAAGATGGCGGAACTGATGGATATCCCTGTTCTTGGAATTGTAGAAAACATGTCCTACTTCAAATGCCCAAGCTGCAATGAAAAGCACATGATTTTCGGCGAAAGCCACATCGAGGAAGTAGCTGCAAAGCATGGTATTCCAAACGTTGCAAAGCTTCCGATGGATATGGAAGTCGCTAAGGCTTGCGACAGCGGCCGTATCGAAGATTACGTAAGTGAAGAAATGGATCAGCTGGCAAAAGAGCTGTAAGGTGAGTGCCATGAGAAAGAACTTTGTTAAGAAACTGGTCCTTTGCCTGATGATTTTCACTGCGGTTCTTGCCTTTTGTGCCTGCGGAGATGAGGAAGTAGCCCTGCAGATGGGTGAAACCACCGTGATTTCCGAAAAGGCAGAGATTACCCCGAAAAACGTGCTGGTTACACCGCAGGTTTATGCGCCTTTGACCCAGTCTTTCAGCATGGGCTGGGAAGCAGAAGAAGGTGAACTCTTTGTCGTAGTAGAAGCAAGGGTGAAAAATCTGGCAGCAGAGGATATGTCCCTTGCGGATATCTGCGCCTTCAGGCTGGAACGTGACGAGGAAAACTTTACAGAGCAGATGACGGCAGCTGTAGATGAAGGCGGCAGGAAACTGACTTCTTACCCGACCATCAAAGCCGGTAAGGAAAGCACTGTATACTTTGTCACAAAGATGGAGGACGCAAAGGTTGGTGCAGACAGTATGACAGCAGCATTTGCCTTTGATACTGATAAGGAAAAAGCGTCCTATAACTACAGACTTTCGATTGATACATCGGCACCGGTGGCAGTGTACCAGAAACCGAAGCTGAAGGAGAAGATTACGATAGATGGCAGCTGTGAGCTAACGCCGAGCAAACTGCGCTTTACGAAGAAGATTGAACCGGAAAACCCGGGTTATTTCTACAATTACTTCAAAGCCAGCAATGATGACGAAAGACTTCTTGTGCTTGATGTAAAGGTGAAGAATCTTTCCGGCGAAAAAAAGGACGCGGACAGTTTCTACGGCATTCGTATTGTGATGGAAGACGGCAGGAACTATATCGGGAGTGTAGTGGCCGATGATGAAAATAAAGCCAATATTACCGCCTATGAGGATATCGGAAAAGGAAAGAGCCGCCAGACTTACGGCATAGCGAGCATTCCAAAAGCAGCAGGAGACGGCAAGTGCAGTCTGTATCTGTATGCGGGCGGAAACTACTATTTGTATGAATATGAGAAATAAATAAAAAAAGCCCCCGGCAGTGCGTCCGGGGGTTTGCTGCTGCTTGCAAGTATGTGAAGAAAGCACGGAAGATAATACGCAAGTACGAAGAGGCACTTTAACCTAAATCGTTATTTTTCTAAAAAGGTGTATAAGAAGGTGGGGAATTCTTAACCGAAAAACAGAAAGCATTGAAAAAGTGTATAAGTCAGGGTAAGGTGTATTGAGGTGCATCGTGAATTTTCCTTAAATCCTTATAGATTATGCAAGAATATCGAGATGTTGAGAAGTATCTTGCAGAAAATGCAAGCCATGCAGTGGTGGAAGGCAAAAGTTTTATACATTTTTCAGGTAAAAATAGAAAATGGGTTAAACGAGGTGCTAAAAAACAGCAAATCAACCAACGGTTCCTGTTCAAAAAAGCACATTGCTCTATAATAAAAAGGTAAGGAGGAAGAAATTTTGAATCAAGTAAAAATCGGCAGATTCATAGCAGACTGCCGCAAAGAGAAACACATTACCCAGGTGCAACTTGCGGAGAAATTGAACATTACCAATAGAGCGGTATCTAAGTGGGAAACAGGAAAGAGTATGCCGGACGTATCTATTATGGTTGAGCTATGCGGCATTTTGGGTATTACGGTCAATGAGCTTTTGAGCGGAGAAAGGATTGCCATGGAGCATTATCAGAAAAAAGCAGAAGAAAATTTAATTGAACTGCAGGAGAAAAAAGAAAAAGCAAGAAAGGCCCTAAACCGGGTGGAATTGATTTGGACTATCGCTGCCCTATTGCTGGCACCCGTTCATTTTATGATTAACTATTATTATCCGCAAAATAATGGAACAGGCATCGGCTTGTTAATCTTACTGATTGGTCTGTTCCTGTTTACGGGATATTTTCTGCGATATTATGAATTGCGGCTGAAGTAGTCTGGTTATGCTGCTGTCAGCTAAGTGTTTTTACTGCGGCAAATTGACCTGCGTAAACACCTAAAACACAGCAAAGCACGCTGAGCACAGCGTAAATGATTCCGATGGAAAACTTTCCCTCCTCAAAGAGGGTGAGTGTTTCCAGTGAAAAAGTAGAAAATGTGGTAAAACCACCGCACACGCCGACTTTCAGAAAGAGCATGAGGGTCGGCGATACGTCTTTTTTGACTGAAACCATGCCAAACAGAAATCCGATGGCAATCGCACCGAAAAGATTGGTGATAAAAGTCTGAAAAGGAAAAACGTGTTTTATTTCAATGAGACTGATTGCGTATCTGGCACAGGCGCCGGCGGCACCGCCAAGGGCAACGAATAAAAAATTTAACATAAAAATCCTGCCAATCTTTACAGTTTATCCAAATAATTTTTAATCGCCTCAAAGCTGATATCGCTGATGCAGTGCTCCATGCGGCAGGCATCTTCATAAGCAAGGGATTCTTCCACCCCTAAAAGCATGAGGGCTTTTGCCAGCACGTTGTGCTTTTCGTAGGTTTTTTCTGCGATGTAAAGCCCCTGCTTTGTCAACTCAATCTGCCCGTCATCGTCTACTGTAACAAAACCGTTTTCGCGGAATTTTTTCATGGCGACGCTGACAGTAGGCTTGGAAAATCCCATTTCATTGACAATATCAATCGCGCGTACAGAACCGTTGCGTTTCTTTAAAATGTATATGGTCTCAAAATAATCCTCTGCAGACTGTTGAATTTTCATGATTTATCCTCGCTTTGTTTTTTTCTATTCTATCATAAAAAAAAAGTGTTGACAAGGAAGTTAGTTTATGCTAACCTGTGAATGCGAGCGAAGTTAGTTATAACTAACTAAAGCGGCAACGGAAAAGGAGGTAAAACGATGAGTGTTGTAATTATTGGCGGACATGAGCGAATGGAATACAGATATCAGAAAATCTGTGAGGAATATGGCTGCACTGCAAAAGTCTATACGAAAGAAAAGGGCGCAATGAAGAAAAAAATTGGTTCACCGGATTTATTAATTTGTTTTACCACTACAGTATCACATAAAATGGTACATACCGCCGCCCAAGAGGCAAAGAGAGGCGGCTTTCCAATTGCACATTGTCACAGCAGCAGCGGGTCTGCTTTAGCGGAAGTGCTAAAGAATCAGGGACTCGTATCTTTTAAATCGTGAGTTAGTAAAGGCTAACCTGAGTAAATTGAGGAAAAAAGGAGGAACTATGATGCCTTTATCTATGGCAAAGCCGGGTGAAACCGTGACGATAAAAAAAATAGGGGGCAAACCCGAAGTCCGTCAGCATATGGCGGAGCTGGGGTTTGTGATTGATGAAAAAGTAACTGTTATCAGTGAAGCCGGCGGCAGCCTGATTCTGCAGGTAAAAGACAGCAGAATTGCTTTGGGCAAAGATATGGCTGTAAAAATTATGTTTTAAATTTGGAGGTAGTAATGCGAACTTTAAAAGATGTCAACGTAAAAGAAACTGTAACCGTAGAGAAAATCAATGGGGCAGGCGCAATTAAGAGAAGAATTATGGACATGGGACTAACCAAAGGAACAGTAGTTTATGTGCGTAAGGTGGCACCTCTGGGCGATCCCATTGAGCTGACAGTCAGAGGTTACGAACTTAGTATCAGAAAAGCAGACGCTGAAATGATAGATGTGAAATAGGGGAGGAAGAAAGAATGCAATATAAAATAGCCCTTGCCGGAAACCCTAACAGCGGCAAGACAACTCTGTTTAATGCCTTGACAGGAAGTTCACAGTATGTGGGTAACTGGCCTGGCGTAACTGTAGAGAAGAAAGACGGAAAATTAAAAGGTCACAGCGATGTAGTCATTCAGGATTTACCTGGTATTTATTCTCTGTCACCGTATACTTTGGAAGAGGTTGTATCCAGAAAGTATCTGGTCAATGAAAAACCTGACGCAATTTTAAACATTATTGATGGAACTAATATTGAAAGAAATCTGTACTTAACCACACAACTCATTGAGCTGGGGATTCCTGTGCTTGTGTGTGTCAACATGATGGACCTTGTCAGAAAGAATGGAGATAAGGTTGACCTTGGCAAACTAAGCAAAGAACTGGGATGTCAGGTGGTTCCGATTAGTGCCTTAAAAGGCGAGGGCTGCATTGAGGCAGCAGAAAAGGCGCTGAAAATTGCCGAGGCACACAAAACTGTAGATATGCCTCATGTTTTTACAGGAAGTGTAGAACATGCGCTGGCTCACATTGAGGAATCTATTTCTCTAATGGTAGAACCTGGATTTTTACGCTGGTATGCTATTAAAATCTTTGAACGCGATGAGGATGTGCGGGAAAATCTTCGCATAGACGCAGATCTTTTAGCACATCTGGAGGAGCACATCACAGACTGCGAAGATGAGCTTGATGACGAAGCTGAAAGCATTATTACGAATCAGCGATACAGTTATATCAGCAAAGTGGTAGAACGTGCGGTAGTTAAAAAAGAGAGAAGAGAAAACCTGACTGTCTCTGACAGAATTGACAAGGTTGTAACGAATAGAATTGCAGCCCTTCCGATTTTCATCGGGGTTATGTGGCTGGTATACTACATTGCAATGTCTACAGTTGGTGCAATGGCAACGGATTGGACCAACGATGTGCTCTTTGGGGATATCGTGCCGCCAGCGGTTTCCGGATTTTTGGAAGGCATCGGCTGCGCAGACTGGTTAGTCGGACTCATTGTAGATGGTGTTGTTGCCGGCGTAGGCGCAGTACTGGGCTTCGTGCCGCAAATGCTGGTGCTTTTCATCTTGCTGGCATTTTTGGAAAGCTGCGGCTATATGGCAAGAATCGCTTTCATTATGGATAGAATTTTCCGCAGATTTGGGCTTTCAGGAAAGTCCTTTATCCCAATGCTGGTTGGCGTTGGCTGTGGTGTACCGGGGGTTATGGCGTCCAGAACCATTGAAAGCGACCGCGACAGAAAAATGACTGTTATGACAACAACCTTTATTCCATGCGGCGCAAAGATGCCTATCGTAGCGCTGATTGCAGGCGCGCTCTTTGACGGTGATGCATGGGTAGCAACCAGTGCTTACTTTGTAGGTGTTGCAGCTATCGTAATTTCAGGAATTATCCTGAAGAAGACAAAGATGTTTGCGGGAGAACCTGCACCGTTTGTGATGGAACTTCCGGCTTATCATATGCCGACCATCGGTACACTTCTTAGAAGAATGTGGGAAAGAGGCTGGTCATTTATCAAAAGAGCTGGTACAATTATCTTGTTATCCACAATCGTAATCTGGTTCCTGTCCAACTTCAGTGTAGAGGGCGGATTCCATATGATTTCTGATGTACTGGAACAGGATACGACACTGCTTGCAAATCTGGGAGCACTTCTTGCGTGGATTTTCGTTCCTCTTGGATTCGGAAGCTGGAAAGCGACCGTTGCGGCTATTACCGGTCTTGTAGCAAAGGAAAACGTAGTTGGTACGTTCGGTGTACTTTATGGATTTGCGGAGGCTTCAGAAGATGGTGCAGAGTACTGGAGTGCATTATCTGCAGACTTTACTGCAGCAGCGGCTTACGCGTTCTTAGTATTCAATCTGCTTTGCGCTCCGTGCTTTGCAGCAATGGGTGCAATTAAGAGAGAAATGAACAACACCAAGTGGTTCTGGTTTGCAATTGGTTATCAGACAATACTTGCTTATCTGGTATCCATGTGTGTATATCAGTTCTGGACAGCTTTCGCCGGCGGCGGATTTGGAATCGGAACAGTTGCAGCAATTGCAGCGGCAGCGTTCATCATTTATATGCTGGTTCATCCGGCGTCTCAGAGCACTGAGAGCATCAAAAAAGTTGCTTATAAGAATAGTAAAGCAGCATAAAAAAGATAGAGGGGTGATATGATATGAATGCAGCGACAATTATTGTACTTTTGCTTGTGATAGTACTGGCAGGCCTCGCCCTCTGGTCCATTATAAAGACTAAAAAAAACGGCGGCGGCTGCGCGGGCTGTGACGGCTGCTGCGGCGGCTGCAGTCACTGCGGAACGCAAAAGGGAAAATAACGAGAAGAAAACATAACTGAAAAGGACGGTGCGTACGTATCAATGCACCGTCCTTTTTTTAAATAATATCTGCGATTTCCTCAAAACTCTTTTTCTTTAAAACAGGAAGTTTGTAGCCAGGATCAGGTTTTCCCACAACCAGAACCATAACCGGCGTTTCGCCTTCCGGACGTCCCAGCAGAGTACGCAGGAAAGTCGGCGGGGCAGGTGTATAGGTCAGACTGGCAAGACTGGCATTGCGCAGAGCGTTAATCAAAAATCCGATGGAGATACCGATGGATTCGTTGACGTAGTAGTTCTGGTCTTTGGTGCCGTCTTCTAGTGTCTTGTACCATTCCTTGAAAATAACGATGAGGCAGGGCGCTTCTGTCAGAAACGGCTTTTCCCAAGTTACACTGAGCTTATCAAGGTCAGCCCGCCATTCATCAGTAATCTTGCTTTCGTAAAATTTCTTTTCTACCTTTTCGGCTTCTTCACGAATTTTAGCTTTCATGGCAGGGTCAGTGACAATGCTGAAATGCCAAGGCTGTTTGTCTGCGCCGTTAGGTGCAGTTCCCGCGGTTAAAACGCAGTTCCTGATGACTTCCATGTCGATTGGTTCCGGCAGGAACTCTCTGTAAGTGCGGCGTTTGCGGGATTCTTCCAAAAGTTTCCGCGATTTTTCTCTCATGAAAAAATTCCTCCTGTAAAATAACTAAGAAAAGAATAACACAGTTTTTTAGACAAGGTAAGGAGTAATTGTTGTATCTAAACAAAAAAATACATCATATGTTGTAACTTTGAACATGGAATGCTGTTGCTCTGTATAGTGCAACAGCGACTTGCATTCACTAAAAACACACAAAAATAACATAAAAAAATATGAAAATCCTGTTGACATTAGGGCAGAATAGGACTATATTATATATAGTGATTAGCACTCGTAAGAAGTGAGTGCTAATAAGGAGAAGCGTAATGGAATTAACAGATAGAAAATTGAAGATTTTACAGGCCATTATCAGCGACTATGTCAGGTCTGCAGAGCCTGTGGGTTCCAGAACCCTCTCGAAGAGATTTGATCTCGGAATCAGTCCGGCGACCATTCGTAATGAGATGAGCGATTTAGAAGAGATGGGGTATCTGACACATCCGCATACTTCTGCAGGTAGAGTTCCTTCTGATAAGGCTTACAGATTATATGTCAATAATCTGATGGAGAAACGGGAGTTGAGTCCCATTGAGAAGAACCTCATTGCCGAGAAGCTAAGGTCCGATGTTACTGAGTTTGATGAGACCATCAAGCATGCAGCCAGAATCCTTTCAGAGATTACTAATCTTACCTCTTTTGCCATGACACCGAGCAAGAGTGAGGATACGCTGAAGTTTATCAATCTTTTGCCGGTAGACGAGAATACTGTTGTGTTGATGATTGTATCTGAGAGCGGCAAGATTTCCAATACAGCCCTAAGAATGCGGGTTCCTTATACTGAGGAAGGTTTGCAGATTCTGGCAAAGAATATGACATATAACTTTAACGGCAAGAAGATAACGGACGTTCTGAGAGAATACATTATCGCAAGCTTTGAGTCCGATATAGAGGCGATGAGCAAGCTTGCTGAGAATATCATGCCGAACTTTATGAAGACGCTGGAGGATATGCTCAATGTGAATCTCTACATGGACGGACTGACCAATATATTCGATATTCCTGAATACAATGATTTGGAAAAGGCGAAGAGCTTTCTTTCACTTCTTGATAAGAAGGAAGATTTTGCAAAGAAGTTAATGGAGAGAGAAGATGGTATCATCGTAACCATCGGAGATGAGAATGCTGACGATTTGATGAATGATTGTTCCATGATTACGGCAACCTATCATGTAGACGGTAAGATGGTCGGTAAGATTGGCGTCATCGGTCCGACTCGTATGAAGTACGGCGAGATTACATCAATTATCGAGTATCTGACAGAGAATCTCAGCAGTACATTTCAATTGGAAGGCGGTGAAGACGAAGAGTGAGTGAGGAGACTAAGGTGAATCAGGAAGAATTGAAAGAAGAACAGAAAGCAGAAGACCTGGAGCGTGCAGCCGGGGAAGCTGAGGCAGAGAAAATGCCGGAAGATGATGCAGCAGAGGCTGAAGCCTCCGGGGAATCCGATGAGAAGGAGGAAGATGCCAAGGCTGAGAATACAGAAGAAGATGAAGCACTGAATACTAAATATCTTCGCCTGATGGCAGATTTCCAGAACTACAAGAGACGGGCAGAGAAAGAAAAAGGCGACATATACGCCTATGCCAACGAGAAAATTGTCGTAGAGCTTTTGGACGTTCTGGATAACTTTGAAAGAGCGCTGCAGCATGAAGCTGCGGACGAAAGCTTTGCGGAAGGTATGAGGATGATTTTCAAACAGCTGACGGATGTCTTAGAAAAATCCGGGCTGGAAGAAATAAAAGCACAGGGAGAGGAATTCGATCCCAACTTCCACAATGCAGTCATGACGGAAGACAATCCCGACTATGAAAGCGGAAAAGTCACTGCAGTGCTGCAGAAAGGGTATTTACTCAATAAGAAGGTTATCAGGCCTTCGATGGTCAAAGTCAACAATTAACGACCTTTTTTCCGCATTACTTCGGATTTTTTCAATGACTGCGAAAGTTACGTATCTAAAGTACGCGCCTGTCGCAGCATTTCAAAGTCCTGTGTACTGCGAAAAAAATCTTCGTTAATTGAGTTTTATAACTTTGAGAAAACATAATAAAGTAAAAAAAGTAAATTTAACATAAACCAAAAGGAGGAATTTAAAATGGCTAAAGTAATCGGTATAGATTTAGGAACAACAAACAGCTGCGTATCCGTACTGGAAGGCGGCGATCCTGTCGTAATTGCAAATGCAGAGGGTAACAGAACCACACCGTCTGTAGTAGGTTTTGCAAAGAACGGCGAAAGACTGGTTGGCGAAACTGCAAAGAGACAGGCAGTAACCAATCCGGAAAGAACTATCGCGTCCATCAAGAGACACATGGGTGAAGATTACACTGTAGAAATCGACGGAAAGAAATATACACCGCAGGACATTTCTGCAATGATTCTTGCTAAACTGAAAGCAGATGCTGAAAGCTATCTGGGAGAAAAGGTAACAGAAGCGGTTATCACCGTTCCTGCATACTTCTCCGATGCACAGAAGCAGGCAACCAAAGACGCAGGCAAAATCGCGGGACTTGAAGTAAAGAGAATTATCAACGAGCCGACTGCTGCTTCACTGGCATACGGTCTTGATAAAGAAGAGGGGTCTCACAAGATTCTGGTATATGACCTGGGCGGCGGTACCTTCGATGTATCCATTCTGGAACTGGGTGACGGCGTATTTGAAGTACTGGCAACCAACGGTGATACACACCTGGGCGGCGACGACTTTGACAACGCAGTGATGAACTTCCTGGCTGACAGCTTTGCGAAGGAAAACGGCGTAGACCTGCGTGCTGACAAGATGGCGCTGCAGAGATTGAAAGAAGCTGCCGAAAAAGCAAAGAAAGAGCTGTCCAGTGCACAGACCACCAACATCAATCTGCCGTTCATTACAGTAACTGCAGATGGTCCTCTGCACCTGAACATGGATTTAACCAGAGCAAAATTTGACCAGCTGACTGCTGATCTGGTAAAGAAGTCCATCGAGCCGATGAAGAAGGCTATGGCAGACGCAGGCGTTTCCAATGCTGATATCGCAAAGGTAATCTTAGTCGGCGGTTCCACAAGAATTCCGGCTGTACAGGAAGCTGTAAAGAATGTAACAGGAAAAGAACCGTTTAAGGGCATCAATCCTGACGAATGCGTATCCATCGGCGCAGCAATTCAGGCCGGCGTACTGACTGGTGAAGTCAACGATGTACTGCTGCTGGATGTAACTCCGCTGTCCCTGTCCATTGAAACACTGGGCGGCGTAGCGACTAAGCTGATTGAAAGAAATACAACGATTCCGACTAAGAAGAGTCAGATTTTCTCCACAGCTGCTGACAATCAGACTGCTGTAGATATTCACGTAATGCAGGGTGAACGCGAAATGGCTTCCGGCAACATCACGCTGGGTCGTTTCCAGCTGACCGGTATCGCGCCGGCTCCTCGCGGCATTCCGCAGATTGAAGTTACTTTCGACATCGATGCAAACGGTATCGTAAACGTAAGCGCAAAGGATTTGGGCACCGGCAAAATGCAGAATATCACAATCACTTCTTCTACGAACCTGTCTGAAGATGAAATCAACCAGAAGGTAAAAGAAGCAGAACAGTATGCAGAAGAAGATAAGAAGAGAAAGGCTGAAATCGAAGAGAGAAACAAGGCTGAAAATCTGGTATACGAAACAGAAAAGGCTTTAGGTGAATTAGAAGGTAAGATTTCCGAAGAAGAAAAGAAATCTGTTGAGGAAGCAAAGGATGCCCTGAAGAGCGCTCTGGAAGCAAACAATCCGGACGATATCAAGGCTAAGACTGAAGCTCTGACCGAAAAGTTCCACGCAATTTCCACGAAGCTTTATGAACAGGCTGCACAGGCACAGCAGGCTGCAGGCGGAGCAGGATTTGATCCGAACATGGCAGGCGGATTCAATCCGAATGCCGGCGCTGCAGGTGATGCTGCAGGTCCTGCAGGAGATAATGTTGTGGATGCGGACTATGAGGTTGTTGACGAAGACTAAGGCGCACTTGCTAAATTTCCGCATTGCTTCGGTTTGCTTTCATTCGTGTTCGCTTACGTACTTCAAGTACGCGCACTCACACTCTTTCGGCAAGCCTGTGCACTGCGAAAATTTCCCGGCGTGCGTTTAGGGGAAAAACAATTTCCCGGCGCATTTGTAAAACGACTGGCGCCAGCTGCTTGGATGAAATTTATGAATTTGCTCACGGCGGGAGAAATCCGCCGCGGGCAAATTTCTGCGTTATTGTAAATTAAGTAATGGAAGGTGAAAGGAATGGCAGAAAAACGAGATTATTATGAAGTCCTGGGTCTGCAAAAGGGGGCCAGCGACGATGAAATTAAAAAAGCCTTCCGAAAGATGGCGATGAAGTATCATCCAGATAGAAATCCGGGTGATAAGGAAGCCGAAGAAAAATTCAAAGAAGTGAATGAGGCTTACGGCGTTCTGTCCGATGCTGATAAAAAGAGCAAATATGACCGTTTTGGTCATGCCGGTGTGGATCCTAATGCTGGATTTGGAGGCGGCGGCTTCGGCGGAGGCGGCGGCTTTGATGATATCTTTGATATTTTCGGTAGCATGTTCGGTGGCGGAGGCGGCGGCTTTGGCGGCGGCGCAGCCAGAAGAAACGGACCTAAAAAGGGTCGTGATCTTCAGAAGGCGATTACCATCGAATTTGAAGAGGCTGCTTTCGGAACGAAGAAGGAAATCAGCATTAATAAATATGTAAAATGCAATACCTGCAGCGGAGAGGGAAATGCACCGGGCACAGAGAAAAAGACCTGCGCAAACTGCGGAGGAACCGGTCAGGTGCACACCGTGCAGAGAACGCCTTTTGGTCAGTTCCAGAGCACCGGTCCGTGCCCTGAATGCGGCGGCAAGGGTACGATTATCGAAACGCCTTGTCCGGACTGCGGAGGAACCGGCAAGGTGCGCAAGAATATCAAAATCAATGTGGATATTCCTGCCGGCGTGGACAATGACAGCGTAATTCCAATCAGAGGCCAGGGAGAGCCGGGTGAAAACGGCGGTCCAAACGGCGACCTCTACGTTGTAATTACCGTAAAACCGCACAAAGTATTCAGACGTGAACGCGATAACTTATACTTAGATATTCCAATCACATTCAACCAGGCCGCTTTAGGCGATGAAATCACCGTTCCGACTTTGGACGGCAAGGTTTCTTACAAAATACCTGCAGGAACGCAGCCGAACACGGTGTTCCGTTTAAAAGGCAAGGGCATGAAGAATGTGCGCAGCGGCCGCATGGGCGACCTTTATGTGAAAGCTGTGCTGGAAGTTCCTACAAAGCTTAATGCAAAGCAGAAAAAAGCAATTGAGGATATGGGCAAGGCCGTAGACCACAAGTGCTATCAGAAAAAATCCAGCTTTGCGGAAAAGATGAAGGAACTGTTTAAATAAGAGGGGAAAATTTTTTAGGGATAGAGAAAAACTTAAAAGACCATACGAAAAATGACAACACACCTATTAACCTGAAATTGGCTGGTAGGTGTGTTTTGCTTAATATTTGCTCTGTTGTTATCATAAAAGAAGCTTTTGTTTGTAACGATCTTTTTTCATTGTACATTTTCGTGAAACTGTGTATAGTAATTGTAAAGAAAAAGAGAAAGGAGATATGTAATGTCGCTAATTGAGCAGAACGAATTGGTTGAAGGATTACTTTCCATTGTTGGTAAACGAATCGCAAGAATCGTACTTTATGGCTCTGTAGCACGCGGTACAGCTACTGTGGATTCAGATGTTGACATTGCAATACTTCTTTTTTCTTCTTTAGATAAGGAGCTTGAGAGTCAGCTTTCGGATTTTATTGTAGACATGAATTTAAAGTATGATAAGGTATATTCTGTAATCGATATAGGGATTGAAGAGTTTGAAGAATGGAGTAGCACTATTCCGTTTTACCGCAATGTTAATCAGGAGGGGATTGTATTATGGAAAGCCGCTTGATTGAACTTTCAAAATATTGATATGAAAGAGCGGTAGAATCTCTGAAAGACGAAGAATTGCTATGCATTGAGATGCGTTACAGCTCAGCTGTGAACCGTGCTTATTATGCTATTTTTCATGCATTGCGTGCAGTAACGGCACTTGATGGTTTTGATTCAGGAAAACATTCAGGTGTGATAGCATATTTTAATCGTAATTATGTAAAAAATGGAATTTTTAATAAAAGGATTTCAAAAAATATTGATATGTCATTTCGCTTAAGAGAAAAAACTGATTATCAGGACTTGATTAATAGGGAAATGGCAGAAGAGCAGATCAATAAGGCCAAGGAAGTATTGTTAGAAGTTAAGCCGTATGTAGTATCTATTTGGGGAAAGGAAGAATAAAACTGGAAAAGTATAAGAGCACCTGGTTTTGCTAGGTGTTTTTGTGTTTTTGTATGACCACAGCAAGCCTTTGAAAACTTGGTTTTGCGGATTCTGACCGTATTTGTCCTATTTTGCTGTTGTGCGGTCAGATTTTGTAATTTGCGGAAAAGGAACTACGGCGGCTTGTCTTTTGTGTAACAAAAGTGATACAGCCGTTTTTAGATGTGCACCATGGAGGCATTGAAGAATTGGAAGGAATCTGAAGTTAAAGTACAAAATAGATTCAAATTGAGAATAATTAGAAATAATAAGTACAAAAAATATTTTTATAATATATATGAAGTTGAAATTTATTAGAAATTAATATACAATGCATATATAAAGTGTAAAATTATATATCATAGGGGGGAAGGGGAATGTTTTTTTCGATTATACAGATTATTGCAGACACCATTGAAGAGGTTGAAGAGCTATATCGGAATATGATGAATGCTGTGGCATATCGTGTTCTGCAAAACTATCACAGTGCGGAGGATGCTGTGCAGGAGGCGTTGTTTAGTTTGTCCCAGAATATGAACAAACTGGATAATATCCATTCAGATCGGAGCCGGAACTATATCTATACTGTGACGCAAAATGCCGCACTGAGCCTTTTGCGCAAAGAAAAAAGGCAGAATGGAGGAAACGATAACGGCAATGATGACGATATCGAGAATTTTCCCGGACAACTGGATATAGATGCTTTTGTCAATAGATACGGATTCAGTTCTCAGGTGACCGAGGCTTTGGAGCAGCTTAAGCCTTTGGATCGGGATATTCTTTGTTACCGCTACGGTGCGGGCTATAGTGTAAAGGAAATTGCAAAGTATATCGGTCAAAGCAGAGATTTTGTGTATAAGCGCATGCAGCGCGCTGAAGTTAAACTGGCTGAAATTCTTAGCAGAAAGGAGACGAACCAGTGAATGCGAAGAGACAGGCAAAAAAGATCTTGAAACTTTATGGTAAATCGGAGTATCAGGCTCGAATTGATTATATGAAAGGATTTTTCCCAGAGGAACCTTCATATGTAGGCCGTATCGAATGGAAACATCTTGGCAAACGCTGTCTGATGATTGCCTTCATTCTGACCCTGACTTTGGCTATGGCTGTAGTGGTTGCCAGTGCTTTCGGTGTTCAATTATTTGGATTTAACCTTTTTGAGTACTCTGATCATACAGAAATCAGCAGAGACAAGGAAGTGGTGATAGAGGGTGAAACCCGGTTCTACAAGCCGACCTATGTACCCGAAGGGTATGAGCTGATTAATACTGACGAGTTCTTTGATGAAAGTATCGACCATGTATATGAGGATAAACAGGGAAATTATCTGTATATTGAACAGAGCGCTGCGGATAGTCTTTCGGCTAATGTAAATAATGAAGATTGCGTCAGAGAAAATAAAGAGGTAGATGGTATGGAGATTTTGGTATATCGATATACCGATGGCAGCGGAAGCATGTGGATGTTCGTAAAGGGGAAGAACTATTGCGATATATACAGCATTTTGCCAGATGAGGAAATCGAGAAAATTATAAAGGGACTGCAATGAGGAAAATATTCATAGGTAACTTGTGGCGATTTTACTTTCTATTGGAATGATACAATATGCCTTAACCAAAAAAGAATTAATTCCAGTAAAAAATTTTATGAAAAATTTTCATAATTTGTCCAATTTCTTAAAAATGCTGCGTTTACATAGCAGAGGGATAAATTTAAAGGAAAAGAGAGAATGGAAGGGGGGTGAACTTTTATGAGAAAGTTGCTATGTGTCATATTATCGACTGCCATGGTATTAGCTACCTGTGTATGTAGCTTTGGTGCAATGAAACCGGCTGACGGAGTGACAGAACCTCAATATGTTTCAACAGAAAGGGTTACTTCAGCTACTGTCATTTCGGAAAGTACTGCGTCTTATTATGCCAAGTTTGCACCGAAAGCAGGACAAAACATAAGTTATGTCAAAGCCACGCTGAAACTGGTTAATAGTGCAGGAACGGTTGTAAAAACCAAGTCAGAAATGATTTATAATGTAGGCGGATATTTCAAAATATCCGATACAAAAGCGTTATCTGCAAAAGGAACCTATCACGCGGAGTATACTTTAAAAGTGTATGACAAGTCAGATAGTCTGATAGAAACCATTAAGGGGCAATCAGGTACGGCTAGGTATTAGGTTCTACAAGAAAGAGTTTTTCAGAAATAGATCCAGTGTTGGGAGCACATAAAAACTATTTAGAAAAACTCCTAGACTCATTATAGTTGATGACGGTTTTGAAATCAATGAGATTTTGAAACATTTTTAGAAAATCGGGAGGTAAAACGATGGCAAGCAATAAAGGTTTTAAAGCAATTACGCTGACACTCTGTATGGTATTGTTGGTGGGTCTAGTTCCAAGCATGGCGTTTGCGGAAACAGAATCCATGCAGACGCAGAATGCGCAGCAGATTCAGGAAGAATATCAGGTTGTCGATGGGCAGGCTGTAAAAGTGATGCATAGGAATACAGAAACCACGGGACAGGGTAAGGCTGTTGAACTGGACGGGTATACTCGTTACGTTGCAAATTGTTCTGAAGATGAAATCGTTGTAAACGGCAATTCGGTTATATCGATTACAACGGAAGGCGACGAACCAGGTGTACAGCCTAGAAGCAGAACGAGACAATCTACACCGGCTTATGGTAGTGCGAAAGACTATACTGTAAAAGTGGGTACGGTGACTAAAAACATTGAATTTGAAAAAGCGATTTGTAAACTGGCTGTAAGTGCAGTTTTTACAGGTATAGGAATATATTTACCAGCCGCTTTTAGTGTGTATAGTTACGTTGCAGAAAAGATTATTGATGCAGCAATAGATGGATGCAGGGATTCAAAGATATCTGTCTTAAAAGAAACGACTTATAGAACAAAGGATATGGGAGCGCTGTATAATAAATTTAATCAGGAATGGTATGTGAAAAAGAGTGATGGCAGCTTAAAGCACGCGTCATCATCAGTTTGCTACGATTATTTTTGGTAATATTCAGGTGCAGTTTGTTTAGAGTCGGAAAAATTTTCTTTCCGACTCTAAATTATAGAAGCTAACCGAAAGGAATGCGTAAAATGAGTAAAAAGCAAAAAGGTGAAAAAGAGGGAATTGGATGGAAATGGAGCATTGTAGTTTTTATAGGTGCTCTGATCCTTACTTTTATCGTATATCCAAATATGCGAGAACTTTTGGACCCAAATAAGTACGAAGGGGAAGATATCTGCATTGTCAGCAAAAATGATGAATACTTCTTTGTTAATTTCGAAAATAAAATTGTAACGCCGGAAAAGTATGATTATATAGCAGGTCTCAATCAGAAAGGGTATTATCGGTATTTACAAGATAATAAATGGGGCTATTTGAGCGGAGTTTTAGAAGTGCGTATGGAAGCCCAATATGATGACTGTGGTAGTTTTTCCAATGAATTGGCGCCGGTATCAAAGGATAACAAGTGGTGGTATATTGATTTGTTCTTCAACGATAAAATTGAAGGCCCTTTTGATTGGGCAGGCGAATTTTACGGTGGGAAAGCCATTGTAAAGAAAGAAAAGGAATTCTTTATTATTGACCAGGATGGAAAAGAATTGGATGGACCGTTTTATTCGTGCGACAGAGTATACGAGAATGGTTTTTTGATTCGCAGGACAAAAGAGGATAAGCTCACATTGTTAGATCAAAATTTATCTGAAGTAAAGTGGAAAGGTCGGTCCATATCAGATCCTATTTTTGTAACGAAAACAATGACTGCGATGACTTACCGTGAGGGAGAACAGACAAAATGCAGGTTGATTGATTTGGAGACTGATAAAGTGTTGCTGGATAATATGGACACGATTGTAATTAGTCTGGACAAAAAGATTATTTGCAAAAAAGGTAAACAATGGATGTTTGCCTATCCGCAGACAGGAAAATTTATCAATTTTGATGCTGAGGAGATTGCCGCAAACTCAAAGAATTTATATCCTATAAAAAAGGATGGTTATTGGGGAGCTGTAAATGAAAAAGGGAACATTGTGATAGAACCTGCATATGAGATGATAGGACCATTTGAGGATGGCTTTGCGTCTGTAAAGGCCGAAGGTAAATGGGGCGTTATTGATGAGAATGGAGAAATTCTTCTTCCTTGTGAATATGATTTTGCAGAATATACCCAATAAGATTATACCAAATTTTTAATTGCCTTATAAAAGATAGTATAGTTATAATACCAAAAAGTTTATTAGAGGAGCAGCAACATGAAGATAAAAAGTAAGATTATCATGATACTTTGTATTTTTTGGCAGGGGGAATGCTGTATCAATATATGGATTACAAAAACACGGTGCCTGTACCGGAACTCGCATATTCTCAGGAGTATACAGCCGGAACAGGAAATATTAAAGGCGACGTGAGAGTGGAGTATTTTGAATCACATGGCAAGGCATTTGAAATAGGCGCTAACAGCTATGGTTATGCTGTGTTCAAAGATCCAAAAGAAAAAGGTGCGGATTAGGTGGAGTTTATACTTTCTTTTTTAGACATATATGATAACAGTTTTCCTTATGAGGGATAGTAACCGACACGGCTTCAGGCAATAAAAAACTGGGGCCGTTTTTTATTGCCTGAAGCTGGCATATTTCTTGCTTCTAACTAATTTATACACGGCAATCACAAACAACCATAAACAATTAAAAAATACGGAGGTAAGTATATGTACGATTTTCATTTTAGTATTCCTACGGAAATATATTTTGGAAAAGAAAGTGAGATGAAGGCCGGCGCGCTGATGGCACAGCAGGTCGGAAAAGGGGGCAGGGTACTTCTGATTTATGGCAGTGAGCGAATTTTTCATACAGGATTGGGAGATAAACTGGTTTCATCACTGCAGGACGCAGGCTGCACGGTATTTAAGCTGGGCGGCGTGAGGCCTAATGCGGATGCCGCATATATCAGGAAAGCCATTGACGTCGTTCGCAAAGAGGGCATAGACGGTATACTGGCAGTAGGCGGCGGCAGTGTCATAGACTCGGCGAAGGCTGCCGCCGCAGGCGCTTTTTTTGACGGCGATATCATAGCGCTTTATCAAAACCCCGAGCGTTGTCCGGAAAAGTTTCTTCCGGTTGGAGCGGTTGTGACCTTGCCGGCGACAGCCAGTGAGTCTAATGCGATGTCAGTCATCAGTGACGATGTAACCGGAAAGAAAATCGCGAGGGTGTTTGAACGGTCTAAACCGAAATTTGCACTGCTCAATCCGGCGCTGACGATGTCGGTCAGCAGCTTTCAGACGGCCAGCGGGGGATTTGATATCTTTGCCCATGCTTTTGAGCGGTACTTTGATCTGAACAGAAAGAGCAGCCTCCTTGACCGTATGACTTTGGCGCTGATGAAAGAGATTGTCGGGACATTGCCAAAGACGCTGCAAAATCCCGGTGATGAGGCTCTTCGCGGTGAACTGATGCTGGCGGCTGCGGTTGCGCACAATGATATGCTGGGACCGGGTGGAGATTTTGCCTGTCACGAGATGAGCCATCAGATTACGGAAACCTTTCATGTAGCCCACGGCGCAGCCCTTGCCATGCTGATACCGGCATGGTGTGAATATGTCAGTCATCAGGCGCCGGCGCGGTTTGCGGCTTTCTATCAGGAAGTCTTTGATGTGCAGGGAGAGCGGCCGCAGGATATTATAGAGAAAGGAATTTCCGCTCTTCGCAGATTTATTGACAGTCTGGAGCTTTTGCAGACAATAGAAACAACAGAACAGCTTGACCTTGCCGCGCTTGCGGTGCAGACTTTAGACGGCAGACCATTTATCGGATGGGGACTCACCGGTCTGACCGCCTTTGACATAGAGCAGATATACAGGAAAATCATCCGAACTGTTGCGTAGCTGCAACAGCATAGCGGCTCAGCCGCAACAAAATTGTTATTTTCATAACAAATTCCCGCAAAAAATGCCTTTTTTCCTGTTGGCACACTTTTTGCTGTAGATAAGAGTGTCATTATAAATACGTTATAATTTTTAAGGAGGAAAGATATGAGTAAAGGGAAATCATTGGTTGCTCTTGCAAAAGGCGATGATATTCAGGCAAATGTAACGAAAGTTTTTGACTTGATGGGCGGTGTTACCAGCGTGATTCGCAAAGGTACTACTGTCGTTCTGAAACCCAATGCCGGACATGCAGAACCGCCGGAAACTTCTGTATGTACCAATCCTGAGGTAGTAAGGGCTGTCATCCGTGAGGTGAAGAAGGCTGAACCGAAACGAATCATCGTAGCAGAAGCAGCTGCAATCGGCTGTGATACCATGGAATGTTTCAAAGTAAGCGGAATCCAGGCAGTCGCCGAGGAAGAGGGCGTTGAACTGATGGATATCAAGCGGGATAAGGACCTGGTAAAAGTCGCTGTTCGCGGTTACCGTTCCAATATCGATTCCGTAAAGCTGCCCAGATTTTTACTGGAAGCAGATCATTTAATCAATCTGCCAATTCTGAAAGCCCATGCTTCTATGGTATTCTCCGGCGCTCTTAAGAATATCAAAGGCGTTGTACAGGATAAAGTACATATGGATATGCACAAGCAGAATCTGACTATGGCAATGATGGACGTTTGGTCCGTATGCCGTGCGGATATCAACATTATGGACGCACATCGCGCTGCATCGGGATATAGCCCTCATATGCCGGTTCCTATTGAGTCCCACATGATTTTAGGCTCTAAAGACCCAGTTGCTATCGACCGTGTTGCATGTGAGGTTACCGGTATTGATACCACCGCTGTAGACTATTTTAAGGTTGCAGAGGAAACAGGTCTAGGCAATTACGATATGAATCAGATTGAAGTTGTCGGAAACACAATCGAAGAATCCTATATGAAGATGTGGATTCCGTATATCGGTGATATGAGCACCAGATGGCCGGAATACGATGTAAGATGCAAGGGCGGCTGCTCCAGCTGTCAGGCACTTCTTGCCATCAACATGGAAGAATTGAAAGCGGTAAACGCTTACGATGAAAATGCCGGTATGACTGTTGTAATCGGCGGACTCAATGAAATTCCGGATGATATTCCAGATGAGAAAATTGTACTGCACGGAAACTGCACTAAGAAATATCTGAAACAGCATCCGGGTGCATATCACATTCTGGGATGCCCTCCCAATGAACCGGCTCTGTACCTGACCATTCAGAGACATGAAACCATCGACGGAACAGGGGATCAGGAAGATGAAATTATTCGTCCATGCATGGCAAGAGACGCGCAGGTATGGCACGACTACGTTTTCGCTAAGTTCGAAGAATACAAAAAGGAAAATCCGGAGGCAAAATAATGGACGGTTATATCAGAGTAAAAGCTGGTAAGGAGTTCTGGGATATTCTGGATATCATTTTTACCGATGAATTCATGCAGAAGCATACCAACTTTGAGAGCTTTGAATACTTTCGCTACTCCAGCGCGGTAATGTGCAACTGGGGCGGGGAATATATGATTTATCCGGAAACTGTTTTCAACAATTTCGTCATTGAAAGCACCGAATTTCAGACCTGGGACGAAATGGTCATGAAAGCGGCGGACGAAAGATTTGCGAAAGAAAAACAATAACCCAAATAATAAGAGACGAGGTAATTACAAATGGCTGACAATAAACCAAAACTCCAGTCTGAAAATACCAAATCCAACTTTGGTAAAGGCTGGCTGATCATTTTTTACTCAATGATTATGTTTTTCTTCCTGATCGGTTTCTCTATCGACGGGCAGAATATCGTAATTGATCAGTGGATTAATGCAAACGGCGGCAGCGCAGATCCGGCAGAATTAAAACCGCAGCTGCTCAAATTAGCGATGTATGCCGGATTTATCGGTGTAGTTGCGTACTTTGTAATCGGAAGAATTCTGGTCATGGTTGGCGGAAGAGCGCTTTCTGCAGTATGCCTTGCTTTAGCAGGCGCTTCCTACATCTATTATGGACATTCAACGACTACCACGGGATATTTCATCGGTTTAACCCTGGTTACAGTATTTATCAACGGCGCTGCTTACATCGGCGGCGGCAATCTGGTAACACAGTGGTTCCCGAAGAAAAAGGGTCTGGCAAACGGATATACCACCATGGGTCACAATCTGGGTTCTGCATTTTATGTACCTCTGATCAGCGGATTGATTGGCGCGTTCGGCATCGCGAAAGGTATGACGATGCCTGGCATCGCTGCGATTATTATCGCTGTAATCGCTTACTTCATTGTAAGAAACACGCCGCAGGAAAGAGGCATGTATCCTGACAATGTGTCAAAGGAAGTATATGAAGCTGAATATGCACAGGAGGCAGAAAACGGCGAACCAAGATGGACAGTCGCTAAGCTCTTAAAGACCAAAGAGATGTGGTTCGTTGCCATCATCATCGGCATCAACCAGCTGGTCACCACCGGTGTAATGAGCCAGATGGTTCCAAGAAACATCGAACTCGGTTTTGCGCCTGAAAAGGCTGTATGGTTAATGACAGTCTGTGCCGTTGTCGGTGTCTGCGGATCTTATGGATTCGGCTGGCTGGATCAGAAGCTGGGTGTTAAGAAGGCGGTACTCATGTTCCTGGTATGGTACTGTGCAGCGCTGGCTGTGAATTACGTCCTGAACAGTATGTTAGGTGGATATATCTGCGTAGCAATGGTAGGCGTAGCCATCGGTGCCGCTGCCAACTTCATGACTTCACTTCCTGCATCCGTATTCGGAAGACAGAGTTTTGACGTTGTATACTCCATCTACTTCCCGGTTATGCAGATTGTATTGATGATGAACTACTACATCAACGCAAAGGCGCTGGAACTGACAGGATCCCTGAGAGGCGCTTACCTGGTATTCATTGGCCTGCTGGTTGTCAATATTGTATTGATTAATTGTTTCGACACGAAGAAGTACAACCTGGACTATAAGAAGGAAGAAGAATTGAACGCATAAGAGGCTTTAGAAAAGCTCAGCGCTTTATTGGATATATTGATATCAATATTTGAAATCTGGACAGGCTGCTTCCGCTGTGAAGCGGCCTGCCCTCATATATGAACAGAAAGGTAGATTTTCACATGAGAAACGTAGTGATTACAGCGGCCTGCAGAACGCCAATCGGTACTATCGGCGGCCAGTTTAAAACTTTAACTTCCCTGGATCTTTCCATTCCGGTTATGCAGAATCTTGTCGAAAGAGCAGGTATCAATCCGGCTATGATTGAAGACGTTATCTGGGGATGCAATTATCAGAGAACCTATAAAGAGAACAATCTTGCCAGAGTGGCAGCAGTAAAAGCGGGACTTCCTGATTCAGTTCCCGGCATTACCATTCACAGAAACTGTACATCTTCCATGTCATCGATTCAGTTCGGCTACTACCAGATTAAAGCAGGAGAAGCAGACTGCATTATGGCTGGCGGAGCTGACAGTATGAGTACAGCGCCTCATATGGTATTTAATGCTCGTTATGGACAGAAATACGGTCATATGGAGCTGCGGGATTCCATGTGGGATTCTCTGACCAATCTCGGTGTAGGTCCGGCTATGGGCATTACGGCAGAGAATGTAGCCGATGAATACGATGTAACCAGAGAGCAGATGGACGCCTATTCTCTCCGCTCTCAGCAGAGAGCCGTGGCCGCTATCGATGCGGGCAAATTTAAAGATGAAATCATTCCGATCATCGTAAAAGGCAAAAAGGGTGATACCATCATCGACACAGACGAATATCCGCGGCGCGATGCCAGTCTGGAAAAGCTGGCAAAGCTGAAGCCGACTTTCAAGGAAGACGGCAGAGTAACAGCCGGCAATGCTTCTGGCATGAATGATGCGGCTTCCGGTGTAATCCTCATGGAGGAAGATAAGGCGAAGGAGCTTGGTGCTCCGATTTTGGCAAGAATTAAAGCGGTAGCAACTACAGGGGTTGCGCCTGAGCTGATGGGAATCGGACCCATTAGTGCATCACAAAAGGCACTGGAAAAAGCCGGTCTTACGGTAGAGGATATTGATCTCTTTGAAATCAACGAGGCTTTTGCAGCACAGTGTCTTGCCTGCCAGAAAACTTTAGGGATTCCTGATGAAAAACTCAACGTCAACGGCAGTGGCATTTCTCTGGGACACCCTGTAGGCGCAACCGGTTCCAGGCTGGTCATTACCTGCATGTATGAGCTGATGAAGAGAAAGCAGAAGTATGGCCTTGCGACACTTTGCGCCGGCGGCGGCATGGGCACGGCTGTCATCATTGAGATGGTGTAATGAACGCTAAGGATAAAAATGGATTGAAATATCGTCTGGATGATGCCGTTCCCTTTGGTGAAAATCTGATGTACGGATTTCAGCAGATTGTTCTGTTTGTTGCGTCGGCTGTAGTGATGCCGGTGGTCGTAGGATATGCCCTGGGTCTGTCTCAGGCGGAGGTTGCGGCCATGCTGCAGCGGACTTTTGTTCTCTGCGGGGTGATGACCTTGCTGCAGCTCAGATGGGGCCATCGCTTTCCCATTCAGGACGGTCCGGCAGGCCTCTGGTCGGGACTGTTTCTGCTGATGGTATCCTCTGCGCCGGCCCTTGGTATTTCTCTCGGCGTTCTGCGCACGAATCTGGAAATGGGGATGCTTCTTGCAG
This sequence comes from Emergencia sp., assembly GCA_022767345.1. Taxonomy (GTDB): domain Bacteria; phylum Bacillota; class Clostridia; order Peptostreptococcales; family Anaerovoracaceae; genus Senimuribacter. The sequence continues at coordinate 37,804 of JALEOD010000014.1, forward strand.
GAGTTATGGTGATGGCACTTTCCGCCAGTGGTCTGATCTGTCTCATGGCAAAGCTGTTTACGCCAATCATCAATGGCCTTCTGATTCTTCTTATGGTGCTGCAGATTAGTTCCAGCATCGTAAAGGGGATGCTGGGTGTCAGCGATTCGTCCCGGCAGATTGATGGAACCTCTTTTCTTGTTGCGGTTTTTACCATGATAGTGATTCTCCTCATCAATCTGTTTACAAAGGGATTCATTCGCAGTATTGCGACATTTATCGGAATGGTAGCAGGTTGGATTCTGGCGGCGGTTCTTGGCGTTACCGACAAAGTGGATTTTTTCCAAAATGGTCTGATTACGCTGCCAAAACTTTTTGCCTGGGGAAAACCCACTTTTGACGGAGGTATCACTCTGACTTGTTTAATCAGTGCTTTTGTGCTGATTTCCATGGTGTTCGCCAGCATTAACGGTATGGGCGCCATGGCGGGAGAAGAGATTACGGAAAAGAAAATGCAGCGGGCTATCTTTTTTCACGGGATGGCAGCCTTTATGACAGGTGGATTTTCTTCGATTGCGTTTATGCCGTATGTATCTTCTATCGGGGTTGTGGAAATGACTGGTGTTGCATCGAGAAGACCGATGTATCTGGCGGCAGGCGGTATGATTTTCATGGGACTGATTGCGCCATTTGGCGCGCTCTTTGCAACCATTCCCGCCTGCGTAGGAAACGGCGCGCTTATCATTATCTTTGCCTTGTGTATCGGGCAGGCACTCCGTGAATTTAACAAGGTGCAGTTTGAAAGCAGGGAAAACCTGATTGTAGGATTGTCTATAATCATCGGCTGCGGCATCATGTTTCTGCCTGCAGGAACATTCAGCGCCATGCCCGCGGTGGCAGCATGTCTTTTATCCAACGGGCTGATAGTGGGAATGGCGGCGGCGTTTCTGCTGGAACATGTAGTGATGCGGAAAAAATTGTAGTTTTAAAGAAACTTTAGAGTTTAAGAAGCCGCCCGCAGTTATTGATGAACTGCGGGCGGCTTTTGTGTGTGCCAGGCATGGCACAATTCTAACGGGTGAAAGTCCCGAGTGCGCGTAGGCAACGACGAAGCACATAGCCGAACAGCAAGGGTGTCCACCGCGAGACGGAATCTGAAAGAAGCTGTAAGCAAACCTCTGACCTGACGGACAGGAACCGCATATAAGGCTCGGAAATACGGATAAGGTGGCAAAAGGCACTGAAGTCCAAAAGGTTGCCGGAAGTACGAGTAAATGCGGCAGGTACATGGAGGAAAAGAACACGCACCTTAACTG
>JALEOD010000058.1 GCA_022767345.1 Emergencia sp.
CCCCGGGAACGAGAGGGGGTGAGAACATGGATTACCCTGCTCGGTTTGAATGGCAAACGAGATGTGAGTTTAATGCGTACTGCAAACGCACGTTACGCAACGAACTGATTGACGCTTGCCGGGAACGCAAAAGCCGCAAGCGGCACGAAGTGAGCTTTGCAGACCTTACCCCGCAAGAAGAAAAGCAGCTTTATACCGTTGACAGATATTTTGTCAACGAGGACGAAGAAGCCTTTTGCGCGGGTGGCTTGAAGATCACCGCGAAACTGCTTGCCGAAGCTCTGCACTCCCTGCCGGACGAAAAACGTCAAGCCGTACTACTGTACTACTTTTTCGACATGACAGATATTGAGATTGCGGAGCTGATGAAAGTACCCCGCAGCACAGTACAGTACCGCCGGACAAGCTCTTTTGAACTGCTAAAACGATACTTGGAGGAACGCGCCGATGAATGGGACGAATTGTAACACCGACGAGCGCGGCTTATTGCCCTACCCGGTCATTTTAGCCGCGACAAAGGGCGACCCGGAAGCCATGAGCATTGTTATACAGCACTACCAAAGCTACATAGCCCACCTGTCTATCCGAAAAATCCGCGACGAGCGCGGCAATACCTATTACGGAGTAGACGAGGACTTGCGGGAACGGCTGCAATCAAAGCTCATGCGGGCTGTCCTATCCTTTAAGGCAGATAAGTAAACGCGAAGCGTTTAACCCCTTTCCGCTTTGCGTAAATCTGCCCTGTTTGCTCCTTGACAAAGAAAGCGGCGCAAATTAGTGGCGGCGCAGCATAGGGCAAGATCGGACACATTCTCTCTGTACCGAGCCGGACGGCGGGTGCGCCATGACCGCTTTTTCCCGTAGGGGAAAAGCAGAGCGAACAACACCGCGCCGCAAAGCAAGCGTGGCAGCTTGCGGGCGACGACCGTACAGGCAGGACAATGATACTCCCGCGTTGAACGCCCTCACAGCATTGCGCGGCGCACCCACAAGCATGGGACGGGGTGAAACTCCCGTGGAGCTGTTGCCAGCAGCCGTCCGATGAAAAGCCCATTTTCGTATTGTACTTTTTAGCCATTTTACGAAAGGGGGTTTTTCTTATGGCAAAAAAGGAAACCGCAAGCCAGACCGCTCCCTTGCTTCCCATGCTTAAAACCGTTGAGCAAATGAGCAAGGTTAGCGGTATTGGAGAAAATAAACTGCGTGAACTTATGGATAGCGGAGAGCTTGAATATATCCAAAACGGGAACCGCCGCTTGATTGCCGACGCTGCAATTTGGGATTGGTACCACAGGGCAAAGAGATCGGCAAAGCCCCCGACAACACAAGGGGGTTAAAGTATGGCTATATCATCAAGACAAGTACAGAATAAGCGCGATAGCAACGGCGTTCTGACGGGGAAGCCAGGTACCGTTTATGATGTGAATATCAAGTACAATTCCCCGGATGGGAAGAAAACCTATTCCAAAAAGGGCTTTGCTACCAAAAAGGAAGCAGCGCAGCATGAAGCAGAAATGAAAGTAAAACTTTCTAATCCTGTTTATACGCCTGTTATTGCTTCGCAGGGTAAGCAGACCGTCAAAGAGTATTTAGAAGAATGGGTAGAAAATCATGGTAAGGCAAATTTACGTCCGAGTACGTTTGCCAGCTATAAAAGCCATATCAAAAATCATATTGTGCCTTATGTCGGTCATGTTCAGCTCAACCAATTGACGCCAGCTATGCTTGATAATATGTTCCAGCAGCTTTTTGATAAAGGATTGTCTAACAGCACCGTCCGCTACGCACAGCGCATTTTGAGCGTATCAATGGAACACGCACGAAAATATCACTATATCGAACATAATCCCGCCCGTGATGTAATCACAAAGTTTGGCAAACAAGGAAAAACACCCGACCCGTACACCGTTGAGCAAATGCAACAATTTATGAGCAACGTGATCGGTACGGAGTGGGAAATGCCCGTTGTACTTGCCGGAATGTATGGATTGCGTATGAGCGAGATTATCGGCTTGCGGACATTCAATATCGACCTCGAAAAAATGCAGTTTGGTGTTGTTGAGCAAATGCCTTTCAAGGTACCACCTGGCACAAAAACCATTACAGAAATGGCACCGACAAAATCCAACGACCGCATTTTGCCGATCACCGAGGAAACGCTGCCGTATTTCCTGCGGCAGTTTGATTTAATCGAGCGGCAGAAAGCGTTGATAGAAGCAAGCGGTGGCGTGTACTATGACAACAAACTCTTTATCGCAAAGCCGGACGGCTCCCCGCAGCGCAGGGATAGAATGTCGGCAAACTTCGGTCAGCTTATCCGGCACCTCGAAATGCCGCACATTCGTTTCCATGATTTACGGCATACGGCAGCTACAAATATGCACCAACTCACAGGCGACTTTTATACCGTAGGTGAGATATTGGGGCATACACTAAAAGGCATTGGTATGTCGCTTGGTATCTCAACCAACCTTGAAGCGGTAACAGCACAATATGTCAATGTACGGCTGGAACGAAAAAAAGCTGTCCTTGAAACTTACCACAAAGCCCTGCACCCGCAGAAGCCCGCGCAGGATAAAGGTAGCGAGCCGAAAAAAACCAAAAAGAAAAGCAGCGAAATAGAGCTGTAAAGGACGTATCTCTTTATAGTTCCACGCTGCTTTTTATATGCTTTTAGAAGTTCCGGGCACCATTCGGGCACCACGGCATACATTTTTTATGAATAAGATGTATAAGAAGTTTGCCGCAGGGCACCACAAATTAGGGCACCACGGGCACCATTCACCCGGATTTGCCTGTTTTCAGCAGGGCAAAATCACCAGCTAAAAGGCATAAGAAAACCCGCGTAAACCCTTGATTTACGCGGGATTGTTGTTGGCGGAGACGGTGGGATTCGAACCCACGTGCCCTTTCGGACAACTCGATTTCGAGTCGAGCTCGTTATGACCGCTTCGATACGTCTCCATTTAATAATTATTTAGTTTTTGGGGCAAATAACATGATTTCGAGTGCTGCACGATCGACCACTCTGACAACTCTCCAAAACAGCTTATTTATTTTACCACAAATCTGTAAGGGTTTCAACTAAATTCTATGATTCGAATAGCTAAGTCAACATCAATCAACCGGAATCAGCCATAATAAGCTGTCGATGCAAAATCTACAAAATTATAGCTGCCTTTCAACTTCAATAAAATCTGTCACGTTGACAAATTTTCGTTTTTTTGCGGATTTTGTCAACATTTCACCGATTTTCAGGTCAAAAATCGCTCAATCATACACTGTTTTTTGACAAAATTGACAGAATCCAAGGAAAATGACAATTTTGTCAACGTTTTTACGCGAAAACGTTGACTGGATTGACAGATTCTCGATTTTTTGTCAATTTTGTCAACGCAATCCGCGCAAGCATCGGTCAAAACCCCATCACATCACCGCAGCTTTTTCCGCTGCCTTCGGCACAACAAACCGCAGCGCCTTTGGCACTACAGAAAACTCTATGTTTTCTACCACCTGAATTTCCCCATCGGCGCACAGGAAAAAATTCCGCTCCTTGTTTCGTCCCTCGGGCGCAGCCTTTAGCGCCCGGCAGGGTTTCACCGTAATGATCTCTTCAATGCCCGGAATCCCTAAATGTGTCCCTTTCATATAGCTGGGAAACAGTTTCAGAAACTTCAGCCGTGATACATCACGAATCATATTCAAATCGAAGACACCGTCTGTCAACACTGACTGGGGCGATGTCCTGAGCCCGCCCCCGCAAAAACTGCCGTTGGCAATGGCGCACAGCAGCACCTCACCATCCACAAGCACACTGTCATCCTCCAAATCCGTCAGATGCAGGCGAATTCCTTTCTTATTAATAAACATGCCCAGTACAGCCAGAAGATACGCTATACTGCCGGAAATCAGCGGTTTTTTCTTGAGACGGCCGGCAAGTTCCACCACGTTGCAGTCAAAGCCAATGTTAAACATGTTGGCACAATATCGTGTCTGAAATTCCCCCTCAATGACACCGCTGTATCTCATTAAATCCACCTGCATGTCCGTGCCGCAAAGCTGTGCCTGCAAATCCAGAAAACTTCCCGCTTCGGAAAAATTGCGCACAAAATCATTGCCCGTACCAATGGGCACGCAGCCTACAGCAATATTATCAAATCCAAAACTTCCGTTGATAATCTCATTTAAAGTGCCGTCTCCGCCGCAGGCATAAAACCTGGCAGGCGCCCCACATAATTCGCCGGCAATTCGGCGGGCAGCATTTTCCCCATCCCCTGCTGCCTTTGTCACATATATCTCATATGGCATAGATAAAGCCTCTGCCGAGACTTTTATGTCAGCGATAAACTTGTCAATCCCTTTTCCCTGACCCGCAGCCGGGTTCACAAAGAAATAGTTGGTCATGCAATGCTTGTATGATGTATTTAGTCCAAATACATCAATACGCTCCTCCTTTATGTTATAAGTAGCTTTATTTTACGCCAATCTTCTTTTAATTACAAGGGATTTCGGCTATAATATAATATAGAAATAAAAATTCAGGAGGTATCCATATGGATCCACGAGACAAGAAACTGGCAGATTTGCTGATTAATTATTCCTGCTCCATAGCACAAGGGGAAAATATTTTAATCGACTATGAAGGCGCTGCCTGCAAGCCTCTAATCAAGGAACTGATTCGCAGCACCTACAGGGCTGGCGGCAAACCTTTTGTCGCTATCACAGACAGTGAGATAAACCGCGAGCTTTTGATGGAGTGCGACGAGGCGCAGGTGAAGTTTAAGAACGACTACCTGCTCCACCAGATGAAAGGCATGGACGCTTTTATCGCAGTCCGCGGCGGTGACAATGCTTCGGAAATGGCGGACGTGCCTACGGAAAAGCTGAACCTGCACAGCAAGCTGATGCAGCCCCTGCAGGACTATCGTGTAAACAAGACCAAATGGTGCATTCTCAGATATCCCAATGCTGCCATGGCACAGCTTGCCGGCACCAGTCAGGAAGCCTTCGCTGAGTTTTTCTATAATGTCTGCACTTTGGACTACGCAAAGATGAGCAAAGCGATGGATCCGCTGGTAGAACTGCTGAACAAAACCGACAAGGTTCATATCAAAGGTCCTGATACAGATTTAGAGTTTTCCATCAAGGGAATCGGCGCGATCAAGTGTGACGGCAAGGCAAATATTCCCGACGGTGAAGTGTACACCGCTCCCGTAAAAGATTCCATGAACGGCCATATTACCTACAACACCGTCAGTCAGGAGCAGGGCTTTACCTTTGAGAATATTCATTTTGAAATCGAAAAAGGCCGCATTGTCCGCGCGACTGCTAACAATACGGAGCGTATCAATCAGCTTCTGGATACCGATGACGGCGCAAGATATTTCGGTGAATTCGCCTTCGGCGTCAACCCTTACGTGCTGCATCCGATGAAGGATACCCTCTTTGACGAGAAAATCTGCGGCAGCTTCCACCTGACGCCGGGCATGTGCTACGAAGATGCGCCAAATGGCAACGACTCCTCCGTCCACTGGGATTTAGTTATGATTCAGCGTCCTGAATACGGCGGCGGTGAAATCTGGCTGGACGATGTTCTGGTACGCAAAGACGGACTTTTCGTTCTGCCGGAACTTGACGTACTAAATCCGGAGAATTTAAAATAAATTTTTTCTATAGAAAAGGCGGCCTCACTTGTTTGAGACTGCCTTTACATTATAAAGCAAGGGTTATAAATTTTTCTCCAATGATCTGTTTCTGCCTATCGCTCAGCGGTATGTTAGTATCCAGCAGAACAGCTTTGTCCTCATATTTCAGTACCCATGTGCTGTACATATCGGTATTTACTGTCTTTAGATAACCCTCTTTCGCACCAAAGGCTTCGTCCTCTACCGGTGTAAAATCCTCGGGAGATTCCATCAGCCATTTACAGATTTTATCCATATTGCCAACACCTATTTCGTAGCTGATGCTGTAGCCTTCTTTATTTTCTGAATAGTCACTACCGCCCAGATATCGCGCAAAAAATGTGCCGCCGCGGTTACAGTAGTAATCAGATTCTGCCGTATCTATATTTAAATCTTCCAAAGTCAAAGGCGGGTTTCCTTCCGCATACAGGCTGTCTTCTGAGGCGTCTGAAAGTACAGCACCTACCCCGTCAAGAAGCAATCCTACCGCAATAGCTATGACCATCAACTTGTAGAAGTTTCCCTTTCGCTCTTTACCAAACCTTGCGCTGAGGAAGGGCACACATACGAGCAAAAGCAGCACCACTGCATAAATTATGACGGTGATGATAAACTCTATTTTGCGCCCGGAATAATATGTGTCAAGAAGATGCCCGCCCCAAATCCCGAAAAAGACATAGGCTAATATCACTTTATCGTAAATCCCGGTGAACCGCTGCCTGTGATAGTCCGGCGACTGTCCCCTTTCCACGGCCTTTTTCCCGTTATGATACCACCTTATATAAAGTCCCATCTGCACCGCAATCAGCACCATGAGGAGCGGCATACCGACCATCGCGAATAATGCTCCATAACTGAATAAATACCGATAGGAGAAAGACGACCAGAAAAACTTCATCCAAAAGGCTCCAATAACAAAAGCAATGCCGGGAGCCCATAAGTTTACTTTCTTTGCTTTGCGATGAATAGTCGCCAGTTTTAAAGCCGAGTCTGTATGAATCGGTTCTGCTAAAAGGTCATCGTTTTCAAAAATCTGCAGTTTCCATCACTGAAAACATGCCGCCAGCCTGCCGCCCGGCAGTACTCAATAAATCTTTCGTTATCTTCATCATTATCGTCAGCATAGACCAATTCCACGCTGATTTTCACCTGACGCGCCTTGCTTCTGCGAAATCCCAGAATAATTCCCGTCTTACTGGTCAGCTGCCAGCCCTCGGCAGCTTTCTCCTCCAGAAACTCCGCCAATGAATCAAGTTCTCACCAGCTGTGAGTAAATCGTACCGTCATAGTATCTACGTTCTTCAGCTTCATTTCCTCATCGCTCCTTCCCGTAATACTTCTCAAAATCGGAAATCAACAGCATATGTCGCTGATGTTCCTGTTCCAGCCTGTTCTTTCCATCTTCAGTAATGCGGTAACTGCGTTTGCCGCCTGCTCCGCCAGCAAAGATCTCTTCAATCAGACCTGCTTTCTGAAAATCCCCCAGCAGTGTATATAATGTTCCCGGTCCCAGTCTGATGCGGCCTACCGTCATCTCTCTGACTTTCTCCATGATGTCAACGCCGCAAAGCTCCTGCTGAAGCGCAAGCAGCACGTAATACATCTGTTCCGTTAAGGTTTTAAATTTTTCCCGCGGCATGATTTCATAATTCCTTTCACAGTCCCATCTCGTCATATCGAACATCGTATCGATATTCGATATGATTCTGATTACAATATACATTAGCGAGGAAAGTATGTCAACTGATATTGGTACCGTATCCTTAACCTAAAACAGAATTTCCTTTAAAAAATGTATAAGAGCTGCCTTAAATCTTAACCGAAAACTAAAAAATAATCAAAAAATGTATAAGAAGATTCCATGCCGCACCTGTCAAATCGGTTTTCATCGCACTTTAGCAATAGTTTAGCTGCGGTTTCAACCAAATTCATTCTCAAAACTTGCATCTGGCGCAAGTTTCAAAGAAATTTCCCTAATGTCTTACATTCTACGCAAGGCAGCTGCCTTAGCCGAGCTATCTTCTTATACATTTTTTTAGAAAAATCGAGATTTAAGTTAAAAAACGGTGCATCAGCGAAGACAAAAAAATATAGAAAGAAACCTCAAAAAAGCCTATACGCCCCAAGAATTCCCCCGGAGCGCATGGACCAGTTATTTTACAGGACAACAATCCTATAACGCATATAAATTTTTAAACTTTTTTTCCAGATAATCTGCATAATAAGCCGAATCAAATGGCTTTCCACAGGTCATCTGAATCAGTTCATCTGCTGTGTACAGCATGCCGTGACGATAGATTTTTTCAGTCAGCCACTGACGCACCGGAGTGAAGTCGCCTTTTTCACAGCAGGCATCCACATCTACTTCTGCGCGCAGCACATCATAAATCTGTGCAGAGTAAGCAGTTCCAAGGGCATAACTTGGAAAGTATCCGAAGGCACCGCCTGCCCAGTGGGCATCCTGTAAAACACCTCTGGTATCATCAGGCACATCAATGCCCAAATATTCCTTATATAAGCGATTCCACTCTGCCGGAAGCTCGCTGACAGAAATTGTTCCATCGAACATACGCTTTTCGATTTCGTAGCGCACCATCACATGAAGCGCATAAGTCAGCTCATCTGCGTCAGTACGAATCAGAGACGGTTTTGCTACGTTGACTGCCCGGTAGAAATCTTCAGCGCTGACGTCCTTCATCTGTTCAGGGAACAATTCCCGGACTTTCGGAAAAATCAGCCGGCAGAACGGCAGGCTCCGTCCAATGTAATTTTCCCACAGACGAGACTGGGATTCATGAATCGCAGTAGTTGCACCAGCTCCCAGCACTGAAAATTGAAGTGCATCGTCTATTGACAATTCGTACATACCATGACCGCTTTCGTGTACTACGCTGTACAGATTGCTGGTCAGATCATCTTCCAGATATTTTGTTGTAATACGGACATCGTTCTTAGAAAATTCAATGGTGAACGGGTGCTCTGTTTCACGAAGAATACAGCGGTCTTTGTCAATGCCCATTACATCCATCACATATTCCGACAGTTCTTTCTGCGCCTCGGTATCAAAGGGACCAGACAGGAAAGACGTATCCGGCTGCTTCGCCTCACCCACTGCCTGAATCAGCGGCACCAGCCTTTCGCCAAGGGCATCAAAGAACGGATCCATCTGCGCCTTGGTCATGCCTTTTTCAAATTCATTGAGCAGTGTATCATACACATCGCCTTCCGGATTGATATACCCCGCATAGCGTTTTTTCATCTCAATCAGTTTCTCAAGATGAGGCGCAAAGACCGCAAAATCATTATTCTTTTTCGCAACTTCCCAGTAGTGGTTTGCTTTTGTCTGGGCTTCTTCCATGGCGATGACTTCCTCTTTGGGAACTTTCGCCATTTTTACCTGTTCCTCATGAAGCTCCTCTACCTCCCGGCGGGTCTGAAAATCCAGTTCCTGCCGATTTTCATACAACTCCTCAAGGAGCGCCTTGAATTCCGGATTCACCGTCAAGCTGTAAATTTCTCCGCTGAGAACACCTACAGTTGCACTCATGGACTCCGCCGCCCCCGGCGGCATAGCCGTAGCGGCATCGTAGAACAAAAGACTGCTGGCATGATTGTATGCTTTCAGTTTCTTCTGATGCTCTTTCAAAGCCTTTACTTTGTCGTCTAAATTCATCTCTCACCTCAAAACCTTACGCTTTGCAGCACGCCACGAAGTGGCCCGGTTCTCTTTCTTCAAATGGGATATCGGCCGCTCTGCATTCATCGGAAGCAAACGGACATCTGTTCGCAAAGCGACAGCCCGGTTTCGGGTTAATCGGATTGGAAACTTCGCCCTTGATGACTTCGATTTTCTTACCTTTCATCTCAATACTAGGCACCGGAATCGCTGACAACAGTGCTTTTGTGTACGGATGAATCGGGTTTTTGAACAGCTCTTTGGACGGCGCCAGTTCGACGCACTGTCCCAAATACATAACTGCAATCTGGTCGGAGATATGTCTCACTACAGAAAGATCATGGGTGATGAACATATAGGTCAGGTTTCTTTCGTCCTGTAAATCCATCAAAAGATTCAGAATCTGCGCCTGAATAGATACATCCAGAGCGGAAACCGGCTCGTCGCAGACGATGAACTTCGGATTCAGCGCAAGGGCTCTTGCCACGCCGATTCTCTGACGGCGGCCGCCGTCCAGTTCGTGAGGATATGCGCCGGAAAGTCTTTCGGCAAGCCCTACAGTTTCCATCAGCTCAGAAACTTTGTCAAAAACCTCTGCTTTGCTTTTGCAGACTTTGTTGATAATCAGCGGTTCCGCAATCAAGTCCTGCACGCTCATACGCGGATTCAAGCTGGAATACGGATCCTGGAAAATCATCTGCATATCCTGACGGATTTTATGAATCTGTTTGTTTTTATAATTGGTAATATCGGTTCCATCGAAGATGATTTTACCGTCGGTCGGCTCATGGAGTTTCAGAACGGTTCTTCCCAAAGTGGATTTTCCGCAGCCTGATTCTCCTACGACACCCAGTGTTTCCCCTTCGTTGATGGTCAGCGTAACGCCGTCCACCGCGTGGAGCTGTACGCCTTTGGATATGTCAAAGTATTTCTTGAGGTTTTGTAATTCAATTAACGGTTTTCCCACGGTTATACCTCCTTCGCCAGGTTTTCAAAAAGATGGCATCTGATTTTATGCGTACCGGATACGGCTTCTTCTGGATGTACTTCTTTGCACTTATCTGTGCACTTTGGACATCTCGGTGAGAAATAGCAGCCCTTTGGCAGGTCGGTCGGGTCCGGCATCATGCCGTCAATCGGGTGCAGTCTTTCTTCATCGCCCTCAAGGCTTGGAATGGAGCCAAATAATCCTTCCGTATACGGATGATGGGCATCCCCTGTAAAAATATCTTCCACTGTGCCGTACTCAATGATTTCGCCGGCATACATAACTGCTACCTTATCGCAAGTCTGCGCTACAATTCCCAAATCGTGGGTAATCATTATCATCGCAGTATCCAGCTTCTCTTTCAGTTCCTGCATCATGGCAAGTACCTGTGCCTGAATGGTTACATCAAGAGCAGTCGTCGGCTCATCCGCAATGAGAAGACCCGGGTTGCAGGCAAGGGCGATTGCAATGACAACCCTCTGCTTCATGCCGCCGGAAAACTGGTGCGGATAGTCCTTCTTTCTGGCTGCCGGTATTCCCACAAGCTCCAGTACTTCTTCCACACGCGCCTCGATGACGTCCTTGCCCCTGCCCTTATCATCATGAAGCAGCAGAGATTCAGCAATCTGGTCACCTACAGTTAAAACAGGATTCAGCGCCGTCATCGGATCCTGGAAAATCATGGACACCTTTTCGCCGCGAATTTTCTGCATTTCTTTTTCTGTCAGTTCTAAAACATTTCTTCCCTCCAGCTCAATGCTGCCGTTTACAATCTGTGCCGTACGTTCCGGCAGCAGACGAAGAATAGAAAGAGCCGTTGTCGTTTTTCCTGCGCCGGTTTCTCCTACCAGTCCCAGGGTTTCTCCCTTATCCAGATCAAAGGAGATGTTGTTGACTGCGTAAACTGTTTCCAGGTCAGTCTTGTATATCACTTCCAGGTCTTTTACCTGTAAAAAAGTTTCTTTCATCTTTTATTTCCTCCAAATTAATCTTTCAGCTTCGGATCCAGTGCGTCTCTCAGTCCGTCACCGGCAAGGTTGAAGCACAGCGCCGCTAAAACGATGAAAACTCCCGGAATATACAGAAGATATGGTGCATTAAACATGTACTGTCTCGCGTCAGAAAGCAGTGCGCCCCACTCCGGTGCGGGCGGCTGTACGCCCATGCCCAGGAAGGAAAGTCCGGAAGCTGACAGAATCATGCTGGAAACGTTCATAGTTGTCGTTACAATAATCGGTCCCAAAGCGTTTGGAATGACGTATTTTAAAATAATACGAAGGTCAGAGCCGCCGTAAGATCTTGCGGCCTCGATATAGTCATTATCGATTACAGTCAGTACAACGGAACGCACCATTCTTACCATGCCCGGCACACAGGAAATCGTAATCGCAATGAGCAGATTTCGGAGGTTCGCACCAAGTGCCGCTACAACGGCCAGAGACAGAAGAATCGGCGGAACAGTCATGACTACGTCAACAAGACGCATAATCACATTGTCTACAGTCTTGCCGTAATAGCCTGCCGCTGCACCCAAAAGTCCACCGATGACCAGCGCGAAAATACTGGTAGAAATACCGATGAGCAGTGAATATCTGGAACCGTGTACGATACGTGCAAAGAGGTCTCTGCCGATTTCATCGGTACCAAACCAATGCTCAGCGCTCGGTCCCTGCAGTCTGTTGGCAGGATCCTGCGTAACTGCCTCCTGATAAGGTACAATTACATCTGCAAAGATAGCCATCAGCAAGATTAAAACCAGCAGCACAAGGCCCAGCATAGCAGTCTTACTTTTTTTGAATCTGCGCCAGATTTCCTTTACCTGGCTGTTCTTTTTTGTTTGTTTCTTATTCATATGTAAGTTCCCTCCCGACTAACTCTTGTACTTGGCCTTTAATCTTGGATCGATGTATGCATAGAGCAGATCGACAACCAACATAATCAGGCAGAACAGAACCGCCAAGAACAGGGTCGCTGCCATAACAGTCGGCGTATCCTTCTGACGAATGGCCGTTACCATCAGCTGTCCTACGCCCGGCACACCGAATACGGTTTCGATAATAACCGCACCGCCAAGGCTTGCGCCAAAGCCCATACCGATAGATGTCAGAACCGGCAGCAGCGCATTTTTCAGTGCGTGGCGGAAAATTACAATCTTCTCCGGCGCTCCTTTGGATTTTGCTGTTCTGATATAGTCCATGCGGATGGTCTCCAGCATGGTAGAACGGGTCAAACGAATATCAGAAGCTACATTTGCTAAAGTTAGCGTTACAACCGGCAGAATATAACTCTGCCAGGTATCCAGTCCATTTGATGGCAGAAGTCCCAGTTTCAGGGAGAAAATCAGCATCAGCATCAGTGCAAGCCAGAAGCCAGGCACTGCGGAAAGAATCATAGAAGTTGTCGTCAGCACATTGTCAAGTGCGGAGTACTGCTTTACTGCAGAAACCACGCCCAGAATAATGCCGATAACCGCGCCTAAAAGACATGACCATAAAGTCAGCCAAAATGTTGCAGGAAATCTTGCCAGAATTTCATTGAATACCGGCATACGTGTCCTGTAAGAAACGCCGAAGTCAAACTCAGTGACGATACCCTTTATATAGTTGAAAAACTGTACAAAGAATGGCTGGTCCGCACCAAGCGCGTGATTCAACGCGTCGATGTCTGCCTGCTTGGCTGTCATACCCAGAATCAAAGATCCCGGGTCGCCCGGTGTCAGATACATAATGGTAAACACCAGGAACGTGGCACCAAACAGAACGGGGATTGTGAATAATAACCTTTTGATTACGTACTTATACATAATGTTTCCTCCGTTTTTTGTTTAGGTTTTGTATAATACCATTTTTCTTTTGTGAGTATTTTAACTCATTTTGTAAAATTCGTCAATAAATTTGCAAAATTTATATTGCAAATTTTTTCAAAATTTGATAATATGTTGTTACAAACAAAGAATCAATTAAAAATAAAGGAGGAACGCCAATGACTACCAATCAAACGTGGCCCTACCCATCAGAGGTCGGCAAAACCACTCATATGGAAGCTGATGTGCTGGTGCTGGGCGGCGGTATCGCAGGCTGTATGGCAGCGATTTCGGCGGCAAGAAAAGGCAAAAGCGTTATTCTCGTAGAAAAAGGCGCGACAAAGCGCAGCGGTGCAGGCGGCAGCGGCTGTGACCATTGGGAATCTGCAGCGACCAATCCATGTTCCGGGGTAACCCCTGAAGAGCTGGTAGACGCTATGCTGGACGATAATGATGGTTACAACAATGCCATTTCCCATTACATAGAATGCAGAGAAGGCTGGGACCATCTGCAGGAAATCGAACAGATGGGTGGCAAAATCAGAGACACTGAGGATGAGTTCGCAGGAGCTGACTTCCGTGATGAGAAAACCAAGCTGATGTTTGCCTACGATTATAAGAACAAATTTACCATCCGTATCTGGGGTACGACTTTTAAACCGGCTATGGAGAAAGAACTGAAGAGACTGGGTGTCAAAATCGTTGATCGCGTCATGGTCACTTCCCTCTTGACAGAAGGAGGAAAAGTCGGCGCAAAGTGTATCGGCGCTACCGGTATTCACACCAGAACCGGTGAATTTTACGTATTCTCCGGCAAAGCAAGCATCATCACCATGTCAAGACCGGCAAGAGTATGGCTGTTCTCATCGGCACATCCCGGTCTCTGCGAATTCCGTCCGATGACTACCATCGGTGACGGCCATGCCATGGGATGGCGCGCAGGCGCTGAATTCAATATGATGGAAAAATCCGTTCGTGCAGAGTTCTCCTCCGCAGGACGTTCCTTCCCTCCATACAGTGCAGGCAACAACCACAATACCTGGTATCCTGCATCCCTCATCGACGCAGAAGGAAAAGAAATTCCATATGCCGACAGAGACGGCAATATATTAAAGGATGTAAAATCCAGATTCTGCCCTGCAGAAGGGCAGCACTATTTCATGAAGGGCGGCAACATTGAACAGGCGAAATACGAATACGACGGACCGGAAACCCTCCCATATGATAAATTGAAAGAAATGGGATATAAGCTTCCTTTCTATGCAGATCTTTCCTCCATGCCGGAGCTTGAGAGAAAAGTCATCTGGGGCATGATGGTAGGTCAGGAAGGCAAGACTAACGTACCGGTTTACAAAAACTTTACTGAAGCCGGATTCGATCCTGAAAAACACGTACTGCAGTGCTACGGCGTAGGCTGGACCAGCGCGGAGTTCCTTCCGCAGGAACGTCAGCTCTTCGGTATGCCTGGCGGATTCATGAATGACTGGAACCTGATGACTAACATTGAAGGACTTTTCGTTGCAGGCGACAGTTTGTATTCCTCCAACTGCTTCGGTCACGCAGCTTCTACAGGAAGCTATGCAGGCAGAAAGGCTGCAGCCTTTGCAGAGGGAAAAGAACAGGTATCCCCTTACCAGCCTCAAATCGACGCGGAAATAGAAAGAGTTTACGCTCCCCTTTACGCAGATCCGGAAACAGGCATCAGCTGGAAAGAACTCAACGAGGCTACCGCAAAAGCAATGCAGAATTACTGCGGTGAAATCAAGCGTGATGAACTCCTCGAATCCGGCGTAGAACTTCTTGCAAGATACGAAAAGGAATTCGTTCCAAAGGCTTACGCTGCAAACCCTCATGAACTCATGAGACTGCTGGAAGTATTCGATATTCTCACCGTATCTCAGATGATTCTGCAGGCTTGCCTGGCAAGACATCAGTCCTGCGAAAAGCTGGAATTCTTCCGCTCCGATGATGACGGCAAAGAAAAAGCACCGTTTATCTTAATCAGTCAGGACGGCGAGAAAGTAGTTCGCAGAGAAGTGCCTCTTGATTACGCCGGCAATATCAAAGAAAACTACGAAAAATACAATCAGGATTATATCGAGGAAAAGAAAGGAGGCTGCTGCTAATGAAACCAATCAAAGAATTTTCCATTAGAAAAACCCCTCCTGCTGTGCCTCTCACCTTTGACACAGAAAAGTGTATCGGCTGCGGCCGCTGCATGGAAGCATGCCAGATGGACGTTTTAATCCCGGCAGCAGAAAAAGGCGCGCACCCTGAAGTTGCTTATGCCGACGAGTGCTGGTACTGCGGCTGCTGCGTCATGGAATGTCCGAAAGACGCCATTAAGCTGCACCACCCGCTGATGAATCAGACCCGCTGGGTGGAAAAGGCAAGCTTACTTGCGAAAGGAGCTGAAAAATAATGGAACTGTTAAAAGAACTGACCCAGGCCTGGGGCGTTGCAGGTCGTGAAAAGAATATCCGCGCAATTATCAAACGTGAAATCGAGGGCCATTGCGATGAAATGTTCACAGACGCTGTGGGCAACCTCATCGCTGTCAAATACGGCGCTGACCATCCTGACAAGAAAAAAATCATGCTGGCAGCCCATATGGACGAAATCGGTCTGCAGGTTAAAAAAATCGAAGGCGATGGCCGCATCAAAGTATGCAATGTGGGTTTTGTCTGGGCAGGCGCCCTTTTCAACGACAAAGTTGTCTTCCAGAACGGCACCGTCGGCGTAGTCGGCTGTGAAGGCATGATCTGGGACGCTAAAAATGATTTAGACAAACTGTACATAGACATCGGCTGCACAACTAAAGAAGAAACAGAAAAATACGTCAAGGTCGGCGACTACTGCGGCTTCATCGGCAAATACTACGAACTGAAGAATGAGCGTATCGTTTCCAAATCCTTTGACAACAGAGTCGGCTGCTACATTCTCATCGAGGCGATGAAGAAAAATGACGGCACCGGACCTAACGATGTTTACTATGTTTTCACCGTGCAGGAAGAAGTGGGCTGCCGCGGCGCTGTGGTTTCCGCAGAAAGAATCAAGCCGGATATCGGCATTTCCGTCGATGTGACACCGGACCATTTCTATCCGACCGACCTGACCGGCGCAAACGCAGTGGGCGAAGGTATCGGCATCAGCGTAGGCAATCCATCCGCTATGCTGGATGAATATCTGGTAGACTCCATGATTGCGTGCTGTGAAGAAAACGATATCAAATATCAGCGTGACGTGATGGACAGAGGCGGCACAGACGCCAGCAGCATTAATATGAGCGGCATGGGTGTCCGTGTCTGCGGTATCTCCGTCGTTGACAGATTCCCGCATAGTCAGAGTTCTATCATCTCCAAGGAAGATGTAAGGGGCGCTATCAATCTGACTGATTTATACACTAAACGAGTTTTTCAGTTCGCAGAATAAACTGCGGATGGAAATAGAACCGAAAGGAGAATTATTATGAAAAAGAACCTTATCAAAGGGCTCGTGCTCACACTGGCTCTGACTATGACCATGGGTCTGTTCGCAAGCTGCGGCGGCAAAGACGGCGGAGATGGAGAAGCAAAAACCGATTTGACGGTCGCAATCGATTCTGACTACGCAACTCTGCATCCAACCGACACCATGTCTGCAGCAGAAGCACGTATTTCTGCACAGATCTACGACCCGCTCATCAGCAAGGCTTATGATGACGAAACCAAACTGGAACCACAGGTTGCAGAAAGCTGGGAAGTCAGCGAAGACGGAAAATGCTACACTTTCCATCTGAGAAATGACATCAAATTCCACAACGGCGATCCTCTCACTGCAGAAGACGTTGCTTTCTCTTTTGATCTTTACAGCAAATCCGAATATCAGGGCGCTGTTGTAGAAGGTTTTGATCACTACGAAATCGTTGATGATTACACCATCAAAGTATATACAACTCACGTATATGCACCGTTCCTGACAAGTATGGCCGACCTTTACATCGCAGATAAGAAGTATCATGATTCCGTTGACGACAATGCATTCGCACAGGAACCTGTAGGCTGCGGTCCTTACAAATTCGTCAGCCACGATATCGGTGACAAGGCAACTTTAGAAGCTAACGAAGAATACTATGAAGGAGCTCCTGCAATCAAGAAAGTCACCTTTAAAGTTATCAGCGACGTTGCTTCTATGGGTATGGCTATCCAGAGCGGAGACGTTGACTTCGCTGAAATCGACGCTTCCGTAAAAAGTACACTGGATGCTGATGATAATGTACAGGTATTAGAAGCAGACCAGACTACTTTCGGTTTCATCGCTATGAACACCGAAAAAGAACCTTACAACAACGTGAAATTCCGTCAGGCTGTCAACTACGCAGTTGACCGTCAGGCAATCGTAGACAGCGTGCTGGAAGGCATCGGAGAAGCTAACTCCAACCTGCTGGCACCAGACAGAATGGGTTACAGCGACGATCAGATTAAATACACTTACGATGTTGAGAAAGCAAAAGCGCTGCTGAAAGAAGCAGGCGTAAAGGAAGGCACTGACCTTGGCAAAATGTACGTTGCTGAACAGTATAAGCTGATGGCTCAGATGGTACAGTCCCAGTTAGAAGCAGTCGGCCTGAAGGTTGACATCGAAATTCTGGAATTCAACGCTTATCTTGACAAACTGAGACAGGGAGACTTCGGTATCACTTGTCTGCAGATGGGTCTGGAAGGCGACACACAGCAGGTTTCCATGGCTCTGACAACAGACTATATCGGTATGGCTAACAACGCACGTTACTCCAACAAGGAAATCGACGATATGTTCAAAGAAGCAACTACTATCGTTGACGAGGCTGAAAGAGAAGCTCATTACCAGAAAATTTTCGCTAAGGTGCAGGAAGATGCCGTTTACGCAGTTCTGTACAACCCAGGCATGCTGTATGCAGCAAACAAGAATCTGAAAGTTCACACACTGCCGCTGGAAGGCGACTATTTCATCGTTGATTTCGCATGGAACTAAATCGAGGTTTTTAACAAGGAGTTATCCTGTTTTCTAAGAACCAAAAATTCTAAAAGAGGAAATGGAGCCCTGCTCCATTTCCTTTTTTCTAACGAAGTAAAAAGGAGGTATTTATATGAACCCTAACGACATCAAGCTTTCAAACCTGCTGGTGAACCACTCCGTTTACGTACAGTCCGGCGAAAAAGTCCTCATTGAGTATGAAGGCGAAGCATGCATTCCCCTCGTTCGTCAGTTGATTGCCGACATTTACAAGGCTGGCGGAAAACCTTTTGTTAATATCAGAGAATCACAAATCATCGCCGCACAGTGCATGGGCTGTGACGAGGATATGCTCAAGTATCAGACCGACTATCTGGTTTATCAGGCTCGCGAAATCGATGCTTATATCGGCGTAAGAGCATTTAATAATGTATCCGAGATGGCAGATGTCCCTGCCGAACAGCTGAATATGTACTTCCGAGAAAACCGCCCTGCAAGAAAGGTTCTTATCGACGGCAAGAAATGGGTGGTGCTAAAATATCCAAACGCGGCAATGGCACAGCTCGCCTCCATGAGCACGGAAGCTTTTACCAAATTCTACTATGACGTCTGCACCGTGGACTACGCAAAGATGAGCAAAGCTATGGATCCGCTGGTTGCCCTGATGGAAAAGACCGACAAGGTGCATATCGTAAGCCCTGGCACCGACCTGACTTTCTCCATCAAGAATATTCCGGTCATCAAGTGCGCAGGAAATTGCAATATTCCTGACGGCGAAGTCTACACCGCTCCCGTAAAAGACTCTGTCAACGGCATCATCACTTACAACACCCCTTCTCAGGAACAGGGCTTTACCTACGAAAATATCCGCTTTGAAATCAAAGACGGAAAAATTATCAACGCAACCTCTAACGATACTGAAAGAATTAATGAACTGCTGGATACCGATGAAGGTTCCCGCTACTTCGGCGAATTCGCCATCGGCGTACATCCATATGTACTTCATCCGATGAAAGATACTCTCTTTGATGAGAAAATCTGCGGCAGCTTCCACCTGACTCCGGGAGACGCTTACAAAGACGCCTTTAACGGCAACCACTCCGCTGTACACTGGGATTTAACACTGATTCAGCGTCCGGAATACGGCGGCGGCGAAATGTGGTTTGACGACGTTCTGGTTCGGAAAGACGGACTCTTCGTGCTTCCTGAACTTGAATCACTGAATCCTGAAAATCTGAAATAGACCAAAGTGGTCTAAAAATGACCTAAAATAGTCTGAAATAGGAGGAAAGTATCCATATGAAACAAGAAATTACTCGTCTTCGCGCCGTAATGAAAGAGCACAACCTGGACGGCTATCTGGTGCCGACCACCGACTTTCACGGCTCCGAATACGTTAACGATTATTTTAAATGCAGGCAGTACCTGTCCAATTTCACCGGCTCCAACGGCACACTGCTGGTTACAGAAGACGATGCCAGACTGTGGACGGACAGCCGCTACTTCATTCAGGCGGCAAAGCAGCTTGAAGGCACCGGTATTTCCATGATGAAATGCCAGCAGCCGGGCGTACCGGAAATCGAAGACTACCTGCCGACCATTGCAGGAGACGGCTTCCGACTGGGTTTTGACGGCCGTATCGTCAGCTACAGCAATGGAGAAAAATACGCTGCCAGCTGCGAAGTTGTTTATGATGTGGATTTGGTGGACGAAATCTGGGAGGATCGCCCTGCTATTAAGGCGTCTGAAATCTATGCCCTGCCTGACTCCGTTACCGGCGAGACCGCCGCTTCCAAGCTGGCTCGCGTGCAGAAATCTTTGGCAGACGACGGCGTGGATTACCACCTGATTACCAGCCTTGAGGATATCGCATGGCTTTTCAACCTGCGGGGTGATGATGTTGCGGATACCCCGGTATTCTTCGCCTTTGCCCTGCTTACGCCAAAGGATGCCCGTCTCTATATTCTGGCCGAAACCTTTGACCAGACCCTTGTTCCTTCCGATGTCACGGTGCTTCCTTACCTGCAGATATTCGAGGATTTAAAGACCCTTTCCGGCGGCAAATGCCTCCTGAACAAGCGTCTTTGCAGCTACTCTCTGATGCAGTCCATTCCAGAGGCAGTAGAGGTCGTTAGCGGCGCAGGTCCTATTGAGCTGATGAAAGCCATCAAGAACCCGTCCGAAATTGCGGCGACCAGATTCGCCCACATACAGGACGGTGCTGCCATGGCAAACTTCATCTACTGGCTGAAGAAAAATGCCGGCAAAATGGAAATTACCGAGGTCTCCGCCAGTGAATATCTGAAGCAGTGCCGATTCGACCAGAAAGGTCTCATCGAGCTGAGCTTTGAAACCATGGCAGGCTATGGCGCCAATGCTGCCAGCATTCACTACGACACAAAACTAGGTCATCCTTGTTACCTGAAGGCTGAAGGTCTGCTGCTGGTTGACTCCGGCGGACAGTACATCGACGGCGGTACCACGGATATTACCAGAACCATTTCTTTAGGTACGCTGACCCGGGAAATGCAGGAACATTACACCATGGTGCTGCAGGCCTATCTGGCGCTGGAGCACGCCCAGTTTACCGCTGAGACAACCGGTCGTGAGCTTGATGCTCTGCCCCGCGAAAAGGTAAAGGCGGCAGGCCCTTGCTACCAGTACGATACCGGTCACGGTGTAGGACACATTCTCAGCGTTCACGAAGGTCCTCGCATGATTGGACCAACAGACAATACAATCCTGCCGGGCATGATTACCAGCAATGAGCCGGGCATCTATATCGAAGGCAGCCACGGCGTGCGTATCGAAAGCGAACTGCTCTGTGTGGAAAATCCGAACGGCAGCCGCAGCTTTACGTGTATCACCATCTGCCCTCTGGACAGAGCGGCTATCCTGCCGGAACTTCTCACCGATGAAGAACTGGCCTGGGTCAACGCTTATCATAAAGAGGTATATCAGAAACTGGCACCGCTGCTTTCTGAGGAAGTTAAAAACTGGCTTGCTGAAGAGACGAAAGAAATTACCAAATAGTTGTCCTCATCATACAAAAGGCTGCAGGGCGCAGACGAAATCAATTCGCCTGTACCCGCAGCCTTGCTTTCTCTTATAACTTTTCAACGATTCTCCAAATGGTTTGCCAGACCATTTGTATAGAATTGATGCGTCTCCTGACCCTTCGCCCTGTACTGGCTGGGCGACATGGCTTCCTGTCCTGTTCTTACACATCATAAATATTTGTTTCTTTACAGGCCAGCAATCTCCTGTAA
>JALEOD010000008.1 GCA_022767345.1 Emergencia sp.
AAACTATTCTTCTCTAAAGCCAGCAGTTATGATGATCCGTTTGACACCTTTTTACATATTGATGTGGAGAAGGTCCGTCAAGAATTTGTTAGTAACTATAGCTCCCCTGAGGCATTAGCAGCGTTAGCGAACGGGATGAAAGAAACCTTTCAAAATCAACCCGGCATCCCGCAAGAATTTATTCAGCAAGTTACGAATGTCGAAGGATTAAAACAATTATTTGCAAATGGAATTACAAACCAATTTTTGTCCTATGTACTAACTTTGCGCTCAAAAATACAAGACGAGATTCTGTCCATCTGCTTTTCTGAAAATGGGTTTAATGAAACTCTGTGGTTAAAATACGCCGATATGCACAAGGGTTTTTGTCTTATGTATGACCTTAGTGATGCGGATAGTTCACATTGTGGCAAATTGGACAAGTGCGCAAATTGTGGCGTTTATAAATATGGAACACGGATTTATCCAGTATATTATTCTAACTCTCCACATGATGCAACTAATTTTGCAAAGTTTGTTATGGGGCAAGATATGGTGCAGCAATTAGGAGTGCCTTTGCCAGACTTCATGCAAAAGGAATTAAAACCGCTTCCGTGGGAAGTCGAACGAAATAGCTTGATTAAAAAGGAATGCCACAAATATGATGAAGAATGGCGGATGCTTGCTAATTGCAAAATGAATCTCCCCGCAATGATAGAGTGTGTTCCGGCTGGAGTCATTATTGGATTGAGAACATCCCCAGTAGATAAAAATCTGATTATTTCCATGGCCAAAGAAGCCGGAGTCAAAAATATCTATCAATCCTACATCGATGAAAAAAACAGGCTGAACGCATATCTGCTCAAGGATGTATAGGAGTCTGAATAATGCAAAACACGGATGATCGCCTGACGGCAAATCATCCGTGTTTTCAGTATCAGATCATTTGAAAATGTTTCAGTGCGTCCATTATCGCCATTTCCTTTTCTGG
Organism: Emergencia sp.; assembly: GCA_022767345.1. Classification (GTDB taxonomy): domain Bacteria; phylum Bacillota; class Clostridia; order Peptostreptococcales; family Anaerovoracaceae; genus Senimuribacter. The sequence continues at coordinate 971 of JALEOD010000008.1, forward strand.
CGGACACTTTGGCACTTTCGGGTTCTCGGATTTGGACAGGTTATAATTCTGACCAACCTCTAATCCACATTTGCGCTTAATCTGAGAGACATACAGGTTGGACACCTTCAAATGGTACTTCTCCCAAACATAAGCTTTGATTTCCTCGTAGGTTGCCTTGGTCTCAGCGGCAGTAGCGTCCAGCTCATCCAAATCCAGGTCGATCTCTATGGTGTCGTCTGGCTTTTGTTGGGACAAAAGGACAACCGTCTCCACATGTCCCCCCATCGGGAAGTTGTCAAACGCCCTGCCGCATTTTAACTCATAGCCCTGGCTGCAGAGATATTTTAAGTCGCGGGCGAGCGTCGCGGAATCGCAGCTGACGTAAACCAGGCGCTTCGGGCGCATTTTTAAAATGGTATTGAGGCACTCTTCGTCACAGCCCTTGCGTGGAGGATCAACAACGATAACGTCCGCAAAAATTCCTTCTGTTTCATATAAGTGCGGCAGCACCTCCTCCGCTTTTCCGACATAAAATTTCGCATTGTCGATGCCGTTGCGCACTGCATTCTGGCGCGCATCATCGATTGCCTGCGGGACGATTTCCACGCCGTAGACCTGTTTCGCCTGGCGCGCCAGGAACAGGGAAATCGTGCCGATTCCACAGTAAAGATCCCAGACTGTCTCATTTCCGGTCAGTCCTGCATAAGAAAGCGCCTGACTGTAAATATTTTCCGTCTGAACCGGATTGACCTGATAAAAGGACTGGGGCGAAATTGTGAAAACAAGCCCGCCGATCGTGTCCTCAATGCGGTCTTTCCCGCGGATCGTCCGGGTTTTACTGCCCATAATCACATTAGTCCGCTCTGTATTGGAATTGACCGAAAAGCTGGTCATTCCGGGCACCTTTTCAAACAGCCTGTCCGCAAGCTCCTGCTCCGCCGCAAACGAACTGCCGTTGAGAATCAGACAGACCATAATCTGTCCTGTTGAAAAGCCTTTACGGATCAGGACATGGCGCAGCAATCCCTTTCCTGTCGTTTCATCGTATGCTGGAATTTTCTTTTCCGTACAAAAATCCAGCACAATATCCAAAACGATTTTGTTTTCCGCAACGCCAAGCGCACAATCCCTGTTTTCAATAATCGTGTGTGTCCGTCCGGCATAAAAGCCCGCAATCAAACGACCATTTTTGTCCATTCCGACCGGAAACTGCGCCTTGTTGCGATAATGGAACGGATGCTCCATCCCGACCGGCGCTTCCATAATTTCCTCTACAAAATCCGGGGCAAAGCCGCCGATCCGGATCAGGTTGTTTTTGACCTTGCGGTCCTTAAAGGCGAGCTGCTTTTCATAGGAAACCGCCTGCAGCTGACAGCCGCCACACTGTCTCGCATACGCACAGACCGGCTCCACGCGGTCGGGCGACGGTTCCAGCACTTCTTCCAGACGCGCAAAGGCATATCCCTTTTTCGGTTTTACGACTTTTGCACGCACCGTATCGCCCAGAACCGCGTCCTTGACAAACAGCGTATAACCATTGCCTGAAAGGGCATCGGAATCCTCCAGATGTCCGATGCCCTCTCCGTCAGTTCCCATATCTGTAATTTTCACTGTAAAAATCTGATTTTTCTGTATATTCACGTCATCCTCCATGCTTCGGCAGCTGCGCTGTATTTTTACCGCTGCAGCTGCGTAGAATGCGC
>JALEOD010000016.1 GCA_022767345.1 Emergencia sp.
ATTAGAACGAAATGATATTTGTTGTATAATTTTTACTTTGATGTATAATATATTAAAAAAGGAGGAGTCGCCAATGATGAAGGAGAAAAAGAATCTGGAATTCAAGGAGAATATAGACACAAACAGTTACCTGAAGACCATCAGTGCCTTTGCAAATTATGGAAACGGTTCGATTATTTTTGGAATTACCGATGCCGGAGATGTAGTGGGTGTATCAGATCCTCAGACTGTATGCTTGAATTTAGAAAATAGGATTAATGACAGTATCAAACCAGCACCAGACTACACACTGGAGATTCAGGAAGACTCTACAATTCGCCTGACGGTTTATGAAGGTGTGTACAAGCCATATCTGTACAAAGGCAAAGCCTATACTCGTCATGACACCTCCACAGTGGAAGTGGACAGACTTTCATATATGAGACTGATTCTTGAAGGTTCCAATCAGACCTTCGAAGAGTTGCCTTCGGAAAAACAAGATCTGACATTTTCTATATTAGAAAAAGAGTTTATACAGACTATGGGAATTAAAGAACTGAATCAGGATGTCATGAAGACACTAGAGCTTTACTCTGATAAAGATGGTTACAACCATGCGGCTGCACTTCTTGCGGACCGGAATGAGTTTAAGGGAATTGACATTATTCGTTTTGGAGATACAATTGATGAAATTATGGAGAGAGAGTCTTTTGAAGGGATTTCAATTCTAAGTCAGCTGAACAAAAGTGCAGATATGTTTCGAAAATATTACCAGTACGAAAGAATCGAAAGTACAGAACGAAAGCTGGTTGACAAAATTCCTGAAAAGGCATTTCGTGAAGCCATTGCAAATGCACTAGTTCATAGAACCTGGGATGTGAAGGCTTCTATCCGGGTCAGTATGTTTCAGGACCGAATTGAAATCAGTTCCCCGGGAGGACTGTCACCTGGCATAAGTCAGGAAGAATACCTCCATGGACAGGTTTCAATATTAAGAAATCCTATCCTAGGCAATGTATTCTTCAGACTGAAATATATTGAGAAATTTGGCACAGGAATTTTGCGAATCAATCATGCCTACGCAGATTCTATTGAAAAACCGTCTTACCGTATTTTTGAAAATTCTATTCAGGTCGTTCTTCCACTGTTGAAATCTGCGGAAAGTTTGACTGGATTTGAAAAAGAAATTTTGAATCTGCTGCGACAGCATAACGCTATGTCTCGTGCAGAAATCAGTTCAAAAACAGGGCTAGAAAAGGGAAAAACCATCCGTATTCTCAATGGTATGCTTGCAAAAAATATCATCCTGAAACAAGGCTCTACACGAAGTGTAAAGTATTCTCTGAAGTAGCCTCCAAACAGGTGAATTCTGAACACACGCTGCCTATTGTGGCATAATGGCTTAGACCATTTATATACTACCATATGAAAAAAGAAAACCAGCCGTATGGATGCACGGCTGGTCTTTTCGTTTTTGGATTCAATTTTGTTTAAAAAGACTATTTCCAGATTCTGTTGCCTGCTGTGGAGTAGTCAGAGAAGTATCTTACGTCGTCGATTTCAACATAAGCTCTTACTCTGTAGTAAACTCTTGATATGGAATATAAATAAAGCAACCTTTTTTACTGTCTAGGCATTACGCCTGATTTATGTTACAATAAAGTCAAATAAATGTCGAACGAGATAAACAGGAAAGGCTGAGTTCTATGCCAAGAGAAACAGAAAGTTTTTTTAAAGCATTTCACGAATATTTGAAATCGGAGCATATTGTACTGAAGAATGAGGAAGATGTGGAGAAACATCTGAATCAGTTTATGGAGAGTTACAATCAGGATTTACTGGAAGCGTCATTTGACGGCGAGTGCGCGCCGAACACTTCTGATGACTATCTGCAGCTTGCGATGGAGGCTGATACACCGGAAGATGCCCTTGCTTATGCAAAGCGTGCGCTGACTGCGGATAAGGGCAATTTGGATGCGGAAGTCATGATTGCGGAACTCACTTCCAAAGATGATGATACCTTGCAGAAAAAGTATCAAAATATCCTAAAAAAAGGGAAAAAACAGTTGACGGAAGCAGGATTTTGGAATGAGGAATGCTTCGGCGATTTCTGGATGATTTTAGAAACCAGACCGTATATGCGGGTGCGGTATGGGTATATTGAACATTTGATTAGTCAGGGAAAGATGCGAAAAGCAATTGCTGAATGTGAGGATATGCTGAAACTCTGTGAAACTGATAACATGGGGATTCGGTATAAGATGATGCATCTGTATGCACTTTATGAGGATGAACTTTCAGCCATGCGCCTTTATAAAAGATATGACGGTTTTCAGGATACGATGCTGCTGCTCCCTTTGATTTTGCTCTATCACAGGCTGGATAACTATGTACAGGCAAGAAAGTATCTGAAGCTGCTTTGCAGCGCAAATCCGGAAACTGAGAACTTTTTTCAGCAGTTAATGGAGGATGACGTAGAAGCAATGCTTGCAGATGTAATAGAGGAAGGCGCCTATCAGTATAATTCTGCTGAGGAATTCGTTATGGCAATCATGGAAAATATGTATTTCTACACGCTGACTGGAAGCGGTCTGGCTTGGATTGCAAGAGAATTGGATAAATAGACTGATTAAAAATTAATTTAGATAAAAAACCGCTCCCGGTAATGTAAATTACACATTTCCGGGAGTTCTTTTTATGCTGCGAGACTGCATTGACTGCGTTTAAATTGTCTCAGCCGTATCAGGCGTTTCAACGGATTCGGCGACGATAACGCCCACATTGTGGTTGGAACCCATAACCCAGATAATATCGTCTTTCGTGATGAGGGTATTGATATCGGGCATAATAATCGGATAGCCGTTTTGCTGCACGCCCAGTACCATGCAATGGAATCTTTCGCGAATATTGCCGTTTTTAAGAGTTTTGCCCGCATAAGATTCATTGCCGGTCACTTTGATGGCACAAACTGACAGCGCATTGTTCGCGTCAGGATAATCGGTCTCCATGAACTGTTTCAGCGTTCTTGGCGGTCTGGATGGCTTCATGCGCACAAGACGATAAAAGTTCTCGATGGACTTTAAATCGCCGACGACAAAGACTTTATCGCCTGCGGTAATGGTAGCTTTCGGTTCAGGCAGGATAATGTGCCTGCCATGGTGGCGGATTTTTACAACATATACATTGTAGATTTTTCCCCATTGCAGGTCAGCAAGACGTTTGCCGAGAAAGTCAGCATCGTCGGGTGCAATCAGGGAAATGATGTGAAGCTCTGTATCCAGCCAGGATTGGCGCAGCCCTTTTTCTTCTTCTGCCTCAATCAGTCGTTCGTTCAAATTACGTAAAAATTGAGTTTCCAGTCTGAGGTAAGCCGTTGAAAGAAAACTGCTCTTTCCGGCAATGAGTACTGCGATGATAACAAAGATAAACAGGTATGCCGGATTGATTTCGAACAGTACGCTGATAGGAATCATGGCAATGGATGCGGTCAATATCACGCGAACAGCTGACAGCACGATAAGCGGCAGTCTATTTGCCCTTTTTTTGAGCCATAGAGAGGTGAAAAGCGCATTGCCGGGATTCTGCATCGGTCTTACGAAAATCGCGATAACGAAGAAAATTACGGCGCAGGTGGCAATGCTTGCCGAAAGTGGACTCAGTGGGCCTGCTAAAAACGGATAAATTCCTTTGATGCCAATCATTACAGCTACCAGCATAATTACGCTGTAAAGGGCTGTTCGTGAAACGAATTTTCGGATATATTCGTTCCAGTCAGTGTCCTTGTCGTCGTCGGTTTGATCGCTGGAAGTATATTGGTTCAGCTTCTGCAGAAGCTTTTCCGGCAGCCTTCTCTGCAGAAGTCCAGTCACTTTACCGGAGTTTTTAATTAAAAATGGCGTTAAGAAAGTCGTAATCACTGCTGCTGATACGATGATAGGATAGAGATTCTCTTCCATTACGCCAAGGCTGACACCCAGTGCCGCAATGATGAAAGAAAACTCGCCGATTGGCGCCAGACTGAATCCGCTTTTTACTGCGGTATTTAAAGTCTGTCCGGACAAAAGCATACCGACTGTTGCAAAGATTAATTTTGCGATGACGGCAACGAGGGTAATAACAGCAATGATTGGGGCGTAACGTACAATTGCCTGGGGATCAACCTTCATACCGACGGACAGAAAGAAAAAGGACACGAACATATCCTTAACGCCGCCGGTCAGATGCTCTATTCTCTCGACGTGAATGGTTCCCGCGAGAAGTGAGCCGGCGAGGAAAGCACCCAGTTCTGAAGAGAAGCCCAGAAAGTTGGCAATCATAACCATACCAAAGCAAAGCCCCAGTGACAAGATGAGAAGCATTTCGTCATTCATCACCTTGATGACTTTGTTCAAGAAGGTTGGAAGCAAGTAAATGCCAAGAAGCAGCCAGACAACCAGATAGCAAATCATCAGTGCCAGACTGATAATCAGTTCTTTGCCTGCTACACTCTGGCTGACAGAAATGGTTGACAGTACGACCATCATAAAAATGCCTACGATATCTTCTATTACCAGCGTTCCCATGACCAGCTGAGAGTATTTTTGTCCTTTGATTTCCAGCTCTTCAAAGCTTTTCTGAATGACTGCGGTAGAACTGATGGAAAGCATGCATCCCAGAAACAGACTGCTGATATCTGAAAATCCCATCAAAATACCGACCAGATATCCTGTCAGCATGACACCGCCCATTTTTACAATGGCAGAAATGACTGCTGTACCGCCCAATTTTGCAAGTTTATGCAGATTAAATTCAAGACCGATATGAAACATTAGAATAATGACACCAATTTCGCTCCACAAACTGATGGAATCCATATCTTCTACATTGAAAAATAAAGGAAAATACGGGCTGATGAGAAAACCCGCCAGGATATAACCCAAAATCAAAGGCTGTTTGATTTTTTTAAATAAAATTGTGATAAGACCGGCAGTGAGCAGCATGACAGCTAAATCAGTAATCATGTCCGGTGTATGCATGAATCAAACCTCCTTTTGTATAAAATTTGTATACTATTATTATATATGAAAAACTTTCGGAGAAAAAGAAGTTATTGTGAAAAAGGGGCGTGGAATTATAAAATCAGTAAAAAGTTTAACCTGAAATTTCTTTGCGCGAGGATACGGCAAAGGATTAGCTATCAACGTATTATGAAGAAAAATGCGGATGAGTGATGAATTATCATTAAAAATATGATATACTAAAAATACAATTTTAAATAAACTTTATTCCCCAGAGAAGGTGCCCATGAATTACACGCTTATGAATAAAGAACGTCCTATTCTGACGTTTTCTACTTTTAAAACTGAATATGGTACAACCAAGGCGAAGAATGTAAAAATTCTGGAGCCGGACGGGCTTCCTGCTGCATATGATGGCAGTATAATTCGGTTTATTGAACGCCGTAAAGCCCCTAAGCATCGCAAATATATCCGGGGCATTCTGAAACAGCTGGGAGCAGAAGATATCGACGGCTTTATTAAAGTCAGCCGGGGTGCGTCTTTGAATGATACCTTCTGGGTAAGAAATGAAGAAGAGCCTCTGGTATGGAAGCAGGTTTCTCTTTACCGCAATGATTTTGACGAAAATATCGCACGAATTGCTTTTGAAGGCGGTTCCGGCAGTCTCAGCACAACGACGCCGGAACTTTCCGTAGACGGTAACTATGCGAAATGCTGGATTCGTGAGAATGACCAACTTTTTCTTCTGAAACGGGGCAGCGAGACTCACGGGCAGGAGGTTTTCGCCGAGTATTATGCTTCGCAGCTTGCAGAGGTTTTCTGCACCGACTCTGTTAAATATGATTTAGTAAGTCACCACGGACACCTTGCCAATAAGTGCGGGATTTTCACCAGCGAGGAAGTAGGATTTTCTCAGATGACATATCATGTGGAAAATCCCCAGTCGGTTTCTGTCCAAGAGGCGCTGTCCGTGATGGAAAAATGTGGTCATGGTAATCATTTCAGGCGAATGATGGTGCTGGATGCACTGATTCTCAATATTGACCGCCATTTGGGGAATTTTGGACTTCTGGTGGACAACGACACTTTAAAACCTATAGGGATGGCTCCAGTGTTCGATCATAATCGATCTATGCTGTTTCATATGGACGATGATCGTTTTATGAGACAGAATATGGATTGTCTGATAGATATTTATCCGCGTCTTATGGGGGAATTCAATATCAACGCTAACGATATGCTGACAGATGAAATTCGAAGTGACCTGAAAAACCTTTCCGGCTTTGCGTTTACTCCTCACGAGAAGTACAACTGGCCGAAGGTGAGACTGGAAAAATATCAGAAGTTTATGGACAGGCAAATTGACCGCATACTGAAACGAGAGAAACTGTTTGTCAGCAGATTTGAGTAATGTACAACAGGCAAAAGATAAAGAAAAGAAGGCCGGAATTCCGCAATGTCATTAAGTTAAGCTGACATTGTGAAAGAGGCTTCAGACACAATCAAAACGGATATATCATTGAGAAGTGGTATGTCCGTTTTTGTATGTTTTGAAGCATCAAAAGAGCACCTATGCTTACCATCATAGGCGATAAATGTCTTGTGCCCATTTTTCATTTATGTTAATCTGTAGTTGAAAGCTTTTGCTCCCTGCGGATATACTTTGCGGATATAGGTCCTTCCTTTTCTTTCTGGAAGGATGAACCGTGAGAGAAGAGCTTGTAAATCAAAAGGCGGACTGCTGTTGTGAATTCGGAAATACTCAATACAAATCCTGATAGCCTGAGCAAAGTTAATCAGATACCTGTATTTTCGGCACGGCTGCTCAGGTATCAT
>JALEOD010000022.1 GCA_022767345.1 Emergencia sp.
CATAACCGAGTATAATTTCAATATGCTGTCCGAGAAGTACCAGAACGAGCAAAAGGAGCTTGAAACAAAAATAAGACAGCTTCACGAAATGATGGAAGCCGCCGTACAGACCGCAGCGGATGCTGAAAAGTGGATTGCCCTAATGAAACAGTATGTCAACCCTGTGGAGCTGACCGCCGAACTTCTGAACACTCTAATTGAAAAAATAACCGTCCACGAAGCTGTCAAGGGCGAGAACGGAAGCCGTGAGCAGGAAGTAGAAATCTACTACCGCTTCATCGGCAAAATCGACTGACCTTTCTTTTTTACCCAACAATATCTTTAATTAAGGGAAACGGGAAAAAGTTTTCCCGATGTGTCCCTGCTGCTGCCTCTGTGCGAGGCTCTGGACATTTCTACAGGCGAGTTTTTTGCAGGAGAAAAAAAGCAGCTGGCGGAACAGGAACACTTGACTCATGAAGAGGCAGGGGAGCTGGTCGTAACAGGTGCGAGAGGCTACCTGAAACAGGAGCGAAAGAAACTTCTGAAATGGTGTGCAGTTGTGGGAGTTATAGCAGCGCTGCTTATTTTGGCAGGATATTTTTTCTGGCAGGGAAAGCAACCGACGGATTTTGCAGCGGGAGAGTTTTCTGTAGGAACGATTCGGCTGCAGCAGCGGGACGGAACGATAGCAACTTTGGATACCCTTGATGAAACCATGGAAAGCCATCTCAAAGCCCTTCTCAGGGATTTAGAACGAGGTGAAGCTGTCGGGAAAAAGCAGACCCTGCTAAAAGACGGGTATGTGGAAATTGAAGGACTGGGAACTTTTTACAGTGACGGTTATGAAGATGAAAAGAATCAGACTTCCTATTATTATTTGCAGAGCTATTTCTATGACCTTTACAGAATGGTGGAAAATTACATCAAAGAATCGAACTACACTTATCAGGGGAAAAAGTATTTCGACTTTGGGGATAGGGCGGTGCAGCTGTCGACTGAGATAAAACAAATCCCTCAGGAAAAGATTTTGGAGTATTACTGCAACGTAATAACAGAGGAAAACGCAGAAGATGGGGTGTTTACTGAGTTTGCAGACGTAATATCCATAGAAGAAATCTCGGATAGAGAAATCAGAACATCTCATTGGGCAGAAGAAATACAGAAAGAACTGGACTATTACGATTTATACGATTACCGGGTTTATCGGGTCGTTTCCGATTGGAACTATACGGAGAAAAAGAATGAGAAAATCCCCCAGATACCGGAGGGCAGGCGAGAACAATTTTTCCTCATTGGCGACTATGCAGACGGATATGAAATTATTTTTCAAAGTTTTCCCTCGCTTTCTTGAATTTTGTGATAAAATAGTTCTCAGAGCAAATACTATTTTAGTCAGAGGTGTGACAAATGATTCAGGAATTAGGAGAACGCAAGTTGTATAACGAGTTTGCACATAGAGAGATAAAGGAAGGGGATTTTGTATTTGTTTTTGACGGGAATCAGATTCTCGTCAGAACCGGGGCGGACGGCAGATTGATTGTGCCGCAAGGAGCGGATTTCGATAAAAATGCGCTGCAGTACCTTTTTAGGATTGAAGAGGACGGCTATTTTCTGCTTTTGGATTGGGAGACAGAATGGGTTGCAGCTTTGGAGAAAGATGGATTTTTTTGGGAAACGACGCAGAATTTGCGAAATCTTGCCCACAAGGAGCTTGCCTTTGCGGCGTCTACGGCTCATCATTTGTATCAATGGTACAGGGACAGCCAGTTTTGCGGCAGGTGCGGAGAAAAGCTGACGCCCGACCATAAAGAGCGCATGATGCGGTGCTCCGCCTGCGGAAATACGGTATATCCGAAGATTGCGCCTGCGGTCATTGTCGGCGTTATCAATGGGGACAAAATTCTTTTGACTAAATATAACGGAAGAGCGTATAAGAAGTACGCTTTGATTGCAGGCTTTACGGAAATCGGCGAGACGGCAGAAGAAACCGTTGCCAGAGAAGTGATGGAAGAAGCAGGTATCAAAGTGAAAGATATTACCTATTATAAGAGTCAGCCGTGGGGTACAGACTGCAACCTGCTTTTGGGCTTTTTCTGCCATGTGGACGGCAGCGACAAAATTACCATGGACGCGGAGGAACTTTCCGTGGCTGAATGGGTCAGCCGTGATGAAATGGACGTAAAGGACGATGGAATCAGCCTGACCAGAGAAATGATGAGAGTATTTAAAGAAGGGAGAGTAAAATGATGTATGATATTATAATTGTTGGCGCAGGTCCTGCAGGACTGACTGCTGCTATTTACGGGCAACGGGCAGGAAAAAAGACGCTGCTCATCGATGCCAGGGGGTTTGGCGGACAGATTTTGAATACGCCGGAGGTGGAAAACTATCCGGGAATCAAGAAAATTTCCGGCTTTGAGCTGGCATCCAGTTTCTATGAACAGGCGACTTCCCAGGGAGCGGAAATCGTCTATGAGGAAGTACTTTCTGTAGAAGACGATGGGCAGGCAAAGGTTGTAGTGACCGGTACAAACAAGTACGAAGCCAAGGCGGTCATCATTGCTGCCGGTGCAAAAAATCGCCCTTTGGGACTTAGTGAAGAGGAAAAGTTTGTGGGAAGCGGCGTTTCTTACTGCGCGACCTGCGACGGCGCCTTTTTCAGAGGAAAAAAAGTGGCGGTCATCGGCGGCGGAAATACGGCGCTGGAAGACGCAGAAGTGCTTTCCGGCTTGGCAGAGGAAGTATATCTGGTGCATAGGCGAGATACTTTCCGCGGTGAACAGGCGCAGGTGAAGCGTTTGCTGGCGAAAGACAACGTGGAGTTTTGTCTCGATTGCGTTCCTGAAGAAATTCAGGGTGATATGATGGTCAGCGGTCTGAAAATCCGTAATGTAAAGACGGAGGAAGAAAAGGTGCTGCCTGTGTCAGGTGTCTTTGTAGCAATTGGACAAATGCCGGACAATAAGGCTTTTGCAGAGGTTGCAGCATTGGACGCAAGAGGATACATCATTTCAGGTGAAGACTGCAAAACAGGAACGCCGGGGGTATTCGTGTGCGGCGACTGCAGAACAAAGGCTGTGCGTCAGATTGCGACGGCAACGGCAGATGGAGCAGTTGCGGCACTGGCTGCTGCAGCATATATTAATGAACTGTAAGGGGAAAGCGGTATGAGTGAAAAGAAAAAATTTGCAGCTTCGTTTAGCACGGGTAAGGACAGCAGCCTTGCCCTTTATAAAGCAATTAAAGCAGGGATGGAGCCTGTCGGGCTTTTGACTACATACAATATAAGCGCGGAAAAGGCGTGGTTTCACGGTGTGCCGGAGGAGGTCCTCGGCAGACTTTCAGAAGCGCTGGGAATTCCGATTTATCTGGTGAAAACTGATGGCTCTGACTACGAGGAAAAGTTTGAAGAGGGACTGCGGCATTTTAAAGAGCTGGGAGCGGAATACTGTGTCTTTGGCGATATCGATTTAGAGGCGCATTTGGAATGGGATAAAGCCAGATGTGAAGCGGTAGGCCTTTCAGGCTGTTTTCCCCTCTGGCAGATGGACAGGAAGAAAGCGGTGGAGGAGTTTCTTGCGGCAGGATTTACGGCTCGGATTACAACAGTCAATACCAAATACATGGACACATCCTATTTGGGTGAAGCTCTGTCGGCGGATTTACTTGCGCGCCTTGAAAACGAAGGTGTAGATGTCTGCGGCGAAAATGGGGAATACCACACACTGGTCGTGGACGGACCGCTGTTTAAAAAGGCTTTTTCTTATGAAGTTGGAGACGTTATCTTAGACCATGGCTATGGGAAACTGCCGGTAAAATAGAGGTATTTGTAAAAAAATTTTACAAATGCTTAAGAAATTTTGATTTTCCTATTGACAAAGCTCTCATAAAATGGTAATCTATTCAAGCTGTTCATTGAAATGAAAAATGAACGGTGCAGGAAAGATACCTGCCGGCAGAATGTCAAGCAGCGACATAATAAAAGCATAAAATGCTAAAAAAGTCCTTGACATTTT
>JALEOD010000024.1 GCA_022767345.1 Emergencia sp.
AAAGTCCTTTGATAGTGTAAAATTAAGTTGTTCCATAACAGCACCTCCATTTAAGATTGGTTTTGCAAGATTTATTTTAACTGAAGGGTTCCTGTTATGGAACTATTTTTTTCTATTTTACACCATTATATAGACGCGACCTACTTTCATCGTAATTTCCCCTTAATCATAATGATTCTTACGAAAATTATACCATAAAAATATATATTGTAATAGGTTAATTCGCCCTAATTCTAGCATATCGTCAAGCCACTTACAAATACTTTCGGAAAAGTGGTCGTTTTTTCGGAAAACTGGTCAAAATTGGGATATTTTTCCACTCGCAAAGGCGTTTTTCCAAAAATAGGTCAAATTGACCTATTTTTTGTAGGGGAATTTGCCATAATATTTCTTAGAAAGGAGGTTGACCTGCAATGAGCAGACTCAGAGAATTAAGAAAAAACAAAGACCTGACACAACTTCAAGTGCAGCTCAAAACCGGTATCGATCAGTCCAATTATTCTAAGATGGAATCAGGAAAACGCAAGCCAACTTCCGACCAAGCCGAGCTCTTATCCCATCTTTTTGAGACCAGTGTCGACTATATTTATGGATTCACTGACGACCCGACCCCATATCCAAAGCCTGAGAAAAAATAACGAGACGGCTTAACTGCCTTTTCGTTGATATTTTGAATATTTCTATTTGCCTTTTCGTGATTTGCATGCCGCAATCCAAACGGAGCTGCTCAAAAAGAGACAGCTCCGTTTTACAGTCTTTACTTCATTACATTTTATTTAAAATCTACGCCCGATACATTTCTTTACCTCTGACGTAAACCCGCTTCGGTTTCGCCTGCAAGTCGAGCGGATGCTGATCCCAAATGACGACATCGCCATCAAGGCCTTCTGCCAGACGACCTTTCCGCTCAGAAATGCCCAGAATATCAGCCGGATTACAGGTGATACAACGAATTGCGTCTGCTTCGGAAAGTCCGTTTCTCACGCACATAGCAGCAAGCCAGTTAAGGGACTCCTGCGGTGTAACATTGTGATCTGTCGTTATTGCGACTTTCACACCTGCTGCAATGAGAACTGCTGCCGTATCAAAAGACTTGTTTCTCAGCTCGTACTTGGATTTTGAACCAAAAGACGGACCAACGATGGCAGGATATCCTGATTTTGCAATATGGTCAGCAATGAGATGACCATCGGTGCAGTGATCCAGTGTCGCGCGAACTCCAAATTCCTTGCAAATCCGGATTGCTGTGCAGATATCATCAGACCGGTGACAATGCGCTTTGATTGGAATTTCTCCATCAATAACCCGAACCATAGCTTCCATGCCCAGATCAATCTTAAAATGGTCACCCTTTTTCAGCGCTTCTTCTTTCTCTGCTTTGTAGTCGATGGCGTCCTGCAGACACTCCCGCAGCATAAAAGCCACCGAAGCCCTGGTATTAGGCTGTTTTCCCCTGCGACCAAAATCCCTTGGGTTTTCACCAAAGGCACACTTCATCCCTGCGTCAGGAACCAAGATCATGTCGTCTACTACCAAAGAGCCGTTATTTTCCACGATGACCGCAGTACCTGCTACAACACCGCCGCTGCCAAATCCCGTGCACATGGTCGTAACGCCTCCGGTCAAAGCCTCCGCAAAAGCTACATCTCCCGGAAAAAGCGCATCAATCGAACGCATTTCAGGCGTTACCGGTTCATTTTCACAGATATCATCGCCCTCCCACTGGATGCCTTCTTCGTACATACCGATATGGGAATGGGCTTCAATCAGACCCGGCGTCACAAAACAGCCAGCGGCATCGATGATTTCCTCATCGACACCGCCTTTTAAATTCAAACCGATTTCAGCGATTTTTTCGCCCGCTAATCGAATATCCAGCTGTTCAAAAATGCCAGGTTCGTCTAAAAACAGTTTAGCATTTTTTATAATCATCATTTACTCCTCATAGAGCACGCAGGCAACCTGATGTTCAGGCCCTACATTCGTCAGTTCTAAATTTCTGCCGGTACATTTTTCTGTCGCGTAAGGACAGCGAGTCGCAAAACGGCAGCCCGGTTTCGGGTCAATCGGGCTTGTGATTTCGCCCTTAATCAATTCTCTCGGCTTTCCTCTGTAAGCAAGATCCGGAATCGGAATTGCAGATAGAAGCGCCTTGGTGTACGGGTGCTTCGGGTCGTCAAAGAGTTCCTGTGACGGTGCGTATTCTACCACCTGACCCAGATACATAACTGCAATATGGGTGGAGATGTGGCGCACAACCGAAAGGTCATGGGTGATGAACATGTAAGTCAGTCCCATGGAATCCTGCAGATCCATCATCAGGTTCAGAACCTGCGCCTGAATCGATACATCCAGGGCGGATACCGGCTCATCACAGACGATAAAGCTCGGATTCAGCGCCAGAGCTCTTGCTACACCGATACGCTGGCGGCGGCCGCCGTCCAGCTCGTGTGGGTAGCTATTGGCAAGTCTTCTTGCCAGACCTACCGTATCCATCAGTTCCAGGATTCTCTGATCCTTTGCCGCCTTATCCCTGTAAATATGATTCACTTTCAGCGGCTCTTCGATAATCTGGCTGACAGACATTCTCGGATTCAAACTGGCGTAAGGGTCCTGGAAGATAATCTGCATTTCAGAACGCATTTTCTTCATGTCAGAAGAACCCAGCTTCTGAATATCCTTTCCTTCGTAAAGGACGCTGCCGGAGGTTGCCGGAAGCAGTCTCAGGATGGTTCTTCCAAGGGTACTCTTTCCGCAGCCGGATTCTCCAACTACACCCAGGGTATGACCCCTCTCAATGCTGATGTTGACATCGTCTACTGCATGAAGCATGCCGGATCCGGTCTTAAAATATTTCTTTAAATGTTTCGTTTCAATCAGTGGTGTTCCCATGTTAAATCTCACCTGCCTTTAATTTTTCGTAAAGGTGGCATCTGATAGAATGACTTCCTTCAGTGAACACCTCCGGCGCCTTGTTCTTGCAGATTTCTTCGCAATGCTGGCATCTCGGGTGGAATTTGCAGCCGCTCGGCAAATCCATCGGGTCTGGCATCAGGCCGTCTACCGGTTTTAAGCGGTTTGAACTTCCCTGCAGGCTCGGCAGAGATCCGAAGAGCCCCTTTGTATAAGGGTGGTGCGGTTTTTCAAAGTCAAAAATGTCATAGACACTGCCTATTTCAATGATTTCCCCTGCATACATGATGGCTACATTGTCGCACATCTGACATACGATGCCCAAATCATGGGTAATCATAATCATGGAAGTGTTCAACTCTTCCTTCAGGTTACTCATCATATCCAGTACCTGATTCTGTACGGTTACATCAAGGGCTGTGGTCGGCTCATCGGCCAAAAGCAGCATCGGGTCGCATACCAGCGCCATGGCGATGACAACACGCTGTTTCATGCCGCCGGAAAACTGGTGCGGGTATTCATATTTTCTGTCTACTGTGATACCAACCAGCTTCAACACTTCGTCCACGCGGTCTTCTACCTGATCATCGGAAAGTTCCGGGTGGTGGGTTTCGATGGCTTCGGCAATCTGATCGCCTACAGTCAGTACCGGATTCAGGGATGTCATCGGATCCTGGAAAATCATACTGATATGGCTTCCTCTGATATCACGCATTGCATCCTCTGAATACTGTACCAGATCTTTTCCTTCAAACTCGATTTTTCCTCTGCTGATGAGATTATTTTAACATTTTTATGTACTAAAATCAATTCACTACTTTCTCCTACCTCACGAAAGTGCTATTTTTCCCATGTATTTTCCCATTTTCCCAAAATATTTTATTCAGTTTTGGTTATATTTTATGGTATACTATATTAAAACCAATTGGGAGGATAAGACTAATGGAACAAAAGGAACAGCAAAAACTGATTATGGCTGTATTAAACGGAGATGATTACGAGGATACGATTCATGATTTAACACAAAATGGATTTTTTGTCACCGTGCTCAACTCTTCCGGCGGCTTTTTCCGCAAGAAAAATGTAACCATCATGATTGGTACCAGCGAATCCAAAAGCAAGGATGTTTTGGAAATTCTCAGAGTTGATGCCGGCGTACGCGAAAAAACCACTTATCAGAACGTGACAGCGCCGGGCTGTGAACAGATGAGTCTGGTTCCACCGATTCCTATCAAAAAACCAGCCGGCGGCACCACCGTATTCATCATGGACCTGTGCAGTATTGAAAAATTCTAAATTTCAGCGTGTATCTTCGATTGATAAGCACACACTTTTAAGAAGCCCAACTTTCTCAACGTGTCCTTTTCAATCGAAAATACTGGTAAATAGAGCGAGGTTATTCCTATGGCACTTTTGCAAAGACAGACTTTCGATATTCCTATCACCGAAATAAAAGATCTTGACGACATGTTTTTCAAACTTATCGAGATGAAGAAAGAAAAAGCGCTGAAGCGGTTTTCTGCGCAGTATGAAGAAACCCGTCAGCAGATTTTTCACTCGGTCACCGTGCGCGGCGTCTGTGAATCCTTTGCCGTTGACACCATTTCCGGCGATGATATTCACCTTGCAGACGGCACGATAATCCGCAGCGAAATGCTATCTCATCTCTTTTCTAAGGCGGAGGAAATCGTATTTGCCGCCATCACGGTTCTCGGTTATGACCAACTGGCAGAAAGCGAAACCGATAATCTCAAACTGCTCTTTTACGATGGTTGGGGATCCTCTGTTGCAGAATGCGGTCACACATGGCTCCGCAATCAGATTAAAGCAAAACTTGCAGGTGCTGGTGCCAGCGTTACTTTTCCATGGTGTCCCGGTCAGCACGAAGTGGACATCAAGCTGCAGAAGGAACTCTTTGCGCTCTTAAAGCCTGAGGACATCGGCATTACCCTGTCGCCGGGTTTTATGATGCATCCGCAAAAGTCGGTTAGCAGCTTTATCGGCATCGGCCATGACGTAGAAATGGAAACCCTGCGAGCCTGCGATTTCTGCAGGCTGAGAGAAACCTGCCCGGCTGCTTATGCGTAAGAAATGAAAGAGAAGCCTTTTCTAATCCAGGCTTCTCTTTTCTGTTTATTTGATATAGTCCTTCTCCACATACGGGCTTGTTGCTGTCTTCAGCATTCCCCCGTAGCCAAGTTCAAATTCCACAATGTCGCCGACCTGATAATCTTTGTCACAATGGGTCACATCTAAAATGATATGGTCAGAGCTGCCGCCCATGATTTCAATCTGCGCATCGCAAGGCGTCATGCTGCCCAAATCGGTATCCTGTTTGCCGATACCGATGATGGCGCGTTTCATGATTCCCCTATCTTCATAATAAGGCTTTTCTCCAAAAGCATCCACGCCTACTTCGCCGATTGGAAGAGACGGTTTTTCCTTCAGTTCAATAATCTGCGCCTGCAGAATCAGTGCATCACTGACCGTTCCCGGCAGCTTGGTTTCATACGCTGTGTCATTACCCAAAAGGAAAGACTCGCCCAGGCGCAGGTTGTTGATTCCCTCCGGCAGTTCTCCTTTATCTACCAGATAAATAGAACTGGAATTTCCACCGGAAATCATCTCCAGTTTGATATCAAATTTTTCCTCTAATCGTCTTCCGATTGCTACCAGCTGGGACAAATTGTCATTCTTTGGAATAATCGCGCCATAGCAGGTCAGATTGACACCAATACCATACAGGTTGATATGTTCCATCTTCAAAATCTCTTCCACCGCTTCGTCAATCAGTTCTTCATTCTGGAAGAAAATGCCTTCTCTCAAATCACCCAGGTCAATCATCAGCAGGATATCGTGGACTTTTCCCGCTTTTTTGGCCTCTTCATTGAGCAGTCTAATAGTGGAAAGCTCCGAATTAAAGGATAAATCCACATATTCCACCACTTCGGAAACCTCACAGTGCATCGGAATACGCAGCAGAACAGTCTTCTTGCCGTTTGCTCTTGCTGTCTGCGCAAAACCAGCGATGTTCTTCACTCTGGAATCGGCGATAAAATCCACATGAGGATTTTCTGCCACCATCTTCACCATCTCTTTGTCTGCGCAAAGTCCTTTTGTGACAATCATCAGGGAGCAGCCTCCGCGGTCCTTTGTAATCGCCGCACAGGCATTGAGATTGTCTTCTAATTTCTTCAAGTTAATGATTAATTTCGGGTACATAATTTCTCTCCTTTTCGCTTACTGCGGCTCCTCTCGATTTGGGCAATTTCTTCTGGTACAATGCTTGCAGTCATGGGTACAGTCACCCATATACTGTCCGCCGCTTTCAGTTTTCGCGGCCCATTTGCCTTTGATGCCCTGTCCATCCCGCATTTCCGCTTTTTCATCGGATTGCGCCAAAGCCGCTTCACGAGCAGCTTTCATCTCCTCCTCGCTGGCACCGCCAATCTTTTCTTCTTCTTTGAAAGCGGTCATATCATAGCCCATGGCCTCACATTCCTCGATATGCTTGCGGTACTCTTCGTCTCTCTTCTTTGCCTCTTCCAGCTCACGGTTTACATCTTCCATGGCTTTGCTGATTACCGTGAAATCCTGTTCTTTCTTTTCCGGGAATGTAAAGCCGAGACTCTTTTCCAGCAGACGGATTGCCGCTTCTCTATAGCGCTTGGACAGCACGCCCAAGGACGCCATGATATAGTCATTATCCACCAGAATCTGCGCATGCTCTGTCGGGAACAGCATCATGCCAGTTTCATTGTGCTTTGCGATTTCCCGCATAATTTCCACCCGGTGCGGCAGTCTGGTCAATGCGCCGCCAGTTCCTACAATATATTTTACCGGCGTCAGATCTTTGCCCTCCGCCACGGTGCTTCTGCCGGAAGGTCCGTAGATGTAACGAATAATACCTGCATGGCGCTCTACTGCTTTCAACACGGCTTCTTTGGTCAAACGCTCCACCAGCTTAAATTCATCTTCTGTCTTTGGAATGGCAACATAGGTTTCCAGAGTTTTATCAAGGTTGATTCCCATTTTTTCACATTCCTTGCGAAGCTTTTCTTCACCGATGGACTCGATGACTTTCATGCGGTTTACATAAACGCCCAAATCACCTTCCACGGTTCGCTTTGCCTTTGGCTCCGGAGAAACCATGATGCGGGCAATTTTGTCGGATTCCGTAGCGACAGAATGAAGGTCGGTTGTCGCGCCGCCCACGTCCAGCACGATCAAATCACCCAGACAGTCGTAGAGCAGTTTCGTACATTCCATTACGGCTCCCGGCGTCGGAATAATCGGTCCGTTTACCATGTCGCGCACATGTTCCATACCCGGCGCGTTGGTGATATGCTCCTCGAATGCGTCCTGAATCACCTTTCTGCAAGGTTCTACATTAAGGTCGTCGATTTTGGGATAAACGTTTTCTACATTATACAGTTTCTGCCCGCTTTCTTCGTCAAAAATCAGTTTCATCTCTTCCTGATTTTCAATATTGCCGGCGTAGATAATCGGTGTCTTCAATCCCAATGCACGAATTTTTTCAGCATTGTCTATGGCAGTTTCCCTTTCGCCATAATCTACGCCGCCCGCAATGAGAATCAGATTCGGGTTCACTTCTTTAATCTTTGCAAGATCTGTTCTTCTCAGTTTTCCGGCGGTCACATAATGAATGATGCCGCCTGCCCCCAGTGCGGCTTCCTTTGCGGCTTTGGCAGTCATATCGTAAACCAGTCCGTGCACGGTCATTTTCAGTCCGCCGGCAGCCGATGAAGTTGCCAGCATTTCATCGTATTCTAAGCTGTCGATTTCCATCTTCTTACAAAGGTCGTCAATGGCCCCCTGCAGTCCGATACGCACATCACCGTCCATAACCGATGTCGGCGCCTGCCCCTGCGCCCAAAATACAGGATTGTCTGTATCTAAATCTTTAAACGCGTTTACAACTGTGGTCGTCGAGCCGATTTCGGCTACTAATACGTCTACTTTCATTTGTCTGCCTCCTTCTATCTCTATCTTAATATTGCTCTATTTTAATGATTTATCATATATTTTACATAAAAACTCATCTCTGCCGGCTGGTATCCGACAGCTTTATAAAATTCTCTGGCGCCGGGGTTAGTTTCTTCCGACTGAAACTGCAGCCGCTTGCAGCCAATTTCTTCTGCCAGTTTTTCGATGTATTCCAAGGCTTCCCTGCCGTAACCTTTACCTCTGTATAGAGGCCTGATATATAAATCGTCTAAAATCATCGCCATGCCTTTGCTCCACACGCTGAAAATCAGCATCAGATTGGCAAAACCTACCGGCTTTCCGTCTTCTTCAAAGATGACAAAACGAATCTGTTCAGGGAGTTTTTGACCTTCTTCAAAGATTTTTGCAAAATCTTCCGGGGTAGTCTTCCCTGCGTTATTCCACAAGCCTTCGTCCTGAATCTCCTCCGCCATAAATTCAAGATTCATATCAGTCCAATCATTCAGGTCCTCTGCTCTGCATTCTCTAAAGGTAAACATGTTATTCCTCCTGCTGCGCCTCCTGTGATAATTCCTTGCTGTTTATAGCAGTTTATTTCTAATCTCACTTTCTATAATCGGAATGTCAATGGTACCCTGCTCATTATCATAAGTAACAATCAGATTTTTCCACGGCACAATTCCCACGCTTTCATATAAGTCCAGTTTCCATTTGTGTTTCTTCATGTAGCTCGGATTCCCCGGCAATCCACAGTGCTCCCAATAGAACAGTTTGCCGTTTGCTGCCATCGGCGTAAAATCAGGTGCCAGTTTATATTTTCCAATTTGCAGCACCGGTTCATAGCGAAATGCTACACCAAATTCATAAAATTTTTCCACAATGAGCAGTTCCGACTTTGAGCGAACCGAAAGTCCCCTGGATGAGAGATGAATTTTTCTCTCCGGCATATAGTCGCTCTGCTCAAAAGGCTCTGCCGCCCACTTTTCAGCAGCACTACCCGCTTCTAATTCAGGGAAAAAGTAAGTCTGCGGAAGATTCTGGTATTTAGCAGGAATCATTTTCAAAATGTTATCTGCAGTCGCATCTGTAAAGCTAAGCAATGCGGTCCGCAACGTATCAGCATCTTTTTCCAATAGCTGAAGTTCTGCCTGTAAGTATTTCTTTCTCGTTAATGCAGCAACCATTTGCGGCATTTTCTTAATGCTCTGTCGAACCCGCTTCCCACTGATTTCGTAAACATGGAAAAGCTGCAACGCATTTCCATATTTTGTCTGCATTAACTGCCCCGGCGGACAGGCCGCCAATTCAGCATTGACAAATTTCTGCCTTTTCTCGATTTTTGTCAATATTTCCTCTAAATTCTGCCTCAAAATCACTAATATTACCCTCCTTTTTGACAAAATTGACTCATTTCTTGTTTTTTGTCAATTTTAGCAAAGGAATCGGGTGAAAACATTGACAAAATTGACGGATTTCAATTTTTTTGTCCACTTTGTCAATGTTTTAGGGTGATGGGGATTTTCAAAAGGCAATTTGAATGATACACAAACATTGACAGAGTGGATTATCTCTATCATACATGATTTGTGAATCAGTTTCAACCATTTTTTTACTTTTTTTATATTTATTTCCTCATCTCGGACGGTGCAGCAAGTTCAAAATGACGCGGCAGGTCCATCATTCCGCTGCGCGACCGCGATTCTATCGCCCCACATTAGCAAAACAGGGGCGGGCATCCGCCCGCCCCGTAAGCTCTCGTAAGGTTTAAATTACATTTCGCCTCTTCTTCTCTTTGCTTCTTCGCATAAGAAGGTTGCAACATCGATACCGTGAGAGTCTCTACCGAATCCTGCGTCGATTCCGGTCTTTACAGCGTCATCAGGAATTACCTGTGTACCGCCTGCAGCGATAATTACCTTATCTCTGATGCCTTTTTCAACAGCCAGATCGTTGATTCTCTTCATATTCTTGTAGTGGATATTATCATGGGAAATGATGGTAGATGCCAGAATTGCATTTGCATTCAATTCTACAGCAGCGTCAACCAGTTTTTCTACCGGAACAGAAGTGCCCAGGTAGTTTACTTTAACTCCCCATTTTTCGATACCGCCGTGCTTGATGTTGATGATTTCACGAAGACCTACGGAGTGTTCATCTTCACCAACAGTACCGCATACAACTACCATCGGATGATTTTCAAATTCATCATATAAAGTAGCATCATCTAAGTGATGTGGTTCAGGCGGAATCTCTAAAGTAGTAGGGTCTACATCGAAGTCAACCTTACCCTTCATTTCGATTCTGGTACCTTCTGCCTCCTGCATTACTTCCTTACTGATTACTACAGGCTCTACAAGTCCAAGCTTTTTACCGATTTCCAGGGCTGCAGCTTCTGCAGTTCTGGTGTTTGCAGGAATCATCATAGTCATCATGACTACGCCGTCTCCGCACCATTCCATTTCAGGCTTGATTGCTTCGCCGTCCAGATACTTGGCAACTTTTTCAAGTCTGCGGTCTACGCAGTCTTCCTCATCCAGTTCGTCGATGAAGACGATTTTGCTTCTGTCTTCAAAAGTACAGCCGCCGATGAGTGCTGCAGGATCAGCAGGGTCTCCGCCGTACTGCTCAACATTGTTGTAACCGAAGTGTGCAGTTACAGGAGCCATGTAGTCTTCCGCTCTTTCGAAGATATAGCCATAGCCTACGCCGCCTTCCGGATTTCTTGCGATACCGTCGCCGTTTCTTTCAGGATATTTTGCGGAGTCAACGAAGAAACCTTCTTTTACTGCCTGGAAATATCCGCCAACTTCAATGATTTCTTCCATGAACAGAACTGCTCTTTCCTTCAGCTCACGAGCCATTTCACGGAGCGGACCGTCCTTTTTCAGTTCAACCATTTCCATCAGACCATCCATTGCCAGCAGTGCCTGCTTTGCATTGTCAACAGCTTCCATGTTGTAGATGTGCCAAGGCACGTTTCTGCCTTCGTCCGGTGTGATAGTGGACTGAATGTCAGCGCTGGTCAGCTTGGAGATAACCATGTTCATAACATGAGTTACAGTTGCTTCTCTTGCGGAGGAGCAGATATATTTGGTGTTCTGCTGTGCTCTCATTTTGTATCTGCCGCAGAAGTCACGAAGAGCTACTGCATATGGCAGGTCATAGTACATGCAAGGTGCCGGAGTCGCTGTCGGAGGTACAGTTGACAGCGCGATATTTTCCGGCTTGATGCCTACTTTTTCTGAGAACAGTGAGTTAATTGCGTGCTGCACGATCAGCTCAGGCATTACCTTCCATGCTTCTCTTGCGGTTGCGTTTGCATTGTGCGCGCCGTCAATCTGCAGAATGCCTGCCCATGCTAAGATTTTCTTAGATTCGCAAGCGTCTACAAAAGAACGAACGCAGTTGATATCTCTGTAAAGTACGTTGTACTGCGGGTCCTGGTGGGCACCGTTGATACCTTCTTCTGCGAACATAACAGCAACGTCAGGTCCTGCTACACCGGAAACGTAGGAGTGATAGTTGATTGGACGACCAACTTCATCTTCGATGATGTCCAGTGCTTTTCTCTGTGCTCTAACCTGCTTACGAGTTACAGGGATACCGCCGATACCCTGCGGTGTACCTTCCATCAGTCCGTCAATGTGGGACTGTCCCATGTGTCTGATAACCATGATATGGTCAGCACCGTGCCATGCAGCCATTCTCATTCTTCTGATGTCGTCTTCAAAACGGCCGGAAGCGATTTCGGTTGTGATAACCGGCATCGGCTGCGGATCGATATCTTCAAAATATTTTGCAGGCGGAAGTCCTACGCCATTTTTGAGCGGTTCACTGCAATCGTGATATTCAAAAGGTCCCATTTTCAGACCAGGGGCAGGTTTTCTCCAAGTCCAGCCTCTTCTTCTAGGTTCATATTTGTCGAGGTCTTTTAAGATGTTTCTAACATCTAATTTTTCATTGTGTTTTAAAACCATATCTGCCATCTTTATTTACCCTCCTTGAACAGTGCTACTGCATCGTCCCAGTATTCGCCAGCAGCCAGTTTCTCACTGGCCTCTCTGATGGAGATGCCTTTGTCTTTAGAAATTTTATAAACCACATGACCTGTTCCGTGTCCCATGAGACCTCTGTCCATGCAGCCCTCTACGATTTTCTGCGTATCCAGAGAGGAAACGCCCATTCTCAGTAAAACGGCTCTTTCAACGGAAGGTGTTGTATTTTTTCTTCCCAGTTCAAGAAGCGGGTCAACAACCTGGGCGGTCAATTCCCAGAATCTGTCGTAAAGTTCTTCGTCAGAAAGATTTGCGATATGCTTTCTTCTCTGTTCGAAATCGTCTGCTCTTTTCATTCTATTTTCTCCTTTTATGCTAAAGTTTGCGAAAGATATTAATATCCCAGTTCAGTCAGTGCTGCCTTAACAAAATCAGTATCAGTGTTGGTTTCAGCTGCTAAGAATTCAATATCTCCATCAGTCAGCTTTTCAACGCCTGCTTTCTTCACAGCCTTCTTGATTAAAGACTTTCTGAAGTGATTGATGTCAGCTTCTTTATGTTTTACAAAGCTTGGATCCTTCGGCAGAATGATGTTCACACCCGGCTTGTCTTCTTCCTGCGGATTTCCGAATTTGATTTCGATACCGTTGTCTCTCGCGAAGGAAAGCTGCGGCTGAATGTGTTTGCCTGCGCCGGTGTATTCGGTTTCGCTGATTACCAGTACTGCGTCTTCAGGAAGTTCCTGCGCCAGTGAGAAAGCTGCTGCCAGTGCGGTATTTCCTGCCGGTCCTCTTTCGATACCTTCAAGATTAGCCAGCGCTTCTGTCATATACATAACTTCGCCCTGTGTGACAGTCACATAGCGGTCCATGTAACGCAGCGGTCTTGCTGCGGAACGAGGAACGTCGGAGTGGTCAGGATCAGTTGCATAAGGCACGCCGAATCCAGTATGTCCTGTTGTGCAGGATTTTTTGTTGAACTGCTCATCGGAAGCCATGTGAAGTCCGGTCAGATCGATAGATGCGGCAACCATTTCAGTGTCAACTGCACCTGCCTTTAAAAGACCTCTTGCTGTACCGGTCATCATACCGCCGCCTGCGTTGGTGCAGACTACCATATCCGGGTCTTTGCCAACCAGTTCACGACACTGCATTGCAATTTCGTAGCCCAGTGTTTCTACGCCGGCGATACCGAACGGAGAATACAGGGAAGCGTTGAAATATCCGGTGTCTTCCAGAACGGACAGGAATGTATAGAACAGTTCAGGACCTACAGTCAGCTGAATAACTTCAGCGCCGTAAGCTTCGCACTTTCTTGCTTTTTCAACAATTTCAGGCTGTCCAATGCCTTTGGAGTCATAGCATTCCTGTACGATGATGCACTCCATGCCCTGCATTGCTGCCTGGGAAGCAACGGCTGCGCCGTAGTTTCCGGAAGTTGCTGCGATAACGCCTTTATAGCCTAATTTCTTAGCGTGAGCAACTGCGCATGCTGCTCTTCTTGCCTTAAAGGAACCGGAAGCGTTTGCTGCCTCGTCCTTTGCAAAAATTCTTGCGCCGTAACCCGGCTTTGCGTATTTTCTTGCCAGTTCAGTCAGGTTGCGCAGTTCAATCAGCGGTGTGTTTCCTACTGCAGTTTTTGACTGAATCTTTGCAACTTCTTCCAAAGTGTAACCGGTGGATTTCATCAGTGCTTCATAGTCAAAAGCTACGGAACCGGACTCAAATTCTGCGTAGTCAAGACCCAGAGCCTTTCTCTGAATCTCATTGGATCTTCCCATTACGGAATCATAATCTTTTGCCAATGCCATTATTTGTCACCTCCAAACATGATTTCTCTCAGCTGTTTGTCAATCTCGATGATTTCAGGGACAAATTTGCCGTAGCTGTGTGTATAATACGGGTTTTCTTCAATTAAAGTGCCCTTTTCCATACGACCGCATGCAGTTTTTACGGTAACAACATCGCCGATTTCTGCATCTTCCTGCAGTGTACCCTTGGTCCACATCTGCAGATCACATTTCTGTGTATCTTCAGGAATCTTGGCAGTTCTCTCGTCTGCCTTGAGTACGATAGAGTGAATACGTACCCATGCTCCTTTTTTTACCATTACTATCATCTCCTACATTATTTCCACTCACAGCAAACTGTGTAAAACAGGCTGCGAGTTTTTGAAAAAAATTTGTAAGCCTGCCAGCTGCTTGCCCATTGGATTGGATGTCCTTGATGAGAATCTTTCATCAAGGACCCAAGACAAAGGGAAGCAGCTGATGCAGGATTGAATTTTTTGATTTACGGGCAGACTATTTTACCAGTTTGCAGTCTTCTTCGATCATATTTCTCATGTCGCCCATGATTGCGTGCGGAACTGGAATGTCGATCATAGTCTTAAGACCAGGTCTTGCGTTGATTACGTGCGGAATGCAGTTCATAATCATAGCCATAGTTCCGATACCGCCTTCGATTTCCGGAGTGTTTGCCATGTTTACAGGAGGGTTGCCCTTGATTTCTACGTAGTCGCCTGTGAATACGCCAACCTGTTCAGGTTCAATCTGCTGCGGGTGATCCATTTCGATCTTAACTTCGCCGTCAACAGTACCCCAGCCCTTCATTGCAACACCTGCAACCTGGCCTGCTGCTGCAAAGCCGTAAGGAGATTTTCTGTCTACATCAGTTACGATTGGTTCCATATCCTGTTCAAATTTTTCAAGGTTCCAGCCCAGTGCGTCACAGATCATGCCAACGGATTCAGCAAAACCTACGTGACCAGCCATAGTGCCGTCTGCTTTTCTCTTGTTGAAGTCTTCTACTTCTACACCGATGCCCTGTTCTTCCATTACAGCAGGACCAAACGGGGATAAGCTGTTTACTCTTCTGGAAACGATGTGATCAACGGATTCGCAAGCGCCAGTCCACAGGATTACGAGAAGGTCCATAATCAAACCAGGATTGATACCAGTGCCCAGTACAGTTACGCCGTTTTTCTTTGCGATTTCATCCAGCTTCTTTGCAAGTTCCGGTTCCTGTGCCTGCGGATAAGCCATTTCTTCAGCAGAAGTGATAACGTTCATGCCGTTTTCCATAACCTTAACCAGCTTGTCGTATACTTTTGCAGTGAAAGAGTCTGTGCAAACTACTACGATGTCAGCTGCACCCGGTTTGATTACTTCGTCTGCAGTGCCGACGATAACATCTTCTCTGTCGCCTCTTTCGATACCAGGCACTACTTCATACAGGCTCTTTCCGAGCTTTGCTCCGATATCGATAGCACCAACAATGTCAACGCCCTGTTTCTTTACTAACATTTTACCGATTCCGCCGCCCATAGCGCCGAGTCCCCAAAGGATAACCTTTACATTTTTCATTTGCTTTTCTCTCCTTTTAATAAATCATTTTAAAAAATCTTATAACGAAATTTGAAACGCTTTCGCGTGATGTCTATATATAAAGCAACAACCATGCCAATTTTTCCCGTGTATACATGATACAATTTCCCAGCAAAAATTTCATAAAAATAGTGGTTTTCAGCACTTATTTTGTGCAAAAACCACTAAATAACTCTCACAGATTGGGAAATTTTTGAATTTTATAGCCGCTTCTTTTCATAATCCACGATTTTAATGCAAATTTTTCGGCATTTTATATGCAAATATTTTTGCATTTCGATGCCTTTTCTCAACCTTTAATTCCATATTTCTTCAATTTATGCTGCAGTGTCTGCCGCTTAATATGCAGGGCTTCTGCTGTTTTTGAAATATTGCCGCCTTCAGCAATCATCACCTCTCTGATAATCTCCTTTTCTAAATTATCAAGGTACTGATCCAGCGGACCTTTGCGATCCCATTTTTCAACATCGGCGCCGATTGCACCTACCTGCATCGGCATTTGCAGCAGTTTTTCCGTCAAAACGTGCTCCCTGTCCGCCATGGCAACCGACTGCATAATGATATTTTCAAGTTCGCGGACATTACCCGGATAATCATAGTCGCAAAGCCGCTGCAGCGCATGTTCTGATACCATCCAGACCTCTTTTCCAAAGCGTTCATTGTGCTTCTCCAGCAGTTTTTCTGTCAGTACCGGAATATCCTCAAGACGGCTGCGCAGCGGCGGAATAGAGATATTCACTACATTGAGACGATAGTAAAGGTCCTTTCGCAACTTTCCTTCTTCGATAAGCTTTTCCGGCGGTTCATTGACTGTGGCGATAATTCTCACATCAATAGGAATGTCTTTGCTTCCGCCGACTCTTCTGATGTAGTCCTCCTGCAGCACCCGCAGCAGCTTGCTCTGCAGGTCGTAAGGCATGGAGTTAATTTCGTCCAGCAGCAAAGTGCCTCCGTTTGCTTGTTCAAAGAGTCCGGCTCTGTCCATCGCCCCTGTAAATCCGCCCTTAGTAGTTCCAAATAGGATACCCTCCAGCAGAGATTCCGGCAGCGCTGCGCAGTTCTGCGCCAAAAACGGATTCTGCCTACGGGCACTGGCATAGTGAATACTCTGGGCGATAAGTTCTTTTCCTGTTCCTGTTTCCCCATAGATAAATACCGATGCGTCATTGCCCGCTGCCCGTTTTGCCCGGTCTAAAACCGCTGTAAACAGCGAACTGTTTCCGATGAGATCATCGAAGGTATATTTTTTCAGCTTTGGCTTCGCCTCTTTAGGCTTAATCTCTTTTTCCCGCAGCTGCAAAATCGTATCGCTCATGGAGCGGATATTGGTGACATCTCTTGCGACTTCAATGGCCGCAATGGTTTTTCCTTCATGGATCACAGGTACAGTGCTGTTGATGGTCGCAATCTCTTTTCCGTATAAATTCGTATAAGCCTGCTGTTTATGACGAATTTCTACATTCTTTTTCAGCGCCTGATACAGGGTGCTTTCTTCCAGTTTTACACCGGGAAAGGCTTTTGCAAAAGGCTTTCCGATTACATCGTCAATACGAATCTGCTCCATGTCCGCCATAATCTGATTATAAAACATGCCCACGCCGTCTGTATCTACCACGTAGACCCCCATGTCTACCAGATTAATCAGCGCTTCCAGTATTTTCTTATATTCTTCTGCCGTCAAATGTCCGCACCTCCTGCTTTACTTTCTTCTATTTTACACGATTTCCCGCATAAGTGCAAATTTTTTTGCAGGAAAGTTTGACTATCATTTATTTATACTTTATCCCATATTCGTTCAGCTTTTTATACAGATTCTTTTTGGCAATCTGCATTTCGTCCGCCGCTTTTGCTACATTACCCTGATATTTGTTCATAATTTTTATAATATATTCTTTTTCAAAGGATTTCGTCTGCCCCCGCAGTGAATCATCGGATTCATTTTGCTGGAAAATATCCTTTATCTCTTCTGGAAGCACATTCACATCTAAACTTCCTTCGTCGGAAAGCACAACCATTCTTTCTATCAGATTGCGAAGCTCCCTTACATTTCCGGGCCATTCATATTTTTGCAGAACTTCCAGCACCTCTTCATCTATGACAGGCAGAGGTTTATTCATTTCCCTCGCATAAAGAGCCAGGAAACTGCTGCATAAAACCGGAATATCCTCCTGTCTTTTCCGAAGAGGCGGAATCTCAATGGGAATAATATTAATTCTGTAATATAGATCCTTTCGAAAGTTATTCTCCTCGATTTCCTGCTTCAAATCCCGGTTTGTCGCAGCGATAAGCCTGAAATCGCTCCTGATTGTTTCATAACCGCCGACTCTTTCAAAAGTTTTTTCCTGCAGCACTCGCAGCAGCCGCGTCTGCATATTCAAACTCATTTCTCCAATTTCATCGAAAAAAATTGTTCCGCCGTTAGCAATTTCAAAGCGCCCCTTTTTCTGCCGCTCTGCCCCTGTATAAGCACCTTTTTCGCTTCCAAACAATTCGCTTTCTATCAGGTTTTCATTCAGCGCTCCGCAATTCACACATACAAAAGGCTTGTCCCTACGACTGCTATATTGATGTATCATGTTTGCCAGGATTTCCTTGCCTGTGCCGGTTTCCCCGGTAATCAGCACCGCAGAGTCCGTCTTGCCTACAATTTTTGCTTTCTCCCTCAGTGCCTCTGCTGCCGGAGATATGCCGATAAATTCACTTCCCATTGAAAAAGAAGCCAATCGATTTTTCAAGGTTTCATTTTCCGCCTTAATATTGGAAAGTTCGGCTGCCTTTTTGATATTGGAAATCAGTTCCTCAATATCTGCCGGTTTTACAAGATAAGAAAATGCGCCTTCCTTAACGGCCTCCACCGCTAAGGAATACATCGCTCCCATTCCCCTGCCGCCTGAAACTGCAGCGCTTCGCCGCAATCCCGCCGGACAAATTCGTTTTGCAGATCCACCAGAAGCAGCGCCGTTTTCTTTGGATTGATTTCAGGTTCACATACCTCCCCAATTGTTTCATAGTAGAAGTTTAGATATTTTTCTTTGACTTTCATTACTTTTCCTCCTTATCAGAATCTTTTTTCATTTTATTATTGCGATTTTCATGCCAAGGCGTTTATAAGAAAAATGGACGTTGAAAATTCAACGTCCATCCCGATTACAGCGATAAATTCCATCCGGCCGACACCGCCTTTTTGTTACCTTAACGTAAATAAGACGCACTCTTTTTTACCTTTTAGTAACCGGCTTTCCTGCGTTTGTCGTGGATGATCATCCACGACAAACACAGGGGGATTTTTTCTTCTATCAACGTTGACAAATTTCTTTAGTTCGCGTTTTTTTGTCAACAAACTGTCCGAATGACATGTCTGATATAGCTTAAACATTGCCAATATTGACAAAAGATCGTGAATCTGTCAATTTTGTCAACGTTTCGGCGCAAAAACGTTGACAAGATTGACACTTTTTTTGATTTCTGTCAACTTTGGCAATAAAGCAATTGATTTTCCTGTAAATCCGGATAGAAATTCCATGAAACATTGACAAAAATGAAGAAATCATTGATTTTTGTCAACATGCGGTCACCGGCCCACATCTCATTTCGCTCATATTTTGAAGCAGACATCCCTCTCTATTTTTTCGACACATTTCTTGCTATTTCGACGGTTTTATTGTATATTGGTATTTGACAATCTAAAACTTTGGAGGATATTCATTATGAGAATCAGAAAAGAACAGGACTTTGACGAAAAAGACATTGAAATGATTGCCAGTGTATCCGATGCTTTAGCGCACCCGGTAAGACTGCGGCTGTTCCGCTACATCATGCAGTGCAACAAAAACATGGAAAACGTCTGCAACAAAGATCTCGTTGCGAATTTCGACTATGCGCAGGCAACCATTTCTCAGCACATGAAAAAACTGGTACAATCGGGTCTGATAGAAGTGAAAAAACAGGATAAATTCTCATATTATTACGCAAATCTGGGCATACTGATGCAATATATCAATGTGACAAAACGGTACTCTGTGATATAGAGCATACACATAGGCAACATAACACCACATAACACTGCATCGCGCCGAAATCGGCAGCAAAATGCTGCGAAACAGCCTCCCTGCGCTCCACCGCAGGATTCGCCCTGCGCTCCCCCGCAGAATTCTGCCTGCATCCATTGATAAACCATAAGAGCAGGAGGATGATGCACCCAATGCAAAAACTTTCATCTATACAGCTTTTATCGGCAGGTTTTGCCGTGATTATTCTGGCAGGCGCACTGATGCTCTGCCTGCCTGTCTGCACAGTAAGCGGCGAATCTACACCCTTTATTGACAGCCTTTTTACTTCAGCTTCAGCAACCTGTGTTACCGGACTTTCTCCGATGGACATCTATACCCACTGGAATTTCCTGGGCCAACTGATTATTCTGCTTTTAATCCAGATTGGCGGTCTTGGATTTATGGGACTTTCCATGGCGTTTCTTTATTTTTCAGGTCACAAAATCAGCATCTTTCAGCGCACCACATTAATGGAGTCTATGGGCAGCCTGACCATCGGCACCGTTACTAAAGTGCTGCGCACCATGGCACTGGGCACCCTCTTTTTTGAAGGCGCCGGTGCTGCGCT
The DNA here is from genome assembly GCA_022767345.1 of Emergencia sp. Classification (GTDB taxonomy): domain Bacteria; phylum Bacillota; class Clostridia; order Peptostreptococcales; family Anaerovoracaceae; genus Senimuribacter. The sequence goes on from JALEOD010000024.1 coordinate 19,879, forward strand.
TTTGGCGTTTCGTTTTATTCCGCTTTTTGGTACTGTACAAGGTATGTGGTTCAGCATTTTTCATGCAGTCTCGGCTTTCTGCAACGCAGGATTCGACTTAATGGGTATCTTTACCCCCGGCACATCTTTGCAGCATTTCGCAAAAGATCCGCTGGTACTTCTGACTACTATCATACTGATTATCACAGGCGGCATCGGCTTTATCGTCTGGAGCGACTTTGTCGACCACCGTTTTCGATTCCGCACCTATACTCTGCACAGCAAAATCATGCTGACCGTCACTGCCGCTTTAATTATATCCGGCTGTCTTCTATTTTTCTTCCTGGAAAGTGATACTACACTGCGCTCCCTTTCCACCGCCGAAAAATGGCTGGACGCTTTATTTCTATCGGTTTCCCCAAGAACAGCAGGTTTTGCGATTTCCGACTACAATGATTTTTCACCGGCGGGCAGAGTTCTGACGATGTGCTTTATGATTATCGGCGCAGGTCCCGGCTCTACCGGCGGCGGTATTAAAGTCACCACATTCACTGTTGTCCTGCTCTCCATCGCTTCCCAGATTTTTCGCAGCAAAGATTTATCTTTATTTCAGCGTCGCCTGCCCGAGGAAGTGCAGCATCGTGCTTTCAATAGTATCTCTTTTTATCTGATTGCGAGCATTTTCTGCACATTTCTGCTTCTCCTTGCCAATCCCCGTCTGCTATCAGAGCACGTACTCTTCGAGGTGCTGTCTGCCCTTGGCACAGTGGGTCTTTCTATGGGAATTACCGCAGAACTGAATGTATTTGCAAAAGCGGTGCTCATCGCGCTGATGTATCTTGGCAGACTGGGCAGTATTGCAGTTATCATGGTAATCAGCAGTCACAGCACTGCCCACAGGTTGCGCTATCCGAAGGAACCAATTCTCATCGGATAAACAAAGCAGAAATTTTAAAGAAAAGGAGAAAACTCATGCGTTCTATTTTAATTATTGGGCTGGGCAGATTCGGTCGTCATCTGTCCATGCGCCTTTCCGAGCTGGGTAATGAACTTCTGGTTATCGACCAAGATGAACGGTGTGTCAGCGAAATCGCGCCCTTTGTTACTGCTGCCCAAATCGGCGACTGTACAGATGAATACGTAATCAAAAGTCTGGGCGCAAGTGAATTTGACCTTTCCTTCGTCTGCATCAGCAACAATCTGGAAACTTCTATGATTATCACCATGATGCTGAAGGAACAGGGTGCAAAAAAAGTGATTACCAAAGTGAATCAGGATCTTCACGCTAAATTTTTGCTTTCCAATGGCGCCGATGCCGTCATCTACCCCGAACGCGACATGGCGCTGCGAACTGCCATGAAGTACAGCGCTGCCAGTGCCTTTGACTACTTAGAGCTTTCTTCCGATTACGGCATCTTTGAAATCGCGCCGCCGAAAGCCTGGCTTGGACGCAGTCTGGAAGAATTGGATGTTCGAAAAAAATACCGCCTCAACGTTATCGCCTACAAACAGGACGATATCATCAAGGCGGTAGACAGTCAGAATTTTATCTTTACTGCATCCCAGCATTTGCTGATTGCCGGTGAGAAAGCCAACTTCCAGCAACTCGTCAAAAAATTTTTCTAATTGTGTCCCAGCAGTATCTTCACCGCATAATCCAAAATTCTTGGCGTGCGCACATACAAATCTTCTTTATATACACGCTCCGTCAGTTTGTGAAAATCCTTCCCCCACGGCCCTATGTTAATCCCTGCCATGGAAATAGCTTTAATCTGCTCAAAAGGAATATCATAGTACGCGCCAAAGAGCGGCATAGAGCCCGCAACAGATTCCCTCTGCGCTGCCGGATCGTCAATATTGATATAGCTCAAATCGCAAATCCCGGTGTAGAAATATTCCTTATCGTAAATTTGTCCATACTCCTGCTGTGTATATGTGGATAACTTTTCGCTCATTCCCTGCGCTGATGCCGTAATTCCGTCAAAATACACATTGGACACATTGGGATAATACGGCGGCAGCAAGCCATAGACCACCCGAGGTGAAATATCCTCAATATAGTCATAGATTTTTTCCACCAGCTGAAAGTTTCCTTCAATCATGTTGACAGCGCCGGACTTAAGATCGCTGAGAACCTGCCTTTGCTTTGCCCGATATGCTTCTTCAAAGACATCACCGTGGGCTGCCTTTGCCTCTTCATAAAGTGTTCCAAAGCCTACGACCTTCACTTCCCAGGGCAGACTTTTTAAAGGCTGGCCTGTAGCAATACAGAACTTCTCATAGTTTTCATTCATCCGCGCAAGCACTGCTTCAAAACCGTCGCGGCAAACCTTTTCCACCTTGCACAAAAGCTCCGCAGGCGTCTGCTTTAAAGTCAGTACACTAAAGCAGCCCTGGGCGGACAGCGGCATGGAAACATCATAGCGGTCTTTGCTGTCCTTCTGATACAGCCAGGTCGGCGGCGGCGCCGCTTCTCCATCTACTACATCAGCAAATTCCATGTTGACTTCCGTTCTCGCCGCAATCTCCGACATGACAGATACCGGATTAAGGCCCTCGAAGACCTTCCCCGCATGAGACAAAAATCCCCTTACATAGATAAACGGCATCATCTTTCCCACTGTTCCCTCGGAAAAGACGCCCTTTGTAAAATCCTTCCGCTGATGGGGCTCACTGTTTATCATCATCAGATATTCCAGTCCCAGCTTTTCCTTCAGTTCCGCCAAAAGCTTTGCCGCAGCCCGCATCCCGGCGGAAAGGTTTTCTTCATCAGGCACGCCGAGAACGATGACATTCCCCTCAAAGTCCGCAAGTTTGCTGTACTCCTCCAGTAAGGCATACTGAATGGAGCCGCCTGCTTTCATATCGCAGCCGCCGCGGCAGAATACAAAAGTATCCTCCTGCAGATCTTTTTTCGCATCTTCCGGCAGCAAATCCAAATGTTCAGAAAGGGCCTCTGCCAATGGGTCAGGCGAAAAGGCCAGCGGCTTTAACAGCTTGTAATCCTCGATATCAACGATATCATAGTGATGGACCATGCATACCGTTTTGCTGCCTTTTCCCCTTACCATGGCCCAGCAGACATGTCTGCCCAAAGGGTCATGTTCCAGGGGATATAACCCCCAGTTTTCCGGGTGCTCGTTAAAGTACGGTATTTTTTCAAAGTGCTTTGTAAAAAAGTCTTCGACAAGACGCTCGCCGGAGGTATTGGTATAGCTTTCAACTTTCACATATTCATATAAAATTTCTTTGATTTTCCCACTAAGGGAATCAAAATCCAAGTTATGATTTTTCATGAATATTACCTCAAAGCCCCTACTTTCTGCACACCGGGCAAGTCAGACAAGTCGGTCCGCCGGTACCTCTGTAGGACATTTCCTTTCCTTCGTAGGTATATACAGTAACCCCTGCATCCTCAATTTTCTTTTGAATTTCCGGGCAGCCCGCGATGAGTACGCATTTTCCCGGTTCCAGCGCCAGCAGATTCGTTCCCAGATAATCATACTCTTCGTCACCGCATTCGATGAGCTGAATGCCCTTTTCGATGAGATATTCTCTGAAAAATACCGGCATATATTTAGAATACACCACAGCCTTATCTGTATCCACAAAGCTGATAATGCTCATCAGGTGCAGGCACGCTTCCTCTCCGTCGCCGTGAGGCATCGGAATGATAATATATTCATCGATGAAATCCTTTGTCAATTCCTTGAACTGACGGATTCCCTCATCGTTGGTTCTGTATCCTCTGCCGATTGCCACTGTTTTTTCATCAATCCAAAGTACATCGCCGCCTTCCATTTTGCCCGGCGCTTCGATGTGACCCAAAGTCGGCACACCGTGTTCCGTCAAAAAGGCTTCCGTCGCAAGACGTTCTTTATTTCTCAGTTCTTTTCCCATCGGAAAATAAATCGCGCCTTTTTTTGTGACTTTCAGGGAGTCATGGGTATAGATGGAATCCAGCCCCGTTCTCTCGTCATAAGGAAGATAGTAAACATTCTCTACATGATCCTTGATGATTTTTTCAAAGACTTCATACTCCTGCAGTACTTTTTCATAGTCCGGGCAGCCGAAATACTTAAATTTTTCCCAGTTTTCATTGAGGTTCTCCTGACTCACAAAAGCCGCCTCCGGCCGTTTGATTAAAATTGTGTCAATTTTTTTGACCATGCTCTGACATCCGTAATTCATAATTTCCTCCATTGATCTAAAATATATTTTTTAAAAAAAGGGAATGTATTTTCACACATTCCCTAATTATCACATATGACTATGATCTTTTCAAGTTTTTTGGAATTAATATCCTCTATATGCCTTGTGATCGGCTTTGAGTCTTGCAAGCAATTCCTGATCAGTATAAAGTTTTGCCGCTAGAGTCAGCAGATAATTTGCTGAATTTTTAATCGCCTGATGCGTACCTGGGCAAGTCATTTCATCCGCAAATTCCTTGGTGTGAGGATCGTAATTCTTGCCGATTCCCATCACGGGATGAAATGCCGGGCAGCGATAGTCGACATTACCGATATCGGAAGAACCTGTCATAGCGGATTTGCCTTTGATAAAATCAATTCCCAAATCCTCAAAGCACTCTTCCATAATCCTCTTTCCAATTTCACTGATATGCAGTTCATGAAACGGCGCGCCCACCAGAAACATTTCCAGTTCCGTCCGGGTTGCCATAGCCGCGGCTTTTGCGCAATCCTTGACCCACGCTGTAATATCATTGAGATCTTCTCTTTTCGGCGCTCTGGTTATAAACTCAATTTCCACCTCATCGGGTACGATATTGGAAGCTACGCCGCCTTGCTTGATAAAACCATGCATTCTGGTTTCCTGTATAACATGCTGCCGCATCATATCGGTTGCTTCCATGAACAACCTTGCCGCATTGAGGGCATTTCTTCCCTTTTCCGGTGCCGCCGCCGCATGAGCAGGGACGCCGTGCCACTTGAACCCCAGACCATCCAATGCAATAAATTTAACTTCTGCGGTATTAATAGCACCCATGTGCACCATAGCAGCAAAATCATAACCATCGAACACACCGTCATCGGCCATATGGCACTTATCGCCGTTGACTTCTTCATCAGGTGTTCCGATAATATCTACACCAAAATCCAGCTGATCCTTTACCTGATTGAGTGCAAGAGCCGCAAGAACGCTGGACGCACCGCTTGCACAGTGTCCGCAGGCATGGCCAAGGCCCCGCAAAGCATCGTATTCAGCTAAAAGCGCCATTCTGTTTTTCTTCTCAGGATTGATGACGCCCTTAAATGCTGTATCAAAGCCGGCAAAAGGATATTCCACATCGATTCCGTATTTTCTCAGCAGCTCCACTATTTTGCGGGAGCTTTCATATTCCTCTGAACCTGTTTCAGGATTTTCTGCCATATAATCGTTGAGCGCGTTGACTTCTTCCTCAAAATCACTCACCTGCATGAGCAGCAAATCTCTTAACTCTTTTTCCTGCATAGTAAAAGCCTCTCTTTTCTTCGCTGTTTTAACTATAATTCATGATAACTGCAACGACAATGAAAGCAGCCTGCAGTACAAAGAACACTGCAAAAATCGGCAGGAAGAATCTATACCATTTTCCCATCGGAATCTTTGCGATACCGCACATGATAGTGCAGGATGCAGTCGGCCATAACAGATTGGAGAATCCGTCACCGAACTGATACGCAAGAACCGCAATCTGTCTGTTCAAATCGGACAGGTCTGCCAGCGGAATCATAATCGGCATAATTGCTGCCGCCTGACCGCTGCCGGATGGAATAAAGAAGTTCAGTACATTCTGCACGATGAGCATCGCGATACCGGTTCCCCATGCAGGAAGTCCGCTCATCAGGCTGTTCATGCCGTGAATTACAGTATCGATGATTACACCGTTCTGCATGATGACCAGAATTGCTCTGGACATGCCGACTACAACCATAGCTACGGTCATTTCTGACAAGGATGCAATCAGGTCGGAACAAATTCCTTCTGCTCTCTTTCCTCCGATGATGGAAGAAATGATTCCGGAAATAATAAATACACCGCTCATTTCGTTGATATACCAGCCCAGCTTTAAGGAGCCGTATACAATTGTCGCAACTGTAACAACCATGCCCAGCATGATAATTTTATGTTTACCGGTAAACTTCATATTCTCATCGCGCTCAACCTGAAATGCGGAGTAGTCCATACCGTAAAGCAGACTCTTGGTCGGGTCCTTTTTAATCTTTAAAGCATAGCGCATAACCAGCGCAACAGAAACCAGATAGAATACAACAAAAATTAACCATCTATAGCCTAAGCCAGAGAACATTTTCAGCTGACCGAAAGTCTGCGCAATACCGATAGTGAACGGGTTGGTGGTTGCAGATGCAAATCCCACTGCTACAGCCATGCCCGACATGCACATACCCACGATTGCGTCATAACCCAGCGCAATGGCAAGTGCTACGAAAATTGGAATTAATCCATACACTGTTTCAAATTCGCCGTAAGTGGAACCTGCTAATGCAAATACCAACATTACAACGGGTACAAACAGCTTGCTGTCCTTTGCTCTTCCATTGAGCAGCGTATTAATCATCGCAGTAAACGCGCCGGTCTGCATAACGGAATATACCCAGAAGTATCCGAACAGAATCAGGAATATAATCTGTGCGCCGTTGATAAAGCCTTCCTGAATTGCGACAAAAAGCTTAAACGGATTGACCGGGCTCTGATCTACATAGGCAAAGCTCTCTCCATCTACAACATTATATCCCGTCGCCTCATCCAGTACATACTGATACTGACCGGCAGGAACGATATAAGTCAAAATTGTTACCACTACAATAATGAAAAACAACATCAACGTGCTGCTCGGAAATTGAAATTTCTTTTTCTTGTCATTTAACGTTGGCATTTCATAAACCTCTCTTTCTTCCATATAGATAAAATAATTGCAACCGGCGTCATATTTAATATAAATTATAAAATATATTATATTCTCTACCGGAATTAAATATATTATATACAAAGAATTTCATCGTGTCAATACTGAATCTGAGTTTTCAGATAAATTTATAATTCTTGTCGAATTATATTGACGAAAGAATCCAACCGTTATATATTATATATAGTGTAAGAAGTTTGAGAGGAAAGCATCTATGGAAAGATTTAAAACATTAAAAGACCACGTCTATGACTATATTGCTGAGCAGATACGTGACGGCGCCCTTCTTCCGGAGAAGCGCGTCAATGAAAATGTCATTTGCGAAGAATTAAATATCAGCCGCACCCCTGTCCGCGAAGCCTTAATCCAGCTGGCTGCGGAAGGAGTTTTGGAAAACCGTGCCCGTAAAGGTTTTGTCATCAAAGCCATGAGCCAGACCGACATAAAAGAAATTTACGCAGTAATCGGTCTCCTTGACGGTTACGCCGCAAAACTGGCATGTGACAAGCTGACAGAGCAGGATTATGCGGATATGGCATTTTACATTGATGCCATGGAGCTTGCCATCAATTCGGGAAACTATGAAATGTACTACAAACAGCAGATTACATTCCACCAGCTGTACATCGACAAATGCGGCAACGACACTCTGATTGATACCATTGCCAAGACAAAGAATAAACTGCTGAAAAAGACCTATATTGATGACGACAAGACTCTGAAAGAGGTCTTCGATATGACCAATAATGAGCACAGAAAAATTCTGGAACTTTTTAAAGCAAAAGATAAGGAAACGCTGTTCCACTACATCGCCGACACACACTGGATGCCGGACTATGCGACCTACGATATGATTGTATAAGTACTGTGACTGAGGAAGGAAAGATGGCGCATCAGCGAAAATAATCACTGGCGCGGCATCTTTTTATGTGCAAAAAGCAAAAAAAAATGCCAATTCAACCCTTGACATTTCTTCTCTTATCCAAGAATAAACAGGGAAAAAACCTCGCAATGTAAACTATAAACCAACATACAGAAGATACTCTTCTGTATGAAATTTTTCCCTGCTCATTTTGAACTACTCTTATTATAATCCTTTTTTCGCAAAAGTAAATACCTATGAATGAAGTTATTTATGATAAGTCTCATTTCTCATGATTTTAAAACTCCTATACACCTGTTCCAGCAGAATCACTCTCATCATCTGATGTGGAAAAGTCATCTCGGAAAAGGAAAGTTTAAAATCTGCCCGTCTGCTGACTTCTTCGGAAAGACCCAGACTGCCTCCGATGACAAAAGCGATATTGCTGTCGCCGGAAAGACCCAGCTGTTCTATCTTTTCTGCCAGCTTTTCTGAAGAAAGCATTTTTCCTTTAACCTCCAGGGTGATGACATACATGTTGTCTTTAATTCGCTTTAAAATCTCCCTGCCTTCAGCCTCTTTCACGGCAAGCTCCTCGGCCGGTCCTGCCTTATCGGGCAGTCTGGATTCCTTCAACTCTACCACCTCAAGGCTGCAGTAGCCTCGAAGTCTTTTGCTGTACTCTTCCACTGCCTGAGTCCAATATTTTTCCTTCAACTTTCCAATACAGATAATTGCAATGTTCATGTATTATATTTCCATTTCTTTTCCAATTTGATCTCTTTTGGCAATATCTAACATCAAATCTTTGTCTATGTAAAAATCCTTTTCAAATAAAATATTGCGAATGGTCAAATACGCTTGTTCTGGCGTATTGTTTTCTCTGCTCAAATGTGCCAGCACCACCTGCGGCATTTCCATGCAGCCCTTTTCCTGCCGTTCCCGCAGCATTTTGCAGAGACATTCACCCGCTGCTTCATTGGACAGATGACCCTCATCGCCTAAGATTCTCCGCTTCAGGTAATACGGATATGCGCCCATCTTCAAAATATTGACCTCGTGATTAGCTTCCAGTACTAATAAATCCGCTTTTACAATCTGCGCGAAAATTTCCTCGGAAATGTATCCGGTGTCGGTGACGATGGTAACCTGCCGTCCCTGATGAATCAGCGAATAACCCAAAGGCTCCGCCGCATCATGAGAAATACCAAAAGGAAGCACTGTGATATCACCGATTTGCAGTCTTTCTGATGCTCCGATGGCACGAGCTTTGTCCCCTTCAATTTTCTCCATCACAGCGGACAGCGTTCCTGCAGAGCCGTAAACCTTAGCGCTGGTCGCCTTTTTGCTGAGCATCTTCAAACTCTTCACGTGGTCCGTATGCTCGTGAGTCACCAAAATTCCGTCCACGTCTTCCGCTGCCATATCGTGCGTCGCAAGCCCTTCCAGAATTCGCTTTCCGGTAATGCCCACATCTATTAAAATTGTCGTGCTTTCGCTTCTTGCCATATAGCAGTTGCCGGAGCTTCCGCTGGCAAAAGAACAAAACTTAAACGCCATCTCTTACCTCGTCCATTTAAAAATCACAAAAATTATTGTATCATGTTTTCGTGGATAGTGCCATACCTAATTCCTGTACCAGAACTTCGCTGTATCCTTGCAGCATTCTACATCTTTTCCTACAGCAGCTTAACCTAAAAATCGTATTTTTAAAAAATGTGTATAAGCATGTCCACAAATCTTAACCCAGAAATCGAATTTGCAAAAAATATGTATAAGACATGAGGGCAAGGGATACACACAGCCAGCACCCTGCCTTGATTTTTTCTCTGGAATCCTGCATATTCTTTAAAATCTACCAAATATATGCCAAATCTTGCGTCACGCAAAAGTTCTGTGACCCAAAGCCGAGAGTCCCTTATACATATTTTTTTGAAATCAGTAATTTAGGTTAAATTTACCCCCTTCGAAAAATAGGGGTGTATTTAATTGTTCCTCCGCTTCCTGTAATAGATTACGCAAAAATCGAAAAGGACCAGTCCCCAGATTATAATCATCAAAAAAAGACCTGTCTGCCACAGCATGTCGTAACCCGAAACAAAACGCCAGACTATCACTGAGACAATCACCTCGCAAAGAAGAATATCCAGCATCCGGCTTTTACTGATTTCATAGCTGGTCTCCTTTCCCTTCATTATAGCATACTTTTTTATCATCACAAAAATTTCCGTTGTACTTTTTAGCAAAATAAGGCATAATAGTATGTGTGAAAAAATTACAAAGGGGATACCAATGATGATTTTGAGAATTTACACGGACGGCGGCTGTTCAGGAAATCAGAGCAGCGAGAACGCCGGCGGCTGGGGTGCCATTTTGGAATTTGGCGAACACAAGAAGGAGATGTTCGGCGGTGAGGCGAATACCACCAACAACCGCATGGAGCTGACCGCAGTCATCGAGGCATTTAAAGCCCTCAATAAAGATGGACAGACTGTTGAGGTTTTCTCTGACAGCGCTTACGTTTCCAACTGCTTCCGCGAAAAGTGGTACGAAAGCTGGGAAAAGAATAAATGGCGCAATGCCGCCAAGAAATCCGTAGAGAACCAGGACCTTTGGAAGGAACTTCTGGCACTGGTGCGAAAGCATGACGTGAAGTTTTTCCGCGTCAAGGGGCACGTCAACCTGAACAGCAAAGCTACAGACTTTGATAAACTTTACACGAAATTCGTCGGCTGGAACGGAAGCCGTTTTTCCTTCGACGATTTCAAATATATCACTGCGATGAACAACCGTGCCGACGAACTGGCAAATATGGGAATCAGTCGCATCAAAGGAGAATCTTAAAATGGAAAGAAAAGTAGGAACAGTATCCAGAGGGCTTAGAGCTCCCATCATAAAAGAGGGCGAGGATCTTGCCCAGATTGTCATCGACACAGTCATGGACGCAGCAGCGGCCGGCGAATTCACAATCAAAGACAGAGATATTCTGGCCGTTACAGAATCCATTCTGGCAAGAGCGCAGGCGAACTACGCTACCACTGACCAGATTGCCGCAGACGTAAAGGCAAAACTCGGCGGAGAAACCATAGGCGTTATCTTCCCGATTCTTTCAAGAAACAGATTTGCCATCTGTCTGCGCGGTATCGCAAAGGGCGCTAAGAAGATTGTCTTAATGCTCAGCTATCCATCCGACGAAGTAGGCAATCATCTGGTCGACATCGACCTTTTGGACGAAAAAGGCATCAATCCGTACTCCGATGTACTGACCCAGGCGCGCTTTGAGGAACTCTTCGGAAAATCCAAGCACACCTTCACCGGCATGGATTATGTGAATTATTATAAGGAACTCATTGAAGAAGAAGGCGCAGAAGCAGAAGTCATCTTCTCCAACAATCCGAAATCCATCCTTGCATATACGAAGAACGTTTTAACCTGCGACATCCACACCAGAGCACGCTCCAAGAGACTCCTCAAAGAAGGCGGCGCAGAGGTAGTTCTGGGTATGGACGATATCTTGACCGCAAGCGTAGACGGCAGCGGCTACAATGACAAATACGGTCTGCTGGGTTCCAATAAAGCAACCGAAAACAGCGTAAAACTCTTCCCAATTCACTGTCAGGAATTTGTTGACGGCATCCAGAGGAAAATTAACGTTCTTACCGGCAAAACCATCGAAGTTATGGTTTACGGCGACGGCGCATTCAAAGATCCAGTAGGAAAAATCTGGGAACTGGCTGACCCTATCGTATCCCCAGGATACACCAAAGGTCTCGACGGCACGCCGAACGAAATAAAACTGAAATATCTTGCTGACAATGAATTCGCAGATTTGAAAGGTGACGAACTGAAAGCCGCAATCAGCGAATACATAAAGAACAAGGACGCAGAACTGGGTGACTCCATGGTTGCAGAAGGCACCACACCTAGAAGACTGACAGACCTGATCGGTTCTTTATGTGACTTAACCAGCGGCAGCGGCGATAAAGGCACACCGTTCATCTACATTCAGGGATATTTCGATAACTATACGAACTAAAATACAATAAAGCACAGCGGCTCTTCCTGATAATTTCCGGATGGGTCGCTTTTTTCTTTCTTCTCTTCTGTGTTTATTTATAATTCTATTGTTTAAGCAAATATTTCTTATAAATTTTTTCATAATATAACAAAGAAGAAAACAAAAATTACAGTTTGGACTATAGATTTTCATCAATCCTATGTCGGTTTTCATTGACGTTTGTATATAAATTTCTTATAATTATTTATAATGTCACTTGTGTTTTCTAAATAATTTCCTACAAATGGAGGTCCACTATGAAAACAAAAAAATATTTTACATTGGTAATTTCTGTGTTTTTAATACTCTGCCTTATTTTTAATGGTCTTCTGGACCGAAATAATCAAGACCTGCAAAAAGGAATCGATGAAGCGCTGACTTTGAATCTAATCAGTATAGACGAATTGATTGATCAGGATACGGAAAAACTAAAAGTCTTTAAACTATACTTCGACGAAACCAAGTTTACTGATTACTGGAAAAAAAATTATACAAAATACGATACGCAGCTTCGCACAATTCATGCAATCGCGAAATCGTCTTCTGCATATCAAGGTTATGATTTAAAAAAATTAAGATATTACCTATTTGATTTATATACTAAGGCAGATGCAGAAACTTTAACAAAGACCGATTTGGAACTGCTTTTAAAGATTTTTGAACAATGGCAATCTTTTCCTTGGGAACAATTGGACAAAAGCTGCATGAATGGCAGCCAAAGAGAATATTACAATTTCAAAAACGATGATGGCAAGGTGAAAGATAGTATCCAAAAAGTTCTTGACTTGATTCCGGAAGACACATTATAAATTGCAACTGCAAAAGGGCGGCTTTATCAGACAAATTCTGACATAAGCCGCCCTGTTATATTTCACTGCTGTAAATCACTTTTCTACACCGTGATTTTTACTTTTTCTTACCTGCAAGTTGAAGAAAACTCCTAGAGCAGGTAGCTTGATGCTTCCTATTTCTCCAACAGCAATCTTGCCCTGCTCTGTATTTGTTTTTCAATCAATGCAATTCTTTCCTCCGGCAAGTTATATCTGGAATGTTTCTTAAATTTAAAGTTCAACAAATGACGTAGACTCTCTCGGTGTTCTGCCGTAAGCACTTTTTTCGCACTACCTATAAAATCATCATACACGCAAGGCTGCATTGTTTTCGCATAGACTGTCAAGGCTTCATCTGATTTCAAATCATCTCGCCCAGCATAATTGAACAGCGAGTTTCCATGGTCGAATAGTGGTGCCGGTTCCAGAATCTCATTGGTCAGGTTATCCACCAGAACTCCAAAGTTTCCAAAATGCCGGTCTGTATTACAGATAACTGCGTCGAAGACAATCATATCGTGGAGTGCTCTCACATAATCTGCGCCGAGTTTTTCGTAGTATACTTCTACTGCCTCCATACCTCCCGCTGTAACAATTCTTCCAACCGGCAGGAAGGCTTTTTCTTTACTTGTAAATAACTGGCAGGTGGAACATAGTTCCCCCTTCCATTTGGAAAGTCCATAGGAAATTGCCTCAATCCCCATAGCCTCTGCGACCTGCGCCGCATAAAACTCCGAGTAAGGTTCATTTCCCGTGTTATATGCTCCCGCAGTTCCGCCTTTGTAAAGTTTTATAGTGCCATCCACTCGTCTCCAGCATTTTGGAAGCATACCATTTGTTGTAAATTCAGGACAGGAAGCAAGCGAACTGCGCACATTGCTCCCATAGCCAGTAAATGCAACCAATGCCAACACTCGGCTAAACCGATTATCATAAAGATTAAAGGCCTCAAATGTTCCCGAAAAATCCGCTTCACAGACCCAGTAACAATCATTTAGAGATAAACCTTTTGAAACCTTGATAATATGCATAGGTCTGTTAATACTGAGTCCGCACTTGCTCAAAAAATTATGCACATATGCTCTATTAGCGGGAATTATTCTGCGTTTCAGCCATTTAGCAATTCCCTCACCGGAAAGCCGCAAGTCAAGAGGAAGAAGATTCGCTTTGCCTTCATCATGCCATAATATTTTAATATCCGGTGTACTGCTGTCTTCCGTTGCTGTAAAGCGAAGCAGCGGTGTATTAAAATGGCGCAGTTCATAAATCATAAAATTCACTCCAACCTTCTCGCATGCATAAATTCTGCGAAACTTCTCAAAATATGCACATCCGCGTACATATAATCAAGAAAAACTTCTAAAATATGCATTTTCAGACCTGTTTTCTCCGATTTTCCAGCTGTCTATCACAAAAACCTGCATATATTCATTATTTTTTTCCAAAATATGTACGTCATACGAGGAAAATGTACATATTTCATCGAAAATCTTCAATTTTATGCACAAACGCTGCGTGAAAGGCGCAAACACCCCATGCCCCCACAAACAGTGTAAGGGAGAGCTGCACCCCACCAACCTACAAAATATTAATGGTCTTTCTCAAGTTTGGCTTAATCTTTACAGCGGTTGCCTCTTCAGTGTGATCTTCAAATTCCTCCGGTGCGTCTTCGTAGCGAATCATGTTGCCGCTTCCGCCTACGCAGCCGCCGACACAGGCCATACCTTCGATAAAGTTATTCGGCAGCAATCCCTTGCTTGCCCGCATTAACGCCTTTCTGCACTCCTCGATACCAGAGCAGGAAATCGGATTAAATTCAAAGTCCTGCACATCCAGCTCTTTCAGCGCCTGGGTTACAGCCTCAGCAAGTCCTCCGCTTCTCGCAAAGATTCTGCCATAATAAGTTGCCTGATTCCATTCTGTCTCTTCCTGATCCTTCAGGATAATATCCTTACTGTCAAAAAGAGCCTGCAGTTCCTCAAAAGTAATAGCGTAATCCACGTATTTACTGATTTCCGGTTTTCTGACCTCTGCCTTCTTTGCGATACAAGGTCCAATGAAGACGATGGTGTATTCCGGGTGTCCCTCTTTCAGGAACTTAGCAAGTTCTGCCATCGGTGAATAATTATGAGAAACTTTATCCACCATATCCGGGAACTTTGTCTCTATGTATTTTACAAAAGCAGGACAGCAGGAAGATGTCAGGAATCCCTTTTCTACAAGTTCCTGTCCCTCTTTAATGGATACCATGTCCGCACCCAAGGCAACTTCCAGTACTTCTGCAAAACCCAGTTTATGAATACCGGTAATTACTTGTCCAAGTTTCGCATAAAGGAACTGGCTGCCGATGGACGGTGCCACAATTGCCACTGTCGGATTGTTGGAATCCTTACGGGTGCTTTCTTTCAGACAGTTGATAACATCTACAATGTTGGACACATCGACTGTCGCGCCGAACGGGCAGTGGTAAACACAAGAACCGCAGCTGATGCACTTTTCGTAGTCGATAGAAGCCTCTCCGCCGGGGCCCATAGAAATAGCGCCGACTTTGCAGGCATTTTCACAAGGTCTCTGGAAATTATGGATGGCGCTGTATTTACAAGCTGTAGCGCAGCGTCCGCAGTCAACACACTTGGCTTTATCAATTTTAGCATGATGGTTTTCGTCGATACTGATAGCTTTCAGCTTGCAGGCATCGATACAGCTATGGGCAAGACAGCCTCTGCAAAGATCTGTAACAACATAACCCGCCTCCGGACATTCGTCGCAGGCAATATCGATGACCTGTACTACATTGGAATTTCTCTTGCTGCCGCCGATGGCAAGACGCATACGTTCTGCCACCACTGCTCTGTCCTTGTAAATGCAGCAGCGCTGCGGCGGTTCGTCCTTTGGAATAATTTTGCTGGCAACCTCGTTAAACTCTGCAAACACATCGTTGCCTTTCCAGGTCTGTACCGCTACCTCACGGAGTACCTTGTACTTTGTCTCCTGTACTTTGTTGTCAAATAGCTTCACCTATAACCTCCTGATTTCTTAATTAATATTGCTGATATCCAGATCTTCATCTGAAATGAGCTTGTACTGTTCTCTGTTCATTATATCATAAATTACCGGAATAATGTATAAAGTTGTCAAAGTTGCGTAAATTAATCCGCCGATACATACGAGCGCAACTGGCTGCATCATATCCGTTCCGGTAGAATTTCCGAGTGCCATGACAATCAGACCCAAAATCGTAGTCAGTGATGTCATCAGAATCGGCCGCATACGGGTCATACCTGCCTCGACAATAGCCTCCCGCTTAGAAGCTCCGGCAGCACGCAGCTGGTTGATATAGTCCACCAGAACGATACCATTATTTACGATGATACCCGTCAGCATAACCATACCAATCATAGCGATGACACTGATCTCCTGACCGAAAATCAGCAGTGCCAGCAGACCTCCCGTAAATGCCAGCGGAATGGTAAACATGATGATAAACGGTGATTTCAGCGACTGGAACTGCGCCACCATAACCAGATATACAAAGACAATCCCCAGGAGAAGCATGAGCACTAAATCACCCATGGCATCCATAATTTCCTCGTTTTCGCCATCAAAATCAATGGTAGTACCTTCTGGAAGCTTGTAATCTGCCACCGCTTTTTTCGCCGCATCGGTTACTTTTGTAATATTGTAACCTTCCTGCAGGCTGGCGGATACAGTTAAAAATCTGCTCTGATTATCTCTGTTGATGGATTTTAAGGTTTCCTTTTCCGTCAAATCCGCAATATCGCTCAGCTTTACTTGCTTTTCAGCGCCAGTGCTGTCAGTCACCGTCAATGTCAGATTTCTGATATCTTTTGTGGTCAGCTGGCTTTTCTGCTCGGAAGATACAATTACATCATAATTATCATTCTGCCATGTCACGGTGGTGGCTGTATCTTCATAGGTCATGGCGTCCACAATAGCTGCGTAAACCTGTGCCACCGTAAGACCTTCCTTCATTGCGGCAGTTTTCTTTACTGTAAAGTGATACTCTTTGTCGGATTCCTGCACGCCGCTTTCAACTTCGTCAATACCTTTAACCGTTTTCAAAACGTCGGAAATGCCGTGGGCGGCTTCCTGTAAATTGTCCAGGTCGCCGCTATAGACTTTGATAGAAACGCCCGCTCCACCCATGGCTGTAGTAAAGTCGCCCATGGAAGAACCGGAGGCCGTAACTTCTGCTTCCATATCTTCGCAAAGATTGTTAATTTCCGATGCGATGGCGCTGCTGCCTGTCTCACTATCCGAGTTTAACATAATATAAAGAGATGCGGAAAGCTCCGAGGAGTACTCTTCCATCATGCTGCCGCCGCCCATCATTGCGCCGACAGTTTCTACGCCGTCCACGCCCTGAATCCGCTTCATCGCCTCGTCGGCCTGCACTTTAGTTTCCGCAAGAGTACTTCCCTTCGGCATCGTTACTGTTGCTTGAATTTGCGGTGAGCTCATCTCCGGCATAAAGATGAATCCCTTAGACATGCTCATATATACGCTGCCCACCAGAAGTACTACAGCCAGCAGAAGCACCGGCGCTTTATGGCGCAGCACAAAGGTAACAGACTGCTTATATTTTTCCAAAACTGCAAGGAAGAATTTCCCTTCAGATTCTCTTGTTTTCACCAGTAATTTAGACGACATGGCCGGTACTAAGGTCAGCGCGATAATCAGACTGGCAGCCAGCGTATAGGTCACGGTCAGCGCCATATCGGTAAAAAGCTGTCTGGTCAGACCGTCTGTAAAGATAATCGGCACAAATACACAAACCGTCGTCAGGGTGGAAGCCGTAATAGCAGCACCCACCTGTTTCGCCCCCGCGACTGCTGCCTTTGGCGCCGGAACGCCCTGCCGCCGCAGACGAACGATATTCTCTATAACAACGACAGAGTTGTCAACCAGCATTCCTACAGAGACTGCAAGACCTGACATAGAAATCAGGTTAATAGAAATGCCGGAAAAGTACATCAAAAGAATTGCAAAGATAATACTAATCGGAATACTGCACAGGGTAATCAGCGTCGGCCTAATTCCTCTGAGGAACAGGAACAGCACGATAATCGCAAAAAGGGCGCCCCAAAGCAGACTGCTAAGGATAGAGCTTACGACCAGCTTGATGTAATCCCCCTGATCCATCAGGGTTGTAAAATGCAGCCCTTCATATTCCTTGCTCAGTTGGGCGAACTTTTCCTGCAGATTTTCACAGGTTTCCGCCGTAGCAAAGTTGGATTGTTTGGAGAATGTCAGCACAATGCCGTCCTCTCCGTTAATTTTTGCATAAAGATTATCTGCATTATCGCTGATAAACACGTCGGCAACATCCTTGACGTAAACCTTTCCTACGCTGTCCACACCGGAATCAAAGAGAAACAGATTCTTCGCCTGTTTTTCTGTAGTAATCTGGTCGCCTACGCTGAGCAGCACGTTATTTCCGTCTTCCACAATATATCCTGCCGGCATGGAAAAGTTCTGCGACTTAAGAATACCGGAAATCATATCCGTGGTAATTTTATCACCGATGTTGGCGCTTTCTCGGGCCTGATCCGCCTGAGAATTCAGCTGCGCCTGGGCAGTTTTCAATTGTTTGTCAGCATCAGAGAGCTGAGAATCGGTCTTCTCGAGCTTTTTTTCGTTCTTGGCAAGCTCAGCCTCAGCTGTTTCAAGGGCTGCCATCTGTTTTTCATATTCGCCCTCCGGCAGAAAATCCTTGCCGGCCTCCAGCTGTTCTTTTGCTTTTTTCAGTTCTTCCTTACCCGCAGCAATCTGGGCCTTACCTTCCTCCAGCTTTTTCTTACCGTCGCTTACCTTGGTTTTCTGGCTATCCAGCTGATTCTGCGCGTCAGCAAGCTGACTGTTGACTGAGGCCAAAATCTTGTTATTCAGTTTATCAATCTTGTCCTGACTGATGACGACGTTGACCTTTTCTTCCAGAATTCCGGAGGAATTTATGCTGGCAACACCTGCTGTTCCCTCCAATCTGTTCAAAAGTGTATCGCTGACAAAGGCGGAGAGTTCCGCTCTTTCTTTTCCTTCATAATCCACCGCAGCAACACTGACCGGAATCATGTTGGGATTGATTTTCATAATCGTGGTAGAACCTACCGCCTCATCGAAGCTGCCTTCCACCAGATTAATTTTCTGTAAAATGTCTGAAGAAACAGTGTCCATATTAACACTATTTTCAAATTCCAGAACTACCATGGCGTAGTTGGCGTTGGAAACAGATTGTACACTTTTTATATCTGTCAAAGTCGCCAGACTCTGCTCCATAGGTCTGGTTACTCCGGTTTCCACCTTTTCCGGTGTTGCCCCCGGATACGGCGTTACAACCACTACATACGGCATATCGATGTCCGGAAGCAAATCCGGCGTCATTTTTGTATAAGACACAATTCCTGTCATTAAAATAAGAACGACTGCAACAAATACCGTAAATGGTTTTTTAACGCTAAATCTCGACATATTTTTCCCTTTCTTAATACCCGAATTAGTGGCTCTATCTCAAAAAACGACACTCAGCCACAACTTTAAATTATATATGGCAGAGTGTCTATTGTCAATGAAATCAGCCGTTCTTTGAGTAAACTTCGCACAAATTTCACACAAATAATCTCACTTTTTCTGTGAAATTTTCCAAACTGCGTCAACGGCTCTTTTGATGTCTTTTCCTGTATTGAATGGACCTACGCTGAGTCTTACTGCGCCGGTATCCCAAGTGCCGATGGTTCTGTGAGCAAGACCGGCACAGTGATAGCCGCTTCTGACCGCAATTCCAAACTCACGGTTTAGTCTGTCTGCTACTTCCTCGCACTCAATACCGCGAATATTGAACAGACTAATCCCTGTCTTATGTTCCGGCACCGGCCCATACAAATCCACACAGTCCATATTGCGAATCGCACTGTCAAACTGACAAATCAACTGTCTCTCATGGTACGCAATAGCATGAATTCCTACCTTTTCCACTGCTGATGCCGCATATCCCAGGCCTATGATTCCCGGCGCATTGACCGTGCCCGCCTCAAAGCCTTCCGGAAAATCTGCAGGCTGCAGTCTGCTTCTCGATTCCGTTCCAGTGCCTCCATAAAGCAGCGGCTGCAGTTCTATTTCCTCGGAAACGTAAAGACATCCGGTGCCAAGAGGACCGAGCAAACCTTTATGCCCTGGAAATGCCATCATGGAAATTCCCAGTTCCTCCACGTCCAAGGGCATACTGCCTGCCGCCTGGGCAGCGTCCAAAAGCAGAGGAATTCCCTTTTGCCTGGCAATTTCAGCAACCTCTCTGATTGGCATGATGCTTCCTGTCACATTGGATGCCGCCGTCATCACAATCAGGCGGGTCTTTTCCGTGACAGCATTTCCTATGGCCTGCGCACTGATGCACCCCTCAATATTTCCACATACAACGGAATGCTGCACACCCCTCTCTTCCAGTGCTTTCAAAGGTCTCAGCACCGAATTGTGCTCCATGGAGGTGGTGACAACATGATCCCCTTTGCCCAAGAACCCGAACATTGCCAGATTCAGACTCTCTGTGGTATTTTTTGTAAATAACAGTCTGCCTGGATTTTTAATACAAAAAAGCTTCGCCACCTGTTTTCTCGCCTCATAGACCTTTTCCCCTGTCTTCATCGACATAGTATGACCCGACCTGCCTGGATTTCCGCAGTAATGCAGCATGCAGTCCTCCATTACATAGGTCATGCCCCTCGGCTTGGGAAATGACGTTGCTCCATTGTCAAGATATATCATCCGTTTCACCCCGCAAAAAAAATAGTGGAGGATTTTATCTCCTCCACTATCTTATTCCGCGTGTCTTTGCAATGTGTGTGTTTTTTTAAATTTTTTCATTTCGATAATACCGTCAACCAGTTCCGGAAAAAATCTGACCCAGTAAGCCAGTAAAAATATCATATGAATCCAGGACGGCAGCCACCTGATAATCAGCGTCATCAGCGGATTTAGCTGAAAGACCAGAATCCATGCGCCAAAGCCCGCCAAAACCGGATAATACCATTTTAAATGAATGACCTTCGCGCCGCAAAATCCATTAATAACAAGGGCGCTTGCAAACCACATCACAAGACCTGCAGCAACCCCCAGCACAAAAATGCAGCCAAAAGAAACCGCCGGATTGAGTGAGAAATTTTCTTCAAAAAAAACATTTCCATATAAAATTCCAAGGGCTCCAAATCCAAAGGAACTCAGATAAGGTCCGTAACAGATTCCTCTATTCTGAAAGCCTCTGTTTTGGAGCGCAAACAGAAACACTTCAAAAATCCACCCTGCAATGCTATAAATCGAAAACAAAAGCAAAATTTCATATAACTGATAGTCCATTACTCTACTCCCCGTGGGATATAACACCACTGCCGCTGATTGGGATTACCTCTCCCCCCAGCACCGACTCCGGTTTTCCCATAACCTTAAAATAATCTTTTACCCGTGCCATGACTTCTCTAATCTCCCGCATAGGCTGCCCTGCATAAGTCAGCTGGTCTGAAGCCGCGCCGTATACATCCAGCCCCAGTTCATCGCCGATATACAGCGCCCTGTATTCATGATAGGTCTGGGTCACTACAATGATAGTTTGTGCTGAAAAAATATCCTTGGCCCGGTACATAGAATCATAGGTGGAAAATCCCGCATGATCACAGAAAATATCCGCCTCTGGTACACCTGCCTTCTTTACGTAATTCAACATAACATGAATTTCATTATGAGATTCTGTTCCGTTATCTCCTGAAAGCAGAAGCTTCGGCGCTACACCATGCTCATACAGCATAATTCCAAGATCCAGCCTGTCCTTTAACATCGGTGTGGGAGTTTCATCGTCCTTAATACCCGCCCCCAGCACTAAAATACAGTCCGCGCCCTTATCCTTAAGCTTTTCGATATCCGAGGAAGCAAGTTCCTGCGCCTCTTCATTAACGGCACACAGAATACTCTCCTTCTGGGATTTTACGATATGGTTATTTATAGTCATACTGGCAATTCCAATGATGCAGCCAAGGGCAATGACCGCAAAAATACATCTGCCTATAAATTTCTTAATTTTACTCACCCCTTGTATATGGTTTTTGCAAAAACCCGAAAAATATGTTACAATTGTTTATAGTATAACATATGGGGCTATATATTATCAACAACAGCCGTTGCGGCAGGAGCACTACAAAATGAAAAAATTTCTTATTTCAACCGAAAATCCTTACGAAGTCTTAATCGGCGAAGCCTTACTTAAGGATGCAGGCGCCTATATCAGCACTTGTATTCCCCCTTGCCATCTTTGCATTATTACAGACAGCACGGTCAACAGTATTTATTCCCAGGTCATCATGACATCATTAATGGAACATGGATACCGCACTTCCAAGGTAGTTTTTCCTGCAGGTGAGCACTCTAAAAATCTGAACACCTACTCTAATATTCTGGAAGCCATGGCGGACGAAAGTCTCAACCGCTCCGACGGCATCATCGCCCTGGGCGGCGGCGTTGTAGGCGACATGGCCGGCTTTGTTGCTGCCACCTATATGCGCGGCATTCCGTACGTTCAAATTCCAACCACTTATATGTCTGCGATAGATGCCGCCGTAGGCGGAAAGACAGGCATCAACCTGCTCTCCGGAAAGAATCTGGTCGGCGCAATCTGGCAGCCTTCTCTGGTACTGTGCGACTATAAGACTTTTGACAGTCTGCCGCCTTCCAAACTGTTGGATGGTGTTGCAGAAGCTGTTAAATGCGCCGTCGTCGCAGAGTCCTCTCTGATTGAACATATTAAGACACAGGATTACGAATATGTAATCGAACGCTGTGTCTCCATTAAAAAATCCGTTGTCGAAGCCGATGAGCGGGACATGGGCCTGCGTCAAATTCTCAACTTCGGTCATACAATCGGACACGGTCTTGAGAAACTCAGTGCCTTCTCCATACCTCACGGAAAAGCCATCGCAAAAGGCATGATCGTAGAAGCGAAAGCTGCTTTCAGGCAAGGCCTGACCAGTGTGGATATCAGCGGCGAACTGACCGAAATTCTCACCGATTTAGGATTTGATTTGTCCATCGATTACCCCTTAGAGGATTTATACCGTTTTGCTCTCATGGATAAAAAAATAAGCGGCGATAAAATCACCATGATTATTCCTGAATCCATTGGAAAATGCAGACTTCAAAAGATTTCCCTTTCAGAACTTCGTAAGTTTATAGAGCTGGGTCTGCAGCCATAAATATGATTTTAAGTATATAAAGAGCGTGAGTCACTGACAATACACGCTCTTTTCTTTTAACTTCTTACTTAGGTGATACAGACTTATTTGCCGTCTTTTCCTGCAAAAAATTCCTCTTTCAACATGGAGAACACCATGGAATCACGAAGGCTTCCATCATAGATTTTGTAATATCTGCGAATGGTTCCCTCGTAGGTAAAGCCGCACTTTTCAATAATGCGCTGAGAACGTCTGTTAACTCTGCTGGTACAAATTCCAACCTGATCCAGCCCCAGTTCCTCAAAAGCGAAACGAAGCACTTCCTTTGCCGCCTCTGTCATATAGCCTTTGCCCCAGTGTTCCTCCGCCAAGTTATAGCCAAGTTCTCTGCTGTTGGATTCCGGTCTGATGTTATCTGGTTCCAGCGCAATAACACCCACCACCCGGTCATCGCCTTTGATACGGATTGCCCATGCTTCAGGGGGCATAAATATTTCTTCGATAATCCTTCTGGACTCTTCCACGCTGGTGTGCGGCGCCCAGCCTGCAGGCGGCCCTACGTTGGGATTGCTTGCGTAAGCGTACACATCTTCTGCGTCTTCCGGGGTAAACATTCTAAGGCTCAGCCGCTCTGTTTCTAAAGGTTTCATGGTTCTCCTCCTGTATTACTCTGTCGTACTGATAATTTCTTTATTGGACTTATCAATCTGGCTGACCTTCATATTTTCTGCGTCAGCAGGGTTCACTTCCTCCTGCAGCCCCAGAAGGCTCGGCCCAAGATAAATAGTCCTCAGAGTTTCTCCGTTTAAGGTTACCTTACTGTATTCTGTAAAATTCTGCCCCTTAATGTAATACTTTCCGCCAATATTGACTACCTTGTCAATTTTGATTTTCTTCACACCCAAAGTCATCTTGGCTCTTTCAAACGGATTTTCTCCGCCGTAAATATAGCCTTTTCCATAGTACATATCATATCCCAGCGCTTTCAGATTATCCAGATAATCTGCCGCGTCATGGTCTTTTGTCTGATGATACTTTACAGTAGTTCCGGTGTGAATGTCTACCCGGTTCAAAACCCCCGCTGCCAGCTGATAAGCTGCCAGATCTTTATCCCTTTTGTCCATCGGGAAATTGCTCCACATGATGTATTCTGTCTGATACAAGTCCTTTTCGGCATAGACATCTTCCGTTACATCCAGCGCTGGAATATGGTCACCGTACATAACCAGAATCACATCTTCATCATAAGCTTCGAGAGCATCGGTCAATTCCTTGATAAACAGATCCATCTCGTAAATCTGATTGACATAGTACTCGTACTGCCACTTGATATCTTCATTTGGGGCATCGGTCACCTGAATCTTCGGATTCTTGATTACCTGCTCTGTCGGGTACTTCCCGTGTCCCTGTACAGAAATGGTATAGATATAATCCCTTTCCTCAGTCAGCTCCATCGTTTCCAGAATCTGCTTTGTTAAAATACTGTCTTTCGCCCAATTTTTCGGCGTTTTTGGTACATCACTCATAAACTCCAGTGAAGTAAAACTGTCATAGCCGATATTAGCGAATACATCATTTCTGTTGTAGAACAGCGCTCTATGATTATGCATCGCATGGGTCTTGTAGCCCAGAGATTTCAGGTCAAAAGCAAGGCTCTCTCCTGTCCGCTCCTTTAGGATGGATTTAAACGGGTATTCACCGGGTCCAAAGAACTTGACGCTGATTCCGGTCATTACTTCAAATTCTGTATTGGCCGTTCCCGCGCCGCAGGCAGGCACAGTCAGCTTGCCGGAAGTGTACTTTTGTTTCATCTTCCGGAAATTCGGCACTGCGTCCTCCGAAAGTTCGATGTGCTTGAACATGGACGGGTCCACGAAGGATTCCAGCTGCAGGAACAAAATATTTGGATGTTCTTCATCCTCATCACTTTCAACCAGCTTCATAGTGCCGTCTTCGTTGTACTGGCTCTTGTCAAAAATGGCTTTAATCATTTTTTCATTGTAGCCCGCCGGCTTTGCAATGCCGGTGTTTAGCCAGGTGTTCACAAAACAGTACGGAACACCGTAATCCTCGTAAGCATAGGCCAGATTACCAAAGAAAGTGCTCAGCGTGCCGACACGAATCAGACCAAAGGTTGCCGCAAAGGTCAAAGCAATGACTGCCACTACAGCGGTCAGATTCCTCTTCCACTGAATCGCTTCTTTCTTTTTCGGCCCCTTAATCCAAAGAAGTAAAAGTGCCGCAGCTGCCAGTAAAATTCCGCCGGCAAGAAGAATGATTTCTGTTTTACTGAAATAGTTTGTTAAAATTGTCGCGCCGTCGGCAAGGTTGCTCAAATCTTTTACGGTAAATGGCGTCATTCTCTGCATAAGAATAATCCCGTTGGTAATGCCGATTGCCATCCAAATGATGGTAACTACGGTTACCACAAACACTCTCCGCTTAAAAATGGTTGCGATTACTAAAGTTGCAAAAATCAGCAGCGTATTATAAAAAAATACAATCGGGCTGTGCAATAAAAAGTCGAAACCGCCGAAGCCTTTTCTTGCCAGGGTTTCAATGGCAAAATTAAGTATAAATGCCCATACTGCACAGAAGACAAAACTGTTCTTTAATCTTTTCTGATAAAATTGCTGCAATTTCTCCATGGTACTATCCCTCACTTTATTTCCCTTTTGCCAGATAATTTGCAATCATCGCAAATTCACTTAAAGACAGGGTCTCTGCCCTTCTTTTTTCATCAATCCCTGTGTCCCCAAGACACGTTTTTATCTCTTCTTTCGTAAAATCGCCTAATTGCGATAAAGAGTTGGAAAGGGTCTTTCTCCGCTGTCCAAAGCCTGCTTTAATGCACCGGAAAAACAACGGCTCGTCCATCAACTTCACCGGTTTTTCCTTTCTGATATCAAGACGCAATACCGCCGAATCTACTTTCGGCGCAGGAAAAAATACTTCCTTTGGTACTGTTGCCACAGTAGTCACGGTGCAGTAATACTGCACTGCCGCAGACAGAGCGCCGTAGGCCTTAGTGCCAGGCTCCGCCTTAATCCGATCCGCAACTTCCTTCTGCATCATGATAGTAATGCTGTCCGCCTCTACATGACTTTCCAAAAGTCCCATAATGATAGGCGTCGTAATATAGTAAGGCAGATTGCCTATAATCTTCGTCTTTCTGCAGCCTGCTGCCGCAATGATTGCGTTCAAGTCCGCTTTCAGCACATCTTCGTTGATAATCTCCACGTTATCAAACTCCTGCAGCGTGTCCTGCAAAATAGGAATCAGGTTTCTGTCAATTTCTACTGCCGTCACCTTTCTGGCAAGCTGCGCTGCCTCCGCCGTCAATACGCCGATTCCGGGCCCGATTTCAATGACCAAATCTTCATCCGTAATTTCTGTCGCATCAATGATTTTGTCGATGATATTCTTATCCGTTAAAAAATTCTGCCCCAGACTTTTTGATAACTTAAACCCATATTTATCTTTAATTTCTCGAATGGTCGAGGGTGCGTATAATTTCATATCATTTCCTTTACTTTTTGGTAAAACTCCTCTTTCGTAATGTGAAACTGATTCAGTTTCCGAAGGAATGTCTTCGTATTTCCATAACCGATAGCCAGAAGATTTCCCAGCTTTTCTCTCCGCTCCTTAGCCTCCGGCGTTCCAGCCAGACCGCAGGCCACCAAATCATCCATAGTGAAAAGCTGCGGGGCATCTGCTGCTGTGCAGCGGGCATTTTCCAAAGCTTTCACAATATCCTCAGGCTTTGCGTTTTCCACACCGACATTGCCTTTTTTCAGTGCCTTTCCCTTAGGCAAAAAGGCCTGTTTGCAGCCCGGAAAACGCTCCGCCACCTTTCTCCTGATTTTCTCACCCGCATAATCCGGATCAGTAAATATAATAATACCCTGCTCCCTGTACGCTTTTTCAATGAGCGGCCACATGGAATCCGGCATACCGAACCCATGGGTCTCAATGGTCATTGCCGATACCGCCCGCCTGATTGCCGCGGTATCGTCTCTGCCTTCCACGATGATTGCTTCTTTAATTGTCTTCTTGATCAGTTCCGTCATTGTTATCTTTGTCCTGTTCCTTATCTAAAACGAATAAAATTTCTCCCGGTTTAATCATACGAAGCTGAATTCTCGCCTGTTCCTCAATGTATTCCAAATCATTTACATTCTCAAGTTCTGCTTTGAGCGCATCCTGCTGCTGTAAAAGATTCTGATTTTTCTCCTGCAGATTTTTTTGCTCTGCCCGCAGATCAAAGACGTTTTTTACGGACATTCCAACGACCGCTATCAGTATTACTACTATAACGGTCAGGATTAATCTGCCTTGATTCACTTTTACTCTTTTTTTCTTTCGGACAGTACCTGCAGTGCTTTCAGTTTCGGATTTGCGCACTTCCGCATCTGCAAACTGTTTCACTCTTCCTTTTTTTCTCTTCTTCATACCTGTGTACCCAACTTTTTAGTTTCCCTTTAGTATACCACGAATGCATTTTTTCCACAAGAATATACCGCCGACCATAGACGCAATCCCGTACAACGACACAGTGCCATGGGACGCTCTATACAGAAATCTGTAAAACAAAAATGCCGCAAAAATCCAAAAGGCAAAATAGACAGCCATCTGCATTCTCCTTCTGTTGCCGCAGCATTTCATCAAATAATTTCTTGCTTCAAAGACAATCATGAGGGCAATTCCGCAGCCGAACATGACCAGCAGCTGAAACAGTTCTCTCTGAATCAGCGCTGTCATTTCCGGAACCTGTCAAAAAATTTTGTCTTTACTCTCTTCTTTGTATATGTCAGCGCCTCAATCTCACCTGTGGCGACCAACTTTCCCTCTTCCAAATCCAGCACCTCAATATGCAGATTACTTCCGGAAATCACCAGACCCTCGTCTGCTAAATTAGCCAGAATTGTCTCTTCGTCAAAGGCTTCTACCGCTGTCACTGCGCTCACCAAAAGCCGGCTCTTGTTTTCCAGTTCAATCACATGATTTTCCATCGCACAGACCTCCTTTTACAGGTAAGTATATGCCGAAAAATCCGAAATTTTCCCTAAAAGCGCCCATCACCTGTATTTTGGTACAGGCCTTCATTCCTTAAACTGCCTTATTTTACAAATAATTGAACGGATCTACAGCCGTACCGTTTTTCACAATCTCAAAATGGCAATGTGAACCGTAACTGTTTCCCGTATTTCCGACTTCTCCGATTTTCTGACCCTGGTATACCTTATCACCAACGCTGACGTTGATTGCGCTGCAGTGTCCGTATCTGGTCCTCATGCCGCTGCCATGGTCAATTTCTATAAATAATCCGTATCCGCTGTACCAGCCGGCGTAAACGACAGTACCTCCATCGGAAGCATAAATCGGTGTACCTGTCGGACATGCTAAATCCAATCCGTCGTGATTGCGTCCCCATCTCCATCCGAATTCCGATGTGAGGGTATACCCTGATACCGGCATAATAAAGGTGCCCGTCGGCGCCGTTTTCGGCAGTTTCTTCGTGCCCTTGATTACAATTTTCTTCACGGATTTTTTTATAGTTTCCGTCTTTAAAACGTCTTTTCCGACTTCCTCACCGTTTTCTCTGGTAATTCTGGCAGTCACAACCCGTTTTCCGTTGACGCCTTTCTGAATGACTTTCGTCACATTTTCGTACAGAGAATCATCTTCTCTGTATTCTGTCTTATATTTCACCTTTTCCGCATAGGTTACTTCCTCTTCCGTCACGACGGTTAATGCGGGAACCGCCTCGGAAATCAGAATTTCATCACCCGGGAATAGAGAATCCTCCTTCAGGTCTGGATTATTTTTCTTCAGTTCTTCAAAGGTTGTATCAAACTTGCTGGTAATACCCGAATAAGTATCACCTGTCTTTACCACATAGACCTTTTCTTTAGAACCCCCGTCCATAATCTTTGATTTGGCTTCTTTCTGACCGCTGATGTAAGCGAGTTTTGTATCCAGCTGCTTGATTTCTACCTGTTCCTTGAAACCGGCGCGCAGATATTTTATCTGTCCCTTCCCCTTCATAAAGGACTGCTGTACACTTCGAAGCGTGCTGTTGGCTGCCGCTTCGCTTTCACAGATGACAAAACACTGTCCATTAATATAAATCCCGTAACCCTGTGCCTCCATATCGGACATATAGGTCAGTCTTTTCAGCACAGTGTCAATATCATCGATGTCCTTATCCAATACCACCACATTTTTAAAGGTGATATTCTCATCTGCATCGATTTGAATCTGCGAACCGTATTCCTTACTCAGCTCTGTACTTACCAAATCCAGAATCTTAATGACATCCTCCTGGTTTTTTACATAACCAAGCACTTTTCCATTATAAGAATACTGAAAACCTGTGGCATAGTTAAACATAGCAACCATAGAAATCGCTACCAGAATAAACCCTGCAAAATGACTCAGTATACTCTTTTTGTGTTCAATAAAACTCTTTCGATTTCTGTGGATTGCGCTGGCAATATGGTATCTGATGATGAGCCATAGCCTGTCCGCCCGCTCCTGTGTATGGTCATGGAACGTCACAATGCCGGCGGCGCCGCTTACAATGAACTGCCAAAAAGAAACAAGCCACCTGTCAAAACGAATCTGTGCCTCGTCGTGCCAGGTAATAAGTCCCGCCGCAGCATCCACTATTTTTCTAAACTTTTTTTCTTTACCCATATTTCCGCCTCTTCCGTACGCTGCTTAATACAGGAACAACGTTCACCAAGATCTGTCATTCCCGTATCGCTGCACTTTTCACAAGCGTACTTTATGTCGGTATAATCCATCTCAAAATTGTTTTCGGTCAGCACTACCGCACGTTCTGCTGCCAGCTCGTCCATAATGCTGTTTATCTTCTTGCTCTCATCTTCCGAGGAACCGAGAATCAACGCCTTAGAAAGCTGAGATCCCATCCTGCGGATTTCCTCATCAATTTCTTTGATTCTAGGCAGCTTCTGATAAACTTCCCCTTTTCTCTCCTCTGCCTCTTTCTCTGCCTTTTCCCGCAGATAATCGTAATATTGATTGAGCACTGCCTGGGTCACCACAATCTTCTTGTTGACATCTACGCCTTTGCTCTCCGCTTCATCTCTCCAGTTTTCTAAAACCTTGTTGACATAGTTAAAATTCGGACTGGATATACCGGCTGTCTTTGTACAGGCCTCCAATACCCTGTCCATAGAATAACCCATGCGCTCAAACCAGTTGTCCATCATTTCTTTTTCTGCCTCTGTGGCATTTCTGGTAAAGCCAAGAGCCTTAAGGACTCGCTTATAGCGATAATATTTCTCATCCATCTCCTGCAGTTTTTCGCTGATCTGGTCTGTGGTCTCCAGTCCTTCCTCAGTCCATCCCTTTACCACACTCTCGATATAGCGCATGCTGGTCTTATTCTTGTCGACAGAATATTTCACTGCCGTAAAGACCACCTCAGGGCTGGCGCCGTAATCAGTAAGCCACCGCATAATCTGACTCAGCTCAGAAGAGTCCAAGGTTCGGCCCAGGGTTTTCTCGATGTCCTTAAACATGACCTTCACTTCCGGGTTTCCAAAAACATTATCCCCTTTCCGCCGGCTTGCCTCTCCCCGTGCCGGAGCAGTATTCTTTCCGTACAGCTGTTCTTTCAGGCTGAGAAATTCCACAATAAAACTGACGTTGCCCTGTGTGTCAAAGTAGCGTTTTCTGATAACACCCCGCTCTTCCCAGTACTCCCAGGCCTGCCGCACTTTCTCTTCGGATAGTCCAAGCTGTCTTGCGATTGCTTTTTCCGTAATTTCAAGGCCGTGCTCCGCATACATACTTGCATACAAATATACCTTTACAAAATCGCCGGGCGCCGAAGGCATATATTCATTAATAAAAATATTTTCGACTTTTGTATCCAGCAGGAAAAAGTCTTTGATTTTTTCTTTTACAAAATTCATAAATGCTCGCCTTTATGCTTCTTTGTTCAATGCGCGAAGTAATTCTTCCACGTCGAGACCATGTCCTTCTGCCGCCTCGCGCAAAGTTTCCTGTACTGCCCCGGGACAACCGGTGCACAGAAGTCCATGCTCCTTAAAAATCAGTTCCATATCATCATTCAGATTCAGAACATCACAAACTTTCATATCTTCAGTAATCTTCATAAGTAACTCTCTTTCAGATGCAAATTACTATAACCTACGCTTTATCACTAAACTTGGTGTATCTTGCCACCCAGGTCAAGTCAAAGGTTTCAGTCGGGCCGCTTCTGTGTTTTGCGAGGTTCACCTCGCACACGCCCGGTTTTTCGGAGTTTTCCTTATTATAATAGTCGTCACGATACAAAAACATAACCATATCGGCATCCTGCTCAATAGACCCGGATTCACGCAGGTCGGACAAAATCGGCCGGTGGTCCTGTCTCTGCTCCGGCGCACGGGAAAGCTGGGAAAGTACCATGACAGGACAGTCCATTTCTCTTGCCAGTAATTTCAGATATCTGGACAAATTACTGATTTCCTGCTGTCTGCTGTCTGCTCTTCCTTCTGCTTTCATCAGCTGTAAATAGTCGATAATGACAAGATCCAGACCCTTTTCGGATTTCAGACGCCTGCATTTATTTTTCATTTCCAGCACACTGATGCCGGGTGTATCATCGATATGTAAATTGGTCTTGGACAGAGAGTCCAGCGCCATGTTGATTCTGTCCCAGTCATTTCGCTCCAGACTTCCCGTCTTCAGCTTCTGCATTTCTACGCGGGACTCCATGGCAAGAAGTCGCTGGCCCAGCTGCTCCTTGGACATTTCCAAACTGAAAATCAGCACACTGGCGCCTGATTTTACTGCTGCGTTCTGTGCAATATTCAGAACAAACGCAGTCTTCCCCATAGCTGGTCTTGCCGCAATAATAACAAGGTCAGACCGATGCAGACCACTGGTCAGTTCATCCAGCCGCTTAAATCCGGTAGAAAGACCGATTACCTGCCCTTGGGTCTGAATGGCTCTGTCTATCATGGCTACATTTTCTATGAGTACTTCTTTAATAGGCGCGAAATCGCTGCGCTGCCCCTTCTGGGCAATTTCGAAAATTCCTTTTTCTGCGTAATCTAAAATATCCGAAGCCGCCATGGATTCTTCGTAGCCTTTTTCTCTGATGTCCTCGGCAGTCTGAATCAGTCTGCGCATGGAAGCTTTTTCGGAAACAATCTTGGCATACTCTGCCGCACTGCTTGGCGCAGGCGCGACTGAAGACAAGCTGGCAATATAGACTCTGCCCCCTACCATTTCCAATGACTTTCTCTTGCGCAGTTCCTCGCAGACCGTTACGATATCCACCGGCACATTATTTCTGAACAGATCAATCATGACAGAAAAAATCTCTTTATGAGCCGCGTCGTAAAAATCTTCCGGCGAAATATGGTCGATGACATCAGAAAGCGCGTCCTTGCTCAGCATCGCTGAGCCTAAGACAGATTTCTCCGCTTCTGTATTATGCGGTGGAATTTTTTCAACCATGTAGGTTCCTTTCTATCTTTCCGTGAATCATTCTAGTGATTTTCGGTCACTTCATATTAGTCAGTTACTTCAACAGTCAGCTTACCGGCTACTTCCGGATACAGCTTTACATCCACTTCAAATCTGCCGATACTTTTAATCGGATTCTTCATCTGAATTTTTTTCTTGTCGATGGTAAGACCGGTCTGTTTCTTTGTTTCGTCAGCGATATCCTTGGAAGTGATAGAGCCGAAAAGTCTGCCGCCCTCGCCGGACTTGGTCTTAATAACAACCTTTACATCTTCCAGTTTCTTTGCAAGCTCCTCTGCTGCAGCCTTTTCTTCCGCCTTCTTCTGCGCCATCAGTTCTTTCTGCTTCTCAAGACTTCTGATATTGCCGTCGGTTGCTTCAGTCGCATAGCCTTTCGGCAGCAGCATATTTCTTGCGTAACCGTCACTGACCTTTACTACATCTCCGGCTTTACCGGTTCCTTTTACATCTCTATTCAAAATTACAATCATCTTAATCTCTCCTTTTATTTTAATAATTCCATTACTTTCTCTATGACTTCCTCAGGACTGCAGTCAACCTGCGCGCCTGCAGTAGTCAGATGACCGCCGCCGCCCAGTTTTTCCATAATCACCTGTACATTGATTTCTCCTAAGGATCTGGCACTTATCACTGTTTTTCCCTGGGAGGTTCTCCCTGCTACAAAGGAAGCTTTAATATCCTTAATAGTTAAAAGCTCATCTGCAACCTGAGAATTTACCACCTGTGCATCTTCGTTACAGCCTTCACAGATGGAAGTCGCAACACCCTTTTCGTGAAAGTTTGCAGCGGCAATACACTTCGCGCGGATTTTAAATGCCTCCAAATCGGTCTGGAAAAATCTCTTTACCTCTGCAGTATCCGCACCGGAACGCCGCAGCCACGCCGCAGCCTCAAAAGTTCTGACGCCTGTCTTTACAGCGAAACGGTTTGTATCTATGGTCATGCCCGCAAGGAGCGCCTCTGCTTCCAGCTTAATGAGTGTTTTCTTCGGTGCAGCGTACTGCAAAATCTCACTGACCAGTTCAGCTGTTGAAGACGCATAAGATTCAATATAGGATAAAGTCGGATTTTCCACATAGTCCTCGGCTTTTCTGTGATGATCAATCACCACAATTCGATCTGTCATGGTAAGCAGCGTGCTGTTTTCAACATAGCTGGGTCTGTGGGTATCCACGATAATCAGCAGCGTGTCTTCATCGGTCAGACTTTCTGCTTTTTTGCTGTTGACAAAGTTATAATTGTCGGTCTCCTTGGCGTACCGGTAAATTTCCTGCAGAGAACCGATAACTTCGTCAAGAAGAATATAAGCAGTTCTGCCGCACATGGCGCACAATCTATGAATGCCCAGCGCCGCGCCAAAGCAGTCCATATCCGGGTGAACATGCCCCATAATAACGACTTTCTTTGACTGTTCAATCAGCTGTTTCAAAGCATGGGCAATAACTCTGGATTTCCCTTTATTTCCCTTTTCTACAGTCTGCATTTTTCCGCCGTAGTACTCGATTTTGCTGACACGTTTGATGACAGCCTGATCTCCCCCGCGGCCTCTTGCAAGATCCATAGCCGCTCTGGAATATTCCTCGGTAGTAATCAGGTTCTTTCCCCCAACGCCGACGCCGATGCTCAAACTCATCGGAAAATCCGCCTCTGTTTCAATTTGCCTGATTTCGTCTAAAATGCCGAATTTGTTTTCGATAATATTTTCTAAATGAGAATACTGACAGTACATGACGTACTGAGAATTATTCAGTTTGTTAATGGAGCCTTCGTTTTTGGCAGCCCACTGACGAATCACACTATCAGCAGCAGCAGTAATACGCATCCGCATCTCCGGCAGCGTGCTGGCTTCAAACTCGTCGTAGTTATCTATAACAATTCTAAGTACACATACACGCTCATCGTTATAGCGGTCTTTTAAATTTTCAAAGTTGGTTATGTCATAGAAAAACACCAGAAGATTTGCCCCCTCCTCCTCGTTTTCTTTGCTGACCACCAGCTTGAACTGTTTCCCGTTTCTTTCCAAAAAGAAATGAGTCCCTTCGTCCGCCTTGCTATATAAATCAGAGGTCTTAATTCCGGTTAATGCAAAAAAGTCCGCATCTTCAATTCCGTCATAAATAAACACATCTCCGATGTGCTCGTTGGCGCTCACTACTTTCCCTTTGCTGTTAATGATACAGACAGGTAAGGGTATTTTAGATGAAATTTCTTTTTCAAACAAAGTCCTTGCCATTTTACGTTCCTCTTTTTGCGCATGAAACTAATGTAATATACATAAATATATCACATCAGCCGGTTTTCTTCGTGTTGTTTGTGTGAGGATTCCTTAAGAGCTCCTCACAGGGTTTACAGTATAGTATACCACATTTTCTAAAGTTGGTCTACCTCTAATGCTCCGCCGCATTTTGCGCATCGGTACTTCTGCGGCTTTTCCACCACTCTGCTTTTTCTCATTCGATAGCTGGCAGTGCCGCATTTTTTACAGCGAATCCGATATTTGTACACTAGCCTTTGCCCTTCTCTTTCCATCGCAGCCATACCCAGTTCCTCTGGACTACTCAGTCTCTGGATACAATAACCGTACGCATAGTTTACCTGCTCAGCCAATTTCTTCCATTTTTCTCCATGATTAAAACAGCCAGGACAAGTATGGAGCAGTTCATGGAGAATCACTTGTTTTAAGACTTTATCACTGGCCTCTGCCAGCACGGTGGAAATTTCTATCCGAAAGGTTCTGCGGAGACCGTTTTTTTCCAGCTTACAGCAGCCGAGCCTCTTCTTCGCCCTCCTGTTTTCACAAATCCCTGAAATATTACGGGCTGGTTCAATGCCGATGCGTAAAAGCTCACCTGTAGCTTCTTCCATTAAATCCTTGATTCTGTGTTCAAATTCCGTCATACTGTGTTCCTGTTATCCTTCTGATTAGTTATCCTCTATACAGAAAAATGCCCCTTTATACAAGAGGCATTTCGATGATGTTTCATGTGAAACAACTTTTATAATTCCACGGATTTCAATAATTCTATTAAACGATTCAGCTCTTCCGTGCTATAATACTCCAGTTCAATCTTTCCTTTTTTTCCTTTTTGTTCAATGGAAACTCTGGTGCCAAAGATATTCTTCAGCTCGTTCTCCACATGAATTGTATCCGCACTCTTTATTTTCTTTACTGGAAGTTTCTTTTGTTTCCCTGCGGCCTGTACCAGCTGCTCAATCTTGCGGACTGACAGTCCGTCTTCTATAATTTTTCTGCAGAGTTCTGCCTGCAGCTTTTTATCAGTGACAGAGATTATCGCTCTTGCATGTCCGGTCGATATCTTCCCTTCTGTGACCAAGTCCTGAATCTGAGGCGGCAGTTTTAAAAGGCGCAGCGCGTTGGTGATATAAGGTCTGCTCTTGCTGACACTTTTAGATACTTCCTCCTGTGTCAGACCATAGGTCTTAATCATCTGATTAAGTCCCTCTGCTTCTTCAATCGGATTCAGATCTTCACGCTGCATATTTTCAATAATTGCAATGAGCATGTTTTCTTCATCGCTGAACTTTCGAATCAGACACGGTACTTCTTTCAGTGCTGCTTTTCTCGCTGCCCGCCATCTTCTTTCTCCGGCAACAATTTCGTATCCTGCACTGCTCTTTCTTACTACCAGCGGCTGTATGATTCCATGCTCTAATATAGATGCTGACAGTTCGCTGATTTTTTCCTCATTAAATATCTTCCGCGGCTGGTTTTCATTAGGTTTAATATCGTTGACATTAATGTACACTACCGCATTTTGTTCATCTGCCGCAGCAGGTGATTCGGCAGCTTCTTCCGGCTGCACCACCGGTGCCTGATCAGCAAACAGCGCATCAAGTCCTCTTCCCAGTCCCCTGTTTTTCGTCTTTCCTGATGCCATTATTTACTTTCCTCCCATTCCAGAAATTCTTCCGCAAAGTCGCGATATGCTTCTGCACCCTTGGACTTCGGATCATATTCTGTAATCGCCATACCAAAGCTAGGTGCTTCAGCCAGTCTGATATTTCTAGGAATTACTGTTGAATAAACTTTGGAGCCGAAATATTTCTTTACTTCCTGCACAACCTGAATGGACAGATTTGTTCTGCCGTCAAACATGCTCAGAATAACTCCCTCGATTTCCAAAGATTTATTGAGACTCTTTTTTACAAGCTCAATGGTATTCACAAGCTGACTTACACCTTCCAGTGCGTAAAACTCACACTGAATTGGAATCAGTACACTTTCTACAGCTGTTAATGAATTAATCGTCAAAAGACCCAGTGAAGGAGGACAATCGATAAAGATATAATCGTAAAAATCTTTCACCTTTTCAATGGCTTTACGGAGACGTCTTTCTCTGCCTTCCAAAGCTACCATTTCAATTTCAGCACCAACTAAATCAATGCTGGCAGGAATGATATCCAGGTTTTCTATATTAGTATGAATAATCGCTTTACGGGTATCAAAGTTATCTTCGATAAGCAGGTCATACACCGTATAAGGTAAATCCTTCTTAGAAATTCCGATGCCGCTGGTTGTGTTTCCCTGCGGATCGATATCCAGCATGAGGATTTTTTTACCTTTCAGCGCTAAACTTGCGCCCAAATTAATGTTGGTTGTAGTCTTACCTACTCCACCCTTCTGATTAAATATTGCAATTGCTTTTCCCAATGTTTTTCCTCCTGCAAAGAATGTACTATAGACATTATATATGATTCGCTGCAAATTTTCTACTATTTTACGAAAAAAAATCAATGATGTTTCACGTGAAACATCATTGATTTTTTGGTATCACGATTTTTAATTCTATATACTCACCCTTGTCCTCTTCTGTCATCTTGGAATTTTCCTCCATGTCATGAATTTGCGCAAAGGCTTTTCTGATTGTGTTGGTATAAATCTTATAGCTGATATAATTAATTTTTCTTCTGTTTCGATACTCTGCCTCATCTTTCGTTAGATAATCATCAATCAGCTTTTCTGTCTGTTTTACATTGAGATTATGGCTGATTACCCGCTGAAGAATCTTTTCCCGAATTGCCGGGTCTTCTACCTTAAGAAGAGCTCTGGCATGTCGTTCAGTCAACTTTGCTTCAATGAGCTTTTCCTGTATTTCGGGTGGAAGCGTAAGTATTCGCAATTTATTAGAAATGGTAGACTGACGTTTACCAATCTTATCGGAAAGTTCCCCCTGTGTCAACCCAAAATCGTCGATTAGCTTTCTGTAAGCATAAGCTTCTTCTATGTAACTGAGGTTTTCCCGCTGGACATTTTCTACCACAGCAATAAGAGCAGTATCTTTATCGTCAAAATCCTTAATCAGTGCAGGTATTTTCGTAAGTCCCGCAAGTTTTGCCGCGCGAAGTCTCCTCTCCCCTGCTATGAGAAAAAAGAACCCTGTCTTATCTTTTTTGACAATAATCGGCTGTAATACCCCATATTCGGCAATAGAGTTTTTTAAATCGTTTAATTCTTCTTCCGCAAAATGCTTTCTGGGCTGCTCCGGATTGGCTCTGATAGAACTAATAGGCAGTTCCACACTTTTCCTTTGTAACATATAATCCCCCTTTCTTTTCCTAATAACAGCATAACATGTTTTCCGGGGAAATGCAGGAAAAATAACCAACAAAAAAACCCATATTCTATCACAATATGGGCTCTTTCACCGGAGTTCCCGCTTTTCTCGGATATTTTGCGGGCGTCTTCTTCATCTTCTCTATGACTACAATATTATGTTCATACCCCTGCAGCGGTGTGGTTTCAATCCGAAGAACTTTACCTCCAAGGGTTTTAATCGCCTTTTCCGCACTCTTCAGTTCCTCATTTACATCAGGTCCTTTATATGCAAGCAAGTGTCCTCCCATTCTGATAAATGGCAGACAGTATTCAGCAAGAACTGCCATGTTAGCAACTGCTCTGGAAACACAAAGATCAAAGTTTTCCCGAAAATTTTTATTTCTTGCCAGCTCCTCTGCTCTTCCATGAACAGTTTCTACATTATATATCCCTAGTCTATCTGTCAAATCATTGATGACTTTCAGCCTCTTATTCAGCGAATCCGCCAGCACAAAATCCTTGTCAGGACTTATGATTGCAAGAGGAATACCGGGAAATCCAGCTCCTGTACCCACGTCAATAATACTTTCACTGTTCTTATACTCCGGAAAACCAGCACAAAGAATGGAATCTACCAAATGCTTAACAACAAACTCATCTCTGTCCTTAATTGCAGTTAAGTTGATTTTCTCATTCCATTCCAAAATGCCGTCCATATAGCCGACAAACTTGTCTGCCGTGTCTTTTTCCCATGGAATCTGCAGCTGTTCAAATGCTTCTGTTAATGCTTTCATGTTATGCTTTCTTTCTTCTCATCTTTTCTAGGTAAACTAAAATTACGTTGATATCTGCAGGAGATACACCGGAAATTCTGGAAGCCTGCCCCACCGAACGCGGCTTTAACTGATTGAGCTTCTGCACTGCTTCCAGACGTAGTCCCTCCATCTGACTATAATCAAGATTTTCATTGAGAATTTTATTTTCCAATTTCTTGAACTTCTCAATCTGTGCCATCTGCTTGGCGATATATCCCTCGTACTTAATCTGTACCTCCAGCTGGGTCTTTGCGTGAGAGGTAAGCTCTCTGCGTGCGGAATCAATTTCTGCCATATTTTCATAGGTCACTTCCGGACGCTTCAAAAGCTCCGCCAAAGTCGCTTTGTTCTGCAGCGGCGCACTTCCTACCTTTTCTAAAAATCCATTGGCGTCCTTGGGATAAACATAGGTGGTCTCCATTCTCTGACGCTCTTCTTCAACAATTTTCTTCTTCTCAAGGAATTTGTTATATCTTTCCTTATCTGCCAGTCCAATCCTGTAAGATTTTTCCGTTAGACGCAAATCTGCATTGTCTTGCCTTAGAACCAGCCTATATTCCGCTCTGCTGGTCATAATTCTGTAAGGTTCATTTGTACCTTTAGTCACGAGATCGTCGATGAGAACGCCAATATAAGCCTCACTTCTGTCCAAAACAAATGGTTCTTTTCCATTTATTTCCATAGAAGCGTTGATTCCCGCCAGCAATCCTTGGGCAGCTGCTTCCTCATAACCGGAGCTTCCATTAAACTGTCCGGCACAAAACAAATTCTTAATCTGTCTATTTTCTAAGTTAGGTTTTAAATCCAAAGGATCAATGCAATCATATTCGATAGCATAAGCAGGTCTTGTTATGATAATATTTTCAAGCCCCGGTATTGTATGATAAAATTGTTCTTGGACATCTTCAGGTAAACTGGAAGACATACCTTGAATATACATTTCTTCAGTATCCAGTCCCTCCGGCTCTATAAATGTCTGATGTCTCTCTTTATCTGCAAATCGATTGATTTTATCTTCTATGGATGGGCAGTATCTAGGTCCTATACCCTCTATCTGTCCTCCAAACAATGCAGATCTATGAAAATTATTTCTGATTACAGTATGTGTATCTTCATTGGTATAAGTCAGCCAGCAGGAAACCTGCTCTCTTTCCAATTCATCATTCATAAAGGAAAAAGGAACAATTTTTTCATCGCCCTTCTGCTCTGTCATTTTAGAATAATCAAAAGTAGAGGCAAGAGCTCTTGCCGGCGTGCCGGTTTTAAATCTTCGCAGGTTCATTCCGTGCTTCTTTAAATTATCGGCAAGTTCTACAGAGGGAGCCAAACCATTGGGACCGCTGGAATAGGCGCTGTCGCCGATGAAGATTTTTCCCCGCAGGAAAGTACCCGTAGCCAAAACCACCGCCTTTGCAGTGTAATAGGTATGGGTCATAGTGACTACTCCGCAGACTTTTCCATCCTCAACCAGCAAATCCACAATTTCAGCCTGTTTCACATGAAGATTTTCCTGTTTCTCAATGGTTTTCTTCATTTCAGTGTGATATCTGTGTTTATCAGCCTGGGCACGCAGCGAATGTACTGCCGGACCCTTAGCTGTATTCAGCATTCTGCTCTGAATAAAAGTTTTATCAATATTTTTACCCATTTCACCGCCGAGGGCGTCGATTTCCCGAACCAGATGACCTTTTCCCGTTCCGCCGATAGACGGATTGCAAGGCATCATAGCAATTGCTTCAAGGTTAATGGTAAAAAGCATAGTGCGGTTTCCCATACGAGCAGCAGCGAGAGCTGCTTCACAGCCTGCATGACCTGCACCGACTACAATAATATCGTATTCTCCCATAAAAACGTGTTCCATAGTTCACCTAACTTACTTTCCTAAACAAAATCTAGAAAACACTTCATTTATAATATCATCCTGCACCGTCTCGCCGATAATTTCCCCAAGAGATTCATACGCACTGTTAATATCAATTTCAATAAATTCCAATGCTTCTCCCATCCCAGTCATAGAAATCGCATCCTGCAGAGATTTTTCAGCTTTCACTAAAATATCTTTATGTCTCACATTGGTTACGATGAGATTATTATTTTGACTCACCTTTCCATCATATACCATGGAAACTATTTTCTGTTCAATATCCGCAATCCCTTCCTGGGTTTCCATAGAAGCTCTCATCACGGAAACATCTGGCAAAATTTCTTTAACTGCTTGCTCATCAATTTTTGCAGGAAGGTCAATCTTATTCAAAATCACAATAGTTTTCTCTTCATCAATCAGCTCCATAATTTCTCTGTCTTCTTCAGAAAAATCTTTACTGCTGTCCAGGATGAAAATAACTAAATCAGCCTGATGAAAAGATTCCCTTGATCTTTCAATACCGATTTTTTCAATAATATCGCTGGTTTCTCTGATGCCAGCAGTATCAGTCAATCTGACCGGAATACCCTTCACGCTGAGATGCTCTTCTATGGTATCTCTCGTAGTTCCGGGAATTTCCGTCACAATTGCTCTGGATTCACGGAGAAGACTGTTCATCAAAGAAGATTTCCCCACATTAGGTTTTCCAATAATTGCCACAGCTAGACCGTTTTGAATAATTTTTCCTGTCTCTGCACTGGCTAACAGCTTGCTGATATCCGATTTAACTTCTGTCAAATCCTGGTTCAATTTTTCATAAGTAATTTGTTCAATATCATCATCAGGATAATCTATATTGACGGTAACATTTACTAAAATATCTACCAGTTTTTTTCTGATTTCTTTAATTCTATCTGAAAATATACCTTCCAGTTGATTCATTGCAACATCAAAAGTTTTATCAGTCTTTGCCCGAATCACATCAATTACCGCTTCTGCCTGGGATAA
The DNA here is from genome assembly GCA_022767345.1 of Emergencia sp. Classification (GTDB taxonomy): domain Bacteria; phylum Bacillota; class Clostridia; order Peptostreptococcales; family Anaerovoracaceae; genus Senimuribacter. The sequence goes on from JALEOD010000024.1 coordinate 61,539, forward strand.
ATCAAGACGCCCATTTAAAAAAGCACGCTTGGTAAACTCGCCCGGCTCTGCCATTCTTGCGCCGCTCTGCAGTACCAGTTCCAAAGTTTTACGAAGAGGCACCATGCCCCCGTGACAGTTTATTTCAACGACATCTTCTGTGGTATAAGTCTTTGGTCCTTTCATATAGACACAGAGTACTTCATCGACAATGTGGTTTGTCTCCGGATTTACAATATGTCCATAAGACATCTTTCTATTTTCTAAGGCTGAGGAACAATTTGCAGGGCGAAATACAGCCCTGAGTATTTCATAAGCACGCTCACCGCTGATTCTGATAATTCCAATACCACCCTCTCCCGGCGCAGTGGCAATTGCAGCAATTGTATCTTCCATTTTTTTCTCCTTGAAAAAAGAAGCCCGCATTTACTGCGGGCTATACAAGTTATTTAAGCTCAATGATAACCCTTCTGTACGGATCTTGTCCCTCGCTTCTTGTTGTAACGCGGGAGTTATGCTGAAGAGTTGCATGAATAACCTTACGTTCATAAGGATTCATCGGTTCAAGCCTTACACTTCTCTTAGTTTTTACTACTTTATCTGCAAGTCTGTTTGCCAGCTTTTCCAGAGTTTTTTCTCTCTTTGCTCTGTAATTTTCTGCATCTACAACGACTCTGATATAGTTATCTTCACCTTTATTCACAACCAGACTTGTTAAGTACTGAATTGCATCAAGGGTTTGTCCTCTTTTACCGATGATTGTACCGGAATCCTTACCCTGAATATCGATGAAAACATTTTCATCGTTTGCTCTAGCAGAAATTTCAATTTCAAGACCCATCTGCTCTGTAACTTCATGAAGAAATTCCAAAGCAACATGGTTTTCTACAGGGAAAAGTTCTCCTGCTTCTTTTTCTACAGAAGATTTTCTTTCCGGCTTTGCTTTCTTTTCAGACTTTGCATGTTTCGGCGCTTTTTTCGCCTCAGCCTTTGGCTTTCTGATTTCTTCAGAATCCGGTTTTCTAACCTCAGGAGCAGCCTCTTTTAAAACAGGCTTTTCTTTTGGTTGTTCTACTGGTTTCTTCTTTTCAACTCTGACTAATGCCAGCTTAGAACCGATTCCAAAAAAACCTCTGGAAGGTTCTTCTAAAACCGTTACATCAACTTCGTCTATGGTCAATTTGAGTTCATCCAATGCCAGCTTTACAGCTGTTTCCACATCGGTTCCCCATTTTTCCGAAAACTCCATATTAATTTTTTCCTCCATAGCTCTTACTTCTTCTTTTTCTTTTTATTCTTGTTCTTATTTTCTTTCAGAGCCTTTCTAAGCATGTTAAAACGCAAGTTAAAGAAAATCTGAATAAACTGACTCATAAACCAGTAAATTGCAAGACCGGATGGATAAGATCTTGCCAACCATACAATCATAATCGGAAAGAAGTACTTCATCATGTTGGTCATGAAGTTACCGCCAGCCATCTGATTCGGATTGGTCTGCTGGTTCATCCAGAAAGAGAAGAATGTAGCAATACCAGCAGCGATTGGAAGAATCCAAAGGTCAGGCTGACTTAAGTCTTTAATCCAAAGGAATGGCTCATGGATTGCGAAGTACATACTCTCATCTGCAATATAAATCATTGGATTTCTGAGCAGTGCAAAGAGACCCATGATGACAATCATCTGCACAATCATCGGCAGACAGCCGCTCATTGGATTAAATCCTTCCTCTTTGTAAAGCTCCGCCATTTTCTCATTCAGAACTTCTTTGTTATTTGCGTATTTCCTCTGAAGCTCTTGAATCTTTGGCTGCATATCAGCCATACCCGCAGTAGATAAAATCTGTTTCTTATACACCGGATACAGGGCAATCTTTACGACTAAAGTAACAATAATCAAACAAATACCGTAATTTCCGATGAAACTATATAACTGCGTCAAAAGCCATCCCAAAGGAGTAGCTAATATTCCCATAAAAATTTCCTCCGTTATTTTAAAGGGTCGTAGCCGCCGGGATTGCCCGGATGACACTTTAAAATTCGTTTTATTCCTAAGTAACTACCCTTGATTACTCCATATTTCTGCAGAGCCTGTATAAAATATGCGGAGCAAGTAGGATAAAACCTACAGGTAGGCGGAAACAAGGGCGAAATACATTTCTGATATACCCGAATCAGGAAAATCATGATTCCTTTAAAAAAACTGCTGATATATTTCATGCTTTTTTCATTACCCCGGTTCTCTTCAGTGCCGATTCTAAAGACCTCTTTACATCCTGGCACTTAGCGTTGACAATAGTATTTCTTGCAATAAAAATCAAATCATAGCCTTCCGGAATTTTCAAATCTGTCAGTCTAAAACTTTCTTTCATTAAACGTCTGGCTCTATTTCTCCTGACACTATTGCCAACTTTTTTGCTCGCTAAAAAAGCTTTTCTGGTGTAGGGAAGATTGTTTTTTCTGTAAAAAACAACTACATATCTGTCCCCCACGGATTTTCCTCTATTGTAAATAGAAGTAAAATCACTTTTTCTTCTTAAAACATTTTTTTTAAGCATTTCAAAATTAAGCAGTTAATTTTTTTCTGCCTTTTGCTCTTCTTCTCTTAAGAACGTTTCTGCCATTCTTGGTGCTCATTCTTTTTCTGAAGCCGTGCTCTTTCATTCTCTGTCTTTTTTTAGGCTGATAAGTCTGTTTCATTGGTTTTACCTCCTTCTAAACTGTAAACTCATGCGCAATCTAAATTTCAATATGCGCACATATGCCCTACTATTATACTTATAAAGGATTGGGTTGTCAATGATTTTGTCTTTTTTTGTACTAAAACCACCTATACGTGACAGTTAAACCGAGATGTGCACAAAATTATCCACAATATATGGATAACTACATGGAAATTTTATTTTCCAACCTTTTAAATTTGTACTTGTATATGGATAACTTATTAGGTACAATAAAACTACACCATGAAATTGAGGGCAGAAAATGAAGAATATATGGAATCAAGTTCTAAATATTATTGAAGAAAATACTACATCAATCAGTTACAATACCTGGTTCAAACCAATTAAAATTAAAAACATTGACAAAAATGTAAAAATCGTCTATCTGGAAACCGACGAAGATTTTATCATTAAGGTTTTAAAAGACCGCTACTTGCAGCTGATTGAATCCAGTTTCAAAACCGTAACCGGAGAGGAGTATCGCGTTGTCATCAAAAACAGCAGCGATTATGAAACTATTAAAGAGGAATCACCGCAGCAGCAGCCTGTTTTAATGGATCCAAAGCTGCGCAAGCAGAAAATTTTCAATCCAAGATACACTTTTGACAATTTTGTCGTAGGCGGCAGTAACAAGTATGCCCATGCAGCAGCCCTGGCCGTTGCCGAATCTCCATCAGAGGCATATAATCCCCTGTTTATTTACGGCGGTTCCGGTCTTGGAAAAACTCATCTGATGAACGCCATCGGCATTTATCTTCTGGAAAACAACGAGAACCTCAACGTCCTTTATGTATCTTCAGAAATGTTCACCAACGAGTTTATAAAAGCCCTTGGAGAAAACAAGACCAGAGAATTTAAAAACAAATACAGAAAAGTCGACGTCCTACTCATAGACGATATTCAGTTTTTAGAGGGAAAAGATACCATGCAGGAAGAATTCTTCCATACTTTCAATTCCCTATATGATTTGAATAAGCAGATTGTCATTTCCAGCGACCGTGCACCGAATAAACTGGACAAGCTGGAAGAACGGCTGCGTTCCAGATTTATGTGGAATCTCATCGCTGACCTGCAGCCTGCTGACTACGAAACCCGAGTTGCTATTCTGATGAAAAAAGCGGAAAACGCCAACATTGAAATGGACGATGACCTTTACGAAGTTATCTGCCTTATTGCTGAGAAAATCAAGGACAATATCAGAGAGCTGGAGGGCGCTTTCAACAGAATCGTCAGCTTTTCAACTCTCATGGAAGAAAAAATCGATAAAACCTTTGCGAAAAGAATTCTCAAGGACATCATTCAAAACAACGGAACCAGTCCTACTCCTGAAAAAATCAAGACTATCGTCAGCAGATATTTTAAAATCAAGGTTTCCGATATGGAAAGCTCAAAGAGAACCAGCAATATTGCATTTCCAAGACAAATTGCCATGTATCTCTGCAGAGAATTAACCGATTATTCTCTTCCTAAAATAGGAAATCTTTTCGGCGGCAGACACTACACCACAGTCATGCACGCCTGCGACAAGATTCAGGATGAAATAAAGAGTAATGAATCGGTCAAAGAAACTATAGAAAACCTAAAAAAGGATATTTCTGAATAACTTTTACAGGTTATCCACAAATTTTAAACTTAAAATTTTTAAGTAATTACAAGGGGAAGAAAAGTTATCCACATAATCCACACCCCCTACTACTATTACTACTAAAATTAATATAAGAAAAAGATGGCATTTCGGAGGTCTTAATTATGAAATTTACATGCAACCAGTCAGTTCTCACTAAGGCATTAAACATCGTGTCAAAAGCTGTCACTTCCAGAACAACAATTCCTATCTTAAAAGGAATCTTACTGGAAGTATCGGATAACGGTACACTTAAAATGTCTGCTTCAGATTTAGATATTACAATAGAAGATACGATTGAAGTAGAAAATGCGGAAAGCGGTTCTATTGTCGTACAGTCTAAACTTTTCGGTGATATTATCAGAAAACTTCCAAATGCTGATGTCAGCGTCTCTTTAGAAGAAGGAAATGTCATCATTAAATGCATGAATTCGAAGTTTAGCATTATCGGACTTTCCTCAGATGAATTTCCAAATATAAAAAATATCGAGGAAAATCAGGATAATATCGTCTTTAATAAAAATATTTTAAAAGAAATGATAAGAAAAACGGCATTTGCTGCCAGCATCGATGAATCTAAAGGTGTTATTACCGGTATTCTTATCGAACTTTTGGCAGATGGAATCAACATGGTAGCTATTGACGGTTATCGAATGGCAATTACAAGAGAAGCCATGGTGAATCAAGAAGAAAAAAATGTCATCATTTCAGCAAAAATCATGAACGAAATCAGCAAGATTTTAAGTGACGCTGCAGAAGACGACGAAAATGTAAAGCTTTTCATCAACGACAAGAAAGCAATCTTTGTTATCGGCAGCGTAAAGGTCGTTCTCAGACTGTTAGACGGAGAATTTATCAAATATAAAGATGTTCTTCCAAAAGACAACAAAATCAAGGTAAAAGTAAATAAGGGCGATTTGATGGAAAGTATCGAAAGAGCTTCCCTCCTTTCAAAAGAAGGAAAGAATAATCTTATTAAGATGTCTATTAAAGACACCATCGTTACCATCACTTCAAAATCGGAAGAAGGAAATGTAAAAGAGGAAGTCATCATTACAAAAGACGGTGAAGATTTGGACATCGGGTTCAATGCGAAATATGTTCTTGATGTAATGAAATCCATCGATGACGAAGAAGTCTACATGTATTTCAATACACCGATTACACCTTGCTTAGTAGAGCCGATTGACGGAAACGCATATGAATATCTGATTCTTCCGGTAAGAATTACCAACAACTAATTATGTATATTAAAAATATAGAGCTTACAAATTTTAGAAATTACGACCATTTAAAGGTAGATTTCAATAAAAACGTAAATCTTTTCCTGGGTAATAATGCCCAGGGAAAGACTAATTTACTGGAAAGTATATACATTACTTCTATCGGCAGATCCTTTAGAACAAACAAGGACAGCGAGCTTGTTAAATTTGAGCAGACCATGGCGAAAGTAAAGGTGGAAGCCGAAAAAGAAGTCTTCGATACTTCCGTTGAAATCACCATTAAAAAAGACGCGAAGAAATCCATCAAAAAAGACGGTATCAATATAAAAAAGACGTCGGAGCTTCTTGAAAATATATTGATTGTCATTTTTTCTCCGGAAGATTTAAAAATAGTCAAGGATGAACCGGAAAAACGCAGAAAGTTCATAGACAGAGAGCTTTGCCAGATTCAGCCTCTTTACTATGACAGTCTGACAAACTATAAGAAAACACTGGCTCAGAGAAATACTTATCTGAAAGAGGAAAATATAGAAAATAGTATTTTGGATTTGTGGGATACCCAGCTGGCTCACTACGGCGCAAGAATCATTCATATCAGAGAAAAATTTATCAAGAAAATCAGTGATTTCAGCGGGAAAATCCACAGCAGCATTACCAATGGAAAAGAAAGTCTTTTTCTGGAATATAATCCGAACATAGCCTATATGGAATCCCCGGAAGAATTAGAGGGTTTCTTTTACGATGAAATTAAAAAGGCTTTTAAAAACGATTTTCGCCAGAGAACCACGACAAAGGGTCCTCATAAGGATGACATCTCTTTTTACGTAAACGGCGTGGATATGAGAAGTTTCGGCTCTCAGGGGCAGCAGAGAACCTGTGCCCTTTCACTGAAGCTGGCTGAGCTGAATTTAATCAAAGAAGAAACCGATGAAGATGCGATTTTACTTCTCGATGATGTAATGAGCGAGCTTGATATAGAAAGACAGGAATATCTGATAAAAACCTTGAAAAATAACCAGCTTTTTATAACGACGACGGATATTTCAGGTGACATTTTAAAATCCTTTCCGGAAGCAAAAGTCATTTATATAGAAAAAGGAAATATAAAAGAAAGCAACTAAAAAGCGCCTTCTGATTCATAAATGAAATGAATTGAGGCGCTTTTCATTTTTTCTTTAATTTACTTTAAATCGCTTTGATATTTTTCAAATTCAGGCTCGTTGGCCCATACAAAATGCGCTGGGCGGATTTCCCGCCATGACGGTTTTTGTTCGCTGTAGTCATGGCAGCTCGGGTCATAAACCTTCAACGTTTTACTCTTTTCCCTGATCGGATCCGGCATCGGGATTGCTGACAGCAGCGCCTGCGTGTAAGGATGAATCGGGTGTGCAAACAGTTCTTCTGTTTCCGCGAGTTCTACCAGAACCCCTTTGTGAATAACGCAGATTCTGTCACAGATAAACCGCATGACTGAAAGATCGTGGGAAATGAACAGGTAAGTCAGGTCAAATTCACGCTGAAATTTTGACATCAGATTTAAAACCTGCGCTCTGATGGATACATCCAGCGCTGAAATCGGCTCATCCGCGATAATAAATTCGGGACGCATTACCATGGCTCTGGCGATACCAATACGCTGTCTTTGACCGCCGGAAAATTCGTGAGGAAATCGGCTGGCAAATTCCGGAAGCAGTCCTACTTCATCCAGTGCCTGTGCGACATGTGCCTGCCGTTCTTCCTTGGTTAGCTTTTTGGGAAGGTTCAAAAGTCCTTCTGCAACGATGTAGTCAACTTTAGCACGCTCATTGAGGGATGCCATGGGATCCTGGAAAATCATCTGGATTTTCTGTGTGACCTCTTTGTCCAAGTCCTTTGAAATTTTTCCGTTAATCTTCTTGCCATCGTAAAGAATTTCACCCTCTGCTGTAGGGTTGATGCGAATAATAGCGCGTCCTATAGTAGTTTTGCCTGACCCTGATTCGCCTACAAGTCCGAAGGTTTCTCCTTTATAAATTTGAAAGCTTGCTTTTTCTACTGCCGTAAAAGGATGGCGAGGAGAGCCGAATTGGATTGTAAGGTCTTTTACATCAACTAAGACTTTTTTTTCTTCTGCCATGATTATATTCTCCCTTCTGCCAGTCTACGCACTGCCTCTGGCGGTTCCAGCTTCGGTGCTCTCGGATCCATCAACCAGGTTCTTGCTTTGTGGGTTGGTGAAACGTCAAAGAAAGGCGGTCTTTCCACAAAGTCGATGTTCAGTGCATATGGATTTCGCGGTGCAAAAGCGTCGCCTTTAATTTCCATTTGAAGATTTGGAGGGGTACCGGCAATGGAAAAGAGGTCTTCTCCTTTGATTCCCAGCTGTGGCAGGGAACTGAGCAGCGCCCAGGTATATGGATGACGAGGATCATAGAAAATTTCGTTTACGCCGCCGACTTCAATGATATCGCCTGCGTACATGACCGCGATGCGATCGGCTACGTTAGCGACTACACCTAAATCGTGTGTGATATAAATTGTCGTTAAATTTAGTTTGCTTTGCAGATCGTGAATCAGCTTAAGGATTTGTGCCTGAATAGTTACATCCAGCGCTGTAGTCGGTTCATCGCAGATCAGAACTCTGGGATCACAGGCCAGTGCAATCGCGATGACAACTCTTTGTCTCATACCGCCGGAAAATTCATGTGGATACTGTTTACACCGTCTTTCCGGTTCATTGATACCAACATCGGTTAAAAGCTGTACGGCCCGTTGATGTGCTTCTTCCTTTGACATGTTCTTATGATGAAGCAGTACGGTTTCTTCTAATTGTCCGCCGATGGTTTTCAGCGGATTCAGACTGGTCATCGGATCCTGCATGACCATAGCGATCTGTCTGCCTCTGATGGTAAGCCATTCTTTTTCTGTTTTGAACTGACGCAAATCTACGATACTTTCATCGCTGCCGGAATCATCCGTGCGGAAGTAGATATGGCCGTCGTCGATATACCCGTTAGAATCCAGCATGCCGAGAAAGGTTTTGGTAAATACAGATTTACCGGATCCGGATTCTCCTACAATAGCGATACTTTCGCCCTGGTGAATATCCAGACTGATGCCTCGGATGACATTGAGTACCGCGCCGCGAAGCGTAAATTTTACATGGAGGTCTTCGACGCTGATAATTGCATTTCTATCAATCTTACTCATTTTTTAACCTCCTTAGTGGTGATTTCTCGGGTCTGCGGAATCCGAGAATGCGTTTCCGATGACATAGAATGAAATCGTAATAATAGAAAGAACGATGGTAGGGAAAATCAGTTGGTATCTCAGATCCGGACTCATCATGAGGGCTCTGCCTGCATTAACCAGATTGCCCAGTGACGGTGCGCTTGGCGGAAGTCCCAAACCGATGTAGCTGACGAATACTTCGTTACTGATTGCACCCGGAATGGTTAAAGCCATTCTGAGCATGATGACAGAAACGATATACGGAAGCAGGTTCTTGGTGATGATTCTGTAAATCGGCGTTCCCAGACATCTGGATGCCAGATTGTAGTCCCTGTCTCTGATCATCAGAACCTGATTTCGTATGAACAGCGCCATGGAAAGCCACCCTGTAATACTCATGGCAAATACCAGTGTGAACATATTTCTCTTCATGATGTAAGCCAACAGTACCAGTACGATCGTCTGCGGTACATTATCAAAAATGTTCCAAAGTTCGGTAAAGAAAAAATCCAGTTTTCGTACATATCCCCAGAGCAACCCGATGCTGACACCGATGATAACCTCTGCAAGGGCTACGAAAAATGCAATTTCCAGAGAACGACGGGTACCATCCCAGATTCTGGACCACAAATCCTGACCTGCATTGTTGGTACCAAAGGTAAATTCATCTCCAGGCTGTAGGTTGCTCCTTGCCATACCGTTTTCATCGAAGAAAATCTTATTGGGATCTGCCTGATTCGGGAGCAGCGGCTGAATAAATGTGAATAACAATAGAGCGCACATCAGAATCAGGAAAAATACGGCGACTTTATTGTGAAAAAATGTCCGCAGTGTGGAACGCCAGTAAGAATATTCCTGATAACCGAGACGTTCCGATTCTTTAGCATCATATTTTGCAAAGGAAAAAGCCTCTTCTTCGCTCATTTCTACACCGTTTTTGTCTTTCAGACTCTGATTTGAGATACGACCGGATGTTGCGGGTGTTTGACCGTCTGCAAGTTGTGTAACTGTGTCTTCAATGGTCTGAGAGATGGATTCTTCCAGATTTTTGGACAGATGATCTTTTGGTGAGAATTTGTTCATCAGCGTGCGCCTCCTTTCTTTGCAAATGATATTCTTGGGTCTACGATTGTCATCGCAATGTCTCCAATGATCAGGCCTACAATACTCAGCATAGAATAAATCAGTACCAGCGCCTGAACGAGAGTATTATCCTGTGTCTGAATTGCCTTTACAAGCAATCCTCCCATACCAGGAATGGAGTACAGAGATTCAACATAGATTGAGCCGACAATCGTTAAGATAAATGAAGTCGGAATATATTGCACCAGAGGAACAAAAGCATTTCGGAAGATGTGTTTGCTCATCAGGTTCTTGGAATTAACACCTTTTGCAACAGCCAGTTTGACATAGTCCTTATTGCTTTCGTCAATCATATATCTTCGCAGCCACATTGCATAGTAAGCGATATTGCCCAGTGCAAGGGAGAATACCGGCAGAATATAGGTTGCCGGATTGGCTCTGGAAAACAGCATCGGAAGGCCTGCGGCGCTTGTTCCGTACATCTGAATAAATAAGTAGTATACCACTGCGGGCACTGCTTGAATAATAACGATAAATACAGTTCCGAGATGATCTGGTATTCGTCCTTTGTAACGAGTCATCAATCGTCCCAGAGGAAGTCCCAGAACTAGAGAAATTGCCAGTGCAATAACACCTAAAAGCATTGAAATCGGAATTTTGTCTGCCAGTATGGTTGTAATGGCAATGCCAGGACGATATCTGGAGGAATTGCCCAAATCCCCATGAGAAAGATCCTTGTAGAATCTTCCAAGCTGCGTTGGCAAAGGATCTGTAAGACCTTTGATTTCCAACTGATGTTGTACCTGTTCTTCCGACATCTTATCAAAATTTTTGAAATATCCCTCAATTGGCATCAACCGAAGAAGGCAGAATACGATTGTGCAAACGAGAAACAGGGTGACAAACGAGCGCAATACTCTTTTTATTATATAAGAACTCATTTTATTTGTTCTACGCCTCCTCGTATAAATTCAGTACAGCCGAGTACGAACCCGGCTGTACTGGTGGGAATAGTGATAAAAATTCTGTTTTGAAAATCAGAGTTTATTTTGCTCTTTCTGCTTCCCATTTTTCCATTTCGGCGTTGAACATATCGGTGCTCATTGGAGCATCCATGATATGCTGTCCCTTGTAACGAAGGGTAGAACTTCCGAATGGTGCATACTGTCCTTCAAAACCGTTGAGTTTTGTTGCCTGATAGCCGCCGGAAAGTCCCAGTGGAACAGCGATAGCATGCTCAATCAGAATGGCTTCCGCATCTGCAAATGCTGCATAGCGTTCTGCCAGTTTATTTTCATCAGTAATTGCATCCGCCTTTTTAATTGCATCGTAGTATGCTTTTACGATTGCTTTGGTATCCGCATTTTTACTTGCATACATAAATCCAAAGTCGTTACCGTCTGCGAATGGGTCAGCGTAAGTCAAAGGATCTGCATAGTCGCAGCCATAGTTAGTCTTCAGCAGCGCGTATTTACCGGAACGTCTGACGTCGGACAGGAAGCTCTGCGTGTTGCCTTGTTCAACGATGATGTCGATGTAGTCTTCGCCGAGGAGTTCTTCCAGCTGTTTTTCCATATAAGTACATTCGGAATCCCAGTCAGCAACTGCAGGGTTGTATGGAAGCAAGATCTTAATCGGGAATGTTGCGCCGGCAGCTTTCAGTTCTTTCATTGCCTTGTCTCTGTATTCCTTCGCCAATTCCTCATTGAAGTAAGCGTCTGCACCATCGCTTACAGCCAGACCCTTGAATACTTCCTGATCAGCGTAATCTACGCCGTCAGCTAATACAAAGTTCGCTGGTGTGATAGTATCCTGCAGTAATGTTTCTGCATTCAATTCGTCAGAAATCTTGATCACACCGATACGATTGATACCATGCATGATAGATTTTCTGAAGTTTTCATTGTTTACAGCAATATTCCAGTTATCCGGCTCGTATTCTTTATCGAATTGCGGATCAAAGTTAAAGCTGTAGAAATAGCTGTAGTCAGGCAGTACGCGTACCGGTGAGAACAGATCCTTTGTATCGTCGCTGTCGGACCAGCTCTTTGCCATGGTGCTGGAAATGGTTGCGGCATCAGTTTCACCTCTCTGGAACAGCTCGCCGGATAAGGTGCTGGCTTCAGCATTGTAGGTATAGTTCAGTGTTTCAATATAAACCTGATCTGCTTCAAAGTAATTCGGGTTTTTCTTCATGGTGTACTTTTCACCTGCGCTGTATTCGTTCAGGTAGTAAGCACCACAGTATTCCAACTGATCATAAGATGCGCCGTCCAGTGCTTCTGAGAAAGCATTCCAGTCGTCAACACTCCAATTTGCGCGGTTTTCCCAGTCGCCAAACTGATTCATAACGTTGGTGGATACAGGAACAAAGCACCCGTAAGTCAGACAGGAAAGGAAGTAAGGAGCCGGGGCTGTCAAAGTAAATTCCAGCGTGTGGTCGTCAACAGCTTTGATGCCGACGTCTTCCCAAGGCATATCTCCATTGCACAACTCTTCGTAGCTGGCATCGCTGTTTTTGATCTTTGCGGCAGGGAACATGTAAGAAGCAGCAGCGCCGTATTTTAATGCGTATTCAGCCGCATTTACGAAGTCTTGCGCAACTACGTCGCCGACTTCTTCGCCGTTGTAGTCATACCACTTCGCGTCTTCGCGGAGCTTAAAGGTCCATGTCAGACCATCTTTTGAAGTTTCCCAGGATTCCGCCAGGGCAGGTTTTACGTTGCCGACCGAATCATACTGGATGAGCCATTCCTGTGTATTTGCCGGAATAGTCATGTCGTTGGTGTCTGTCGTGTTCAAATAGTTTAAGGTGGATACATCGGCAGAATACAGCTCGTTATAAGTTGCTGATTCGCCGGAATCTCCATCACCGCCGCATGCGGCGAAAAGACTCATGCATAGCACGAACGTCAGGAAGGTTACGAATAATTTCTTCTTCATTCCTTTTTCAACTCCTTTGTTATATATCTTTATAGTTGGAATACAATTTAGCGAAAAAACAATTGACAGCACTTGATGTCTGATTCTTCACTAAAATCCTTGCTATTTAGAAAAGCAAGAACTATGCCAGATAAAAGAAAAAGGGCGTAGATATTGAAATTGCAATGATTTTCTGAATAATCTGTGTGATGGATAAAAAAGAAATTTAATTGGATGAGTAAGATAAATGGATTAAAACTAATTATTACTCCATATTAAAATGAAAAAGAAAGAAAAGATGCCGCCTCCGCTTCCTGCTGAGACGGCATTTTTATGGAGGACAGAACTAAAATATGATGAATTTTTTCTGTCAATATAATGATTATTTTCTGTCGGAATTTCGCCAGAACAGAAAGTACCGGGGCCGCCGGTTTTCTGTATCTTCTATAATAACTTCCGGTGAAGCGTAAACCAGACATCCGGCTTCGCGAACCTTACCTTTTCTTTCCGGTGTCTGAAATTTATCTTCAGACCATGACGGATCCAGAATCAGAATCTCTCCGTCATGATAGCTGACCGCCGTTATATAATGACCGCCTCTTGTAAAGAGTCCGTGATAGCCTTCCCGGTCACCGCCCGGATTAAGAATAGCGCAGCCGCCGCTTTGGAGACATTCAATCAGCTCCCCTGTATTATTTGATGTTTTCAGATAAAGATCATATTTCTTAGCTACAACAGGCGCCAGAAGTACCATATCTGTACCGGGTTCATGATTAGCGCCGCAGTTTATAGACATCTGTATGCATTCTTCCAAACTGAGAGTCTCCATGGTAAGCCGGTCGACAACCATACAGCAGGAACAAATCCCGCAGCCTGCCATTTCCACTGTACCATGCAGCATACATTCACTGTCCGGATGTTCTGTGTCTGTCGGATAAGGCATATCCGGATAATCATTCTGATTGATAAATAACATAATACCTCCTTGCTTCGCTGTCGAATCTGTCTTGATGTCGTATACAGATATAATAAAGAAGCAAAAACCATACCAATTTAGAAACGTGGATTTTCCGTGTAATAATGGGAAATCGGAAGCACTCTCCCATCATTCAAATGTATTTAATTGGATAAAAAAGGATTTATTTTATCTTTTTTAAGTATTCCTCGCCTTCCGGGGTGATGCGGCATCCGCCGCGGCCTTTGGCAATGGTGATAAAACCATCCTTTTTAAAGTGCATCAGAATCTGGCGCAGTTTTCCATCGCTGATACAGATATTATGATGATTTTTCAGGTCAGACAGAATGCCGCTGCGCCCAATCCCGTGGAATGGTTCGGTAGACTCGGCAATAAGTATCAGAATAAGATTGTCTAAATCCTGTACCAGAGGCAGACGAGGTTCTTTTTGTGCGGACTGAGGCAGAGAATCAGCAGATTCTGTTTTCGTTTTTTCCTGCGGAGTACGTGCGATATGAAGATAGGCAGGAAAAGCATGAAAAGTTTCATAGTACTTTGCAGCGTTTTCTAACTGGCGCACATTGCCGGGCCATGGATAGAACCGGACGGTTTCTTTTTGCGTGTCTGTAAGTTCTTCATATAAATCACCCAGAAAAATACTCAGAAGAGGCAGAATATCGTCCTGTCTTTCGCGCAGAGGCGGAATTTCAATAGGTATAACACTGAGCCTGTAGAACAGATCGCTGCGGAATTTTCCGGTGCTGACCAGAGTTTCCAGGTCCTGATTGCTGGCAGCAATAATGCGGACATCCAGATCGATGATTTTCTCACTTCCGATTCGCATAACCTGCTGTTCCTGCAGGACTCGCAGCAACTGCGACTGCAGATTAGGTGAAATATCTCCGATTTCATCCAAAAAGATAGTACCATGGTTTGCCTGTTCAAACAGACCGGGTTTTCCGTTTTTCTGGGCGCCGGTAAAAGAACCGCCCTCATAGCCGAACAGCTGACTTTCCAGCAGAGATTCAGGAAGAGTATTGCAGTTGATTGCAACAAACGGATAGTTGCTTCGATCTGAATAATTGTGAATGGACTGGGCAAGAAGCTCTTTTCCGGTGCCGCTTTCCCCGTGGATCAGTACAGTGTAATTAGTGCCGGCAGCCCGTTTGGCGAGAGAAATGGTGTCCTCCATCACTGAGGATATGTGAAGAATATCATTAAAATGATATTTTGCAATGAGTCCGTTCTGACGCAGGTGTTTGCTCAGATTGCTTTCCATTTCACGGAGCTGGTTTTCACTGTGGAATGTAAAACAGCATCCCATAGGCTGATCCATGAACATAAGAGGTACTTTTTCAACCATATAATGGCCATCGTTTAATTCAATCGTGGTATTGCTCTTTATATCCCACAGTAAAGCCAGCGTTTCATTTTGGATACTGCCGCGTTCTTTGCTGTCCCCTTCAAATTTTTCCGATAAAAGCAGACGATCTGCCTGTTCATTGCTGTATACCAGCTGGAATTCCGTGTTTACCACCAGAATTGCCATAGGAAGATCCCGGACAACCAGATTGATAATCTGCGTTTTCAGATGACTGGTAAGAAAGCTGGCGGGAGAGTCATTATCGCGCTCTGCAATAGAATTCAGATGTTTAATCAGATTTCTGGAGATGATATCGTTTGTCAGATGAAGGGTTTCGGACAGCTGCATCAGCGTATCAAAACTGATGACCCGGTAGAGAAAATCAATGACATGGGGAATATGAGCCGGCACCAGCTGGCTCTCGCCTGGCGTCAGCGCATACTGCAGATTTCCGTAAGCGGATAAACAGTCACATGCCGGATTGTACGGAATCAGGTTCAGGTGGCCGATTCCAAGTTCGTAGAGTGCATGAGCTGTATGGACGGAAGAATCAAAGGAGTCGTTTACTACCAGAACATCTGAGCCTTCCGGTATATCCATAATTAAAGACATTGCAGCCTTTTGAATACTTCTTTTCATCAGAATAATTTTTTTAAAATCCGGAATATGAGAGCGTGCAGACGCTAAAAGTGTCTCATTGGACAGGAGAAACGCATCACCTTCCAAAATAGTATTGTCGTCCATCCGGTCAAAGTAATAGTTAATAACATGTACACGATCTTCAAACAGGTCTTCCAGCGTATGCTGGTTGTGTTCAATCGCAGGAAGATTGATACATTTGTCGTAAATGACAGCGATGACTTTCTTTTCCATGTTAATTCTCCGCTTATGGTCTATGTAGGTTTCTTTTATTTTAGAAATTATAACATAATCGGGCGTGAAAAGCAATGTAAATGGTTTTAAATGGATTTACCGGGGAAAAAAGATGCGCTAAAAACGTGTTTTCAATGAAAAAAAGACACGGGAACGGGTAAGAATCATGATTTTCAGCGGGAAAGGCTCTGGCACGAATTTTGCTTGTTAAAAGTTGTATATAACCAATATTGCGCAAAGCTTACTGAGAGGAGAGGGACATTGACACACGGAACGCAATTAAACGGGGCATATATAGAAAGGGAGAGAGAATACTGGGGGATACCCGGCATTGCAGTAATATTAATCAGACCCGGAGCCGAAGATGAATTTTTCTGTTCGGGGTATCGCGATGCGGAACAAAAGCTTCCGGTAGACGAGGATACCCAGTTCTGCATTGCTTCCTGCTCAAAGTCCATGACTGCCGCACTTCTCGCAAAACTCGCGGATCTGAACAAAATCGACTTTGACATACCTGTCAGAAAAATGGTGCCGGAGCTGATGATGATGGATGAGACTGCCAATAGCGAAATGACAATCCGCGATATGCTGTGTCACAGAACAGGTCTCGGCGGTCATGACGCCTTGTGGCCCGGATCGGAAAGCAGAAAAAATCTGGCGCGGCGGCTGCGGTATCTGGAACCGAATCTTCCTTTTCGTCAGAAAGCGCAGTACAGCAATCTGATTTACGCCCTTGCAGGCTACGCGGCGGAAGCGGTAACAGGCCAGTCCTGGGAAAAGCTGATGCGGGATCTTATTTTTACGCCGCTTTCGATGGAAAGAACTACGTGTACGGCAGAAGAAATTTTGTCCGACAGCAACCATGCGGAACCGTACAGGTTCAATAACGGCGCTTTGGAACATCTTCCGTTCTGGAATGTAGATCTGGCAGGCCCTGCCGCGTCGGTCAACTGTACAGCGCGGGATATGGCAAAATGGCTTCACTTTCATATCGATGGAGGCAGAACATCCTCTGGAGAGCAGCTTATTTCGGAGAAAAATTTCTCGCAGATGCATGAAAAACAGATGGACTATGTAGACAGCGCGGGACTTCCTGATGATTGTTATCCCGGTACGGGATACTGCATGGGATGGCAGTGCGGAACCTACCGCGGGCATAAATTCCAGAAACATTCAGGAAAAATAGAAGGCTACAGCAGTTTGCAGGTATATCTTCCCGACGAAAAAGTCGGTGTCGGAATTCTGATGAACCTTCATTCTCCGTCAACACCGGTCTTTTATACGATATTGTACACCATACTGGATCAGGTTCTGGGTTATCCGTGCGCGCACTGGGAAAAGAAATTCAGAGGACAGGAGCCGAAAGCGCCGGCGGAAAGTTATGGAGATTGTGAAAAGGATGTAACGGAAGGATTCTTTTGCAGCGGCGAAAAAGGCATGGCGATGCCTCATCCTGCGGATGCTTATGCAGGTACATATTTTAATCCCGGATACGGGCAGGCTGAGATAACTGTAAAAGGGCAGGAGTTATGGCTTTATTATCGCGATCAGAATCTGCAGATGCATCACT
Organism: Emergencia sp.; assembly: GCA_022767345.1. Classification (GTDB taxonomy): domain Bacteria; phylum Bacillota; class Clostridia; order Peptostreptococcales; family Anaerovoracaceae; genus Senimuribacter. Next base: position 79,060 of record JALEOD010000024.1, read on the forward strand.
TCGGAAAGAATTCTTTCTGGCTTGAGGGTGTAAAAGAAGATATTCTTATCCTGAAGGTTCCGGTAAATGTCAGAGAAGATAAAACCGGAAAAATCAAAGGAATTGAAATCAGATATGAACCTCTTGTTTCACCGATATTTTTTAAAACGGAAGACTGATTTGGGTTTTCCGTTTTTTTGTGTGTAATTCTGCGGAAAACAGCAAGTCTGAAAAGTTGATATATATCGACAATTATTAATAGGTTTTTTCGCACGAAATCATCGATTATGCGGACTTTTTGACAAAGCAAAGATAAAAACAATAAAATGTGCTTATTTTCTTGTAAAATCGCCTATTTTAGTATATAATGGAGTGGTGTTTGAAATTGAAAAAACTTTTTTTAAATTTTATATAAGGTGGGTGTAAGATGAGCAAAGAAGAGAAAAATCAGAATCAGTATGACGCCGCCCAAATCCAGGTACTGGAAGGTCTGGAAGCAGTTCGCAAAAGACCGGGTATGTACATAGGCAGTACCGGACCCAGAGGGCTCCATCATCTGGTGTACGAAATTGTAGACAACAGTGTGGACGAAGCGCTTGCTGGTTATTGTAAATCTATTAATGTAACCATTCAGAAAGACAATTCTATTATGGTAGAAGACGACGGCCGAGGCATGCCTGTAGATAATCACCCGAAACTTGGTATCCCGGCCGTAGAAGTCATTCATACAGTTCTTCATGCCGGCGGTAAATTCGGCGGCGGAGGATATAAGGTTTCCGGCGGTCTCCACGGTGTAGGTGCTTCCGTTGTTAATGCTCTTTCCACAAAGATGGAAGTTGAAGTTAAGAGAAACGGCAACATTTACAGACAGGAATATGAGAGAGGTAAAACCGTTGCGCCTCTTGCAATCGTAGGCGAATCTAAAAAGACAGGTTCTAAGACTATTTTCTGGCCGGACCCGGAAATTTTCCAGGAAACGACAGAATATGATTATGATACTCTGCAGCACAGACTGAGAGAAATGGCATTCCTGAATAAGGGAATCAAAATCGTTCTTGCTGACGAACGTGAAGGCAAGAAAAAGAAAGAAGTTTTCCATTATGAAGGCGGTTTGAAAGAGTTTGTAAAACACTTAAATAATAATAAAGATGCCCTTCATGAAGAAATTATCTATTTTGAAGTAAATAAAAAGAATATGGAACTGGAAGTTGCCATGCAGTATACCGACCGGTATAACGAAATGGTGCTTTCCTATGCCAACAATATCAGTACCACAGAAGGCGGTACTCATATGGCCGGTTTCCGTACCGCTCTTACAAGAGTATTCAATGATTACGCAAGAAAGAATAAGATTCTAAAAGATAATGACGATTCTCTCGCCGGCGAAGATGTAAGAGAAGGTATTACAGCCATCGTATCTGTAAAACTGACTGAACCGCAGTTTGAAGGACAGACAAAGACAAAGCTTGGAAATACTGAAATGAGAGGTTTTGTAGAAACTTCCACCAGTGAAAATCTGACCGCTTTCCTTGAAGAAAATCCAACGCAGGCGAAAGTGATTTTAGAAAAATGTCTCCGCGCGTCCAGAGCCAGAGAAGCCGCAAGAAAAGCAAGAGAATTGACCAGAAGAAAGAGTGCACTTGACAGCATCGCTCTGCCGGGCAAGCTGGCTGACTGCTCAGAAAAGGATCCTGCAAAGTCAGAGATTTTCTTAGTCGAGGGTGACTCCGCGGGCGGCAGCGCCAAGCAGGGTCGTGACAGACTGAGACAGGCTGTTCTTCCACTTCGTGGTAAAATTCTCAACGTAGAAAAAGCAAGACTAGACAGAATCTTAAATTCTGATGAAATTAAGAACATGATTACTGCATTTGGGTGCGGTATCGGCAACGAATTTGATGAAACCAAACTGAGATATCACAAAATTATCATCATGACCGATGCCGACGTCGACGGCGCTCACATCAGAACGCTGCTGCTTACTTTCTTCTTCAGATATATGACGCCGCTCATCGAAGGTGGTTATGTTTACGCTGCAAAACCGCCGCTTTTCCTGACAAAGAGAGGCAAAGAAGTTTACTATACGTACAGTGAACCTGAACAGGACAGATTGATGGCGAAGCTGAAAGAAGACGGCAAGGCAGGAAAAATCGACATCCAGAGATACAAGGGTCTTGGTGAAATGGACTTCCATCAGCTTTGGGAAACCACCATGGACTACAACAACAGAACCTTAATTCAGATTACCATCGACGACGCTGCAGCGGCAGACGAAGTATTTACAGTATTGATGGGAGATAAGGTTCCGCCTAGAAAGAAATTTATTGAAGATAATGCGCACTTAGCAGAACTTGACATTTAAGAAAGGAGGGCAAAAATATGAGTACATTATTAGAAGATACAAAATTAGAACAGCATGAGATATCCAAAGAAATGAAAAAATCCTACATTGACTACTCTATGAGTGTTATTGTAGGACGTGCCCTTCCTGATGTCAGAGACGGGCTGAAGCCGGTTCACAGAAGAATTCTTTACGGTATGAGCCAGCTGGGTGTGACGCCGGACAAGCCTCATAAAAAGTCAGCCCGTATTGTCGGCGAAGTAATGGGTAAATATCACCCGCACGGTGACAGTTCTATCTATGACGCTATGGTTAGACTGGCGCAGGATTTCTCTACCAGATACATGCTGGTTGACGGTCACGGAAACTTCGGTTCCGTTGACGGAGACGGCGCTGCGGCAATGCGTTATACAGAAGCCAGAATGACACCGTTCTCTCTGCAGATGATTCGAGATATCGAAAAAGAGACGGTAAACTTTGTAGATAACTTTGACGGTGAAGAAAAAGAGCCGGTCGTGCTGCCGAGCAGATTCCCTAACCTTTTGGTGAACGGTTCCAACGGTATTGCTGTAGGTATGGCAACTTCCATTCCGCCGCACAATCTTGGTGAAGTCATTGACGCTACAGTAGAGCTGATTGACAACGAAGAGGCTACCGTAGAAGACCTGATGAAATATGTCAAAGGTCCTGACTTTCCAACGGGCGCAACCATTCTTGGAAAGAGCGGCGTAAGAGAAGCTTACAAAACCGGTATCGGTAAAGTAAAGGTTCGCTCCTGCTGCGAAATCGAAGAAACAGACAGAGGACGTTCTCAGATTATCGTAACGGAAATTCCTTATCAGGTAAATAAAGCCAGACTTATCGAAAAGATGGCGGAGCTTGTAAAAGATAAGAGAATCGAAGGTATTTCCGCAATTCGTGATGAATCCAACCGTAACGGTATGCGTATCGTCATCGAATTAAAGAGAGACGCAAATCCGCAGATTACGCTGAACAGATTATACAAACATACACAGCTGCAGGAAAGCTACAGCATGATTATGATTGCTTTAGTTGATGGTCGTCCAAAGGTTTTGAACCTCTACGACATTCTTTCAGAATACCTGAAATTCCAGAAAGAAGTTGTAACCAGAAGAACCCAGTTTGACCTGAAAAAAGCAGAAGCCAGAGCACACATTTTAGAAGGTCTGCGTATCGCTCTTGACAACATCGATGAAATCATCAAGATTATCAGAAGCGCATATAATGACGCAAAAGAAAAATTGATGGAACGCTTTGGACTTTCCGAAATTCAGGCACAGGCAATTTTGGACATGAGACTTGCCAGACTGCAGGGTTTGGAAAGAGAGAAAATTGACAAAGAGTATGCTGAGCTGATGGAAAAAATTGCTTACTTCAACTCACTGCTTGCTGATGAAAAACTCCTCATGGGTGTTGTAAAAGACGAACTTCTGGAAATCAAAGAAAAATACGGCGATGACAGAAGAACCAAGATGGTTGCCGATGTAGATGAATTTGATGATGAAGACTTAGTCGCGGAAGAAAAAGTCGCGGTAACTTTGACACACCTGGGCTATATCAAGAGAGTTCCGGCTGATACCTACAAGGCACAGAGACGCGGCGGCAAGGGAATCACAGGTATTACGACCAGAGAAAATGACTTCGTAAAAGACCTGATTATGACCTCTACTCACGATTATCTGATGTTCTTTACAAATACAGGTAAAGCCCATAAGATTAAAGCATTTGAAATTCCGGAAGCGACCAGAACCGCCAAGGGAACCCCTGCGGTCAACTTCCTGAACCTGATGCAGAGAGAAAGAATCACGGCAATTATTCCGGTACAGGAGTTTGCCGATGATAAGTACCTCATTGCGGTAACCAAGAACGGTACCATCAAGAAGACGCCGCTTTCTCAGTTCGATACCCAGAGAAAGACGGGACTGATTGCCATCAATCTGAAGGATGACGACCAGTTAATCGGCATCAAGGAAACCACAGGCAGCAACAACGTTATCATTGTAACCAAGAACGGCAAGTGCATCTGCTTCTCCGAAGAGGATGTAAGAAGCATGGGCAGAATTGCCGGCGGTGTTCGTGCGATTAAGCTTGAAAAGGACGACGAAGTTGTTGCCATGGAACTGGTGGAACCGGGTCAGGAGCTTCTGGTTGTAACAGAAAACGGCTACGGCAAGAGAACACCTGTAGAAGATTACAAGATTCAGGTGCGCGGCGGCAAAGGTCTTTTGACTTACGATAAATCCAAGTTTAAGAAGACCGGTGCGCTGATTGGCGCTATGGTAGTGGACGAAGATGACGAAGCCCTGATGATTAATTCTGACGGCATTATCATCAGAATCAGAGCCGGTGAGGTTTCCAAGCTGGGCAGAGCGACCCAGGGCGTCAAGATTATGAAAGTCGAGGACGATGTAAAGATTGTTGCCATGGCGAAAGTAATCAAAGAAGATGAAGAAGAGGAAGTAAAAGAAAAGCCTGCAAAGGCAGAAGCACCGAAAGAAGACGGTGACGAACAGCTTACTCTGTAATGAATGAAAAAGAAGCTGTCGCACAGTTGAACAGTTCAGTTTGAATGGAGCGGCAGCTTTCTTCTTTTTGGCGCTGCCAGAGAGCTTTGTCGATCATATGCAGAGCGTTGTATAGACGCGGCCGGGCGTTGTTCATATTTTTGGGATTTTTTGTGAATATATGTAGATTCACAGACAGTCATTGGATTTATAAAAATTATGCTGATAAAGGAGTTATTTAAATGGATCAGTTAAAATTTACAATACCGGGAAAGCCGGAATATCTGACAATGTTGCGTCTTGCAGTGAGTTCGGTAGCAGCAACTGCAGGCTTTGATCTGGACGGCGCGGAGGATATCAAAACGGCAGTATCAGAAGCCTGCAAATTGGTGTCCTGTCATGGATTTGACGGATTTTCTGATAAGTATGAGCTGCAGTGCAGCGTGGAAAAAGGAAGAATCGAGATTATCATTGAAGATAAATGCGAGCAGCATACTTTGGAAAAGGTGCATAAGCCCTGCAAAAATTGTCCAACCGAGGGAAATATCGGCGTTTATGTAATACAGACACTGATGAACGAAGTAGAAATTAATGTTTTAGAAAATGGACAGAAGTCTATTAAAATGGTGAAATATTTATGATGGAACAAGAATTGTTTATCAAATACAAGAACAATCCCACCAGAGAGCTTCGCAACGAGATCGTAGAAAAACATCTTTACATGGTAGACATTCTGATTCGAAAATATCTTGGAAAGGGTGTAGAATACGATGATCTTTATCAGGTCGGCGCCCTTGCCCTTGTTTCGGCTGTGGAACGCTTTGACCCTGAAAAGGGATTTGAGTTCAGTTCTTTTGCGACTCCTACCATTCTTGGAGAAATTAAAAAGTACTTTCGGGACAAGCAGTGGAGTCTGAAAGTTCCCCGCAGACTGAAAGAAATCGCCGCAAAAGTGCAGGAGACCAAAGAAGCGCTCTATACAGAGTATCACAGAAAGCCTACAGTGGAGGAAATCAGCGATGCCACGGGCTTTTCAAAGGAGCAGATTATAGAGGCACTGGAAAGTTCTCAGGCATACGGTACTTATTCTCTGGATAAAACTTTTGATGATATGGGCGAAGATGGAGAAAGTCCTCTTCTCGAAAAGTATGCGGGTTTTGTTGAAAAGGGCTATGAGAGGATTGAAATATCTGAGATTATAAAAAAAGTCATGGAGACTTTCAGCGCGCAGCAGCGTTATATTTGCAGGCAGAGATTTATCTATAATCGTTCTCAGGCGGAAATTGCAAAGGCGCTGGATGTTTCCCAGATGACCGTTTCCCGCGCGGAAAAGACTATTATCAGTAAATTTAAAGCTGAGTTTGACAAATAGATGGGGTATTTGATTACGGCTGCTAAGATTAGCGAGGTTGTCATAATATTCCCCCTGAAAAAATTTAAGAATATGTTTTGAACTTAAAAACCTCCCATAAGAAAGGTAATTAGCGGGAGGTTTTTAGTATGACATTTTAGAAACAAGCGATATTATTAGTAGAACATACCGGTTGGTCCACAGGTTAAAGTTACGGTTTTTGTTTTGGTTTCTCTAGCTATACCGTTTTCATAGTGAGTACCGGTTGCTGTAGCCGTAGCTTTGTTTCCGGATTTGCCACCGGTAATATTGGATACTTTCCAGTTGGAATCTAAGGATGCTGCGGATGGCGTTACAGAAGTGCATCTAGCAGTGCCATCGCCATAGGTAAATGTACCGGTAACGGACACATACCACATTTTTTTTCCGGATGCATTTTCGTGATAAACAGTTTTAGTTTTTGTTGCTGTTTCTTTAGAAAAAGGCTGAATGCTAGGTGTAGGTACATCTTCGATTACAGTTACGAAACGGCTGCCATCAGGCAGTTCTTCGATATCCACAGTAATCACATTGCTTTGTGCAAATGACGGCTGTAATGTAAATACCAGAATCATGCTGATAATGGTAAATAGAGTAGCAAGTTTTTTCATATTTAAGTCCCCTTTCTATTCGATGACAACTCTTTCATGGGTTATAATGGTATTTTTATATTCCAAATATGAGTCATAATAAAGAATAATTCTAATAGAACATGTTACGATTGCGGCAAGAACAACGATAATTATTGCTCTTTTTATTATTTTCCTAAGAGAAATCTTCTTGCAAAGTTCATGCTGGTCTAAGCAGGAGATATAATTAAAAACAACATCAGTTGGTTCTTCGAATCGTTCCAAAATTTCTTCATAAGTGCAGTTTGGATTGGATTCGATATACTCATCGATGACTTTTTTAAGGTCATTGATAAATATTTTTTCCTCTTTGGAATAGATGGGAAGCAATAATTTGATTTGTTTGAAATACTGCTTCAATGCTTTATCCCTGGTCTGCTGCATAATATTCCTCCGGCAGTTCTTCACAAGCGAGAATTCGGTCAGTACCTGCTCTGTTATTCTCATAATCTTCCAACAGGTCGGCCAGCCGAGCTTTCCCCGAATCTTCTAAGTGATAATATACACGAATACGCCTCTTGCCGATAGATTTCTCAATATCGGAAATAAATCCATTATTCTTTAGTTTATAAAGGGTTGGATATAGAGAACTCTCGGTAACGATAACCTTCCCTTCGGAAAGAGTCTCAATCAGCGTAGTCAGCTGATAACCGTATAAATCACTTTTGTCTAACAGGAAGAGGAGGATCAGCTCCACCGTTCCCATCTTAAAATTACTTCTACCTCTGGCCATATAGTAGTCACCTCATATTAGAGATTATATAGCAGAAGTTCTGTAGTGTCAACGTTATTAAAAAAATATATTATGAAAAACAAAATAATAGTTGACACGGTTTCAGAAATTTGCTATGATATAAAAAAGTCAGAAAAATAAATCAAAATCAATTTGGATTTATCTAATTCTGTCGGTATTGGGATTAGATTTAAAAAGGGGTGATGCGTATGAGGGAAGAAAATGAAAAATATCCGTTTAAAAGGATATTAGGAAAGTGCGTAAAAGAAAAGGCTGTTCTTTTAAATAAAAAAGAGCTTTTCAAAAGTATGATGTGATTGGACCCACAAAACATATATTAAGAAAAACTCTACGATTATTATAAAGCATAAAGCAGCAAAAAGCAATGACGAAGAATAGGAGGTAAAAATGACAAAGATTAAGAGCAAAAGTTTAAAGATAATTGTTCTAGCATTGTGCATAGCATTGACATCAGGGTTCATTCCTAGCACTGTTTTCGCTGAAACAACTACCAATTCCGTTTTGAATTTGGGTAACAATTTAGCAGCTCATTCTCAAATTGTGCAAATAATAGGAGAGGAGGAAGCCTCTATCAATGCATTCTTTGCTAAAGCAGAAAAACAACTTGAACAACAGGATGCGATAATGATGAAAACAAAGCTACGGCAAGATGTTCAGAATCTTGCAACGTGCGGAATTCGTTATAAAGATATTTCTTCCGTTACTGCCATAAACGAAAAAATCCGTTATGAATTGAAGTTTGATGGATTTGAAAAAAAGGTATGGACTGAAGTAAGCAGTAATAAGCAGGGGGATGTTATTTTACGAATTAACGAAGAAGGGCTGGAAAATGTTTTAAGATTTACAGCTGATGAGAGATTATTTATTGATGGGCATGAAATCATATTTGAAACTCAAGATTCTGAACCCCTTTTCCGAACTTCATTGGGCGATGTTGCTCTACCAAACAAAACGAGCAATACTTTTAGGAAAAATCCATTTGATAATATCAGCACATCTGATTATGATAAGCTAATTAAAAAGTATACTAACAATAACATAGAACTTGGGAATTTCTTAAGCAGTTTTACAGCAACAGCAATTGCAACCGTAATCATGGCTGCCGTAAAAAAGGCATTTTCTAAAACAATGCCAGGTTTAGTTGTTTCTTTCTTTACGACAGTTGCTCAAACAATTTTGAATAATGATGTGGCGCACGGTCCTGAAGACGCTTATCTTTCGTTTGAAATCGAAAAGAAAAAGTGTACGGCAAAATCTACAACATATGAGCAGTTTTATATTCATAAGGGAAAATACTATTCAAGGAAAAATTGTGAAGGCACAAAATATCCACATAATTTCTATGAATATGGATATTTGGATACATTATGATAAAACGTTTTCTGAAATGGCGAAGTGAACGTCCTCAACGCTTATTTAATAATCCGTTGAAAATAATGCGACAAGATCTTATTGAATGTGCAATTTTCCAGTTATTCTGTATATTTTTGCATATATGGGGCATAGAAGAAAAATCACATTTAGTTGGAGCATTTTTCTTAGGATTTCCTTTTGCTGAGAATCTCACACTTCTCGCTGATAGATGGAAGACGAGAAAACATATAAAATTTATCAAATATTTTGATATAGCAGTAGTTACCGTATTTCTACTATTATTAGCAAGCATAACTGGATATGCATTTTCTAGAAATTGGTATGTGTATAGTATAACTATTTCTATCATAATAAATTTTGTACTAATATATATGATATATCGTAATATATTATTACATAAGTAAATATAATGCGGTTTTATAGTTTATGGAACTATTATATAGTCATCAAATTTAATTGACAAAAAATAATGGTTCCATATATTTTTTATTACTTGAATATTAAAAGTGATGTTTAAATTAAAGGAGGAAGATATGAGCATTTAATATATAATCACATAATGATAGTAGCCATTATCTGAATATTCCGGGCGGCGGGAGCCATCTGTCCGGCACAGGCAGAGCCACCGCTATTATTCGCTCAGGTGCTTGTCTAGATATATTAAACGATGTCGATGGAAAAATGGTATAGGTTTTAAATAACCGCTTAAAGATGAAATCTTGTTTATGGGGAAGAAAGGGATTTAAATGTTTTTCAGGAGGGAAGTACGAGTTACACGCGACTTGGGTGAATGCAGTAAAATTAGAAAAATACTTGCGGAAAACGATATCACGACTTATGTAATTACAAATACACCGACGAATCCGGGCCGCTATCATGGCACACCGTTTATTAACTCTTCCGCAATGTACCAATATCATATCTATGTATCAAGGGAAAATTTGAACTTGGCGGGACAAATTCTTAATAGACTGTAAATCAGAAGATTCCTCAGTAAAAGATAATCGTCAATATGGGAATGCATAATGAAAATAGAGAAGTAGAATAGGAGCATTGTAGCTTATGAAAGAGAACATAAAGCATAATATTTTATGCACAATGGCATTATTTGTATCATGGACGGTCCAACTGCTGGTTATATATTTCTGGACTACGGAATTCTTACAAAATAAAGTTACTTTTATGGTCTTGATATATGGAATTACAACTTTGATGGGGCTGATAATCATATGGTTCAATCGTGGAAGTAAGATTGCCGATGGGGATAAGAGCAAAGTTTATGTCAGACAGTTCATCATAACCGTATTACTGGTATTTTTGATTTATTACTTAAATGAGTGGGGAGTTATTGAAGATTTAGTCATGAGACTGGAAGGATATAACATGTTTGTGTCAGGTTATATAATTGCGGAAATGACTTGTAAAAGAGAAAAGAAACTGAATTGCCATGGGAAATAAAGCAATTTAAAAAGTGACAGATTTGCAGAGATATAGTAAAAGGTATCAGAAAGGCAGATAGGATGAAGAAGAAAGCTAAATGGACATTATGCGCGCTATTGACGGTCGGTTTGTTTTTTACTTTTGGCTGTAAAAGCTCTTCTACAACCGATGAACAGGCTGCCAGTGAGGAACTGAACGCGGCCCATCGCCTGATAGAAGAAAAGTTTAAAACATCTCCGGATAATTTTGCGATAATGTCATATGAGATTAATCCGGCGGAGGAATTCCGTTTTATTGAGATGAAGGATGATATGTATGTGATTCGCGGGGGCTTTCAATGCAGCTATGGCTGGTCGAAGGAAAAGTCAGTTTTAGAGATGGAAGTGGAAGCTGATTATACGCTGAAACGAAGCGCGGAAGGAGATTGGAGCATCGAAGGTATTACGCCGGTCAAAATTGAAAGCGATGCGGAAAAGAAAGGTGAAGGCTGGATTACTTCCATTGATGCAAGCAGCCTGGTTCCGTTTATTTCCATAAAAGAAGCGGAAGACGAGAAGATGCAGATTCCGGACATTGCGCAGAACTTATTAGGCAAGTTGATGGTAGAGTTCTCAAATTACGAAAGGGAAAAAGCGACATTTCTACTAGCAGCGGCATCCAGTTCGACTTCAAATATGGAACAGATGAAAGTGCCGGAAAGGCGAAGTGATGTCAAGATTTGCTGGAAAATCGAAAAGGGTATTACCGGATCGTATTTAGGTTATATTGAAGGTTTGGGATACATGTCTCCCATGCTGCAGACAGACTTTGGGAGCCAGGATATGACATTAAACCAGAAACCTCTTTATTTGGTAAAGAAGCAGGATGGATATTATTTGGAGACTGCCTCTGTATTTGAAGGTGGTATAAAAGGGGAGATTTATTAAGATATAAAACAATATATTACAGAAAATTATAGAGATATAGAGCTGACGAGGTATTACGGATAAAGGAGAAATTAAAATATGGAGGTGTTAGTATGAAATATGTAATTATTCCGGTTTCATTTTTATTAGGCTTTTTCGGAATGTGGATGGATGCGGCATTATTCAAAGGTGATGTACATATCTTTGGGATTATTCTCTTTCTATTACCTTCTATTTTTTGTATCGGAAAAATTTATGATGAGTTTTTTAATAAAGATTAAAATTATTAATATATATTATTTATTTTAATTTAGTGCTGATAAATAGGTTTATAAAAAGAGAGGAGTTTTTAATGAGATATGTAATTATTCCAAGTTCGTTTCTCTTAGGTTTTTTGGCATTATGGGTAAGCGCAAGCATAGATTTTGCAATTATGTGCTTTTTGGTTCCATTAATTTTTAGTATTGGAATGATATATGATAAACTATTTAACTAATTATGAAGAAGCTCTTAGTAGCACCGGTGAAGTATGTTTTGTCTATAAAGATAGATTGAACTATTATGCTCGAAACAGCGATGCAATGAAGTAAAAGGTAACAAGAATCTGTTCCAGCTAAGGAGGGATATTTAAATGCAATGTCCATATTGTAAAAATCAAATGGTATCAGGAATGCTTATGGGTCTTCGCAGGCTTGCATGGAGTGAGCAAGGGAAAAGACGATGGGCATTGTACGAAAAAGAAGGGGAAGTAACCCTTGCCACGGGAGTAGATGTTGCCAAAATAGAAGCATTTAGATGTAAACAGTGCAGAAAAGTCATCATTGATATAGATTCTGAAAGATGACAAAGTTATTATTAGCAGAAAACAAGATAAAAAGGTAATAGAGGGCGGACTAAGTTTGATCTACGCTCTATATTTATATAACATGGAAGCAAATGAACTTCTTGGTTATTTCAAGAGATTATTTTGTTTCGTCCACTTAAGGCGGGAAAGGAGAACCAAAATGAAGAAACTTATTAGTATATTCTTCGTATTGACAGTAATTTGGGGAATGAACATAGCTGCGTTCGGAGAGACGGATATGGGGAAAGTATCAGAAGAAAAGATAATTGCAGAGATTGATCTTACATACTGTCAAACACTGCCGGAAAGTTTTGAGGTGGAAAGAGAAAATGGGGAAACTGTCCATATAAATATAAATCCTGACGTATTAAACGATGTCAATGGAAAAATGGTAAAAGAAATTATCGAAGGAAATCATCTTGAAGATGGTAGTGCAATCAATATTGATAATATCGGTTATGGGGGACAGCAAGAAGAAATGGAGCAGCTTTCTACAGACTCTGAAGCATATTCTAATGCAGATATAGTACAGCAGTCTCGCATCAGCCGCATTTTTTTCTTGTGTTTGCGTAATTGCCTTCGTTTTTTTGCTTGGGAATGCTTTATGATAACGGGTTTAATATAAGGGCAAAAATATTTTGTATAAATTTTATGTAGTTCAATGTTGTTATCCATTACACATAAAAACTGTAAATAACCCCCAAATTTTGACCACTTATTGAAAAAAACGACCACTTATTTCTTTTCTGTTGCAATGGCATATGATTTCTCTTATAATAAATAATTAACTCATTATAGTATTTTAGCGAAAGGAGAGAACCATGTTTTTTAGAGATTTGAGAAACACTTACAGGGATTTTCTACTTGTTCTTTTGGGGATTACGCTGCTTATAACCTTGTTGAACGTATTTAACGTAGGGGCAGCAGCAGGTTCTCTTCTAGCGCTTATTTTTTCAGTGCGGTATTTGAATACTTTGCTGTATAAATCTGTTTTCGACAAGGACGGCAGTGTGCTGGACCTGCATGTATCGCTGACGCAGCTGATTTGCAGTAAGACGGCGCTGTTGCTTTGCTATAACACGGTGTTTATATTGGTATTTTTCGTATGCCAGTATCTGAAAAGGGACTACCTGACCCTTAGCTTCAATCTACCGATTTATGTGGATTTTGACGGCAATCTGCAGGTCGGGGGTTCTCTGCTTTGGGCAGTTCTTTCTAAAATAATTGGCGGGACTGTTATGTGTTTGAGCTTTTTTCCGTTGATGGCGATTTGCTGTAAGAAAATGAAGAACGCAGAAACTGCTTGCAGGGTAGCGTGGTCTGTTTTCTGGCTGCTGAATATTTTTATTGAGTCGTTTCTCCTCACCCCGCTGCTGGAAATGGGAATTTGGTCTGTTTTTAAGTTCGTCGGTGCGGAGCAGCTTGTCAATTTGCTGCTGGGTGCGATTTATATCGCAATATCTGCAATTATCTTAAAAAACCAGTATCACTTTTCGGAGTAAAAGCGTCCTGTGCTGAGAGGTGAAACAAGAGGCAAATTATTTCCCCAGAGCTGAGTTTTTAGTGTTGTGCCAGTTGCATTAAATGCTGAAAATATGCTATAGTAAATAAAAAGGAGTGATTTCATGTATACGGTAGAATTCATAAAAGAAAAAATCATACCTGTTGCTGAGTCATACGGCATTAAGAGCATGAGTTTATTTGGCTCCTACGCAAGAGGGGAAGCAGACGATGATAGCGATGTAGATTTGCTGATAGATAAAGGAGATTTAAAAGGATTAATTCAATATTTCTCTTTTGTGCATGAGTTGGAAGACAGTTTAAATTGTCATGTTGATGTAGTTACAACAGGTATTAAGGATAAGGATTTCTTAAATAGAATTACAGGAGAGGAGATTTTGCTGTATGAAAAGAGATCCAATGGATGATGTCATAACTATTCGTAAAATGCTTAATTATTGTAAGGATATTGAAGCATTGATGGATAAATATGAGAGAAATTTCCAGTTATATCAAACTGAAATCTCATATCAATATTCTTGCAATATGTGTATTATTCAAATTGGAGAACTTGTTTCGCGTTTAAGTGAAGAGTTTTTAGAAAAGCATTCAGAAATCCCTTGGCATGCAATCAAGGCAATGCGTAATCTTCACGCACATGACTATGACAATATTAACTTTGAAATTGTTTGGGAAACATTAACGAAAGATATTCCTGAACTTGAAGAAGCATTACAGAAAATTATTATTTAAACGATTTACACTAGTGAGGCAGCACTAGAAGTTTGTTCCAATCATCAATTTGTTTATAAAAACCCTTGATTTTTCGTCAAGGGTTAATTTTTATAATACTACGATGAACTTACTGCCTCGCCCAAAGTCGCTTTCGGCGCTGACGCTGCCGCCGTGGGTTTCAGCAATCCATTTTACCATAGAAAGACCCAGCCCAAAACTACCATCTTCGGCGGTTCTGGCTTTGTCGACTTTATAAAACCTGTTGAAAATATTCGGCAGGTCTTCTTTTTTAATTCCGATTCCGTTGTCTTCCACTGTAATTACAATCCTGTCGCCCCGACGCAAGGTCAGTTTCACATAGGAGTCTGCGCCGTCTTTGCGATACTTGATACTGTTGGTAATCAGGTTTATAATCATGCGCATGAGCAGTGTCTCATCGGCATAAATGGAAATTTCCGGGGCAATGTCGCACTGAAGGGCAACACCCTCTTCTTCTGCCATCAGAGAAAGCTCGCTGACGATACTCTCGCAAAGAATGGAAAGGTCAAAATGCTCCGGCTCGATGGCGTCTGCACGGTTAATGGTGCGGGAAATCTGCAGAAGCTGCTGAATCAGCGACATGGTGCGCTTGCACTGTTTTTGAATGGTTTCCAGAGATTCCTTGTACTCCGCTGTGCTGCGGTTTTCCTGCAAAGTGTACTCGCACTCGGCCAAAATAACGGAAATCGGCGTCTTCAGCTCGTGGGAAACATCAGAAGAAAATTCTTTTTCTGCCAGAAAGGCGTTTTCCAGCCGCTCCATCATGTCGTTGAGAGTCTCTGATAAATCGTAAAGCTCGTCTTTTGCTTCGCCCTGAGGAAGCCGCTTGGATAAATCCCGCCCGGTGCTGATGGTATTTGCGGCGGCGGTGATTTCCGCCACAGGCTCAAAGGCGCGGTTTGTAATTCTGCGCCCCGCTAAAATAGCTACCAGAAGAAGAAGGGGCAGTACAATCAGAGTAATATAAATCACAGTACGCAAAGTCTGCAGGGTGCTGTCCATGGCATAAATACCTCTGACCCAGATGCCCTGTCCATTTTCATAAGTGTTGTATAAATCGTAAATCAGCCAGATATCCTCACCAGAATCTAATTCCTGATAGTCACCGTTTTGCAGCGGCATGTGAGATGGGAAATCCTGCGGAGTGGAACCCTTGATCAGAGTGCCCTCTTCGCCGTAAATGAGAAGTGTAACACCTTTGGTGTAAGCGTCAAAGTCGTTATCTATCTGAATGATATCATTTTTGCATTCGATGTCATCAAAGGAATTCTGTACAGCCCTCATGAGGGTGTCCTTAGAAACCAGTGTTGCCTGCCTGCTGGCAGTGAGGAGAAATACGCCGGTCAAAAGCAGGGTAATCAGAATCAGTGTAAGGGAATAGTACAGAGTAACTCGCTTTTTGATGGAACTGTTTTTCATTTTTATCATTTATGTTTCGTCCTTTATTACGTAGCCGAGACCGCGGACGGTCTGAATCAGCTTCACCTCAAAACCAGCGTCTATTTTGTTTCGCAGAGTGCGGATGTACACATCAATAATATTGCTGCCGCCTTCGTAATCGTAGTTCCAGATGTGATTCATCATTTTGTCTCTGGAAAGGACAATGCCTTTGTTGTGCATGAGATATTCTAAAATCGCGTATTCCTTGGCAGTTAGGGGAATTTCTTTACCTTCACGAAAGGCGGTCTTTTTCTCGGTGTCCAGCGTCAGAGGACCTGCGGAGATTTGGCTGTCTACTCTTTCGATGCCGGTTCTGCGAATCATGACGCGGATTCTTGCGGAAAGCTCTTCCAGAGAAAACGGTTTCGTTAAATAGTCATCTGCCCCGCTGTCAAGTCCCTTTACTTTATCTTCAACGGTGTTTTTCGCAGTGAGCAAAAGCACCGGTGTTTTTACCTTTTGACTGCGCATGGTTTTCAGCACGGAAATACCGTCAAGACCGGGCAGCATGATATCCAAAATGACTGCGTCGTATTCGGTGCCTGCCATATAGTCGAGAGCGTCAGCGCCGTCGTGGCAGAAATCCACCGCATAGCCCTCCGCTTTCAGATGTTTGGCGACCGTCTGGCAGAGTCTTTTTTCGTCTTCTACAATGAGTAATTTCATAATAGTTTTCTCCAAATCAGTTACACTAGAATTACACTTTTATTATATTTTATCTGCGAAAAAATACAAGTTCTTTTCAATAATCCATAAAATTACTCAAAAAATCTTGAATTCGTGAAACAAGAGACATGACACCGCTTTTATAGTTTTCTCCAAACTATAAAATTTTCATGTTCTTTTCATTTTTCGGGTGTATTCTATCCTCATAATAGGGAGAATAAACCTAAGAAAAACATTTTTATGGAGGTACAACATGGATAAATTTGTGAACAAAAAGACCGGCATTGCAGCGGTCATTGTTGCAGTAATCGTGATTGCTGCTATCGTCATATCGACTTCTTTTACACAGGCACTGACCCTGGATGAGGCGAAGGAAATTGCCAAAGGCTATGTGCCGGCAACGGCAACCTTTGTGACCAGCGAGGAGGAACAGAACAAATACGAGGTGATGTTCCGCGATGACAGCAACAGTGAAGGTTTTGAGGTAGAAGTCAGCAAGAACACAAAAAAGGTTAAGAAAGTGGAAAGCCAGCTGGACAACGACATGGGCAGCGAGAAAGTAGAACTGAAAGAAGCAGATGTTGAAAAAATCATCAAAGAAAAGTTTACCGGCGTTACCAGTGTAAGTGTAACCTTGAAGAAAGACAGTGGACTGTACGAATATGAGGCGGATTTTAAATCTAATGATTTTTATGGAGATGCAGAAGTACATCCGGTGAGCGGGGCGATTTTAGAAAGTACCGTAAAATATGGTACAGCAGTCACCATTCCCGCTGACGGTAAGGACGACAGCAGCCAGTCCGGCGAGTTTATTTCTTACGGTGAAGTTGAAAAAGCAGTGATCAAAGCTGCCGGCGGCGGTTTTATCAAGGATATCGATCTTGAGGAAAAGAAAGGAAATTATTACTACGAAGTTGAGCTTATTAAGGACGGTGTAGAGTACGACTATATTGTGGACGCTAAGACCGGAAAGATTACTTTGGAAAATGAGCATGATGCGTATTTCGACTACGGTGACGAGAGTGATGAAAGCACCAGCAGCGCAAACAGTGGAAATAACGGCAGTCAGAATTCCAGCAATGGAAATTCTCAGGGAAATGGTAATTCCAGCAGCGGCGAAAGCGGAAGAATTTCCTTTGAAAAAGCAAAATCCATTGTTCTTGCAAAGATTCCGGGTGCAACTATCACTAAGCTGAAGCTGGAAAAAGATGATGGAATCTATGTCTATGAAGGCGAAGCGATTTTAGGAGACTACGAATATGAGTTTGAAATTAACGCATCCTCAGGCGTAATCATCGACTGGGATAAAGAGCGTATCGATGATGATGACGATGACGACGATGACGATGACGATTGGGATGACGATGATGATGACTGGGACGATGACGATTGGGATGACTAAAACAGAAGAATAATATAGATAATGCAGTCTGCCAGGATTCTGCTGAAGAAATTCATGGTGGGCTGTATTTTTTTCTTTTTCTTGACAAAATCTTGACTTTTCTTTGGTAAAATGAAAGAAATTGAAGAATTGAGAAAAGAGCAGGAAAGGAAAAGAACAATGACACCCATGACACAGAAGCTTTTAGTGATAGATGATGAGAAAAGTCTAACAGAGCTTCTTTCTGATCATTTTCGGGAAACCCTTCGCTTTTGATTCTTGATGAGCCGACCACAGGACTTGACCCTAAAGAGCGAGTGCGTATTCGGGGAAAAATTGAAGAAATGTCTGAGGGGAAAATTATCCTTATTGCAACCCATGTGGTTTCTGATGTACAGTCTATTGCAAAGGAAATTATTTTTCTCAAAGGCGGAGAGGTGATAGCGGGGGACAGTTCTGGAAGAAGTTTATCTGGAAATCTTTGGAGAGGAGGCAGCAAGCCATGATGAAGCTGATACCTTTTGAGGCAGCCAAGTTCAGGAGAAAACAGATCAAATGCTGGGCGGATATCTGAATCTGAACTTTTTCGGGATATCTGCTTTTGCTGGGATTTTCGGAGAGCAGCGCATCAGATGCGCTGATGGATTATATTCTGCTTGCGTTATGTATCATTTTGACATTTAGCTGTACTTTTGCTATGGAATATCAGGCAGGGGTATGGAATCTTCTGTTTGCCACCGCCTGCGGAAGGCGGCGGATTCAAAAGACAAAAATTGGAATCGCGCTGCTGCCGGTGTACCAGTTCGGGACATTGGTGGTGTGAGGGTTAGGATAACTATGTGGAATATGTGGATAAGTATCTCCTCTTAGTCCGTTTGTAAGGGAAAATCCATGGAAAAAGTTATACACATATATGGACAAGCATGTGGATAAGTTTTCATCGTACCCAAGTTTATCCGCATATATGTTCTTAAATGAAAATGCAAAAGGCTGCGCGTCTGATTTCAGTGCGCAGCCTTATTCAAGCCAAATTCAATCTTAATGCCTATTCATCCTGGGTTCCGTTTATAATCCCAGCTGGGAGAGCAGTGCGGCTTTTGGCAGGGCGCCTACAGTCTTTGCGGTGACTTCACCGTTTTCAAATTTTGCACAGGTTGGGATAGTCATAACACCGTACTGAATTGCCAGCGGTTGCTGCTCGTCGATGTTGAGTTTGCAGACTTTGTATTTGCCGGCGGATTCCTCGTCCATTTCCTCGATAACCGGCATGAGGTTGACGCAGTGACCGCACCAAGGCGCCCAAAAATCTACAACAACAGGGATATCGGATTCTAAAACTTCCTTTTGGAAATTATCTTTTGTTAAGCTAACCATCTCTATTTCTCCTCTTTGTTCCTATTTTTTTCCTTTTCGATTAGTTCGGCAAGGGCTTCTCTAATAGTATCTTCCACTTCGTGGCTAATATTCGCCAGCTGGTGTCTGTCCATAGAAGCAGTGTCGATTGCCGGCAGAATTTTTACATCAATGACAGCCCCGTTTGTAATGACGCCCCGGTCTTCAAAGAGGTGGCGGGTGCCGTTTAAGGCAACAGGTACGACAGGCACTTTTGCCTTGGTCGCCAGCTTGAAACTGCCGGGTTTAAAAGAGCCCATTTCAGCAGACTGACTCCGAGTTCCTTCCGGAAAAATCACCAGAGAAAAGCCTTCTTTCAAAGTCTGGACGCCTGCCTGAATAGACTTCAGTGCTTCTCTGGCGTCACCGCGCTTGATAAATACGCCGCGAATGGCTTTAATCCATTTTCCGAAGTACGGCATTTTTTCAAGACTGTCCTTTGCAATAAAACCGACCTGTTTACCGTCCATCATTTTCAAAATCGCTATAATATCTGCATACCCCTGATGATTGGAAATAAACACGCAGGCACCGGTTTCGGGAATATTTTCCTGCCCTTCTATATGAAATGTGATATCAAAGAGTTCCTCAAGACGCTGAATCCAAAGAGCGACACCTTCTCCGATTACAGCTTTTTCTTTTTCTACATCACCGGCATTCTTTGCCGCTTCGATTTTGTCCAGATAGCTGTTGAAAACGCTGACAGAGCGGAACAGCTTATAACCTTTTGGGATATTTCTAAGTAATTTCAATTGGAATCCTCCTTTGATACATATTCTTGCTGCTTTCATCATACCACAGAGTGGGGTGGAATATCTATAGAAAAGAAAGATTTTTGGTGGGAAATGAGGTGTAGAGAAAAACAATTATCTTCATATGAGCAGGAGAAAGGAGGCTGCTGATGAATTGTAAGGAAATTAACGTTTACAGAAAAAACTTTATAGAGATACCATATGGAGCCAGGGAAGGCAGCCCCGAGTCCGGGGGGTGCAACTAGGCAGGCAGTGCCGTCAGGTGCCGTAGAGTACGGCATAGAGCACCTAGTATGTATGCTGATCAGTTATGTTATGGCAGCGGTGATAGACAAAGTGATGTATGGTATTTCCGCCGGAAAGATGACACTGATTGTTACGGATTGTGCGAAGGAAATGGCGCAGCGCATTGATGAGGTCGCCGGGAGAGGTACAACCCTTTTAAGTGCAGAAGGAAGTTTTTCCAAGGAAGAGAAAAATGTGGTAATGTGTGTGTTCAGCAACAAGCATACGGTCGGAATCCGAAAGCTGGCAAAGGAAATTGCCCCGGAGGCATTTATCATTATTATGGGGTCCAACTAAGTTGTTGGCGCAGGTTTTAAGGAAAGCTGATGAAGGCTTAAAGAAACAATAAAATCAGTGGAAATATTTTAGAAAAAAGAGTATAATATAGACAAAACACAAGAGATATCGCAGGAGGTATTTTATATGAAACTGATAAATATCGATTACATTCCGGGACAGGAGTTTGATGTGCTGGGCATGGTAAAAGGCAACGTAGTGCAGTCCAAGAACTTAGGAAAAGATATCGGCGCAGGTTTTAAGACTTTAGTCGGCGGCGAACTGAAGGGCTACACAGAAATGCTGCAGGAAGCAAGACAGATTGCCACTAAGAGAATGGTAGACGAAGCTGAAAGTCTGAGTGCGGACGCGGTAATCGGTGTAAGATTCTCGTCTTCCGCAATTATGCAGGGAGCGGCAGAGGTTATCGCTTATGGAACAGCGGTGAAATTCAAATAAAGAGGATTATTAAATGAATTCGGAATCTAAGAAACAGATTCGTGCAGTTATCATAGGCGGAGCATTGTTATGCTTCGCCTATGTTGCATATCAAATTTCTGCTGCAGAAATATTGCCTTTTGATACGGCAATCAGAGAGTGGGTGTATGCCCGACGGAATCCGGGACTAAACCGGGTTCTTATTGCCATAACCTATCTTGGCAACTGGCAGACAGTTAGTCTTATGGGGATTTTTTTGCTTATGGTAAAATCCACACGAAGGAGTATGGGAATTCCCTTTGTAATAATTTCCCTTTCTTCCACTGTAGTCTACAAAATAGTAAAGGGAATTTTTGAAAGGCCAAGACCTGATCTTGCGGTGAGACTCATTGAACAGGGCGGCTATTCCTTCCCCAGCGGTCACTCTATGAACGGGTTGGTATGCTTTGGGATTTTGATTTACTTCATTCGCAGGTACTGCAAAAACAGGAAACTGGCAAACATCCTGACGGTGCTGCTTGGTCTTCTGATTTTCGCAATCGGCTGCAGCAGAGTTTATGTAGGCGTACATTTCCCAACGGACATCATAGGCGGCTGGAGCCTTGGCGCAGCTTATTTATGCGCGGCAATTATTGTTTTTGAAAAAATTCGAGGTGAAAGAGATGATTTATCATACCATAACTGAAACTATTGGAAAAACGCCGCTTATGCGGCTTCACAAAATAGAAGACGCCTATCAGGCAGGGGCGGCTATTTATGGAAAACTGGAAGCCTTCAATCCGGCGGGCAGCATCAAAGACAGAGCTGCCATGAGCATGATTGCTGACGCAGAGGAGAAAGGCCTGCTGTCGCCGGGTGGTGCAATTATTGAGCCGACCAGCGGAAATACAGGGATTGGACTTGCTGCTATTGCAGCGGCAAAAGGCTATCGGGCGATTTTTGTTTTGCCGGAGACCATGAGTATTGAGCGGAGAAAACTCCTCGCGGCTTACGGCGCTGAAGTGGTGCTGACTGAGGGCGCAAAAGGCATGCAGGGTGCTGTTGATAAAGCGGAGGAACTGCATAGAGAAATTGCAGGGAGCATTATCGCAGGTCAGTTTGTCAATCCTGCAAACGCCAAGGCGCACATCGATACCACCGGCCCGGAAATTTGGGAAGATTTAGAGGGGAATGTCGATATTCTCGTTGCCGGCGTAGGCACAGGCGGAACGATTACCGGCTGTGGAAAATTTTTAAAGGGGAAAAACCCTGCCATAAAGATAGTTGCAGTAGAGCCGAAAAATTCCCCATTGCTTTCAAAGGGGAAAACAGGCAGCCATAATCTGCAGGGAATCGGTGCTAATTTCGTGCCGGACGTATTGGACAGAGATATCATTGATGAAATTATTCCTGTTTTGGAGGACGACGCTTATGACCTTGCGAGAAGTCTTGCAAAAAAAGAAGGCTGCCTTGCCGGAATCACCTCCGGTGCGGCGCTTTGGGCGGCAGTGGAACTTTCTAAGAAGGAAGAAAATAGCGGAAAAAATATTGTCGTGATTTTACCGGATTCGGGAGAAAGATACCTTTCGACAGTTCTTTTTGAGGCATAAAGCCTGATAGAAGAAAAAGGAGTTTCTTATGGCTGTTACAATGAAAGATGTACTAAATTTGGATATTATGCGGAATTTCAAGATTATGGCGGGAGAAAATGGCCTGGATAGAACAATCACGGCGACAGAAATCCTGGATTTTGAATTCATGCAGGAGGGTGAGGAGTATAGACAGAATAGTTTTACGGGGAACAGCCTGGTGCTTTCCAGTCTGCTTTTTGCTAAAGATGATCCGTCCCTTATATTAGTTACAATTAAGAAACTGATTGCGCAAAATGTGCAGGCTCTGGCCTATAAGCCAGTATTTTTTAAAGAACTGCCGGAAGAAGCTCTGGCCTATGCTAACGAGCGGAATTTTCCGATTTTAGAATTTGCCCATGATGAGTTCTTTGAAGAGATACTCTTTAGCATCAGAGATTTAGTAGAAAGAGATGATATTGTTTTGCGGACGGAAACTCTTTTGACAGATATGCTGACAAGGGAATTTTCTATAGAAGAAGATAGTTGTGCGCAGGAGAAAATAAATCCGTTGCTGCGGCCCGTTAAAATGGTAATCTGTATGAGTGTGAAGGGCGTGACAGGTGAACAGATTTCTGATTTTATTAAGCGCGTAAAACCCAATCAGAAACTGCGCAGCAAAACTTTTGTCGGGAAACTTGCTAATCGATTTTTTGTTGTGCTTTCTCAGGATGAACTGAATCTTTCCAGATTTAAGGCGCAGTTGGACGATGTGTGTATTGCGTATGGGTTGATGGGAAAAGAAATAACCGCCGGCGTGAGTGCGCCGGTGATGGTCGGAGGAAAATTTGATGAAGCGGTCAGACAGGCGTTTTGGTCGGAGAAAGTTGCGGAAATAGAGAAAATACCTGTTAAATATTATGAAAAATCGGGTATATATAGATTAATCATTCCAAATATGCACAGTCAGACTATGGCGGTATATATGGAAGATTACCTGGCGCCAATTTTTGAGGAAGAAGATAAGGATGGGGAGCTGCTTCGTACAGCAATTGAATATATTCTCGCAAAAGGTGACACAATAGAGACAGCAGAAAGGCTGTACTGTCACAAGAATACCATTCGATACAGAATAGGAAAGTTGCAGGAGAAACTGGACCCTGACAGTAACGAGAAGGAGTTTTATCAGAATTTGGCGGCAGCCATCAAAATTTATCTCTTAATGAATCAAGATTAGAGGAGGACAATATTATGAAAAAGTATGTATGTGGAGCATGTGGATATGAGTATGATCCTGCAGTAGGTGATCCAGACAACGGAATCGAGCCGGGAACTGCATTTGAAGAGCTGCCGGCAGATTGGGTGTGCCCTTTGTGCGGACTTGGTAAGGACGTATTTGAGGAAAAGGCAGAATAAGGAAAAAGGTGAACGCAGTGAGTGCAATGTTTAAACTCAGTTATGGACTTTTTGTCCTGACTGCAAAGGAAGAAGACAAGGACAATGGCTGTATTATCAATACTGCAATGCAGGTGACTGATTCGCCGAAGCAGCTGTCAATCTGTGTCAACAAAGCAAATTATACTTGCGGCATGATTGAGAGAACCGGTATGTTTAATGTGTCCATTCTCAGCCAGAAAGCAGATTTTGAAGTATTTAAGCACTTCGGTTTCAGCAGCGGCAGAGATACAGAAAAGTGCAGAGGTTATGCCGATGCGGAAAGAAGTGAAAATGGTCTTCTGTATATTACCGGCGGAGCAAATGCTGTGATTTCTGTCAAAGTAAACAGAACTGTGGATTTGGGAACGCATTTGATGTTCATTGGTGATGTGACTGAGGAAAAAGTACTTTCTGATGTACCATCTGCCACTTATCAGTATTACTTCGATCACATCAAACCGGCTCCGGCTGCAAAGCCAAAAGTAAAGGGTTATGTCTGCAAGATTTGCGGATATGTATACGAAGGTGAAGAATTACCGCCGGATTATATCTGTCCGCTGTGCAAGCATGGGGCAGAGGATTTTGAACCTATCGGATAACTTTGGCGGCAAAATAAGTAAAATTTTTGATTAAGAGAAAGAAGAGGCTCTTATAAAAGATAAGAAAAGGGAGTCTCTTTTTTGTGTATAAACAAAGAAATTCATAAAATATTATAAAATATTACAAGGAAAAGATAAGGGTTTTGTAGTAAAATGATAGCATAGTGGAAAAGATTTGTTTGGGAAAAGTTTCTACCCATAAAAAGTCCTAAAAAATAAAATCCTATACTTAATTAATCCTATAAAATCAAAATTCGGAGACGATTCCCAAACGTCTTTTTAATAGGAGTGCTATGAGTTTTATGATATAGAATAGATATAGTGGACACAGCTATCTTTTGTGCATAAAAGATAGCTGTGTTTGTTAGCAACAGGATTCTGGATGAAACATGAATTAGCTTAATTCTCCGTAAAGCAGATTTCCTAGGCGGAAGAAAATCCGCCATTATGCGCTGCATCTGATAATCTTTGAATCACTATGTGTGCGGGCAGACCAGGGCGTATATGTAAGAGCGCCCCCGATGATTACAGCCGGTTGCAATCAATTACAGCAGCACAGCGCCTGCGCCTCTGTCAAAAAAGATACTTTTAGCGCCGGTGTATAGCGGGATACCATAACAAACCCGTACGTCTTCTGGAAAAATTCCCATTCTGAGAGCGCCGGCTCCGGCAGAGTACATGACGCGGTTATCGATTCTGTGATCCGCGGCAACAGAAACTGCAGAGCCGACGGCAATGCCGAGATCGGTGATATTAAATGCGCAGTTGGCGCCTGCTTTTTTCATTTCTGCACAGTTTTCAAAGCCGCACATTTTGCAGTCGCTTAATCCGAAGGGGTTAGAGACGACGCCGATTAGAACTACACAGTGACTGTTTTCCACATTATAGGAGTCTCTCTCAATGAAGGCTTCGCCTCGCTGAGCAGCGACTTTGCGCATTTCCTCCGCGAGAGTTTGCTTTTCATTTCCTGTAATAATAAATGTAATGATTTTATCTTTTCCGCTGGCCTTAGGTGCGGTTCTTGCGGCGGCTGCCATCAAATCGGCAACTTTCAGGGCAGCATCTCTTTCGGCCTGTTCCATAGTTTTTATCATGATAAGGTCCTCCTTTGTTTTTTCGCTTATGATATTATTATAGTTGACCGGACATTTTTTAACAAGGGTAACAAGGGGAATCGGGATGGCAAGCGAATAAAAACTTTCTTCTATCTCTCGATATTGACAAGGTTTGATTATCTGCGTATATTTGACAACAAATTAAGGGAGTCCCCGGGTTGAAACGTTCAGAATTTAGAATGACGATATTTTGTATCGGGAAGATGTCAGGGCGTTGGGATCAAGGGTGCGTTACCCCAAAATGCATAATTTTAATCAAAACCCCGAAAATATGCACAGCTGTCAGAGAATCTATGCATATTTTTGTTGATGTTGATGAATATATGCACAATGACAGATAGCGGTGAAGCTGCGATTCTTTGGACTTGTGAATCGCGGGATATTTGGTATAATGTTCTTAGGTTAGGAAAGCTTCGGCAGCACTAAATCGATTAATACAGGAAAGCTTGGTAATAAAAGTAAGACGTGGTCGGCATTTTTATTACAAAAGAAAATAAGCAGACTGTCCTTAAAAAGTGGAAGTAATAAAGAAAAATTTGATGTATCACCAAGAATAAAGGAGACAGGGTATGAACAAACCGGTACTGGTTATTATGGCTGCGGGTATGGGCAGCAGATATGGGGGATTAAAGCAAATTGACCCGATTAGTGACAAAGGGGAAATCATTCTGGATTTTTCACTTTATGACGCTATGATGGCAGGGTTTGAGAAAGTCATTTTCATCATTAAAAAAGAAAATGAAGCGGATTTTCGCGCGTTGATTGATGAAAGAGCGGGAAAGTACATGGAAGTAGAGTACGCATTTCAGGAGCTTACAGATATTCCGCAGGGGTATCAGGTTCCGGCAGAGCGTGTGAAGCCGTGGGGTACTTGTCATGCGGTGCTCAGCGCGCGCAAGCTCATCAATGGACCCTTCGCGGTTATCAATGCAGATGATTATTACGGACCGGGTGCGTTCCAGACCATTTATGACTATTTGGAACAGGCTAAAGATGACGAAAAATATCGCTACTGCATGGTAGGCTATCAACTGGAAAAAACTTTGACGGAAAATGGCCATGTGGCCCGCGGTGTTTGCGAAGTGGGCGAAAACGGTCAGCTTTTGGATATCGTAGAGCGCACGAAAATTATGTATCATGACGGCGGCATTGCTTTTACAGAAGATGACGGCGCGACATGGCAGCCTTTGGAAGAAGGAACCACGGTGTCCATGAATTTCTGGGGCTTTACCGAGTCTTTTATCCGTGAAATGGAGGCACGTTTTCCTGCATTTTTGGATAAGGCTCTCGTCGAAAATCCTCTCAAGGGCGAGTATTTCCTGCCGGGGGTTGTAGACCAGCTGATTAAAGAAGACAAAGCGACCGTAAAAGTGCTTCGCTCCCATGACAAATGGTACGGCGTAACCTATAAAGAAGATAAACAAAGCGTCGTTGACGCATTGCAGTCTATGAAAGATAAAGGGCTGTATCCGGAAAAGCTTTGGAAATAGGGCACCAGAGATATGAATTGATGAGAATATATGGAAAAGGCTTTACAAAGACGAACTTGTACAGTTTCTATTCCTTTTATAAAACATATCCGGAGATTTTCCAGACAGCGTCTGGAAAATCTCCGATGCTGTTAACATGGAGTCATTGTTTTCTATAACTATATTTTGAAGTGCTTTGTTTTGATTGATTTAAAGACCAGTAAGATTACACAAGGATGTGGGATAGATGGACATGTACATTAGTATGTATGATGAATTGAAACGCAGTGAAGATGACAATCCTACTCTCGGCATCGTACTTTGTACAGAAACAGACGAAGACATAGCGAGATATTCTGTTATGCATGGCAGTGAGCAGCTGTTTGCATCAAAGTACAAATTATATCTTCCTACTGAAGAGGAACTTCGGGCAGAAATAGAGAGCCAGAAGGCGATTTTTGCGCTGCAGCAGGAAACAATTTGAGTTTATATTCGGCAGATTAGTTATAATGCTACTCTGCCGGATTTTTCTTTTTGCAAGAAAAATACAAGAAAAATTTTTCCAACACTTTGCGCTGATGATTCGTTATATAAGTGTAAGACGGAGCAACAGTTGAATTCCGGGAAAGGAAAAGCAATGACAGAAGAATATACCGAAAAGCTGATGGAGCAGCTTTATAAACAGCTGTATCCCCAGCTGGTCAGGTGGTGCCGGGCGATGACCGGTGATCCACGAACGGCGGAAGAATTAGTGCAGGAGGCCTTTCTTCGGGGACTGCTTCATGAAGACGTTTTAGCGGGGCTTAGCGAAAGTCAGCAGCGGGCATGGCTTTACCGAACCGTAAAAAATCTGCATATTGATTATGTTCGCCGCAAAAAGTGGGAGCTGTCAGTGGACAGCTTTCCGGAAACTCAGGCGGCAGAACTGTCAGAGGAAATGTTTATGGTAGAGTGGGGAGAACTGCTGATGCGGCTTCCGAAACTGGAACGGCGGATTTTTGTACTTCGGTATTTGCACGGCTATACCTCAGGACAAATTGGGGATATGCTGCATATGCCGGCGGGCACAGTGCGTGCAAAGCTTCATGAAGCCAGAAAACACCTTCGTCAGGGACTTGGCGATGGGAAGTAAAATCTTTAATTTGAAGTGTGGAAAAGATGTCTGAAAGGAGAAAATTTAGATGAAGAATTTTATTATTAACGCTTGCATATGCGACACAAGAAGAATGCAGGGGGAGGCATACAGCGGCTATGAGTCCATCATTATCAATGCGGAGATTCTGCTGGTCTGCGGGCGCAGCAGAGGAATCCTTGCGAAACTGCCGGTAATTCAAAACTGTGGTTTAACGGTGGAGGTTGACGACGATGCAGATATAGATGTGAATGTTGTAAATGGAGATTTTGAGATTACAGAGGATACGATAGTAGAGGAAAACAGCATGCTGATAGTCAACGGCTGTTTGAAGGTAGAAGCAGGAGCAGAGGCGGTGCTCAAGACTTATCAAAAGATTGTAGTTGCAGGTACTTTGCAGATGCCAAAGAGTTTGAGCGGATTTTTGAGCCGGATTCAGATTGATGGCGCAACAGAAATTTATCCGGACGGATACACTGTGCTGGAAGATACGCTTATGATAGACAGACTTTTCACTTTGCGTGCCGAGGAGGAAGGGCGGTATTACGTCAATGGGGAAACGGTTATTTGCAGTGAATTTGTGGATTTGAAAAGGCTCATAGAAAAGAAGGTGCAGATTGTGACGCCAAGACTGATTTTGCCGGAATCCATGATAGAAGAATCTACGAAAATTTTCAATCTGCAGACAGAATATGTGACAGTGCCGGATGGAATGAAACTAATCTACGGTGATGCGCAGCTGAATGATTTCTTGCTGCATAAGCATGGCGGCAGCCTTTTTGTTTATGGAGATTTGAGCGCTGATCGAACGGCAGATATGGGAACGCTTGCAAAAGAAATTAACAGACTGGAGGTTACAGGAACGGTAACTGTGACAGAATCCCAGAAAGAAGACTTCCTTAAAATCGGGGCGGTATATAAGGAACTGAAAGTGGTAAAGGGCGGACATCTGCTATCGGACAAATTGAGAGTGAAAGTCGACCAGCCGCTTCTTGACAGCTGCCCGGACGGAATCGAGATTTGTGATGTATTAAAGGTAGTTATTGACAGCGACGTAAAGGCGGAGACTATTTTGGAAAAGCTGTCGCTGCATGACTGCGCAAGGGTAGTATGCAGCCCGGAACAGGAAAGTGCGGTATCGGCGGTCAGTGAAGATGTAGGGCAACTCGGAGAAGGAGAGGAACTAGGACTTTTAGACAAGCTAAAATCGTCCAAAGTTGCCAATGTGGAAAGTTATGTGATGTAGGCATGATGGGAGAAGTGGCTTAACGAAATCTTGCGAATTTTTTCTGATGAATTTCTGATATTAAAAAAATCCTTGCATTTTCAAGGATTTGTGGTATACTAAATAGGCACGCTTTTGTGCGAATCTCTGCGTAGGCATGAGGCTTACGCCATTTAGTCCATAGGGAGGTGAAACAAATGAAAAAGTATGAAGTTATGTTCATTATCGATCCTGCTTTAGAAGAAGCTAAGAAGGAAGCTACAGTTGAGAAGGTACAGGGCATCATTGCAGCTGACGGAGAAGTTCAGAAAGTAGATACTTGGGGAATGAGAAAACTTGCTTATCCGATTCAGAAGAAGAACGAAGGTTACTATGTTGTAATCGAGTTCGCGGCAAGCACAGAATTACCTAAGGAACTGGACAGAAGACTGAGAATCTCTGACGATGTAATGAGACACATCATCATCAGCAAAGACGCAAAATAAGAAAAGGGGTGTAGTTAATGAATAGTGTAGTTCTAATCGGAAGACTTACCCGTGACCCGGAAGTCAGATATACTGCAAGCACACAGATGGCAGTTGCAACATTTACGGTTGCCATTGACAGACCTGTAAGAGCCGGCGGAGAGAAGCAGACAGATTTTCCGCGCGTAACCGTTTTCGGCAAGCAGGCAGAGAACTGCGAGAAGTATCTGGCAAAGGGCAGATTAGTCGGCGTTCAGGGTAGAATCCAGACCGGAAGCTATCAGAACAAAGACGGCGTCACTGTTTACACAACCGATGTTGTGGCAGACAGAGTAGAATTTTTAGAGTGGGGCGACAGACCGCAGAGCAGCGGTAATTTCGCACCGAGACAGAACGCTTCTTCCGGCTATAGCAATCAGCCGGCCGGCGGCAGCAGCATGCCGGAAGAAATGCCGGATTCATTCCAGGCAATTGATGAAGACGTTCCATTCTAAGGAAAGGAGATAAGAACCATGATGGATAGAAGACGTGGTGGCATGAGAAGAAAGAAAGTATGCCAGTTCTGCGCTGATAAGACAGAAGTAATTGATTACAAGGATACAGAAAAACTCAAGAAGTATATCACTGAAAGAGGTAAAATTCTGCCTAAGAGAATCACTGGAACTTGCGCTGTACATCAGAGAGAAGTTACCACTGCAATCAAAAGAGCAAGAATCGTTGCATTACTGCCTTACGTTGCAGACTAATTTAAAAACAATGATAAAGGAGCCGTTTAGGCTCCTGTTTTATTGTGAATTCTCTTGACAACAATCACCCTTGTGCTTTAATATGTTAATGTAGTAAATTGCAAAAAAGAGGTATAGTTAAGATGAAAATTTTGAAGAAATCCAAGGAGAGAACTGCCGAAGATAATCGGGCTCTCCGTGACAGTGTGACCGCAATTATCGATGATGTATGCCAGCGTGGCGATACAGCGCTTCATGAATATAACGAGAAATTTGACGACTGCCATAGAGATGTGCTGAGAATCAGCCGCGAGGAAATTGAGCAGGCTTATGCGCAGATTACGGAGCAGGAGCTTTCCGACCTTCGTATGGCAAAATCTAATATAGAAAAATTTGCGGCGGCGCAGAGAAGAACCATGACTGAACTGGAGAATTTCAGTCCGCAGCCGGGGATTTATCTGGGACACAGAATTATTCCGGTTTCTTCCTGCTGCTGTTACGTCCCCGGCGGTGGCTATCCCCTTTATTCCACTGCTCTGATGCTGATTACACCGGCAAAGGTGGCGGGGGTAAAGCGCATTGCGGCATGTTCCCCTACTGTAAAGGGGACTTCCAAGATTCACTACAAAACGCTGGTTGCTATGGATCTTGCAGGAGCTGACGAGATTTATGCAGTAGGCGGCGCTCAGGCTGTTGCTGCGTTTTCTTACGGAACTGAGGAAATAAAGCCGGTGGATATGATTGTGGGGCCGGGAAACCGCTATGTGACAGAGGCAAAGCGCCAGTGTTACGGACAGATTGGAATTGACTTTGTGGCAGGGCCCAGCGAAGTTCTCGTTATTGCGGACGAAAAAGCGGACAGTAAGACGATTGCCGCTGACCTTTTGGCGCAGGCAGAACACGATCCTAACGCAAAGGGGATTTTGGTAACTACTGATGAATCCTTCGGAAAACAGGTCATCAAAGATGTAGAAGCGGAGTTAAAGGTGCTTTCCACTGCGGAAATTGCGAAAAAGTCCTGGGATGATTTTGGCGAAGTATTGGTAGTTGATTCGCTGCATGAAGCGGTAGAAATGTCCAACGAGTATGCGCCGGAACACTTAGAAGTAAATATTGAGAATCCGGATTCTATTATCAGGGATTTATATAATTACGGTTCCCTGTTCATCGGGGGAAATACAGCAGAAGTCTTTGGGGACTATGCATCGGGAACTAACCACACCTTGCCGACTGTGAAGGCAGCACGCTATACCGGCGGTGTTTGGGCCGGCACATTCCTGAAAACCTGCACCCACCAGAGCATGACGCCGGAGGCCTCAAAAGCAATTGCTCCGCTGGTTGCCAGAATGGCATACGGAGAGGGTCTTGAGGGACACGCAAAGGCCGCAGAAGCGAGAGAATAAAAACATAATTAAGTAACAACAATATAAAACGCTGAGTACAAGGGAAACCCTTATCTCAGCGTTTTGTTTAGTTTTCTGCAATCTGAATTAAATTTTGGTAATGTTGCTGATCTGCTTCAGGTATGTCCAAACTATTCATGGCTTGTTCAATGCTCAAATGAAGATTTTTCATTAGAGATTGAATATTGGAAAGTGTAGTCCTTTCTAAAGTTTTCTTCGTGACTTCCTTCGTTACCTCTTCGGTCACTTCTCTGGTCACTTTTTCCGTCGTCTCCGCAGTTGCCTTTTCAGCAGCAATCTCCGCCGCTTCCTCCGCTCTGATTTCTATGAATTCCTCCATGGTGATACTCTGCCATGCCATCTTCTCCACCTCCGCACTATGGGTTCTTAAAAAATCCGCCAAGATGTTTTCTTTGAGGCAGCGCTCTATGGCAGTGTCTACTGCTTCTTTTCTGTCCTTTCCTGCTGCAAGGCCTTCTCTTACATACCGGACGAGTATACCATACTCTCTCAGCTTTGCACTTCTCTGCAGCACAGGATTCTTTCTCGCTTCCTCTTCTTCCCCCTCGCTACGTAAATGTAATAAAATTACTGTATTTCTATTATACTCCACTATATCGTCGAGCGCAAGCGAAAATTCCTATATGATACTAAAATGTCAATATTTAGAAGATAAAAGTTTTCTTTTTAAAGTTACAATTAAAATTTCTTTCTTTTCTAAAAACTTTTGTCAAATCCCTTGTGTCCATTTCATATAAAGATTAGAATGTAGGCAAATATTTATAAAGCGTCGAGGAGATTCAGAGATAGTACGCAGGAAAGGAAACCATATGGGAAAATTTGTTTATTCATTCAGTGAAGGGTCTAAGGACATGAGAAGTCTTTTGGGCGGCAAAGGAGCTAATCTGGCGGAGATGACCAGAATCGGTCTGCCGGTTCCTTACGGTTTTACGGTAACTACCGAAGCCTGCACCCGGTACTATGAAGAAGACCGCAGGATTGGTGACGACATCATCGAGGAAATTTACGAAAAATTGGCGGAGCTTGAGGCGGTAACCGAGAAAAAGTTTGGCGACAAGGAAAATCCGCTGCTTGTTTCAGTTCGTTCCGGTTCTGTATTTTCCATGCCGGGTATGATGGACACCATTCTGAATCTGGGTCTTAACGACGAAACCGTGGAAAGTTTAGCTAAGCTGACAGAAAATGACCGCTTTGCTTATGACAGCTATCGTCGTTTTATTCAGATGTTCGGTGATGTTGTACTTGAAATTCCAAAGAGTGAATTCGATGTTATCTTTGATGGACAGAAAGAGAAAGTGGGCGCCGCATTTGATGTGGATTTAACCACTGACGACTTGAAAGAGATTATCACCGGCTATAAAGCGCTGGTAAAAAAGGCCGTGGGCAGAGATTTTCCGCAGGAACCGAAAGACCAGCTGATGGAAGCAATCAAGGCAGTATTCCGCTCATGGAATAACGACAGAGCCATTCTTTACAGGAAACTCAACAGAATTTCCGATAAGCTGGGCACTGCAGTAAACGTGCAGTCCATGGTATTCGGTAATATGGGGGATACTTCCGGCACAGGCGTAGCTTTTACGAGAGACCCGGCAACGGGCAGTAATCAGCTTTACGGAGAATTCCTTGTGAATGCCCAGGGTGAAGATGTAGTTGCGGGAATCCGTACGCCGAAACCGATTGCAGAGATGGCAGAGGCGTTCCCGGAAGTATATAAAGACTTTGCGCGCATCGCGGAGATATTGGAAAAACACTATAAAGATATGCAGGACATGGAATTTACGGTGGAAAGAGGAAAACTTTTCATGCTGCAGACCAGAGCTGCAAAGAGAACTGCCGTTTCGGCGATTAAAGTGGCTGTCGACATGGTCAGCGAGGGCCTGATTACAAAGGAAACTGCCGTAGAACGCATCGA
The DNA here is from genome assembly GCA_022767345.1 of Emergencia sp. Classification (GTDB taxonomy): domain Bacteria; phylum Bacillota; class Clostridia; order Peptostreptococcales; family Anaerovoracaceae; genus Senimuribacter. Next base: position 113,191 of record JALEOD010000024.1, read on the forward strand.
CCCTGCACAGGTTGATCAGCTGCTGCACCCGACTTTTGACGCAAAGGCTGAAAAAGCAGCAGAAACGCTGGCAAAGGGTCTTCCTGCTTCACCGGGCGCTGCGACAGGAAAAATCTACTTCACGGCTTCTGATGCGGAGACGGCTGTGGAATCCGGCGAGAAAGCCATTCTTGTAAGACAGGAAACTTCGCCGGAGGACCTTGCCGGCATGGTAGCTGCAGAAGGCATTTTGACCGCCAGAGGCGGTATGACCAGCCATGCGGCGGTGGTAGCCAGAGGTATGGGTAAATGCTGCGTTGCAGGCTGCTCTGAAATTATCGTAGATGAAGCGGGCAAAACGCTGATTATTGGAGACGACCGGCTGGAAGAAGGGGATTATATTTCCCTCAACGGCTCTTCCGGTACTGTATACAGAGGGCAGATTGCGACGGTGCAGCCGGAGCTTTCCGGAGATTTTGGCACAGTGATGAACTGGGCCGACGAGATTCGTAAATTAAAGGTGCGCACCAATGCTGACAATCCAAAGGACGCAGCCCAGGCACTGGCATTCGGCGCAGAGGGAATCGGTCTTTGCAGAACGGAGCATATGTTTTTTGAGGAAGAAAGGATTCCGGCAATTCGTCAGATGATTTTAGCGGAAACTGAGGAAGAAAGAAGAACCGCCCTGGCAAAACTGCTGCCGTTCCAGAAGTCCGACTTTAAGGGCATGTACGAGGTGATGGAAGATAAGCCTGTGACCATTCGTCTGCTTGATCCTCCTCTACATGAATTCCTGCCGCAGACCGAAGAAGATACTAGAGAACTGGCAGCCCATACCGGTATTCCATATGAAAAACTGGCACAGACAGCCAGTGAACTTCACGAATTTAACCCGATGCTGGGACACCGCGGCTGCAGGCTTGCTGTGACTTACCCGGAAATTGCGGAAATGCAGACTCGTGCTATTATGGAAGCAGCTATCGAAGTTGCGGCAGAAAAAGGCGTGGATATCGTGCCTGAAATCATGATTCCGCTGGTAGGAAGCAAGGCTGAAATTGCTGATGTGAAGGCAACCGTTGTAAAGACTGCTGACGCTTGCAAGGAAGAGGCGGGCAGTCAGATGAAGTATCATATCGGTACGATGATTGAAGTGCCTAGAGCGGCTTTGACGGCGGATGAGATTGCAGAAGAAGCTGAATTCTTCTCCTTCGGCACCAACGATTTGACACAGATGACTTTCGGTTTTTCCCGTGATGATACCGGAAAACTGATTAAGGAATACGTGGATAAAGGCATTCTGCCTGACGATCCGTTCCAGACCATCGATCAGGAGGGTGTAGGCCTTTTGGTGAAGATGGCGGTAGAAAAGGGCAGACAGACCCGCCCGAATATCAAACTGGGCATCTGCGGCGAGCATGGAGGCGATCCGAGAAGTATCGAGTTCTGTCACAGAACCGGACTTGATTATGTATCCTGCTCCCCTTACCGTGTGCCAATCGCAAGAATTGCGGCAGCACAGGCAGCTTTGAAAGACGTAGAAAAATAAATGTAAATTGGTAAAAGCAAGAGCCCTAAAGGTGTGAACCTTTAGGGCTCTGTTTGATTATAAATCATTGTCCATTAAGATTAACTTTGACTTGTGGCTTTAACTTATAGCGGGATTTTTTCTAAAATATGTATAAGAGATTCCTGGATTCTTAACCAAGCTTTGAAAAAGCTTATAAAAATGTATAAGAACGTTGACAGTAAAACAGATTATCTTGAAATTGCGGACGGAAAACTTGTATTTTATGCATGATTTACTAAACTTTTCGGCATATATGGCTCGTTTCATAAGAAATATGTGTGTAGAGGGCAGTGAGCTTATACATTTTTAGAAAGAAACAGTGATTTGGGTTAAGAATTGACTTTTTTACAATTAACCAACTGCTTTAGCTTTAAGAAACAGGGACTGCTCAAAGAGCAGTCTCTGTTTTCACCAGCACGATTTTACTTACGGTCTGATAAGGTGTGTAAGCATTTTTTACGGAGTATTTAATCTGATATTCGCCCTCGCTCTCAAAAATCCATGCGGCAGCTTCTTTGGCCGTCACTGATTGGAAATCTGTATCAGAGGGCCCCTTAATGGCGATTTGCAGTTTTGAGGTCACATTTTTGCCATTATGAACAGCGCTGACACCGGTGATGAGGTCGGTCTGCACGCCGGGTTGTACGGCAAGGGGCGCAGTGCAGCTGCCGTCAGCTCCCAACAGAGCAGCCTCAAGTTCTGCAGGCAGATTCAGCTGCGGGTCTTTATTGACAGCGCCTTTTTTGGACGTAATCGTGATGATTTTTTTCGCCTCTTTGTAAGGGGCGTATTTATTTTTGACGATGTATTTTATCGAGTATTTGCCGGTTTTTGCAAACCGATAGTTTTTTGCGTCTTTATAAGAATAGATCTTATATTTCTCTGCGCCCGGCGCTTTAATGTAAACCTTTATGGCACTGGTGCGGCTTGCCGATGCCTGTTTTGCAGTGACGCCCTTTACTGCATTCTTGTCACCCCAGGTAACGGTCCTGTTCTTTGCGCCGGAAATGACCGGTGCTTTCAGGTTGTCTACGACCTTGATTTTAACAGTGGTGCTGGCGCTTTTTCCGTAAGGTGCGGTGACCTTGTAGGTGACTTTGTAAGTGCCCAGCTTATTGATGGAGAATTTCTCCTTGACGTAGCCGCCTTTTTTGGAGGAGTAGCGTTCCACTCTGGAAACCTTGATATCGTCTTTCAAATTCATGAAAGTGTTAGGGTCCTTTGCGTAGACGTAGCTTTTCAGGTTATAGTTTTTCTTGCCATACTGCACCGCCAGCGGCTTCTTTGGAGAAACCCTGATGGTCGGCGGGTCTATGATATAGTATGGATTCGCTGGATCCGGATCTGTGGGATCCCAGTATTTATAGCGTCCCGCGTAAACCTTGGTTGGTGAAGGTTTTCCAAGCGGACCTGGATTGTCGCTGCGGTAAATGGTTACTTTTGTGCCGATTTTACAAGTATAGTAAATCCATTTTGCGTCGACGACGGAAAGACGCACACAGCCGTGAGATGCTGCCCGTCCCAGCATATTGAACTGGCTGGTGACCTGCGAGGCTTTGTCAAAGCGTTCCGTATAGTAAACGGAGTGAAATAGAATGTCACTGGTGATGTGAGTGCAGTACTGTCCGTACACGTCGTTCATCAGCTCGCCCCAGTTCCATCTTCCTTGTGTGTAAAAAGTTCCTCTGGGCGTAGTGCCGTTAAGACCTGTGGAACAAAGCATGGCGCGAATCGGTTTCCATTTGCCGTCTACTTTCTTATAGGCGGTGACGACGTTTTGCTGCTCATTGACCTTGAGCCAGTATTTGCCGGTGTAAGTGCCGGCGTGGGCCTCCGATGCCGTAAAGTGCAGAGCGGCCGCAGTAAAAATCACAGCTAAGATAATAGCTGCTATCATACCAATTCCCTTTTTTTCTCTAATCATGTTTTTACCTCCCCGATTTAATCAGTAGCTATAGTATAACACGTTTTTTTCTGTATAAATATGAAAATTCCTAAAGAATTTCTTTAGATTTCTCTCTTTTTTTCTGAGAGACAGAAAGAATGGTGTATCCGCGTATTGCTATGCCTGTATTTTCAATGGAAGTAAAGAATTAAGATTCTGAATTTTAATAAATATACATAGTAAAGGGATAAAACTTTAGAGGAATAACGTGAAAAAAGATATACATTTTCTGGAAGAATATTACATGAAATCTAAATAAAAAGCTGAAAAAATCAATGTTTTTTGGCAAAAAGAGTGGCGTAGAGAGCAAAAAAACTGTATAATAGGGATACAAAAAATAAGAGCAAGAAAAAGTATTTTTATACTTAAATTAGAATTATTATAACAAAAAGATAGGAGTGAAACCATGGCAGTTTTGATTAACGGACGCGACCTTACAGTTGAAGAGGTTATTGGCGTATGCCGCGGAAATGAAAAAGTCGAAATCGCACCACAGGCGAAGGAGGCAGTGAACAAGGCGAGAGCTTACATTGAAAAGAAGCTGGAAGACGGCGCAGTCATTTACGGACTGACGACCGGGTTCGGAAAGTTTGCAAACGTGCTGATTTCCAAAGAGGAGACCGCAGAACTGCAGAAGAATCTGATTATCAGTCACACCTGCACTTTTGGCGAACCTTATCCCAGAGAGTATGTGAGAGCAGCGATGCTGCTGCGCTGCAATGCCCTTTCCAGAGGAAATTCCGGTATCCGTCTGTCTACCATTCAGACTATGCTGGATATGTTAAATGCAGGCATTCACCCGGTGATTCCAAGAAAAGGTTCTTTGGGCGCTTCCGGCGACCTTGCACCCCTTTCTCACATTGCGCTGGGTCTCATCGGACTTGGAAAAGTGGAATACAAAGGCAAAATCGTAGATGCAAAGGTGGCTATGGAAGCGGAGGGAATTACCCCTGTAGAGCTTGCAGCGAAGGAAGGCCTTGCCCTGAACAACGGAACCCAGATGATGACTGCAGTTGGCGTCAATGTTCTTTGGGACGCTATGAACCTTTTGAAAATTGCAGACCTTGCAACGGCTATGACATCGGAAGCTCTCCACGGAATCACCAAGGCTTATGACCATAAAGTGCAGGATGTCAGAGGTCATCAGGGACAGAAAATTGTGGCAGAGAACCTGCGCACATTGCTTGATGGCAGCAAAAACGCTCTGGAAGTGCAGTCGACTAAGGTACAGGATCCTTATTCTCTGCGCTGCATTCCGCAGATTCACGGTGCTTCCAGAGATGCGCTGCAGTACGTATATGAAGCTGTTTCCAGAGAAATCAATGCGGTAACCGACAATCCGATCGTGTTCCCCGATGAAGACGAGGTCATTTCCGGCGGAAACTTCCACGGGCAGCCTATGGCGCTGGCCTTTGACTTTATGAAGATGGCCATTTCTGAGCTTGCCGACGTTTCCGAGAGAAGGGCGGAAAGACTGATTAACCCGGCTCTTTCCGAGGGTCTTCCGGGCTTCCTGACAAAACACGGCGGCGTTTGCTCCGGCTTTATGATTGCCCAGTACGCAGCGGCGTCCATGGTTTCTGAGAACAAAGTCTACGACCACCCGGCTTGTGTGGACTCCATTCCGTCCTCCGGCAATCAGGAAGACCATGTGTCCATGGGCACCACTTCCGCAAGAACCGCAGCCATGGTACTGGACAATGCGCAGAAAGTTCTCAGCATTGAAATCGCAGCGGCGGCACAGGGCATCTGGCTGAGACAGGAAATCGGCGAAAGCAGCATTGAAAATCTGGCGCCGGCAACCAGAGCCGCCTACGACTATATCAGAACCATTTCTGATCCAATCGACAGAGACATCATCATGCACGATGAGTTGGCGAAGTTTGAGCAGATGGTAAAAGACAACAGCCTGCTTGAAGCAGTAGAAAAAGTAGTAACTTTGAAATAAATGGAGGGGAAAAGAATGTTAGATAACAAGACCATTGAGGGTGCTATGACCATCAAATTGGGAAACGAATATCCGGATTATCCGGCTTTTGCAGAGGGAATCAGAAGAGCGCCGGACAGAGGATTCAGACTGACCAAGGAGCAGACCAAAATTGCGCTGAAAAACGCACTGCGCTATGTACCGGAGGAGCTTCATGAAAAGCTGGCGCCGGAATTCATGGAAGAACTGACAACCCGCGGCAGAATTTATGCCTACAGATACAGACCTGAGGGCAGACTTTACGGCAAACCGATTGATGAGTACAAAGGCAAGTGCCTTGCCGGAAAAGCCTTTCAGGTTATGATTGAAAATAATTTGGACTTTGAAGTTGCTCTTTATCCTTACGAGCTGGTAACTTACGGAGAAACCGGTCAGGTCTGCCAGAATTGGCTGCAGTACAGACTGATTAAAAAATATCTGGAAGAACTGACCGAGGACCAGACTCTGGTTGTGGAATCGGGTCATCCGCTGGGATTGTTCCCTTCTAAACCGGAAGCGCCGAGAGTCATCATCACCAACTCCATGATGATTGGTATGTACGACAATTTGGATGACTGGGAAATCGCCGAGGAAATGGGCGTTGCCAACTACGGACAGATGACTGCAGGGGGCTGGATGTATATCGGACCGCAGGGTATCGTACACGGCACATTCAACACCATTTTGAACGCGGGCAGAAAATATCTGGGCGTAGCTGAGCAGGGAGATTTGCAGGGGCATACCTTTGTATCTTCCGGTCTTGGCGGCATGAGCGGCGCACAGCCGAAAGCAGCTAATATTGCTGGTGCCGTAGGCATTTTTGCAGAGGTAGACTACTCCAGAATCGTCACCCGTCATGACCAGGGCTGGGTTGACGTAATCATGGACGACATCGATGAGATTTTCAAGCTGGCTAACGAGAAAATTGCCGCAAAGGAAAGCATTTCCATCGCATATCACGGCAATATCGTAGACCTTTTGGAAGCAGCGGCTGAAAAAGATTTTCACATCGATTTGCTGTCAGACCAGACCAGCTGCCATAATGTATATAACGGCGGTTACTGCCCGGTGGGCATGACCTTTGAAGAAAGAACTGCGCTGCTTCACGAGGACAGAGATAAGTTCTGCGAAGAAGTCGATAAAACCCTCCACAGACACTACAAGGCAATCAAAGCACTGACCGCAAAGGGTACATATTTCTTCGACTACGGCAATTCTTTCATGAAGGCTATGTACGACGCAGGAATTAAGGAAATTTCCAAGAACGGCTACGATGACAAAGACGGATTTATTTGGCCGTCCTATGTTGAAGATATCATGGGACCAGTGCTCTTTGACTACGGCTACGGCCCATTCAGATGGGTGTGCCTGTCAGGAAAGCCGGAGGATTTGGACGCTACAGATAAAGCGGCGATGGATTGCATCAATCCGGAAAGACGGGCGCAGGATAGAGACAACTGGGTTTGGATTCGCGATGCGAAGAAGAACAAACTGGTCGTTGGAACTCAGGCAAGAATCCTCTATCAGGACGCAGAGGGCAGACGGGATATTGCACTGGCATTTAACAAGCTGGTTCGAGAAGGTAAGTGCGGCCCTATCATGATGGGCAGAGACCACCATGACGTATCCGGCACCGATTCTCCATTTAGAGAAACCTCCAATATCAAGGACGGTTCCAACGTGATGGCAGATATGGCGGTACAGTGCTTTGCAGGAAACGCAGCAAGAGGCATGTCTCTTTGCGCACTCCATAACGGCGGCGGTGTCGGAATCGGAAAAGCCATCAACGGCGGCTTCGGACTGCTTCTTGACGGCTCCGAAAGAGTAGATGAAATCATCAAATCCGCTATGATGTGGGATGTAATGGGCGGCGTTGCCAGAAGAAACTGGGCAAGAAACGAAAATGCTCTGACCACTTCCGTGGAATACAATAAAAACTACGCAGGAAAAGGACATATCACCATTCCGTTCCTGGCGGACGATGAGCTGGTGGCAGCAACCGTAGATAAATTTGTGAAATAGAATTTTAGAAAGTGGTGCTGCCTGCCCTGGGATGCCTCATGAGACAGAACGTTGACAAAAATCTTGAATTGTCCGTTTTTTGGCAGCAAATCAAGTTGAAAGTTTTATGATATTGCTGTAAACGTTGACTAAATTGACAGAAATCAAAAATAATGTCCGATTTGTCAACGTTTCGCAGTGAAAACGTTGACTAAATTGACAAAATCTCAGGAATTTGTCAACTTTGTCAAATTTCCGTGGAAAAACAGCAGAAAAGATGGCGGAGACTTTCAGATTTGTTGACAAAAAACATAAAAAAGCGGGAATTTGTCAACGTGCGGCAGAGTGGGCGGACGGCACCTGCAACAGGAGATAGAAATGGCGACATTACTTATAAAAAATATCGGTCTGCTGCAGACTCCCGTAGGCAGTTTCAGCCATGGGGGTGAAAAGCAGGGCGAGAATCTGAAACTGAAGGACGCAGCGATTTTCATCAAGGACGGACTCATCAGTGAGATTACCGCAGGCGGCGCTTTGCCAAAGGGCGCGGAAACTGCGGATACCGTCATCGACGCGGAGGGCAGACTGGTAACGCCGGGGCTGGTGGAAGGCCATACCCACATGATATTCGGCGGCTATCGGCAGCACGAAATTCCCATGAAACTGAAAGGCGCAGGATATCTGGATATTCTGCGGGCAGGCGGCGGCATTCTGGATACGGTGAGAAAAACCAGAGCGGCGTCTTTTGAAGAACTTTACCATAAGACCGAGGGTTTTCTTGATGAAATGATGGGGCTGGGCGTGACTACCTGCGAAGCAAAGAGCGGTTACGGACTGGACTTTGATACCGAAGTGAAAATGCTGGAAGTGCTGAAAAAGCTGAACGAGGACCATCCCATGGACGTGGTAGCCACTTTTATGGGCGCTCACGCCATTCCGGAGGAATATAAAGAGACAGACGGCGGCGCAGACGAGTTCATCGACATGCTTTGCACGCAGCTGATGCCTTATGTGAAGGAACACAATTTGGCGGACTATGCAGACATCTTTACCGAAGACTCGGTGTTTAACTATGACCAGAGTAAAATTTATCTGGAAAAGGCAAGGGAGCTGGGTTTCGGGCTGAAAATCCATGCCGATGAAATCGAGGCAATCGGCGGCAGCGTCTTGGCGGGCGAAATGGGAGCTGCCAGCTGTGAGCACTTAATCGCCATCGATGAAGAGGGTCTTGTCTCTCTTGCAAAGGGAGGCGTAACCGCCATGTGCCTGCCGGCAACCTCTTTCTATTTGGGCGCGGATTTTGCGCCGGCGCGGAAGATGATTGAAATGGGGATTCCTGTGGCAGCGGCTTCCGATTTTAATCCGGGATCCTGCCCGTCACTGAATCTGCAGTTTGTCATGAATCTGGCATGTATCAAATACCGCATGCTGCCTGAGGAAGTTTTGACGGCGGTAACCATCAACCCTGCCTGCGCCATTGGAAAAGGCGATCTGGTGGGAACGCTGGAGGTCGGCAAGCAGGGCGATTTAGTCATCTGGGATGCCCCTGACATGGATATGCTTTGCTACAGATTCGGCTCAAATCTGGCATTGCAGGTAATTAAGAAAGGAATGGTAGTAGCATGAAATTAATCGATATGCAGGTAAAAGAATATTTGGACGTTTTGAAATCGGACGCACCGGCGCCGGGCGGCGGCTCTGTCAGCGCATTGGCAGGAGCGCAGGGCGCAGCTTTGTTTATGATGGTGGCAGACCTTACCATCGGAAAAGAAAAATATGCAGATTTTCAGGACGTGTGCAAAGCGGCAAAAGAAAAGGGCGCAGCCCTTTACGCAGAGCTGACGGCGGCTGTAGATAAGGACACCGAGGCCTTTAATCTCGTTTCGGCGGCCTTTAAAATGCCGAAAAATACCGATGAGGAAAAGGCGGCGAGAAAGCAGGCAATTGCAGACGGCACGCTGGTTGCAACGGAAGTGCCTTTCCGCACCATGGAGCTGGGCTACGAGGGTCTGATGACAGCAAAGACCATGATTGGAAAGTCAAATCCCAATGCGGCGAGCGACCTGGGCGTGGCGATTTTGAACCTGACAGGCTGTATCAAAGGCGCATGGCTCAACGTAAAAATCAACCTGCCCGGCGTAAAGGACGAAGCGAAAGCGAAGTTTTTTGCAGAGGAAGGACAGAAGATGTTCGATGAAGCGGACAAAATTGCCAGCAGCCTGTATAACGAAGTGGCTGCGATACTTTAATTTTGAGAAATTGTAAAATTTAACCATAGAAGGAGAAAGACAATGGCACAGATTATCGAAAGTATTCCAAATATCAGCGAGGGCAGAAGAACGGATGTCATAGAGGCATGCGTGGATCAGATCAGAACTACACCGGGATGCACCCTGCTCAACTACAGCTCCGACGAGAGTCATAACAGAACTGTTATCACCTATATCGGTGATGCAAAGGGCGTGGAAGAAGCCAGCGTGAAGCTGGTAAAGAAAGCAGCTGAACTCATCGACCTGACAAAACACGAAGGCGAGCATCCGAGAATGGGGGCAGTAGACGTAATGCCTTTCCTTGCTATTAAGGATTGCACCACTGAGGACTGCGTAGAGCTTTCCAAAGTGGTCGGCGCAAGAATTGCGGACGAGGCAGGCGTGCCGGTGTTCCTTTACGAATATTCCGCACAGAGACCTGAGAGACAGAACCTGGTAAAAATCAGAAAAGGTCAGTTCGAGGGTATGGCAGAAAAAGTGCAGGAGCCTGACTGGGAACCGGATTTCGGCGGAAGAAAAATTCACCCGACCGCAGGGGTTATGGCAGTGGGCGCAAGACCACCCCTTGTTGCATACAACCTGAACTTAAATACAGACGATGTGCAGGTCGCAAAGAATATCGCAAAGATTATCAGAGAAAAGGACGGCGGACTCAAATGTGTGAAGGCCATGGGATTTGATATTGAAGATGAAGCGACCGGCAAGAAATACGCGCAGGTTTCCATCAACATGACCAACTATGAACAGACGCCTCTTTACAGAGTAACCGAGATGGTAAAATCTGAAGCTGCAAGATACGGCGTTGTGGTAACCGGCACTGAAATTATCGGACTTTGCCCGATGAAAGCACTGGTGGATTCCGCAGAATATTATCTGCAGATAAAAGATTTCGATTTCCACACACAAGTACTTGAAAATCATATTCTGTAGTGTTATAACTAAAGAGCAGAATATTTTTGAGAACAAGGAGATTCAAATGACCGGCGGCAACAACTATTCCAGCGTATTTTCACTGACTGATGAAATTGCGGATATCATCCGAGACAGAATTCTCAAAGGGGAATATAAAATTGGAGAAAAAATCAAGGAAACACAGATTGCGTCAGAGCTAAAGGTCAGCAGAACGCCAATTAGAGAGGCCTTCAAACAGTTAGAAAATGAAGGGCTCATTGATTACATCCCGAATAGAGGCTGTTTTGCAAAAGGCTTTACCAAGCAGGATATCGAGGATATCTATGCGGTGCGTAAGGCGCTGGAGATTCTGTGCGTGGAATGGGCAGTAAGCAGAATTACCGAAGACGAGATTCATAATTTGCAGGATCAGTGCGATTTGATGGAATTTTATACGGTGCGGCAGGATGAGAAAAAGGTGCTGGAAATCAACACCGGCTTTCACGAAATCATCTACAACGCCACCGGCAGCCGTTTTATGGCACAGGTGCTGCGCTCTTACAAGGAGTACATCGACCAGACGCGGAAGGCCCTCTACTACGAGCCTGATTATCTGGACGAGATTTTAGCAGAGCATCGAGCTATACTTGTTGCAATCAAGAACCGAAACGTAGAGGAGGGGAAGGCGGCAATGTCCAAGCATTTGGACGGCTCCAAACGCCGGGCAGAGTTTATTTATAATGTGAAATAGTTTAACGAAAAAGACAGACGGAACATGATGGTTGCCGTCTGTTTTTTTACGGAGCGCAATTAATATGTATTTGAATCAGATTTCTTTAACGGGAGGAATTCCATTTGCGGTAACCTTGCCAAAGCCTTCGGAACGTGTTAATGCGGATTTGATGTCAGCCTGTGAGATTCAAGACAAGCTGAAAAATGGTCTTGGTGATGTTGAAAAGGGTAATGTCAGGACAGCGGCAGAGGCGTTTGCTGAATTTAGGGAGAATCAGCAGAATGAAATGATATGACATAAGATGGCGATTACGACAGACGCTTTGCTCTTGTGGATTTCGTCTGCAAATTCCTGCAGGGACAGCCCTAAAGCAATGCGGTAGGTTCATATTTGTCTGCCCGTTTCTTTTAGACGCTCGTTTAAAATCAGTCCTGCTTTGAAAGTGTATCCTCATAAATTACAATAGCACGAGAATGGGAGAAAGGCAAACAAAGCAGCAGTAATTTTTATGCACAAAAATGTGTATACATAATATATTGAAATGTTCGAAACAATATGTTATACTAACAATAGTTGCCTTAACAGGGAATAGGAATAGGAGACTTTATTATGGAAAACAAAAACGGTAAAAAGGTGGCCGGATTTGTCATTCCGTCGGTTATCGGTATCATTTTATTTATGGTGCCTGTAAAGTACGATGGAAACTGGACGGTCACAGTAAAGATTATCGCAGATTTAATCGGCGGAGCTCTTGGTTCTGTTCTTCCGGTACTCTGCGTTGCAATTGTTACGGTTTCTGCAATCGGTTCTTTAATCGGTCTTGCAAAACCTAAATTTATGACAGAAAACGCTATTTTAGCGGACACTTTCTGTACAAGTCCGGTATGGGCTATTGTCAGAGTCATCGGTGCGGTATTCATCTGGATGACATATCTGGGAATGGGTACAGAAGGTGGAAACGACATCGTCAGCATGATTACTGACGGTGGCGCAGGTGGATTTGTATTAGGCGATTTGCTGACAGTATTAGTTATTATTTTCTTAATCGCTGCATTACTTTTGCCGCTTCTTTTGGATTTTGGACTTTTGGAATATGTTGGGGCACTGTTGACAAAGGTTATGCGTCCTTTGTTTAAGATTCCGGGCCGTGCTGCAGTAGACTGTATCACTTCCTGGATTGGTGACGGAACGTTAGGTGTTATGCTGACCTGCAACCAGTATGAAGGCGGATATTATTCAGAAAGAGAAGCATCTGTTATTGCAACTACTTTCTCCGCTGTATCCATTACGTTCAGTATCGTAGTCCTGGAACAGGTTGGCTTAATGCAGTACTTCGGAGTTTATTATTTGATGATTTGTCTGGTAGGTGTAGCTTGTGCGATTATCGTACCAAGAATCCCGCCTTTATCCTTAAAGAAAGACAGATATGTTGTTGAAGGCAAAGCAATGCCGGACACACTTCCTGCACCATATACATCTTCCCATGAATACGGTATGGATTTAGCAATGAAAAAGGTTGGCGAGTTCAGGGGAATCGGTCAGTTTCTTGAAAACGGTATGAAGAATGCTGTTGGCATGTGGTTTGGCGTACTGCCGACTGTTATGGCAATCGGTACACTGGCGCTGGTTTTGGCAAACAATACACCAATCTTTGAAATTTGCGGAAAACCGTTTATGCCGCTGCTCGAACTGTTACAGGTTCCTGAGGCTGCAGAAGCGTCAAAGACTATGATTGTAGGATTTACAGATATGTTTACTCCTTCCATTATTGCAGCGGAAGGTATTGCAAGCGAAATGACAAGATTCATTGTAGCTTCCGTATCTGTAACACAGCTGATTTACTTATCTGAAGTGGGCGGTCTGATTCTGGGTTCAAAATTACCAGTAAACATTGTTGAACTGTTCATTCTGTTCTTAGAAAGAACAATCATCAGCTTGCTGATTATCTGCCCGCTGGCGCACTTGATATTTTAGGAAATGTACTATCCCTGCAAATAGGCAAAACAAAACCCCGGCAGGCGCGAATGCGCCCGCCGGGGTTTTTGATTGCCGCTGTGGAGTACATCGCATTTTACCGATGTACTTGGAAAGTCCTCCTTTGTGATTGTTTAACCCGAACCTTTTGACAAGGAGAAGATGGGCGAGTATAATGGTTTTTATGAGTATGATGAAGGAAAAATATATCGGCTGCCACCTTTCCAGTTCGAAGGGTTTTGCAGCTATGGGAAAAGACGCGTGCAGCATAGGCGCCAACACCTTTGCGTTTTTTACGAGAAATCCTCGCGGCGGAAAGGCCAAGGAAATCAATCCGAAAGACGCAGAGAATCTGCTTGCCATCCTGGAGGAACATAATTTTGGCAAGCTGGTAGCCCATGCGCCATACACGCTGAATCCCTGCTCGGCTACGGCAAAGACCAGAGAATTTGCCCATATGGCGATGAGCGAGGACATGGAAAGAATGGAATATTTACCGGGAAATTATTATAACTTTCACCCGGGCAGTCACGTTGGACAAGGGGCAGAAAAGGGCATTGAAATGATTGCGGCGCTGCTTAATGATATCATTACGCCGCAGCAGTCTACCACAATTTTATTGGAAACCATGGCTGGTAAAGGCAGTGAAATTGGCGGCCGCTTTGAGGAACTGGCAGCGGTTATTGACCGGGTTAAGCATGATGAAAAAGTGGGGGTATGCCTCGACACCTGCCATGTCAGTGACGGCGGTTATGATATTATCCACGATTTGGATGGAGTGCTTTCCGAGTTTGACCGCGTGATTGGTCTGGATAAGCTGAAAGCCCTCCATATCAACGACAGCCAGAATCCTGTCGGTGCTCACAAAGACCGCCACGCTTGTGTCGGTGAGGGCGAGATTGGCAAAACTGCGATTTTACAAGTGATGAATCACCCGAAACTGCTGGGACTGCCGTGCATTTTAGAAACGCCGCAGCCGGATCTTGCTGGTTACGGCAGAGAAATTGCAATGCTGCGTGAGGAAGGAGAATAAGTAATGGAGGCAAAAGATATTTTAGTCATTAATCCCGGGTCGACTTCGACGAAAATCGCTGTTTACAGGGGAGAACCGCAGCAGCGGCTGCTGGAAAAAAATATCGTCCATAGTGATGAGGTAATCAACGCATTTTCCTGTATTGCAGCACAGAAAAATTTCCGGAAGGATGTGATTTTGGAGTTTCTGCAGGAGGAAGGCTATGATTTGGAAAATCTGTCAGCGGTAGTTGGTCGCGGAGGCATGGTTTACGAGCTTTCCGGAGGGGGCTATCGGGTAAACGAAAAGCTCTGCGCACGGATGGCAAGTGCAGACATTCCGCAGCATGCCTCCAGTTTAGGCGCTCTTCTCGCCTTTGCTGTGGCTGAGCCACTTGAAATACCATCGTATATTTACGATTCAACTATGGGCTGTGATTTATTGGATATTGCAAAAATTACAGGTATTGCTGAAGTGGAAAAGTACGGAGCGACTCATCTGCTTAATTCCAGGGCTCAGGCAATTAAGCATGGAGCTTCCCTGGGCGGCGACTACCGAACCATGCAGTTCATCGTGTGCCATATGGGCGGCGGCATTACGGTTAACGCTTGGAAAGATGGAAAGGTAATTGATGTAGCATCTTATGATGATGGACCCATGGCACCGGAACGCTCCGGCGGTATACCGCTTTTACTGATGAAAAAACTCTGTTTTGACGGCAAGCATACAGAAGAGGATATCGAAGGACTGATTAGTGGCCGCGGAGGTCTTTATTCTTACCTTGGTACAAAAGATTGCCGAGAGGTAGAGCGGAGAATTGAAGCGGGCGACGAGCATGCAGCGCTTGTTTACGAAGCCATGGCGCTGCAAATTGGAAAAGCAATCGCAGGATTATCCTGTACATTGAAAGGAAAGGTGGATTTCATCATTTTAACTGGAGGAATTGCACATTCTGCTAAGTTGACCGGTATGATCGCAGATTACTGCGGACATATCGGAGAGATTGTCGTCATGGCTGGTGAAAGTGAGATGGAAGCTCTGGCTGCCGGTGCGCTGCGCATGCTGCAGGGAGAAGAGGAAGTAAAGGAATATTAATCGTAGTAACACAAACTACCCTGTGGGAGACCACGGGGTTTTTGTTTTTTGAGGGTGGGGTGCTGCGAGGATGACATTTGCTGTCGTGGCGTTAGCTGCATTTACTGCTGCGCGCCAACTTGAGAAGTTTATTTGAGGATTTTTGCGTCGAACCATTGAAAAATGCCAACTTGGGTTATACTTTCTCGTAAAATTGCGGAAGACGCCAAATCGATTGATTTTTTTAGAGAATATGGTAGGAGAATCTGTCGATTGAAGCTAAATGCAGCGTTAGACGCAATAATCTCAAAAATAAAGATAGATGTTGGCGTTTTTTTAGTAGTGAACGCAAATATGTACAAAAAAAGATTTGAAGTTGGCGCAGAGAAAAAACAAAATAGGAATTTAAAAGCTAGACAAAAAACTCTTGACAAATGCACTACGAATATGTAATATAATATTAAAAATGTAAAATAATGTAACTAATGAAGGGGGAGAAAAGTGAGTTTTAAAATAACGATTGAGTCAGAGATTAGAAGAGAGGAAAATTGCCTCAAACATTGGGAAGATGAACTTTCATCATCACCTAAAGGTTCGCTGTCAATACGAAAACGTAAAGGCGGTAACACCTATTATTGGAATTATAGGGAAGGGCAGGGCAGCAATAAGCATGCTGTTCAAAAAAATATTACTGGTAATAAGTCGCTGATTTTAAAGTTAGTTGAGAAGCGGTTAAAGAAAAAGCTTTATTACCGGTGCAGGGCTAATTTAGAACATCTTCGCAGATTAGAAAAAGGATATGATTCCATTGAGGTAGAAGATGTGCTACAGAAATTGCCGACATCATATTGCGAAGCAATCAAATTGCGTAGAAGCGCTGCCCTTGAATCTCGCCTAAAGCAGCCGTATAAAAAAGCACCTTTTAATGCTCTTAGCCATAAGCATGAGACCGATTACGGAGAACTTGTGCGCTCAAAATCGGAGCAGATTATTGCCAATGCGCTTTATGCCTACAGAATTCCCTTTCATTATGAAGAAATTTTTTCTTACAGGAAAGGTGTGGGAAGTGTAATTTACCCGGACTTTACGATTTTGCTTCCTAATGGAGATGTAATAATTTGGGAGCATTTGGGATTGCTTTCAGACTTGAGCTACTGCCAGAGAACGGCGGAAAAGCTAAATATCTATCAGAAAAACGGCTATACAATCGGACGAAACTTAATCTTAACTATGGATGACAGCAATCAGAATGTGAGTAGCCTGTTGATTAACCATATCATCGAAACACAGATTCTACCATATTTCGCTTAAAATGGGATTGCAACAAAAGGCAACCTAACTTCAAAAAGAAACGCTGCCGCAATATAATTTTGTGGCAGCGTTCGCTTATAGACTCTATAATTTACTGATATCCAGCTTATCGTATCCTGCAAGCAGCGGCTTCAGCATTCTGCGGATTTCGTCTGTACCGCCTTTCACGTCAGATTCGATATTCAGCGGCATAATCGGATCGTGGAGAGATTTACGAAGGAGCATCCAGCCGGTGCAGGAAGGCTGGGTAAAATCGATTCGCACGCCTTCGTAGTTCGGCGTTACCAGAGAAGCGCCTTTGATTTGTCCAGAACCTGCCAGAACTTCTAAATCGCGTAAAATCTGGTCGCCATAGGAGGCGAAGTCTTCTGCCAAAATCGGAAAACGAACTTCGATGGACTCGGCAGGGGTTTCCATTTCAGAAATCAGACTGGAAATACCGAGATCCTCGCGGAACAGCTGTGCTGCTTTAATAACAATTTTTGTTGCCAGGTAAGCGCCGTCATCGAGGAAATAATTCTCTTTGTATGCGGCGTGACCGCTGGTTTCAATGGCGAGTTGACTGTCCACGCCGGATTTGCAAAGTTCAATGGACTTATTGATGACGTTTTTGTAGCCGCGCTTATACCGCAGATGAGAAAGTCCGAGGGTATTTTCTAAGAATGTAGTCAGCTGTTTACTGGTAATGCTGTCCGTAACGACTGTTGTACCCGGGTGCTGGTCTGCAATCAGAGCCGCAGCCATTGCAACAATACCATTTCGGCTGATTTCGCAGCCATGCTCATCAACAGCAGAAGAGCGGTCAACGTCCGTATCGAAAATCAAACCCAGGTCGGAGCCGCAAGCACAAACCTGTTGACAGATGGCAGCCATAGCTTTTTTATCCTCTGGATTTGGCGCGTGGTTTGGGAATTGTCCATCTGGTTCCAAAAACTGGCTGGATGATACATCAGCGCCTAAAGGAGCCAGTACTTTTTCCGCAAAAAAGCCACCGGAGCCATTACCTGCGTCAACGGTAATCTTCATACCGGACAGCGGCATGCTGCCGGCGTCAACACCGTCTATAATCAGTTTGCGCAGATGATCTGCATATGTATCGAGAAGTGAGATTGTTTCTACTTCTCCTGGCGTTGCTGGTCTGATGGAGTTGAGCACTGAATCGGATTCTGCAAAGGTAATGATGTCTGCAATATCGCCTTTATTAAGACCTCCGTCTCTGGTAAAAAATTTCATGCCGTTGCGGTTCCAGGGAAGATGGCTTGCAGTTACCATAACAGCACCGTCACACTGGTATTCTTCAAAGATGGTAGACATAAACATTGCCGGGGTGGATGCAAGACCTGCGTTTAAAATTTTGCAGCCGTAGGGTGCGATAGCATCGCAGAACGCCTCTACAATAGTTTCGCCGGAAAGTCTCGGGTCTCTGCCGATGGAAATCGTCAGCTGAGCAGCATCTTTTCCGGTGGTATGGTGCAGCCAGAATAAAAAGCCTCTGGCGATTCTTCCTGCAGCTTCAGTGTCTAAATTTACAGATTCACCAGCTACACCATCTAAAGCAATTCCTCTTATATCACTGCCGTTTTGCAGTTTACCGTAATCATATCTTGGCATAATGAAATCTCCTGTCGCATTTTCAGTATAGAAATATACCTCTATTATATTTTATCAGCGCGAAGAAGGCAAGGCATAATACGAACCAGTAAGCAGTATACTTTGGGCAGACCTGTCCCAAAATATTGCCAGGCAGTGCAGAGTAATCCCAGACGTCCCACTGCAGCCACAGGTTTACGACAACACCCATGGAAAACTCGTAAAATGTAACAATGAGAGCGCCGATTGCCGCAGCAAAGAAAATATTCATATGAAAGAGAAACGGTGTCATCAGATAAAAGGTAAAGGCTACAGCACCGCCAGTCAATACCATGGACCAATGGGTGTATCCGCGATAAAGAATTTCCGTAAGACCATAGAAAACGCCGCCTAAAATAAATACTATCAATTCCATGAATTTAATATTTGACTGTGAGATAAATTTATGCGCAAAACAATGAAATGGAAATTATTATATGATAAAATAGAAAGGAAGGAGATGAGATTTATGGAAAAACAAGAAAAGAAGAAAAGTAAAATCATATATAAGATTATCATTTTTGTACTGTTGATTATCATTGGCGTCTGTGTTTATAAAATCGCGACGATTTTGAGTGAGTACCATGAGGGCACCAAAGCATATAAGGAGCTACAGCTTCTTGCCGGCATAGAAGATATGGAGGACTTGGAAAATATCAACTTCAAGACGCTGCGCGAACAGAACAAGGATGTAAAGGCATGGCTTTATTCAGAAGGTACAGTCATCAACTACCCGGTAGTACAGGGCGATGATAACAGTTATTATTTGTATCGCATGGTAAACGGGGAATGGAATGGAAAAGGTTCACTGTTCATCGATTATCGTGTTGAAAGTCCTTTCCGCGACTTTAATACCATAATTTACGGGCACCGTATGAAGGACGGAAGCATGTTTCGTTCTCTGATTGAGTATGAGAATAAAAGATATTATGATAAACATCCTGTTATGGAACTGATTACGCCGAAACACAAATATGATGTAGAAATTTTTGGCGTGGTTCGCATATCGGCGGACAGTCCAATGTACAAATGCCAGTTTGCCAGCTATGAGGAAAAAGCACACTATTTGACAAAGATTAAGGAAAACAGCCTGATTAATATTGATGAGGTAGAGGTAAGCGCAGAAGACCGGATTGTAATGCTCAGCACTTGTACCTACGAGTTTGAGGACGCCAGAATGGTGGTATATGGTAAGCTGGTGGAGAAGAAGGACGAGAATAAGTAATAGGATGCGGACAGTTTCTATGTGTTAAAATCATGAAAAACATGATAAATATGCGCTTTTAAAATTGAACCGGATGAGATATATTATAACCATAGCAACAGATTACAAGAGGAGATCTTTTAGGAGGTAAAATAATGTTTACGAGAGCAATTACGAGAAAGCCCTGTAAGGCGTTAATTGATGGTATTTCTACAGCGCAGTTTTGTGAGGGTACACCGGATTATGAAGCCGCAATCAAACAGCATGATAAATACGTGGAAGTTTTGCGCAGCCTGGGTCTTGATGTCACCGAGCTTGCTGCCGACGAAAGATATCCGGATTCCTGCTTTGTGGAAGATCCTGCAGTGGTGATGGAACGCTGTGCAGTGATTACCAATCCGGCTACTGATTCAAGAAACGGTGAAAAACTGGAGATTATCGATGCAATTAAGAAATTCTACGACGAGGAACAGATTTTCTATATTGAAGCGCCGGGCACCATGGAAGGCGGCGATGTAATGAGGGTTGGAGACCATTTTTATGTTGGTCTGTCTGACCGTACCAATGAAGAAGGCGCAAAGCAGTTCAACGATATCGTGACGAAGTTTGGCTACACTTCATCTACGGTTCCGGTAACAGAAGGGCTGCATTTAAAAGACTTTGTTATCTACCTTGAAAACAACAACATGCTGGTTACGCCAATTATGAATGAAATGGAAGCATTTAAAGAGTTCAATCGTTTTGTCATTGACGAAGATGAACTTTATGCGATTAACAGTATGAATATCAACGGGACGGTTCTCGTACCGGAGGGCTATCCAAAGACTCAGAAAATCATCGAGGATTTAGGATATCCTATTGTACTGGTGGACACCGGTGAATTCAGAAAGATTGACGGAAGTTTGACCTGCCTGTCCCTGAGATTTTAATATAACCATAAAAAAGCTGCCTGCAGAATTATTTCCTGGGCAGCTTTTTAGGTGGCGTATAAGAGTGGCTGCGCAGGGGTTATGGTTAGTAGCGCAAAGTTCACGCAGCACTTTTTGAGCCTTATTTTACTGTTCCATCGGCATTGAATAGAGGCAGCTTTTCCAGAAAAATAATATCGTCGCGGTCAGCGGCTTCGCCTTCTGCAAGGACTGCCATTCTGCCTACAATCTCACAATCAATCTGCTTCAGCAGGGTTTCTATGGACAGCAGTGATTCACCGGTACTGATTACATCGTCGACAATGAGTACGCGCTTGCCCTTCATCTTGTCGATTTCGGTTTGTCCCAGACATAAGGTCTGAACGTGGTCAGTGGTAATGGAATCCACTTCTGTGGTGATGACGTTCTGCATATAGAGTTTTGGTCCTTTTCTGGCAACGATATAATCGTTGGTATTGGCTTGTCTTGCCATCTCATAGGCAAGAGGGATGCCTTTAGATTCCGCAGTGATAATTATGTCAAATTCCGGTGCTTTTTCAAGCAGAGCAGCGGCGCTGGCGCGTGTAATTTCCACATCGCTGAACATGATGAACGCGCCGATATAAAGTTCTTCGTTTATTTTGCAAAGAGGCAGCTGGCGCTTGCAGCCTGCAATGGTCATTTCGTAAAACATGATTTATTTCTCCAATTCTGCAATTTCATCCTCACATGCCTGCATGGCTTCAAGGACTTCTGACATAAGTGTTTCCAGTTCCCAACCCAGCTGTTCTGCACCGGTTCTGATTACTTCGCGGTCACAGCCTGCAGCAAACCGCTTGTCCTTAAATTTTTTCTTTAAAGATTTTAAATCCATATCCTTGCAGCTTTTTGAAGGGCGCAGGATGGTAGCTGCACCGATGAGTCCGGTTAGTTCGTCTGCGGCAAAGAGAATTTTTTCCATCAGATGAGTTGGCTCTACATCGGAGCACAGTCCATAACCGTGGGAACAAACCGCATGAATGACTGCTTCATCAACACCGGCTTCCTTAAGCAGCTGCGGCGCTTTCTTGCAATGCTCCTCCGGCCACATTTCAAAGTCGATATCGTGTAAAAGTCCGCAGACTGCCCAAAATTCAGCGTCTGCTTCAAAACCCTGTTTTTTTGCCATATAGCGCATGACACATTCCAGTGTAATGCCATGGTGAATGTGAAACTCTTCCTTGTTGTATTTTTTCAAAAGTTCCAAAGCTTCATTTCGATTAATCATTGGTATCACTTCCTGTTCTGTTAAGTTTTGGTATTCCCAATTGGATACTCTCAGTATACGACAAAACGCGCGGCCTTGCAAGCGCCGCGCGTTGGTGAATTCTTCTGATTTCTTCTGAAACGCGAAAAAGGCTCAGGTAAACTGACCCAGTTTCGCACTTTACTTATTTTACTTTTTGGAATTTATTTGGCTTGTAAGCGTTCTTCTTTAGATGGAAGCTGCGGAATCACAACTGCGATGAAGATGACAATGCAGCCCAGTCCTTCCAGCAGCGTGAGACGTTCCCCTAAAATCAGCGCGCCGAAGAGTACGGAGAATACCGATTCCAGACTCATAATCAGTGACGCAACGGCAGGTTCTGCATCCTGCTGGCCTAACACCTGACAGGTATATGCGATACCGGAGGAGAATACGCCGCAGTACAGAATCGGCAGCCAGCAGTCTAAAATGTCTGCAAGCACCGGGTTTTCAAAGATGAACATGCACACGATACCGATGATGCCAGCAGTAAGAAATTGAATGCATGAGAGCTTAATGCCGTCACACTTCGGAGAGAAATGGTCTACGACCAGAATGTGACAGGAGAAAGCAACTGCACAAATCAGCACGAATAATTCGCCGGTGTGTATGGTAAAACCTTCGCCTTTGCCCGCCATGGTCAGCAGATAGAAGCCGAAAGCACCCATGACAATACATCCCCAGACAATGGGTTTAACCTTTTGCCGCAGAAATAGACCGAGTACTGGTACAATCACGATATAAAGGGATGTGATGAATCCGGCTTTTCCGGCACTGGTTTCAAAATATAGTCCAAACTGCTGTAAAGTAGAAGCAGCGCACAGAACGACGCCGCAGCAGATGCCGCCGATGAGCAGGGTTTTCTTCTCAGCGGCTTGTTCCTCAGCAGTTTTCGGGGCTTCTTTCTTGCCCTTGTTCATCGCTTTGAAGATATAAATCACAGGAATCAAAACCAGACCGCCGATAAACATACGAATGCCGTTGTATGTAAATGGCTCAAGCACAGCGCCTGCTTTCTGGGCAACAAAGGCAGAACCCCAGATAATTGCTGTTATCAGCAGTAGAATGTTGCTACGCATTTTTTTATTCATAGAATCAAATCCTTTTCTTAATCAGAATTATTTTGTACCTCAATTATATTAAAAAAAGGAAAGTATTACAAGCAGAGAACGTTTTTTTTCATACAAAAAACTAAAAGAGGGATTGTATTTTGTACAAATTCCCTACTTTCCCAGACCTAAGACTTGTGGTAAAATAAATCTGTTATGAATGAAGAGAAGATGTAGGAGAAAGGTCGCAAAAAATGAGCAACGAAAAAAAATTATTTGAATTAATTGGAAAAATAGAAGCCCTGGATGAAGAGGCCATGGCTGCGGCAAAGCAGCGGCAGGACTATCTGGCAAAACCGCCGGGAAGTCTTGGAAAGCTGGAGGACATCTCCATTAAAATCGCGGGAATTACCGGAAAAGCGGTGGGGAATGATGTATCGAAACAGTGTGTTGCAATCATGTCCGCGGATAACGGCGTTGTGGCTGAGGGCGTTGCTTCCGCGCCGCAGTCAGTTACTTTGTCCCAGACCATCAATTTTACAAGAAGATATACGGGCGTAAGCTCCATGGCAAAATATTACGGTATTGACCTTCTGGTAACCGATGTGGGCGTTGCCATGGAAATTCCGCAGGAACTTTACACAGACTCCATGCTTACTGAGGATGGCAAGATTCCTGTAAAAATTGTAAACAGACGAATTGCAAACGGCACAAGAAATCTCGCAAAGGAAGCCGCTATGACAAGAGAGGAAGCGGTGAGAGCTATTCTAATCGGTATCGAAGCGGCTGAAGCCGCGAAGAAAGCTGGAATTCAGCTTTTGGGCGTTGGTGAAATGGGTATCGGAAATACCACCACCAGCTCCGCAGTGTTAAGCGCACTGACCGGCGCGCCTGCAAAGGATGTAGTCGGCAGAGGCGGCGGTCTTAATGATGAGGGTCTTGCGAAGAAACTGAAAATCGTAGATGACGCAGTCAACAGCTGGTGCATGGGCGATCCCATTGAAAAACTGGCAAAGGTTGGCGGTTACGATATTTGCGCTATGGTTGGTGCATTTTTAGGCGCAGGCATTTATAGAATTCCTGTTGTCATCGACGGCTTTATTTCCGTTGTGGCAGCCTGTGTGGCCAAGGAGCTGAATCCGAGAGTGGTGGACTTCATGTTCGCTTCTCATAAATCCTACGAAATCGGCTATGTTATCGCTATGGACAGGCTGGGTCTGACTCCGATGTTCGACCTGGGCATGCGTCTGGGTGAGGGAAGCGGCTGCCCGATTGCATTTAAAATTATTGAGACGGCTATTGCGTCCATGAATATTATGAAAACCTTGGAAGAAGCCTCCATTGACGGCGACTACTTAGAAGAAATTAGAAGGGAAAATTTATTCTAATGAACGTATTTATCAGCGGCGGCTGCAAGAACGGCAAGTCCATGTACGCCCAGCGAATTTCAAAGGAGATGTCTCAGGAAAAAGGTGTTCCTCTATATTATCTGGCGACGATGATTCCAACCGATGATGAGGACAGGGAGAGAATTGTCCGCCATATCGGTGACCGGGAAGGCTGGGGCTTTGAAACCATCGAACAGGGCGTGGAGATTACTAAAGCTCTGGAGGGAGGCACAGACCCGAAGGGTTCTTTCCTTTTGGACAGCGTGACGGCCCTCCTTTCCAACGAGATGTTTCATTTGGATGGAACCATTGACCTTACCGCAGGAGAGCGGGTCTGCGCGGATCTTGTGGATTTTGCAAAGAAGACGGGCAACACCGTCTTTGTGTCGGACTATATTTACTCTGACAGCAGAGTGTTCGACCACTACACCGAAAGCTACAGAAAAGCCCTCGCGCTAATCGACAGAACCCTTGCAAAGACCTGTGACAAGGTCATCGAAGTGGCTTTTGGACATATATACGAGTACGACAATGAGGATATAATAAAATGAAATTTGTAATTGGCTTTTTTATGGCGTGGGGGAACTTTATTACGCTCCCCTGCCCCTATAAGAAGTGGGACAGCCAGCTGAAAAATATGATGCTGGCATTTCTGCCGTCCATCGGACTGGTAATCGGCGCTCTTTGGATGGGAATCTTCTGGGCGCTGCTGAGAGTTGAACTGTCGCCGCTTCTAATCAGTTTTATCATGATGTTTTATATCTTTGCGGTGTGTGGATTTATGCACATGGACGGCTTTATGGACTGCAACGACGCGATTATGTCCAGAAGACCGCTGGAAGAGCGTCAGAGAATTTTAAAGGATTCCACGGTGGGCGCTTTTGCGGTGGTGACGGTGGCATTTCTGCTCCTTGCGTGGTTTGCAGCCGTGTCCACAGCGATTTACAAAATCAGCTACGCTGATCTTTTGACTTTGCCGGTGATAAGCCGCGCAGTGGGCGGCCTTTCGGTGCTGTTGTATCAGCCTATCGGTCACAGCCAGTATGTGGAAGATTATAAAGCGCCGGGCAGGTGGAAATACCGGCTGGCGGTGCTTTTGCAGACGGTGATTGTAATGGGACTGGCGGTGCTTTTAGGCGCGGGCTGGATAAAAATGCTGATTTGCAGCGCAACAATCGCTGTTGTCGGTTTTGCGGCATGCCTTTACGCAAGGAAACAATTAGGAGGTATGAGCGGTGATATCGCAGGGTATACCATTTGTATCAGTGAGCTGGCGGGGATTTTGGCGCTGGCGGTGCTCTAAGAAAGAACAGGAAAGGACAGGGGAATATGATTTTTATTTTTGGCGGCGCCTATCAGGGCAAATTGGATTACGCGTTGGAAAACTATAAGTTGACCGAAAAAGACGTACACCATTGTGACATGGAGTCTATGGTGCTGAACTTTGACAGAAAAGTAATCGACAATCTGGACCGTTTTGTACTGGCGTGCATTAAGGAAGATGTCAACGCAAAGGAATGTCTGGAAGATAACATCGATAAGCTGCGGGACAAAATCATCATCTGCGATGATATTTCTCAGGGCGTAGTGCCTATAGATAAAACCGAGCGGGCGTGGAGAGAGATGACCAGCAGATGTATGACCTATCTGGGGCAGGAAGCAGACGAAGTAGTTCGCATTTTCTGCGGAATCGGCAACAAGATTAAATAACTAAGGTGAGAACATGGTATCAAAAATTTACCTGATTAGGCATGGCATTACAGAGGGCAATCAGAAAAAGTGGTTTTACGGCGCGGCTGATTTGCCGCTGGCAGAGGAAGGCGTTACGGCGCTGCGTGAAGCGGCCGCAGCAGGTTTATATCCTCAAATCGCTGAAGATGCCGATTGCTACACAACGGGGCTCTTGCGCACGGAACAGACCTTTGAACTGATTTTCGGGAAAAGAGACCACGGCGTGATTTCTAATTTGCGGGAGATGGAATTTGGGAATCACGAATGTAAGTCCTACGAGGAGCTGAAAGATGATGAGGAGTTTTCTGCCTGGTGCTGGGACGAAAGCGGCGATGCTGTTTTGACCGGCGGCGAGACGAAGAACGCTTTTGCAGCCAGAATTTCAGAGGGTCTTGCAGAACTCATCGGCTATCACAGATTGAAAGAACTTGCCCACCGCCATGATGGAAAAGACGCGGTTACAGTCATGGTCTGCCACGGCGGCGTAATCTCCGCGGTCATGCAGGAGCTTTTTCCGGAGGCAAAAGGCAACATGTGGGACTGGATGCCCGATCCGGGAATCGGGTATGCTGTCTTGTTTGAGGACAGCGAGCCGGCGGCTTTTGAGGTGATTGGGAAATAGGTCCAATAAATATTAAAAAAAAAAGAAAGTTTTTGGATTGCAGTCCAAAAACTTTTGATTTTTTTTGGAGTTTTGGGATTGGAGATTATTCCTCTACCCGCACGGAAACTTCTCCGGTGGTCAGGGTCTCTATCTGACGCATCTTAGGACCTTCCATGTATTCCACTACCAGCCCGCCGTTATCATCGATATCGATGGCTCTGGCTTTAATGGATGTGCCGTCAAGATTGGCATGGACACGGATATTCTTGCCTAGAAGGAAACACTTCGTGCGATATTCGCCGAGGAAGGATTTGCTTTCCAGATTTTCCAGTATTTCTAAAGTCTGGTTGTAGATTTCAGCAGCCAGCTTCCCGCGGGAAAAGGTGTTTTTCTTATCGGATACACAGCCGACGATATCTTTTAGCTCTTCCGGAAAACTGCCAGGGAAACAGTTGACGCCAATCCCGATAATCAGACTGTCGATTTTTCCTGATTCAAAATTAGTCTGGGCTTCTGTGAGAATGCCGCAGATTTTTTTATTTTTGTAAAAAAGGTCGTTGACCCATTTGATTTTTACTTTGACACCGGCAACTTTTTCAAGGGCCCGGCAGACAGCCACAGCTACAGCCATGGTGACATAGAGGGATTTATTCAGATCAAAGGTTGGGCGCAGGGCAATGGTCATATATAATCCGGTGCCTGAGGGAGAGGCGAACATTCTGCCCAGACGACCTCTTCCAGCCTCCTGCTTATTGGCGATTACCATGACGGGTTTATTTCCTACAGGAATTTCCTTTGCCACGTTGTTGGTAGAATCCACAGTATCGAAGACACGCAAATCGCAGGGATGGCGTAAATCTCCGGTGACAGAAGCGCTGGTAAGGATATTGCTTTTGTTTTTTAGACGATAGCCGACACTGGGCTTGCTCTCTATATGATAACCTTCGTCCCGCAGCTGCTTCATCGCTTTCCAGATGGCGTTTCTGGAAACTTGCAGGGTTTCGCCGATTTTCTGTCCGGACAGAAAAATACCGGTGTTTTCGCTGAGCAGTTTTAAAAGTTCGGTTTTTGTGGACATGGCCTGTTCCTCCGTATTTTTGTTTATATGTTTAGTATAGCATGAATTCCCATTAGAAAAAAGTTGGAGTTTGTGTGAAGACCTTTATTTTTTTTGATAAATGTGGTAAAATACCATGTTACAAGTATCTTTTATCATGAAGAAATCATAGGAGGAAAATAAAAAAGTATATGGACAGTCATATAGGGTATTCCATAGGGATTATTATCGTTTTTGTAATTTTGTCGGCTTACTTCTCAGCAACGGAAACAGCGTTTACGTCGATTAATAGAATCCGGATGAAAAATCTGGCGCAGGATGGAGATAAACGTGCAAAACGTGTATTAGACTTAGAAAGCAAGTATGATAACCTGCTTTCTACCATTCTGATTGGAAATAATATTGTAAACATCGGTATGACCGCAGTTGCTACAGCATTGTTTCTGGAGTTGTCGCCGGAATACGGCGCAACACTTTCTACGGTAATTGTTACCATCGTTGTGCTGATTTTCGGAGAAATCTCACCGAAGAGTTTGGCAAAAGAAAGTCCGGAAGGCTTTGCCATGTTTTCATCGGGACCGATTCGCGGTCTGATGCTGCTTTTGACGCCGGTGAATTTTCTGTTCAGCCAGTGGAAAAAGCTGCTGGCAAAACTGTTTAAAGTGGTAGACAATCGTGGTATTACAGAGGATGAACTTTTGACAATTGTGGAAGAAGCAGAAACAGAGGGCTCTATCGAAGCCGGACAGAGCGAGCTGATTCAGAATGCAATCGAGTTTAATGAGCTGGAGGCATGGGATGTGCTGACGCCGCGTGTAGATATCAAGGCAATCGAAATCGATTCAACAAAGAAAGACGTTGCTAAGATGTTTATGGAGACGGGGTATTCCAGACTGCCGGTGTACGAAGATGATTTAGATAAAATTCTGGGTGTACTGAACCAGAAGGACTTTCACAACTATATTTCCGGCTCCAAGAAAACGATTTCTGACTATGTAAAGCCGGTTATTTATGTAGCAGGCTCTATGAAAGCGGCAGATCTTTTGAAAAAGCTGCAGGTGAACAAAACGCATATCGCGATTATTGTCGACGAATACGGCGGTACGGCAGGACTTGTCACCATGGAGGACATTATCGAGGAGCTGGTCGGTGATATATATGACGAGCACGATGAGGTAGAGTCACAGGAGATTACCCAGCTGCAGGACGGCAGCTACAGAGTTCTGTGCAGCACTAACGTAGAAAAAATGTTTGACTACTTCGATGAAGAGGTGGATTTGGATGCAACTACGGTCAACGGCTGGGTTGTATTACAGCTTGATAAACTGCCGAAGGCAGGGGATACTTTTACGTATGAAGCGGGTAATAAATTGTTTGAAGGCAGGGTAATCCAAGCCGATGAACGAAAGGCAATTGAAATTAATTTAAGAGTTACAGAAAAACCTGAAGAAGAACAGACAGGCAGAAAGGGGAATTAAGACAAACTATGGGACTAATGGAAAAGATCTTTGGCGATCTGAATGAAAAAGAAATCAAAAAAATATCCAAAATAGTAGATCAGGTGGAAGCACTTGACGAAGACATGCAGAAATTATCTGACGCGGAACTGCAGGCAATGACACCTAAGCTGAAAGAGAGGCTTGCCAATGGTGAAACGCTGGATGACATCCTGCCGGAGGCTTTTGCGGTCTGCCGTGAAGGCGCCGTGCGAAGCCTTGGGATGAAGCATTTCCGCGTACAGCTGATTGGCGGTGTGGTTTTGCATCAGGGAAGAATTTCTGAAATGAAAACCGGTGAAGGTAAGACCTTGGTAGCGACCCTCGCAGCATACCTCAACGCCTTAGAAGGTAAGGGCGTTCACGTGATTACGGTCAACGATTATCTTGCTAAGCGTGACGCGGAGTGGATGGGTAAGCTCTATTCTTTCCTTGGTCTTTCTGTGGGATGCGTCATTCACGGCATTTCCGGCGAGGAGAGAAAAGCAGCTTATATGGCTGATATCACTTACGGAACCAACAACGAGTTCGGTTTTGACTACCTGAGAGATAATATGGTAATTTATCAGGAAGAGCTGATGCAGCGCGACCTGAATTTTGCCATCATCGACGAAGTTGACTCTATCCTGGTCGATGAAGCCAGAACACCGCTGATTATTTCCGGCAGAGGCGCTAAATCTACGGATTTATATAAAACTGCGGATCGTTTTGTTATGACCCTGACTAAGGAAACAGATTTTACTGTAGAGGAAAAAGATCAGCAGGTTGCGTTGACTGACGAGGGTGTTGTGAAAGCGGAGGCTTTCTTTAAAGTAGATAACTACGGCGACCCTGAGAATATGGAAATCAACCATCACGTGCTGCAGGCTCTGAAAGCACGCAACCTGATGGAGCGTGACGTGGACTATATCGTAAAAGACGGCGAAATCATCATCGTCGACGAGTTTACCGGCCGTCTGATGTTCGGAAGAAGATTTTCCAACGGACTGCATCAGGCAATCGAAGCAAAGGAAAGAGTGGCAGTTCGCTCCGAATCCAAGACTCTTGCAACGATTACTTTGCAGAACTATTTCAGAATGTACAATAAGCTGGCAGGTATGACAGGTACGGCGAAGACTGAGGAAGAGGAATTCCGTGACATCTACAACATGGATGTTGTAGTGATTCCGACCAACCGCGAAATCGCCAGAAAGGACCTGGACGATTCCGTTTACCAGACAGAGCGGGGCAAGATGAAAGCCATTGCTAACAGAGTTGCCGAGGTCCACGAGACCGGACAGCCGGTATTGGTAGGTACAATTTCTATTGAAAAGTCTGAGATGATCAGTGACATGCTGAAAAAGCGCGGGGTCAAGCACAATGTACTCAATGCGAAGCAGCATGATAAGGAAGCGGAAATCGTTGCGGAAGCAGGTCGTCTGGGTATGGTAACCATCGCGACCAACATGGCAGGTCGTGGTACTGATATTATCCTGGGCGGCAATCCGGAATTTGAAGCAAAGCGGGAAATGAAGAAACAGGGCTATTCTGATGAAGCAATTTCCTTCGCGTCCAGTTTTATTAAATCCGATGATCCGGAATTAAACGAAGCCAGAGAAAAGTTTAATCAGCTGCACCAGCAGTTTAAGGAAGAAAGAAAAGAAGAACAGCAGAAAGTCGTGGAGCTTGGTGGTCTTTGCATTATCGGTACAGAGCGTCACGAATCCAGACGTATCGATAACCAGCTCCGAGGCCGTTCCGGACGTCAGGGCGACCCTGGTCAGACTCAGTTCTTTATCTCCTTGGAAGACGAACTCCTTCGTCTTTTCGGCGGAGAGCGGATGCAGAAGCTGGTCGACAGAATGGGTCTTGAAGAGGACGAAGCCATCGAAGCAGGCATGCTTTCCCGTGCCATCGAAGGCGCTCAGAAAAAAGTGGAAGGCAAGAACTTCGGCATCAGAAAATACGTACTGCAGTATGACAATGTCATGAACAAGCAGAGGGAAATTATCTACGAAGAACGCCGCAAGGTGCTCTTTGGTGAAGACCTGCGTGAGTATATCATCAATATGATGAAGACCATTGTAAATGCAATCATCGATCCGATTGTAGTAGATTCCAAATTCCCAGAGGAATGGGATTTTGAGACAATGAACAAAAATCTGCGCAAGATTACTGCAAACTACCGCGGAAAGAGTTCACACACCGCAGATGAACTTCGCGAAATGACGGAAGAATCCCTGCGTGAATCTGTCATCGCTGAGTTTGAAAAGCTGTATGAGCAGAAAGAGGTTGAAGTCGGCGCAGAGCAGATGCGGGAAGTGGAGCGCATGATTCTCCTCCGTGTTGTAGATAATCTGTGGATGGATCACATCGATGCTATGGATCAGCTGAAATCCGGTATCGGTCTGCGTGCACTGGGCCAGCAGGATCCTGCCGCGGCTTATGCAAAGGAAGGCTTCGATATGTTTGAGCAGATGATCAGCGCCATTCAGGAAGACACCGTGAAATACTGCTACAACGTAACAGTTGAAACAAAGACTGAACGCCGCGCTATCATGGAAGCGGAAAAAGCAACCAAATCCGACTTCGTGGAAGATGACACTGTTCGCGCAATGCAGGGGCAGGGTCAGCTGCCGGAGGGCGCGCAGGTACCGGAGCGGGAAAATAAGCCGGAAACCTACAGACGCGAACAACCGAAAGTCGGCAGAAATGATCCGTGCCCATGCGGCAGCGGCAAGAAATATAAGAATTGCTGCGGGAGAGCCTAGCTGATTTTCCCCCACTTCAGTGGGAATGGAAAATCGGACAGCGTAGGGAGCCAGTCGGTTGTAGACTGGCGACCGGAGGAGTGAAGCGATAGCGAAACGTTACCCGATTGTCTGAGCTGATGGCGACTTGGGCGTCGGAGGCGAAAGAGAATCGTTGGTAGGTCCCCTGTCAGGATTCCCCAAGAAAGGACATGAAATGGAACTTTCTTGGCAGGAATCTACGGCTGAAAAATATGTAATATAAATTCAAAGTTGTGCAGATTGGCTTTTTTGTCGCGCCGCTGCACAACTTTTTTTGAGATTTGCAACTGGATGCCAGCAGAGTTGTGCATGGAGGTTCAGACTTTGATAAGATGAAGTTATCGAAAGAAACAGGAGAGAAAACAGTGAACAGTAGAGAACAAATCCGCAAAGATGCAATTTCCGCAAGGGACGGTTTAAGTGCTGAGCAGCGGCAGGAAATGTCCGTCAAAATCGCTGAACGAATTGCAGCGTCAAGGGCATTTAAAGAAGCTGAAATCATTATGCTGTACAAGGGTGTGCGCGGTGAGGTGCGTCTTGAAAGGCTGGAACAGATTGCGGAAGGGGCTGGCAAAAGACTGGTCTATCCACTGTGCACAGGGCCGGGCGAAATGATTACATTGGAACCGAAGCATGAAGACGGTGCATGGAGAAAAGGGGCTTACGGGATTATGGAGCCAGTTTTGGAGTGCGCGGAAAAAATACAACCGGAGGACATAGATTTGGTAATATGTCCCTGCACTGCTTTTGATAAGGAAGGAAACCGCATGGGTATGGGCGCAGGCTATTATGATAGATTCCTGCTCCGCTGCGTAAAGGCGACCGTTGTCGCTGCAGCTTTTGAAGTGCAGAAGGCAGAAGCAGTACCTGTAGATGAATGGGACTATCCCATGGAACGGGTTTTTACAGAGGAGAGAACGTATAGTTCGCTATAATTTTAGGAAATAGGCGCTGAAAGTTCGCTCTAATTTTAGGAAATAAGTGCTGAAAGTTCACTATGATTTTAGGAATATCGAGGTATATTTGTTGTAAAATCAACGAAATTTGGTATAATATAAATAAATGAAGAAAGGAGCGGCTAAAATGGCATATTTGAAGCGTAAAATTGACGCTTTTTTGAATCAGTGGAAACATGACAGTGAGAAGAAACCATTGATTATAAAGGGGGCAAGACAGGTTGGTAAAACAGAATCAATTCTGCATTTCGGAAAAAGAGAATATGATAGCGTTGTCTATATTAATTTCGTCGAAGAAGCGAAATATAAAATGATTATTGAGGACGGCTTTAGTGCAGAAAGCATTATTAAAAACATTTCTCGAATCGATCCTGCTAAAAAGTTTGAAGAAGGAAAGACGCTAATTATTTTTGATGAATTGCAGGAGTTTCCAGAAATTGCAACATCATTAAAGTTTTTCAAGATTGATGGCAGGTTTGATGTGATTTGCAGCGGGTCGCTTTTGGGGATTCAATATAAGCGAATAGAAAGTAACAGTGTAGGATATAAATTAGATTACGAGATGATGTCTATGGATTTTGAAGAATTCTTGTGGGCAAAAGGATACGATGAAGAGTTTGTTACTGAGATGCTTACTCATATGATTGAGAATAAACCTTTCGGACAGTTGCAGCTGGATATCTGTAAAGAATTATTTTTCGATTATTGCACGCTGGGGGGAATGCCGGAAGTTGTAAGAGACTATATACAGAAAAAAACTTTTGAAGGCTCGCTGCAGACACAACGGCAGCTGCTTAGCGATTATAGAGAAGATATAAGGAAATATGCAGTAGGTTTAGACCAAAGCAGGATTTTGAATGTATTCAATCATATACCGACACAGCTGGCCAAAGATAATAAAAAATTTCAAATCTCGAAGGTTGCACATGGCGCAAAATATAAAGACTACAGAGGGTGCATTGAATGGCTGTGCGACGCAGGTTTGGTAAATGTTTGCTACCGATTGAATTTTCCCGAACTTCCGTTAAGAGGAAATTATGACGATACTAAGTATAAATTATATTTTCGTGATACGGGTCTTCTGGTTGCAATGCTGGAAGATGGTGCGCAGGAGGATTTACGGGCAAATAAGAACCTGGGAGTATATAAGGGTGCTTTATATGAAAATCTTGTAGGGGAGGCACTGTGTAAATCAGGATACGAGCTGTACTACTACAAGAGAAACGATTCCACACTTGAGGAAGACTTTTTTGTCAGAACGGCTTCCGACCTTGTTCCAATAGAAGTCAAAGCGTCTGATAATCGATCAAAATCCCTGCGAACACTAATTAACAGTGAAAAATACAGTGACATTCACTGGGGAATTAAATTTACCAATGGAAATATTGGATATGCAGAAAGTATTTATACATTTCCTTTTTTCTGTGTGTTTCTGTTAAAGGAGTATCTAAAAAATAGATAAGCCAAACCCCCGTACAGTCTGCATAACAGGTAGTGCGGGGGTTTTTATTACAGTTCTTTCTTGTTATCCGGTCCCGGTGTTGTTACAATCACCTTTTCAGGTGTGATGACAACTGCGCCTTTTGCAGCCAGCGCGCCGTTAAATTTTTCAGCGGCGACTTTTTTCACCATGTCCACGATAGGACCTTCGGTTAAGTATTCAGCAGAGCCCTTCACCTGGTAGCCTTCGGAAGTCGCTGGGTCACATGCGGAAACAGCAGCTTTGCCGTTTGCCTGAATATTTTTTACAGTGGTTTCCATGAAAACATCTCCGATAATCAGCTTTCCGTCTTCGGATACCATTTTAAATCCAACAGGTACAGCGTTTGGTTCATCAGAAAAAGTAACAACATACCATAACTGTTCACTCAGTAATTTTTTTACAGATTCATTCAACATTGAAAAACCTCCTTGTAATGTAGATGTCCATATTATAGCAAAAAACTCGCGGAAAATAAGATATGAGCGATTTTATTAGTTGCTATTGAATAGAATAGTAACTTGAGAAATAATAGTAATTCAGGTATAATGAATGCAGGAAAGGAGAGGGAAAATGTATCAGGCAAAGTTAGAGAAGGATATCCGCTGTCCTTTAGAGTACGGACTGGAAGTTTTTGGCGGAAAATGGAAATCCCGCATTATCTGCGTGCTGGCAGGCAGAGACCCGGTGCGTTATAGTGAAATCCGCAGGGAAATGCGCAACATTACCGACGCAGTACTTGCTGCGAATTTGAAAGATTTAATTAAAGAAGGGATTGTGCTTAGAAAATCCTATGACGAGATTCCGCCTCGGGTAGAATATACTTTGACAGAAAAAGGAAAGACCGTAGTTCCGGTGCTCATCGATATCGCGAAGTGGGCTGCGCCGTATTTTGAGGAAAGCGCAGAAGGCTGCAGTGAAAGAGCATGCCAGCATTGCGGCGTGCAGAAGAAATTTTAGCAAAGTGCGGCGTTCTCAGTGTGATATCTTAACTTATATCCGGTTTTTTTAATAAAAGTGTATAAGCGAAGTCTCAAATCTTAACCGAGAACTATGGAAGTTTCAAAAAATGTATAAGAACAGGAGAATATTTCAGCCGTGTATAGTGTTCTGCATATATAATTCGGGGATTTCCGCGGGAAAACTTACATTTTATGTAGAATTCAATGCCTTACAGATAACATCTTGCGTGAAATGTAAGTTCTGCCAGGTGTGGGGGGAGGTTCTTTTTATACATTTTTTGAAGAAAATCGGGAAATGGGTTAAGATTTTTCGATGAGGAGATTTTGCGGATAACAGACTCGCAGTGAAAGTCATCGAAGCCAGGGTACACTATCATAGTTTTTTCAGGAAACCGGTGTAAAACAGATGTAAAGACGGCGCTTTTATGATAAAATAGAAGGACCTCACCCTTCTACGAAGCCAGAACTTCGGGTGGGTGCTCGGGAGCCTTGTTGCCCGCTGGCAAGCTGGCAATAAAATACGAATTTAACAGTAAAGGATGTGAGAAAATGATTCAATTTGATCAGATGAAATCTGACCTGCCTGTTGCAAAGGCGAATCTTAAAGAGGTAGGTGAGTCCCTTTGACCTGGCGGGTCTTAGGAAACAATTAGAAGAACTCAGCGCGCAGACGGAGAATCCGGAATTTTGGAACGATCCCGATACAGCGCAGAACATTTTAAAGAAAAAGAAGAGCCTGGAGACCAAGATTGATAAATACGAGTCTCTGGAAAAGGGCTTTGATGATATGGAAGAACTGATGGAGCTGGCAGAAGAAATGGAAGATGAGGAAGAAGCTGATTCCATCGTAGAAACCTTTGGAAATCTGCAGCAGCAGCTGGAAACCCTGAAACTGGATACCCTTTTGTCAGGCAAATACGACCACAACAACGCAATCATTTCCGTCCATGCGGGAACCGGCGGTGTGGACGCCATGGACTGGGCGCAGATGCTTTACCGAATGTACGTCCGGTGGGCGGAAAAGAAAGGCTACAAAGTCACCCTGGTTGACATGCAGGACGATACCGAAGCGGGCATTAAGAGTGCAACGCTCATCGTAGAGGGTGAAAATGCCTACGGTTATCTGAAGAATGAGAAAGGCGTTCACCGCCTGGTGCGAATTTCTCCTTTTAATTCTGCGGGCAAGAGACAGACTTCTTTTGCAGCGCTGGAAGTTATGCCGGAAATTGAAGATGATATGACTGTGGAAATCGATCCGGAAGATCTGCGTATCGATACCTACAGGAGCAGCGGCGCAGGGGGACAGCATGTCAATAAGACAGATTCAGCAATCAGAATCACCCACCTGCCGACCCATATTGTAGTAACCTGCCAGAATGAACGAAGCCAGCACCAGAATAAAGAGATGGCGATGAAGATTTTGATGTCCAAATTGCTGGAGCTGAAAGAGCAGGAACACAAGGAAAATTTAAAGGAACTGAAGGGCGACTTTTCCCTGATTACCTGGGGCTCGCAGATTCGTTCCTACGTTTTCCAGCCTTATACTATGGTAAAAGACCACCGTACCGGCGCGGAAGTCGGCAATGTGGGCGCTGTGATGGATGGAGATATCGACTACTTTATTAATGAAAAACTGAAACAGAGGGACGAAGACTAATATGAACATCATCGAAAAATTAGCAAGTGAATTTAAAGTTAAAACTGCACAGGTGGAAAGCACCGTTGCGCTCATCGATGAGGGAAATACTATCCCTTTTATCGCCCGTTACAGAAAAGAAGTAACCGGTGGACTGACTGACGTAACCCTTCGCGACATGGATGAAAGACTGCAGTATCTGCGCAACCTGGAAACCAGAAAAGAAGAGGTACTTCGTCTCATCGAGGAGCAGGGCAAGCTGACTGATGAACTGAAAGCCGAAATTGAAAAGGCTGAGGTTTTGCAGCGTGTTGAAGACCTGTATAAGCCTTATAAACAGAAAAAAGCCACCAGAGCTTCCAAAGCAAAAGAAAGAGGACTGGAACCTTTGGCGATGATTTTTTATGCCCAGCAGAAGAAAGAGGGAAATCCTTTAGACTTAACAGCAGATTTTATCAATCCGGAAAAGGAAGTGGAGACGGCAGAAGACGCTGTGCAGGGCGCTATGGATATTATCGCAGAGATGATTGCCGATGATGCTGATTTGACTAAGGCCATCAGAGAAAAGACTTTTGCTAAGGGGCAGATTGCAACAGAGGCAACCGACCCTGAAGAAAAGACCGTCTACGATATGTATTACGGCAGCAGCGAAGCCATTGCCAAAATGCCGAATCACAGAGTTCTTGCGGTCAATCGCGGCGAGAAAGAGAAGAAGCTGAAGGTAAAAGTTGTCATCGACAGCGAGGAAATTACAGGACTTATCGCAAAGCAGGTCATTCGCGGAAAATCCATCTTCACCGAGATTTTGGAGGAGACCATCGCGGATTCTTACAAGCGTCTCATCGCGCCGTCCATCGAGCGTGAAATGCGCAATATCCTGACGGAGCGGGCGGAAACCGAGGCTGTAAAAGTTTTTGCAAAAAATACAGAAAAGCTGCTCATGGTGCCGCCTGTAAAGGGAAAGAAAATTATTTCCATCGACCCGGGTTACAGAACCGGCTGTAAAGTTGCGGTGCTGGACGAAACCGGAAAGCTGAAAGCGTACACCACCATCTATCCGACTGAGCCGAAAAACGATGTGGCAGGTACGGAGAGAACCTTAGAAAAGATTATTAATAAATTCGGTACGGATATCATCGTCATCGGAAACGGAACTGCTTCCAGAGAAACCGAGGAAGTGGTCGCGAATTTCCTGAAAAAGCACGATTACGATATTCAGTACACCATCGTCAATGAAGCGGGCGCATCCGTTTACTCGGCTTCCAAGTTGGCGACGGAGGAATATCCAGACCTTGACGTTACGACAAGAGGCGCGATGTCACTGGGCAGACGTCTGCAGGACCCGCTGGCCGAGCTTGTAAAAATCGATCCGAAACATATCGGCGTAGGGCAGTATCAGCACGACATCAACCAGAAACAGCTGGACACTGCGCTGACCAACGTGGTGGAAGACTGCGTAAACAGAGTCGGCGTGGATCTGAATACGGCATCCCCTTCCCTGCTTTCCTATATCGCAGGGGTCAACATGGGCATTGCCAAGAATATCGTCGCTTACAGAGAAGAAAACGGCAGATTCAAGAACAGAAAGGAACTGATGAAAGTTTCCAAGCTGGGCGAAAAAGCCTTTAAGCAGTGCGCAGGTTTTATGCGGATTGCAGACGGCAGCGAGCCTCTTGACAGCACTTCCGTCCACCCTGAGTCCTACAAGGCCGCCGAGGAAATGATGAACAAAATCGGTATTACCAAGGAAGAAATCATAAGCGGCGGTGCGAAAAACATCGACGAGAAAATTTTCCAGGCGTACCCTGCGAAAAAACCTTCGGAAAGCGTCAAGAAAATGGCGGAGGATTTGGGTATCGGCGAGATGACCTTAAGCGATATCGTCGCTGAAATGAAAAAACCGGCAAGAGACCCGCGTGAGGACGCGCCGCCGGTGATTTTCAGAAACGACGTAAGGAGTTTTGAGGATTTAAAGGTGGATATGGAACTGACCGGAACCGTCCGTAATGTTGTGGACTTCGGCGCATTCGTTGACATCGGCGTCAAGCAGGACGGACTGGTGCACGTGTCCCAGCTTTCCAATAAATTTATCAAGCACCCGATGGACGTGGTGTCCGTGGGAGATACGGTAAAGGTAAAAATTCTCAGCGTGGATCCGGAAAAGAAAAAGATTGCGCTGACCATGAAATTCTAGTAAAAGGAGCCTGTCATGGCAATAAAGACAATTTTATTTGATTTTGACGGAACGGTCGCCAATACCAACCGGTTGATTATTGATTCCTGGCAGCATGTTTTCAGGACGGTTCACGGAAAAGAAGCCGATGAAGCGGATATTAAGGCGACCTTCGGGGAGCCTTTGGGCATTAGTATGGTGAAGAACTTTCCGGATATGAATCCGGAAGATGCCATCGACATGTACAGGAGCCATCAGAAGGATATTTATGAAGAGATGATTGAACCTTTTCCGGGCATAGTTGAACTTTTGAAAGGACTTAAGGAAAAGGGCTATCAGGTGGGCATTGTGACGTCCAGACTGAGAAATTCCACCATGATCGGTCTTAGAAAGTTCGGTCTTGCAGAGACAGCGGACTGCATTGTCACCTGTGAGGATACGGATAAACATAAGCCGGATCCTGAGCCTGCGCTGATTGCCCTTGAAAAGCTTTCTGCCAAAGCGGAAGAAACGCTGATGGTAGGCGACAGTATGTTTGATATTAAATGTGCCCACAACGCCGGCATCAAGGCGGTGATGGTGGGCTGGGCGGAAGCCATTACGGAGGCTGATCTGACCGGGCCGGACAGACCGGAGTACTGCATCGAAAAAGCGGAGGATCTGTACGACATTCTTTAGAATTTGAGGAATCACTATGCTGCAAATCTTTTATGGAAGAGAAAGTATCGAAAAGGAAAAGTTTATCTACGAGGACATTTTGAAAAAACCGGGCAGAACAATCGTCATCGTGCCGGATCAATACACGCTGGAAGCGGAGAAGCAGGCTTTCTCGTTTTTGCGTGCAGAGAGCATGATGGACGTGGAGATTATCGGTATGTCGCGTCTTGGCAGCAGATTGCTTTCTCAGCAGGGCGGCGCAGGCAGGACCTTTATCGACAAATACGGCAGACATATGCTGCTGACCCAGATTGCCGGAAAATGTGAGGACAAGCTGCAGGTGTTTAAGGGCAGTTTGAGAAAACCGGCATTTATCGAGATGACAAATAACTTTATTTCGGAAATGAAGCAGTATAACGTGAACCCGCAGGATTTGGCGCAGCTGGGCGAGAACCTTGCAGAAGAAAGCGTTCTGCGGGCGAAACTTGCCGATCTTGCGCTGATTTTCAGTGAGTATCAGGAGAAGATTAAGGACAGGTATACCGACTCTGAGGATTATATTGACCT
The DNA here is from genome assembly GCA_022767345.1 of Emergencia sp. Taxonomy (GTDB): domain Bacteria; phylum Bacillota; class Clostridia; order Peptostreptococcales; family Anaerovoracaceae; genus Senimuribacter. The sequence continues at coordinate 153,467 of JALEOD010000024.1, forward strand.
GTATATGAGCAAAATTCGTTCATCCGCGTGGATTTCTGAGAGCCGGATTTGGGTATACGGTTTTGACAGTTTTGCGCCGAAAGCCTTGGATGTGCTGGGAAATCTCATGGCAGCCGCAAAAGAAGTCAGCGTATTTTTGACCTGTGACAAAGGCTGCAGAGATGAAGAGCTGTTTCAGCTGCCGGAAATTGTCATGAGAAATCTTAGGAAGCAGGCGGAAGCCTTTGGGGTGGAATGTCGCATGCAGCAAATCGCGGAGGGAACCGGCTTTGACGCAGTGAGAAATCCGGTCATTGCTCACATTGAAAAAGAGCTTTATGCAGTGGGGCAGCGGACTGGCGATTTTTCTGCTCTTGACGGAAAAGACGCGCCGGTTACGCTGGTGCAGGCTGCGAATATGTACAACGAGGCAGAATCAGCAGCATCGTATATTTTGCATTTAATCCGGGACAAGGACTTCCGTTACCGGGATATCGTAGTAATTTGCAACGACCAGACTGTACGAGGCTCAATCATAGGAAGAGTTTTTGAAGAATGGGGACTGCCTGTTTTTGATGACAAAAAGCGGTCTGTCCTGAGTTCTCCTATTGCGATTTTTGCGGTGGGACTTTTGGAAACGGTGGTATCCGGATATCGGAGCAGCGATATTTTCAAAGTGCTGAAAACCGGTTTTTCCAGCCTTTCCGATGAGGAAATTGAACGCCTTGAGAATTACTCTATCGAATATAGAATTAAGGGGAATATGTGGCTTTCGCCTTTTGTCAAAGGACAGCTTGCTTACGGCGATGATGGGTTGGAACAGCTTAATCTGATTCGGGAGAGAGCCGTAGGGCTGTTTTCCGGGCTCAAAGAGATTTGCGCTGAAGCTGAAACCATGGGCGACTTTGCCTGCAGATACTATGATTTTCTGATAGCAGACTGCGGTCTGGGCGAGAAGATTACCGAGCTGCTTCACATGCAGGAAGCGCAGGGTCTTTTTGATCTGGCAGAGGAAACTGCACAGATTTGGGGGCAGATCGTTGGTCTTTTGGATCAGATTGCAGAACTTGCCGGAGAAGAGAGATTTAATCGAAAGGATTTTGCAGAGCTTTTGATTACCGGACTGTCTCAGCTTGAAATTGGCGTACTGCCGCCGACAGCGGATGATATTCTCATGGGAACCATGCAGAGAACCAGAAGCGGTCAGGTAAAAGCTGTGGTTATCGTCGGCGCAAATGAAGGACTGCTTCCTGCAAATACTTCTTCTGAGGGACTTTTCAGCATGGAAGAGCTGGAATTTTTCGCAGAGGAAGGAAAAGAAATCTGCAAAGTAGAAAAAATTCGTGTCATGGAAGAACAACTGGCGATTTACAGAAATCTGTCCAAGGCGTCGGATTACCTGTGGATTAGTTATTCTGCCAGCGATGGAGATGGTAAAGAAAGCCGCCCGTCAGAGATTATTGATACACTGTGCAGGCTGTTTCCAAGGCTTACGGTGAAGACAGATGTAGTCAGCAGCGGGGATATAGACGCGGTAGTAGGGGGCAGGATTAATACCCTGCGTCATCTGACAGAGGCTCTGCTTTCTGTAAGACGGGGAGAAAAACTTGATGGCAGGTGGAAGGCGGTTATCGACTGGTATCATCAAAACGACCCGGAAAGCCTGCAGCGGGTTGTCGAAGGGTTATCCTTTACCAATGCACAGAAGGATATTTCGCAGGAGCTGGCGGCGCTGCTGTATAAAAAGGAAATGAATCTGCCGCTGACTTTGAGCCCATCCAGACTGGAAAAGTTCAGCCGATGTCCTTTTTCTCATTTTATCGCTTATGGGCTTAGACCGCAGGAGCGGAGAATTTTTGAAGCATCGGGCAGAGAGATCGGGGATATATACCATCAGTGTTTGATGGAAGTTTCACGAAAGCTGACGGCAGAGGATCGCTGGGACAGTATTTCGGAGGAAGAATGCCGCAGCTTTGTCAGTGAGATTGCAAAGAAGGAAGCTGCTAATTATCGGGAAGGAATCTTCGACTTCGGTAATGAAGAACGTTATAAAACCAGACGTATTGAGGACACTTGTTTTCATGTCTGCTGGGCCCTTGTGGAGCAGGTGCGCGCCGGCAAGATAAAGAGGAGTCTTTACGAAGTGCCTTTTGGAAGAGAGCGCAGCATTGCGCCCATAGAAGTGGATTTGGGGGAAAGCAAGGTTTATATCGAAGGTAAAATTGACCGTTTGGATATTTTAAACGGAGATGCTGGCAGTGATGGCCATGGAGGCGATGATGGAAATGGCGCTGGCGGCGGCATCGACGGCAGCGGTCAGCGCGGCGAGCGGGTCAAGATTATAGACTACAAGACCGGCAAGGAAACTTTCAACGAGAAAGAAGCCAGAGCCGGATATCGGCTGCAGCTGATGCTGTATCTGAAAGCGGCGCAGGAAAAGGCACGAAAGCCCGCCGGTGTGTTCTATTTTCACATTGCCGATCAGCGAGTGGATTTGACCGGAACAGAGCGAGAAAAATTTTTTGAAAAAATTTCAAAAGAAATGAGGAAATTTTTCCGATTAAGTGGTATAATGGTAGATAGCAGTGCGGTAATCGAAGATATCGCCGGTGAATTCAGCGGATATTCCGATATCCTGCCTCTGCGCAGAAATACTGCTGGTGAGGTTTCAGCAACCTCCGAAGGGTTTCTCCTCAGTGATGAACAGTTTGCGCAGCTGCAGGCTGATGTGGATGTGCAGATTGAGAAGCTGTGCAGACAGCTGACAGATGGCAGAATCGCTATTCATCCGAAGAAGACGGAGAAACAGTCTCCTTGTACTTACTGCGACTATAAGGGAATCTGCAGGTTTGACCTGAGTTTTCCGGGTTGTAATTATGAGGTGATTAAATAAATATGATAGATGCCGGGCGGCGTACGATAAAAGCTGCCGCCCGCAGGATTTGCTTCCGTGGCTCAGTTGGCAGAGCAGCGCATTCGTAACGCGCAGGTCGCCGGTTCGATCCCGGCCGGGAGCTCCAGAATGTTGAAAAATGCAGGTTGTTGTGGCCTGCATTTTTTCTCTTTACAGGATTTAACCATCTTTAAACCTTTTAATGCGAGAAAGAGAACACTCGCAGGGATAATATCGTTTTGTGGGAAGCAGCAATAGCGTTGCTTCTTTTTCAGTTGTCATCAGTATTTGTTTTGTCATTTCTAATTTTTAGCGTGCTCAATGGTACGCAGATGATTGCTTCCGGCTTGATGTTGACCATTCGTGCAAAACTGTTGCAATTCATCGATATTTATGATATGTTGGATATAGAAATAAAGCAATTTAAAAAAGATATAACTACTTGGTACTATTTAGTTAATAAAGTATGATTTCAATAGGAACTGCGATAATAAGCGCAGTGCAGATTGTTCACATGGTTGTATTAGTAAATTTTACGAGATATTAAAAATATAGACATTCATAGAATTCTTTGCAACTATCATATAGAATTAATCATGGTAAGTTGTTTTCTATGAAATAAGGGGTAAAGAATGAGCGAAGATGCGAGAACTAAAGTAATTGAACTAATTGAACGAAAATACAAGAAACTAATCCAGCATATTGCCAGAGAAATATTAAGGGATTCATATTTAGTAGAAGACGCTTATCAGGAAATATTACTGAAGTTTATTGCTGGGCATGAAGATAAATTTGAACTGCCACAGGATGAGATAAAAAACTATCTTTGTGCAGCAGTCAGAAATACGGCGCTTACAATGCTATACAAAAATCAAAAAAATGTAAGTGTGGAACAGGAAGATTTAGAATCCAGGCTGCTCAGTATGGATTATCTGGATATAGATGCGTTTCACGATCAATATGGATTTGGTTTAGAAGTACAGGAACTTTTGTCCAAGCTGGATAATAAGGATAAAGATATCCTTTGCCTGAAATATGGAGAAGGATATGATAACAAAGAAATCGGAGAAATGATAGATTTGAGTGAAGAGGCTGTAAGAAAGCGGCTATACAGAACTAGAATACGAATGCAAAGTATCCTGATTGAAAGAGAAAGGAGGTAACTATGGCAGGCAATGAGGTAGAAAAGAAAGCAGAGGAGTTGCTGGAAGCTATCGGTGTGGAGCTGGCAAAATCAAGGGAAAAATACGCAGACGATATTTTAAGTGGAAAAGAAATTCCATTATATGCGGAGCCGATACAGAAAAAGCGGTCTGCTCGAAAAAGAATGAGGACGATTATGATTTTAGTTGCTGTGCTGATCATGATGATGGGGCTATTCGTCACATCAGTTACAGGGGTAAGAGAACGGATATTTAATTACTTCGCAGAAAAAGGCAGCGTTAGTACCCAGATTAAACCTTTTGAGCAATCGGATTCTACAGGGAAATTGCCGAATTTTGAACTTACCTATCTGCCGGAAGGTTACAGCCTTTCATCGGAAGACTACGAGAAATCAGTAAATTCAAAGATGTATGTGTCCGATGAAAACAAGTATATTTATATGACAGTGCGGCCCAGCAGTACA
>JALEOD010000043.1 GCA_022767345.1 Emergencia sp.
CTGCAACATCATATAAGTTCTCAGGCGTGGTTGCAGTGTAGTCGAAACGGAACTGAACCGGAATGTTGTATGGAATCCATCTCTCAAGGTACTTAGGGAGTCTCTCCGCAGGATATTTCTTATAAAGTACACAATTTACACGAGTAGGAACCGCAAGCTTGGAAAGAAGTTCATCAGGTGATTCTTCAACATACTTAACCAAATGTCTGGATACGTTGATGCATGTAATCTTATCCTTATTCTTCTCTGTAAAGTCGATTATATCCTGTTCGGTCTGACCGTCAAACAGAGGCAGAGTACTGTTGATGAAAACTCTGTGTGTTGAAGGAATTTCGTCGAGCATCTTCTGGAGAATGTCTCTTTTGGAAAATGGCTCTCCGCCTGTAAATACAAAATCACAATTAGGAGTTATAGAGTCCATAATGCGAATTGATTCAATGATCTTCTTATAGTCAAAGCCTGTGGTGTCTGCATACTCTCCCTTGTTAATACAGAAAGGGCAGTGGTTACCACAATCATATGGTGCAAAGATGGTTACCGTAGCTCCACCTTCACGAGTTTTATACGGGTTATTCATTGGTATGTTACCTCTCTATTTGTTAATGACACGCATATTATTTTACAACAGGTTTAATGCTTTTGCAATTATGTTATCTTTTTAACTATGATATTTTTGATAAGATAAAATTTGCAAATACTTGGAATTACTTGCTTTTTAAGTTATAATGTCAATATCTATGTAAAGAATGGAGACATTATGGCTCAGCTATATTACAGATACAGTACAATGAACGCGGGAAAATCCATCGAGCTGATTAAGGTGGCATACAATTACGAAGAGAGGGGCAAGCATGTGCTGACTCTGGTGCCTGCCATTGATGACAGATACGGAACAGGTGTTATTACTTCCAGAATCGGCGTACAGAGAGATGCAATGATTGTAGGCGAGGATACTAACATCTTAGAACTGTTCATGCGGGAGAATGAAAAACATAAGATTGACTGCGTGTGCATCGATGAATGTCAGTTTTTAAAGAAGCATCATGTGCAGGAATTAGTTGAAATTGTAGATAGCTTTGAAGTTCCTGTTTTGGCTTACGGTCTGAAGAACGATTTTAGAAATGAACTCTTTGAAGGGTCCTATTATATGCTGATTTATGCAGATAAGATTGAAGAAATCAAGACGATCTGCTGGTGTGGGCGTAAGGCGACTATGGTTGCCAGAATTGTTGATGGAAAGTTTGTCAAACAGGGTAAACAGGTCATGATTGGCGGTAACGATATGTATGTGTCTCTTTGCCGCAAGCATTATAATGACGGGCGGATTGGTCCGGAGAAATAGAAAATAATAAGATAAGTCATGAGAAGAAGATAGGAGAAATACCTATGAATTTAAAAATATATTAAATAAAGAAAAATTTGTCTACTACTGCGCTTCCGTCTACAGCCGCCAAATACTATATTGAGGCGGCAGAACAAACTTATAACGGAAAGAAATACAGCATCAGCCCTGTATATTTGGCATTAAAAACGAGATTGGAACTGGGCAGCTGTAACTTTATGATAAACGGACATACTTTTACCTTTGACGGCAAGAAGTATTATACCAAGTGGTCCAACCAGGCAATCAGAACGTATCAATAAAATATAAACAGGAGGCTGCGGCCGCATGAATGGAAAATACCTGTTATGCGGGCAGTCCTCCTTTTTTGTTGTTCAGAATATGCCCTGAATTGAGCATCCGTATGTCGAAGGGGATGTACGGGACTGCATATAGATAAATTGGACAAAAACATTGCTGAAATTGACAGATTTTTAAATTTTTGTCCAATTTCGCAATGTTTGAGGAGAGCGGTCTGCAAGAACCGCTTGCTGGGGCCACGCAATGGGAGTGTCGCACACTTCGTGGGCCTCTGATATGCTCTCTTCGTTCAACCCACGGCCGCAGATCCTATTTTTTATAAGATTTACAGTCTGCATCCCTGAGAACTTCCACGCCTTGCAAGTTCTGTATGGATTCCGTTTAAGATGGTTCTCTTCCGGTAGCTCCAGGACGGGCTGATGAGAATTTTTCGGGGCGCGTCGGCGCTGAGGCGGTGAATGGTAATTTCCGGTGGAATGATTTCAATCAGGTCACAGACCAGATTGACGTATTCCTCAATGGTGTCAAAAGAGCAGTAATCCGGGTAAGAAATCGCCATGGAAGAGCCTTTTACCACGTTGAGCATATGCAGCTTGATTCCCCATATACCGCTTTTGCATACGTATCGAACAGACTGCTCCATTTCCTGACGGCTTTCACCGGGAAGTCCCAGAATCAGGTGCACGACGGTTTTGATACCACGGGCGTTCAGCTGGCTGATTGCCGTATCGTAGACCGGAAGGTCATAGCAGCGGTTAATTAGCTTCGCCGTTTTTTCGTGTATGGTCTGCAGGCCAAGCTCAACCCAGAGAAAGTGATTTTCGTTGATTTCAGAAAGCAAATCCAGCACTTCTTCGTTGATACAGTCCGGTCTTGTAGCGATGGCGATGCCGGAAATCAGCGGGTGGCTTAAGGCCTCGTAAAACTTCTCGCGGAGCACTTCTACTGGCGCATAGGTGTTGGTGTGATTTTGAAAATACGCGAGATATTTTGCGTTCGGCCATTTATCGGAAAGAAGTGCAATCTGCTCCTCGATCGTGGAGGCGAAGTCTCCGCTGCCGTCTGCGGAGCAGAAAATACAGCCGCCGCTTCCTTTGGTGCCGTCTCTGTTGGGGCAGGTGAAACCGCCGTCTATGGAGAGTTTGACTGTTTTTTCTCCGAAATATGATTTTAAGTATTTGCTGACCGTATTGATGGATGGCTGCATACTGAATATCCTCACTTCTTTTTTGTACTGTTTCAATCTTAAGGGGTGGAAAAGAAAAAGTCAACTTTTTCCGGCGATTTTATTGTAAAACTACAAAAAATCGGCTATAATAAAAAGTCAAGAGTTCATAAAATATTGGACAGAAATCGGGAAGGAGGAAGCAGTCACTATGACAAAGAAAGAGACAACTACATGGAGCTTACAAAACGGCATTTCGGGTTGTTCTGACTGCATGTGCGGTCTGGTGCGAGCAGGTGAAACTGTAATGAAACCGGCGCTGCTTCTCCACAGCTGCTGCGGTCCATGCAGCACATCAGTCATTGAACGGCTGGTGCCTGATTACGATATTACCGTTTTTTTCTATAATCCCTGCATTACAGATGAGGAGGAGTACGAAAAACGAAAGATGAACCAAATCGCTTTTATTGAGAAATACAATCAGGATCTTGGCGATGCGCAGAAGATTCATTTTATGGAGGGAATATATGAGCCGGATGCGTATTATACGCGGGTGTCCGGCTACAGTAATGAACCGGAGGGTGGGGCACGCTGCACCATCTGCTTCGATATGCGTCTTGAAAAGACGGCGCAGACAGCGGCAGCCAAAGGATACGGTCTTTTTGCTACTACCTTGACTGTAAGCCCCCACAAAAACTACCCGCTGATTTCAGAGATCGGTAAGAAATTTGCACAGCAATACGGCGTTGAATTTCTGGACATCGATTTTAAGAAAAAGGCGGGATTCCACCGCAGCATTCAGCTGTCTAAGGAGTATGGCCTTTATAGGCAGAACTACTGCGGATGCGAGTATTCAAAACGATAATGCAATACTTTTGAGATATATGGAGGAAACGAGAATGGCACAATTAATCACACCGAAAGACTACTCACCGGTAATCAGTCCGCTGGAAACTCAGCGAGCGATAAAAAAAATCAAGGATTACTTTCAGCAGGAGTTGGCATACGGCTTAAACCTGCGCAGAGTATCCGCACCGCTCTTTGTATTTCCGGAGACCGGACTGAATGACAACCTGAACGGTGTGGAGAGAAGAGTCTCTTTCAGCCTGCTTGACCTTGATGAAAAAGAGGTGGAAGTAGTGCAGTCTTTGGCAAAATGGAAGAGAATGGCACTGGGAAAGTACGGAATTAAACCGGGACACGGTATTTATACTGATATGAATGCAATCAGAAGAGATGAGGAACTTGACAACCTGCACTCTGTCTATGTGGACCAGTGGGACTGGGAAAAGGTAATCACCAAGGAGCAGAGAAATACAGAGTATCTTCACGAGACCGTGACCACAATTTATAACGCAATGAAGAACCTGGGCGATTATGTAAACCGCCTTTATAGAGATTTACAGACAGAAATTCCTAACGAGATTTACTTTATCACCAGTCAGGAGCTTGAGGATATGTATCCAAACAAGACGCCGAAGGAAAGAGAAGATTTAATCTGCAAAGCGCACGGTGCTGTTTTCATCGAAAAAATCGGTGGTACGCTGACCTCAGGAGAAAAACACGACGGCAGATCTCCGGACTATGATGACTGGGAACTCAACGGTGATATCATCCTGTGGAACGATGTGCTGGACAGAGCCTTTGAGGTGTCTTCCATGGGCATTCGTGTGGACGCTGAGGCTATGGACCGCCAGCTGAAGCTTGCGGAAGCTGACGACAGAAGAAGCCAGTCCTTCCATCAGGCGATTTTAAACGATGAGCTGCCGTACTCCATCGGAGGCGGAATTGGACAGAGCAGACTCTGCATGTATTTCCTGCGCAAAGCACATATCGGGGAAGTGCAGGTTTCCGTATGGCCCGATGAGATGATCGCTGCATGCAAAAAAGACAATATTTTCTTACTATAAGATGAAATACATAAACGTAGTAATCGATCATAACAGCAGGCACACGGACACATACTATACATATGGAGCGCCGGACGATATTGCCGTAGGCGACATTGTGGAGGTGCCCTTCAACAGAGGCAATAAGCCAAAGACCGCTTATGTCTTTGAAGCAGGGGTCACCCCTGATTGTGAAGCTTCCCGGATTAAAGAGATAAACAGGAAAAATCCGGACATTTCGCTGAATCCGGAGATGATTAAGACATGTATCTGGATGAAGAAACGGTATGGAATCAAATATCTGGACGCTGTCAAATGTTTCGTTCCAAACGGAAAGCCAGCAAAAGAGGGCAAGGCAAAAGAGCCGTATAAGGATGCAGAGGGCGAGGGGCAGGACATCAGTCGCCTGACGGAAGAGCAGCAGCGTGCTGTAGATACCATCGCCGCCGCTGTAAAAGCCAATCAGCAGGAAAGTTTTCTGATTCATGGCGTGACGGGAAGCGGCAAGACCGAAATCTATATGCAGGTCATCGCAGGCACACTTGCTATGGGTAAAACTGCCATCATGCTGGTGCCTGAAATTGCGCTGACGAAACAGATTATCGACCGGTTTGTCGCCAGATTCAGCAAAGATGCAATCGCGGTTTTGCACAGCAAGCTGACCAAGCGAGAGCGCTTTGACGAGTGGCAGAGAATCAGGGACGGCAAGGCGAAAATTGTAATCGGTGCCAGGCTGGGCGTCTTTGCCCCTCTTGAAAATATCGGCGTTATCGTCATGGACGAGGAGCACGAGGCGACCTATAAGTCGGATATGACACCGAAGTACGATACTGTAGATATCGCGCTGAAGCGGCTCATGTACTACAGCGGCGTATTGATTCTGGGCAGCGCTACACCGTCGGTGGTTTCCTATCAGCGGGCGAAGGAGGGTATTTATAAGCGCATCACTTTAAAACAGCGATATAACAGCGCGCCTCTTCCCACGGTAGAACTTGTGGATATGAGAAAAGAGCTGAAAGAGGGCAATCGTACTGTTTTCAGTGACAGACTTTACCGTAAAATGGAAGAGACCCTTGCCAGGGATCAGCAGATTATCCTGTTTCTCAATCGCAGAGGTTATTCAACCTTTATCTCATGCAGAGAATGCGGTCAGGTTATGGAGTGTCCGGAATGCGGCATTTCCCTGACTTATCACAAGAAAGAGAATGCGGGAATCTGCCATTACTGCGGCAAGAGGTTTGCTGTGCCGGCAAGCTGCCCTGTGTGCGGCAGCAAGTATATTAAGTACTTTGGCTCAGGCACCGAAAAGGTGGAGGAGTTTACAAAGGAACTCTTTCCGGACAGAACGGTAGAAAGACTGGATCTTGACACTGCCAAAAATGGCAGAGAAATAAACCGTATTATCGGGAATTTTTCTAAGGGTAAGACGGATATTCTCATCGGCACCCAGCTGGTTGCCAAAGGTCTTGACTTTAAGAACGTAGGGCTGGTCGGCGTCGTTGCTGCCGATGTCAGTCTGCACATTCCTGATTATCGCTCTACAGAGCGAACCTTTCAGCTGGTAACTCAGGTTGCAGGAAGGGCAGGCAGAGGCGATGAGGAAGGATATGTTATCGTGCAGTCCTATACACCGGATAATTTTGCGCTGACTACAGCGGCAAATCACGATTATGAAGGCTTTTTTGAAATGGAAGTCTCCATCAGACAGATGATGGATTATCCGCCCTTTTCGGATTTGATTCTGGTAGAGTTTACAGACGAGAAAGAGGAGGCTGCTTTTGAGGCGGCGGATAACTGCAGATCCTATTTGATTCGCTGCGGGATTGAAGAGGAGAGCAGCATCTTTGCGCCGAAGCCATCCTACCACTTCAAAGGCAAGGACAGCTTTCGCTATTTCATACTGATTAAATGCCCGAAAGGACTTAGAAACAAGTACATTTACTGTATCTGTTGTTTTGGCGAGAATTTAAAGAAAAATAGGGACAGCTGTGCGATGACCATCGATGTCAATCCGTACAGCACCATATAAAAGGAGAATGGAAAATGGCAATTAGAAATGTTGTATTAGAGGGAGATGAAATTCTCAGAAAGCACTGCAGAGAAGTGCCTGAAGTGACAGACCGCATTCGGCAGACCCTGGAGGATATGGTGGAAACCATGCACGAACAGATGGGCTGCGGTCTTGCGGCGCCGCAGGTGGGTATTATGCGCAGGATGTTTGTGGCAGAACCGGAAGCCGGCGGCAAAATTTACTATATGATTAACCCTGAAATTTTAGAGCAGGAGGGTTCAGTGTCCGGAGATGAGGGATGTCTCAGTTTGCCGGGGCTTGTCGGTACAGTAGACAGGCCTGAAAGAATCAAAATCAAGGCGCTTGATTTTAATGGCGAAGAACATATTTACGACTTTGAGGGCTGGGATGCCCGGGTGATGTGTCACGAGAACGATCATCTGGACGGCATTCTTTATACTGACAAAGCGGTCAACGTCAGAGAACCAGAGTATGATGAAGAGGTAGAAGATTAATGAAAGTAGTTTTCATGGGAACACCGGATTTTTCTGTTCCGGTGCTTGCAGAAATTTTAAAAGCCGGACATGAGGTGGGGTATGTGGTAACTCAGCCGGATAAAGCAAAGAACAGAGGAAAGAAAGTCCAGTTTACACCAGTTAAGGAACTGGCAACAGCCCATGGGATCAAGGTGCTGCAGCCAGAAAAAATCAAACAGGATGGGGAAGTATTGCAGACGCTGAAAGACTACGCGCCGGATATCATCGTTGTGGTGGCATACGGTCAGATTATTCAGAAGGAAATTCTGGATCTGCCGAAATATGGCTGTGTCAACGTTCACGCGTCTCTTCTGCCGAAACTTCGCGGTGCATCGCCGATTCAGCATGCGATTTTGCAGGGAGAGACAGAAACCGGCGTAACCATCATGCAGATGGATGTAGGTCTTGATACCGGCGATATGATCAGCAAAGCGAGTCTTGTTATTGGCAATCGTAACTGTCAGCAGCTTCACGATGATTTGGCGCAGCTGGGCGCAAAGCTTCTGGTGGATACGCTGCCGTCCATTGAGGCAGGGGAGGTTTCCCCGGAAAAACAGGATGACAGTCTCTCAAGCTATGCAGGCATGATTTCCAAGCAGGATGGTAAAATCGACTTTCAGAAGAGCCCTGTGGAAATCCAGCGGCAGATTCGCGCTTTTGACCCGTGGCCGGGTGCATTTTGCAGCTACGGTGATGTGGTGATGAAGGTCTGGAACGCTGAGCCTTTCGGGAAGACGTCCTCTGAAGGGCCTGGAACTGTAATCTGCGTTTCCGACAGCGGCATCGACGTGGCCTGCGGCGATGGACAGGTTCTGCGCGTTACAGAGATTCAAATGCCCGGGAAGAAACGAGTTGCAGTGAAGGATTATCTTCGCGGCAACAAAATCGAAACGGGTTGTATATTAGGGTAAAAAAGGGGGAAAAGAAATGTTTCATTTTTATTATGGAGGTTCAAGCCTGATTTTTCTGCTGCCGGCTATGTTGCTGGCGTTCTTTGCACAGGCTAAAGTAAAAAGTTCTTTTCGGAAGTATTCTTCCGTACGCAATCACAGGAACATGACCGGTGCTGAGGCAGCAAGAAGAGTACTGGACGCAAGCGGGCTTAGAGATGTGGAGATTCGTCAGATTCCAGGCAGTCTGACAGATAATTACAATCCGAGAAGCAGAACACTGAGTCTGTCTCAGGATGTGTACGGCGTTTCTTCTGTTGCGGCAATTAGTGTAGCCTGTCACGAGGCAGGACATGCCATTCAGCACGCCAGAAGCTATGCGCCTCTGAAAATCAGAAATGCTATTGTGCCTGTGGTAAACTTCGCGTCCAGCTTTACGTGGATTTTAATTATCGTTGGGCTGGGACTTTTAGCCGGACAGAGCTATGAGATGTACGCTATGGGCAATATGATCTTTAATATCGGTGTGCTGGCATTTGTCGCGGTAGTCGTATTTCATCTGATTACGCTTCCGGTGGAGTTTGACGCCAGCCACAGGGCCATTGTGCAGATGGAAGAGCTGGGTATTGTCACCATGGAGGAAAAGACCGGCGCGAAGAAAGTGCTGAGCGCTGCCGCGCTGACCTATGTGGCAGCCCTTGCAGTGGCAGTTGCCAATCTGCTTAGGATTCTGGCAATCAGAGGAAGGCGTGACTGATATGGACTGTAATCGGAAAACAGCCTATTCCGTTCTTTTTGAAATTGAAAAAAATCAGGCCTATTCCAATCTGGAACTGAACAGACAGATTAAAGTGCAGAATCCGGATAATCCCGCTTTTGTGCGGGAACTGGTATACGGAGTTTTGGAGAATCGAATCTACCTTGACTATCTTCTGAAGTCCCTGATTCCCAAAGGGCTTTCCGGTGTAAAGAAGCAGGTTTTGACGCTGCTTCGCATGGGGCTTTATCAGCTGATTTTTATGGAATCAGTTCCGCCCTACGCGGCAATTGGTGAGACCGTAAAGCTTGCCAAAAAGCTGGCGCCGGGCAGGGATGGTTTTGTCAACGGTGTACTTCGCGGTTATCAGAAGAAAGGGGCAGAGATTCGTCTGCCAGATGAGGAAGAGGATTTGATTTCTTATTTTTCCGTGAAGTACTCTTATGCGCCGTGGATTGTTCGCTTGTTCCTTTCCCAGTACGGCAAAGAGCGGGCAGAAGCGATTCTTGCGGCGGGAAACAGCCGTCCAAGGCTTTCTGTTAGAGTGAATCTGACAAAGACGGACAGAAAATCTCTGAGGGAAATGCTGACTGCGGAGGGTTTTGAGGTAGAAGAAACTGCCTTGAGTCAGCGTGTGCTCTTTGTCAGTGGCAGCGGACTTTTGCAGACGAAGGCATACGCGGAGGGCCTTTTTTCTGTGCAGGATACGGCGTCGGTTCTTGCGGCAGAGGCAGTGAGTCCTTTGCCGGGACAGACGATTCTGGATATCTGCGCGGCGCCGGGCGGAAAAACACTGGCAATGGCTGAAATCATGGAAAACAAAGGGCTTGTAAAAGCTTTTGATATATATGAGCATAAACTTGCATTGATAGAGCAACAGGCGCAGCGTCTGGGGCTTTCCAATATTGTTACAGCGGAAGGAGACGGATGTGCTCTGCGGGAAGAATTAAAGGAAACAGCGGACGGTGTTCTGGTAGATGGTCCTTGTTCCGGTCTTGGCGTAATTCGGAGAAAGCCTGAAATCAAATACAGAGAGCTTGCAGACGCGGGAAAAGCCCTATCTGAAAAACAGCTTCAGATTTTGTCAAATGCCGGCTGCTATGTAAAAGAGGGAGGGATTTTGGTTTACAGTACCTGTACGGTAAACCGAACAGAGAATTCAGAAGTAGTAGAACGTTTTCTTGCGGAAAATCCGGATTTTACAATGCTGTTTGAGCGTCAGTATCTGCCGGATATCGATGAAACGGACGGATTTTATATCTGCAAGATGAAAAAGCAAAAAAGCTGAAAGGAGATTATATATGGAGGTAGGCTTTAAGACAGACAAAGGCCAAAGGCGCAGTAATAATGAAGATGCCTGTTTTGTCATGAAAAAGGACAGGGTATTTATTGTCGCTGACGGAGTTGGGGGGAATAATTCCGGAGAGATTGCCAGCAGAACCTGTGTGAACGGCGTTGCGAAATATGTCGAAACCAATTCTATGGAAGGACTCTCTTCTGAAGAAGACATCAGGGCGTACTTTGAGGATTGCCTGAAAGATGTAAACTTTAAGATTCTGGAGATGTCACAGCGTTTTGAGAAAAATAAAGGCATGGCAACTACTGTGGTAATTGCCTACATGGCGGATAATCAGATGTACATAGTCAATGTGGGTGACAGCCGCGCGTACATTCTCAGAGACGGGCAGCTGACTCAGATTACAGAGGATCACACCTATGTTAATACACTCCTGAAAGCCGGCATTATTTCAGAGGAAGAAGCGGAAAAACATGAGAATAAGAATATGATTACAAGAGCGGTAGGCGCAGATTACAACATTGAGCCGGACTTTTTTCGGGTTCCTATTTATGCAGGAGATATCATATTAATCTGTACCGACGGACTTTACGGAGAGGTCGAAAAAGGCGAATTGATTAGCCGGTTAACTGAGGAAGAATCCATGACACACATCTGTAACGAACTGGTAGAGGCTGCCAACAGAAACGGCGGCAGCGATAATATTACGATGGTAGTCTTGAAAGTGACGGAGGATGATATCAGATGAGTAAATTACTTGCAGGGAGATATGAACTAATTGAAAAAATTGGAGAAGGCGGCATGGCAGTGGTTTATAAAGCCAGATGCCGACTGCTGAACAGATATGTAGCAATTAAAATCTTGCGGCCGGAATTCACCAAGGACGGGCCGTTTCTGGAGAGTTTTAAGCGTGAATCTCAGGCTGCGGCGGGACTGCAGCACCCTAACATTGTAAGCGTGTACGATGTGGGAAAGGAAGGCGATATCAATTTTATCGTAATGGAACTGATCGATGGGCGGCCGCTCAGCGATATCATCAGAGAAGAAGCGCCGATGAACTATAAACGCGCTATTGAGATTACCCGTCAGGTAGCTTCAGCCCTTGGTCTTGCCCATAGAAACAATATCATCCACAGGGATGTCAAACCGCATAACATTATGATTACCAGAGACGGTACTGCAAAGCTGGCGGACTTCGGTATCGCGAAAGCGGTGAGCAATTCTACCATTATGGCAAATGAAACCAACAGAGTCATTGGTTCAGTCCATTATTTTTCACCGGAACAGGCCAGAGGCGCTTATGTAGACGAGCGCTCGGATATCTATTCACTGGGCATTGTTCTTTATGAAATGCTCACAGGTCAGGTTCCTTTTGACGGGGAAAATCCGGTGCAGGTGGCTCTGATGCACATCAATGACGAGATCACGCCGCCGTCACAGCTGGTGTCGGGCATTCCTCCCGCACTGGAAAAACTGGTGATGAAGGCGACAGATAAGTTCCAGTCCAATCGTTATAAGAATACCGATGAAATGATTGAAGAATTGGGAAATATCGATTTTGTGACAAAGATGGTTGGCGATTCTATCTTTGCTGCTTCAGATATTGAGGAATTCCAAGAGAAAAACAGGCTGAAGCAGAGACAGAATCAGGAACTTGAAGATGAAATCTTTGAGGACATGAAACCTCAAAAGAAAAAGGAAAAGAAGCAGAAACCTGTAAAGTCTGTAAAGGCAGACGATGATGACAGACCTGCAAGAAAGTCCAAGAAGCCGCTGATTATTGCGGCGGCGGTAATCGGCGTCATTGCGCTGACTGGGGCAATTCTCTTTGCAAGCGGGTTCTTTGGCGGCGGGTTAAAGGCGCCGGATTTAGAAGGAAAAACCACAGATGAGGCAAAGGCAATTCTGGAGGAAATGGGCCTGGAGATGGAAGTCGATGAACAAACCATCAGCAGTGAAGATATTGAAGAAGGCAAGATTGCGGCACAGGATCCGAGAAAAGGTGAAAAGGTCAGCAAGGGCGATACAATCACTGTAATCCTCAGCAACGGCAAGCCTAATGGGCAGGTGCCAAGCGTCGTCGGCATGAACTATAATGAAAATAGAGACTTTGTGGAAGCTACTCTTGAGAACGCCGGTTATGAACTTGGCGTCGTCCACGAAGTTGAAAGTGACGCGAAGGTCGGTGAGATTATCAGTCAGGATCCGGGTTTCGGATCTGATTTAAAGAAGGGCTCAAAGGTGGATATTACCATCAGTAAGGGCACCGATAAGGTGGCTGTGCCGCCGCTGACAGGTATTACCCTTGATAAGGCGAGAGAAGCGCTGGAAAAAGCAGGACTGCACATGGGGCAGCCTAAGTATGAAGAAAGCACCGTCTATGCGAAGAATATCGTCATTGGATCTTCGCCGGGTGAAGGAACCAAGGTAGAAAAGGGTTCCACCGTGATTATAACGGTCAGCAAGGGTGAACCGGTGGTAACACCGCCTGAGCCGCCTGAAAATAATGGAGATGAAGGTGATGATCCAGGAGATAATGGAGACGATGACGGCGGAGAAGAAGAATAATCATGAAGGGAATTATCATGAAAGGAATCGGCGGTTTTTACTACGTAAAAACCGCTGATGGTGTATATCAGACCAAAGGCCGGGGCATTTTCAAAAAAGAGGGAGTGACCCTGGCTGTTGGAGATAATGTAGAGATAGAAGTGCTACCCGATGGCGACGGCGTCATCAACCGGATTCTGCCGCGAAAGAATCAGTTTATCAGACCGCCTATTGCCAACGTGGACTGTTTTATTGTGGTCTTTGCGGCGACGAAACCCAAGCCGAATTTCCACATCATAGACAAGTTCCTGATTATGGCAGAATACTGGGACACAGATGTGATCCTCTGTGTCAACAAGTGTGATTTGGCAAAAGACGCGGCACTTGCGGAAATACGGGATATTTACGGCAAGGTATATCCGATGGTTTTTGTTAGCGGAAAGACAGGCGAGGGAATGGAGGAACTGTCTGCACTTCTGGCAGGAAAGCGCGCGGCCTTCGCAGGGCCTTCCGGCGTGGGAAAATCGACCATTACTAACCTTCTGATTCCTCATGCGAACATGGAAACGGGCACAGTCAGTCAGAAGACCCAGAGGGGAAAACATACCACCAGACATGTGGAAATCTTTGAAACTGAAAGGGGCGGACTGATTTTTGACACGCCAGGTTTTACTTCTTTTGATATTCTGGATGCCTCAGAGGAAAATCTGGCAACGTATTATCCGGAATTCGCGCCATTCAGTTCCCTTTGCCGGTTTGATAACTGCAGACATATGAAAGAACCGGACTGTGGGGTCAGAAACGCTCTGGAAGAAGGAAAAATCAGCAGGGTACGGTACGATTCCTACTTTGCCAACATGGAAGAAATCAGAAAGAAAAAGAAATATTAAATTTACAAGCTGCGCCTGCAGCAGAATGGAGAACGAATCATGGGTAAACTTGCACCTTCAATTTTGTCGGCAGATTTTGCCAGACTGGGCGAACAGGTAGAGCAAATCAGTAAAGCCGGTGCTGATTACATCCATATCGATGTAATGGACGGGCACTTTGTGACGAATATCAGTTTTGGCGCGACAGTCATGAAAGGGCTGAACAAATTGGATACAGCGCCTTACGATGTGCATCTGATGATTGAAAATCCCGATCAGTACGTAGGTGACTTTGTAACTGATAAAACTGAATACATCGTGGTGCATCAGGAAGCCTGTACACATCTGCACAGAAGCCTGCAGAACATCAAGACCTTCGGCGTAAAGGCGGGGGTTGCAATCAATCCTGCAACACCGATTTCTGCTTTGGAGTGTGTGCTCAGCGATGTGGATTTAGTTCTGGTGATGTCCGTGAATCCCGGTTTTGGAGGACAGAAGTTTATTCCATCTGCTTTGGATAAAATTCGCAGGCTGGATACCCTGCGCAAAGAGGAGGGCTATCACTACGCAATCGAAGTAGACGGCGGTATTACCCTTGATAATGCAGAGCTGGTGAAAAGCGCCGGCTGCGATATCTTTGTAGCGGGCTCTGCCGTGTTTGGAGCGGTGGATCTGACCGAAAGAGTGAAGGAATTTAAAGAGGTGCTGTAAAGAGCTTTCTGCATTGCGGAGGCATCTGACCGCTGCAGATTTGAAGATATTTTGAAAAGAAAAACGGTTTGCGCTTATTGGCGCAAGCCGTTTTTATCATGGGTTAATTGGTGTTTTTTAGGCGGCGTCCTGTTCTTCGTCATTGCCATCATCTGGATTTGGATCGTCCGGATTTGGATCGTCCGGATTTGGTTTCTCCGGGTCATCTTTTTCTTTCGGGTCCTCAGGCTTTACGAATGGAACGTAGGTTTCATCCGGGTTGATTGGATATTTTTCCGGGTCAGCGTTGTGCTTATGGCAGTAGTATCTTGGAATATCATCCTCATTTCCGAAGTCGAAGTAGCCTTTCTTTTCGGTTTTAGGACAATCAGGAGTAGCCAGATAGCCGGTTTCCTTACAGATTGAAACTTTCTTTTCTAAATCCTTGATACTGCCGACGCCACCCTGAGTGCCGGAAATGTAATATTCTCCACCGGAGGAGATGACATTGCTCGGCATGCTCTTATAGGAGCCCTGCTTTGCACCATCGATTTGATTCATGATTTTTCCCCAGAGCCTTGCGGCTGGTCCGCTCATCTCTGTACCGTTGCAGTTCTGGTCAACACCGATCCAAAGGGATGCGGAGTAGGACGGAGTAAATCCGTCAAACCAGATATCCACCTGATGGTCTGTGGTACCTGTTTTGCCGCCGACCTGTACGCCGGAAATCGCGGCAGGATAGCCGATACCCTGTGATACAACGGATTTCAGCATATCTGTCATAATCCATGCGACACCAGAATCTAAAACGCGATACCTCTTTGTCTTAGTGCGGTCAACAAGGGTTTCTCCCTGACTGTCTACAATCTTGGTGAAAGCGGTGGTCTCACGACGGGTTCCGTTGTTTGGGAATACTGTATAGGCACTGGCCATATCCAGTGTAGTGACGCCGTTGGTCAGACCGCCCAGGGCAAGACCTGCAGGGTTCATGTCGTTGACGCTGCCTTCACGTTCTAAAGTTGTGATACCGAATTTTTCTACCAGGTTTGCAGAATAATCCGCGCCAACCTGAAGGAATATTTTAACTGCGCAGGTGTTGATTGACTGCTGCAGGGCAGAGCGCATGGTCATCGGACCAGAGTAGCCGGCGCCTCCTGCGTTCTGCGGCCAGACCTTGCCGTTGATGGTGGTTTTTTCATCGATGACGATGGAGGCCGGTGTCAAATAGTAGCCCCAAAGTTTATCGCCCTGTTTGTCGATTTTGAAATTGGTGAATTGATGCTTTGTGCCATTTGCGGCTTCTTCTGCACTCTGAGCAATGGCAGCGGAGTATACAGCCAACGGCTTGATAGAAGAACCCGGCTGCTCCGGACTGATTGCTCTGTTATGGAGTCTTCTGCCGGCAGTCTTTCTGCCGCCGACCATGGCTTTGATATAACCAGTGGAGTTTTCTACAATTGTCATAGCAGCCTGCGGCTGAACCACTTGCTGGTTCAGCGTGTAGGAAGCCGATGGAATGGTAATGGTTCCATCATCATTGAAGATAAAGAAATCTTTATAATCTTCGTCTTCGAAGAACTCTGCCGGAATCTGAATGTTTCCCTTTTTGTTCATAATTTTATAGTTCTGCGGGATGTTGATAAAACCGCCGCTGATGGTGTAAAGGGAGCCATTCTCGTATTTGTACATGTTCTTGAATTCGATGCTGTAATCGGTTTCTCCGTTTACGGTCGTTTCGTATACGTTGAGGCGCTTGCCGGTTTTAATAACCAGACCGCCGTCCTTGCGCTTTAAGAATTCACCTTTCCGCAAGGTAAAATTACCGTCCGCGTCGAAGTAGCTGTCATAGGAATCCATATTCGGCGTGCTGTAAGTATAGGAAGCAGGGAAGTTTGCGTCGTTGTCAAACTCTGTTTCGATGACCTGCTGCGCCTGTGCGTCTAAAGTGGAATAAATCTTCAGACCGCCGTTATATACCTTGTTCCAGGCTGTATCGTAGTCCCATTCTTTTTCTTTCATCAGGGCTTCGATTACCTGGTCGATGACATAGTCCTCAAAGTACGCGGACTTTTCTAAAATACTGTTATAAGTCGGATTCAGCATCTTCTTTAATTTGGTGGAAGAAGCTTTGTCGTATTCCTTCTGTGTGATATAGCCCTGTTCCAGCATGAGGGAAAGGCAGGTGAGTCTGCGTTCCTTGCTGGCATCGTTGGCGATGTAAGTACCTCTAGAATTGGTCTTTAAAATGTTCTTGTCCTTTGCGGAAACGTCCTGACTTCCGACAAATTCAACAAGCTGACATTCATCCGGTGCCTGCGGAAGGGAAGCAAGAGCTGCGCACTGTGCCAAAGATAAATCTTTAACGTCTTTGGAAAAATATGCATGGGAAGCTGCCTGCACGCCGTAGCTGCCGTATCCAAAATAGATGGTGTTCAGATAAGCGGTGAGGATTTCTTCCTTGGAAAGCTCTTTTTCTATAATCACGGTATAGTAGGCTTCCTGAATTTTACGAGTCAGGTCGTAATCGAACTGTTTGTCCTTTAAAAACAGGTTTCTGGCAAGCTGCTGGGTGATGGTGCTGGTTCCGCTGATCTGCCCGCCGCCAAAGATTGACTCCTTAATTGCGCCCAGGATACGGATAAAGTTAAATCCGTGGTGATCCCAGAAGGTCTTATCTTCCAAAGACACGACAGCGTCAATTAAATCCTGCGGAAGATCCTTATATTCCACATTGGTTCTGTTCTGCTCAGAGAATACGGTGTCGATTTCGTTACCTTCATCGTCGTAAATGACCGTACTTTCGGACAGAATCGTATAAATCTCGCTGGTATCAATATCCGGGGCTGCAGAAATCGCGCGGCCGACGTAAATACCTACCGCGATGCAAACCAGCAGGAATATACAGAATAAAAACAGAAAAAACCGTTTCCAGTTAAGTCTGTGTTTCTTTTTCTTGTTCTTGATGGTGGAGACAGCAGTGGTGCTGTCAGCGTGCATAACGGACTGCTCCGAAACCTGCTGTTTCGCTAGTTTTGATTTTGATCTTTTGTTTCTATCGCTACGCATAGATATTGCATTCCTTTCTTACGAAAATAATACTTCTATTTAGTATACCATAATTCACCACGAAAGTTAAAGGATATTTCATATTTTCTCAAATTTATAATGTATTTTACTTCCATATTTCACAATAATTTCTTTAAAACGACAGGATCACAACACAATCATAGAGTAAACTGAAATTGGAACTTGTACGTCTTGTGAGGAAACCATGAGACGAAAATTATTATCAATGACAACCGCTGTCATTTGCGGCATTGTATGCGCCTGTTTTCTGGAAAACATTCACCTGCCGGCGGCAGCAGTCTGTGTGGCAGCCTCTTTATTTCTGATGAAGAAAAGCAGCCACGCGCAAAAGAAATTTTTTCTGCTTCTGCTGATTTCCTTTCTGGCAGGGGGTATTTTGCTGTCCCTGGAAGGAGCCGGTGCGGCAGATAGTGTGTTTTCTATAGGTTTAGAAAAAGAGGTGCGATTTTCCGGTGAAGTCGTTGAAATTGAAAAAGTCAAAGAAGACCAGTACCGCATTTACTGCAGCATCGATGGAGAGAAGCTGCTGTGCCGGTATAATCGGCCCATAGACCATTATGAGCAGCTTCTTTTCTGCAGGATTTCTTTTTCTGCGCAGACAGAAATTCCCCGCGGCGCATCCAATCCCAGAACTTTCGATTACCGGTTTTATTTGAAATCGAGAGGGATTCACTATACAGCCGCAGTGGATTCTTTTCGCGTTGTTCAAAAACCTCAGCATCTGGCAGGCAGGGTAAAGGGCGCTATCTTTATGAAGCGAGAACAGCTGATAGAAGGACTTTCTATGTCCGAGGAAGGTGCCGCGATGCTGAAAGGGATTCTTTTCGGCGACACGAAGGCGTTGGAGGAGGAAACTTACGAAAACTTTAGAAGAAACGGCACCGCCCATGTGCTTGCGGTCAGCGGCTTGCATGTGGGGATGCTGTACGGCGTATACCGCGCTTTATACAAAAAAAGAAAAAGCTGTCTGCTGACGGCAGGATTTGTCATGGTACTGCTGATTTACGGCACGGCTGCCATGTGGACGGTTTCGGTAAGCAGAGCGGTATTCCTCATCTTTCTTACTATGGGCGCGAATCTTTTGGAGCGAAGATACGATCTGCCGACAGCCCTTGCCGCGGCGGCGCTTTTTTCTGTTTTAAAAAACCCGTACGTAATCTTCGGTGCAGGGTTTCAGATGTCCTTTCTGGCAGTTCTTTCTATGGCGTTTTTTTCGCCGGTACTGGGCAGATACGTGAAAGAGGGCGCGGCGGCTGTGCTCAGCGTGCAGCTGGGGCTTTTGCCCTATATGGCGTATACTTTTAATCTCTGTTCTTTTGCCGGATTAGTCTGCAATATTCCGGTGGTGTTTCTGGCGTCCATCATCGTGCCCTTTGGGGCAGGAGCCTTCTTTGTGTACCTGTTTTCCGGCGTGATAACGCCCGGAGCGGGAGTTGTACTGGAAGGCCTTGTGCAGATGATGGTGCGGGCAAACGGATTTTTGGGAGCGGGCGGAAAGCTGGCTTTTGATATGGTTTCGCCGCCCCTCTGGTTTCTTGTACTTTTTTACGGGGGCGGATTTTTTCTTGCTTCGGAGTTTTTTGCAGTCTATGTGCGTAGAAGGGACTGGAAGGCTCTGGGTAAAGGGATAGTGCTGACGGGCATGGCGGTGATGATGAGCGCAGTGATGAGTGCAAGTCCCTTTGACCGTGCGCAGGTAGTTTTTGTCGATGTGGGGCAGGGCGACTGTATACACCTGAAAGACGCGGGAGGACGTCAGGTACTATTGGACGGAGGGGGCAGCATCAGATATAATGTCGGAGAAAAGACGTTGAAACCTTATCTTTTAAAAAACGGGATTTCTCATATAGACCTGGCTGCCGCGACCCATCTGCATACGGACCATTACCTGGGATTGTGTCAGCTGGCGGAGGCATATCCGGTTTCCCATATGCTGACAGAGGGGAAGGCAGGGCAGGTGATTCGCCTTGGAGGCAAAGAGTGGATTGAGATTTTATGGCCCGATGAAAAAAGAACTTGCGATGAGAGCGATGAAAATCTGAACAGCCTGATTTTTAAAGTGCATCTGGCGCATTTTACGGTGCTGGTCACAGGCGATATTACAGAAGAGGGGGAGCGTATGCTTCTTGCAAAGTACCGCGGGACGGGAAAACTGAAAGCAGATGTTTTGAAGGTGGCACACCATGGGAGTCCTTACAGCAGCAGCGACGGGTTTCTTGCGGAAGTGCAGCCGAAGATAGCGGTCATCGGCGTGGGAAAAAATAATTACGGACACCCCGCGGAGAAGGTCATTGAAAAATTAAGGAAATCTGGTACAATGGTATTCAGAACGGATTTGGACGGAGCCGTTGGAATTATAGATAGACGAGGTAAACTTTCAGTATGTACAAAAAACCCGTAAAACACAGTTTTAAAATCTTTTCAGAGAATCTGAAAAAAGATGACATAGGCAAGGTTCTTTTGATGTACGGCGTGGAGCAGTATCTGGTAAAATGGGCGGTGGAGACCCTGGTCAAGAGATATGTCAATCCGGCGACCCTTTCCATGGACTATGTATTATTAGAGGGGGAGGAGACCTCCTGCAGCAAAATTATAGAGGCCGCGGAGACTTTTTCTATGTTTTCAGCCCGGCGCATTGTGTGGGTCAGAAATTTTAAACCCCTGGCAAGCGACAGCGCCAAGGGTTTTCCCAAAGAGGAAATCAAGGAACTTGCTGATTATATAAAGGAAAGCAATGATCAGACCATTTTGATCTTTTCGGCAGAAGAAGTGAAGATGACTGCGGTGCTTTCTGCCGCGCTGAAAAAATCTGCTCAGTGCTACGACTTTGACAAAATTGATAAAGCGGAGCTGTCCTCTTTTGCGAAAAAGCGGTTTAAGCAGGCAGGGATTGAAATAGGGCCTGCGGCTTTATCCGCGCTGATTGAAGCTACCGGGTATTTTAATAAAGAAAGTGACTACAGACTGTTTCACTTTGCCAATGATATTCAGAAAGTCATTGCCCACAGCGATGGCATGAAGGTTACGGAGGAGGACATTATGCGTACGGTCAGCGGTGATTTGGATACTTTCGTATTTGACATGCTGGATGCAATTACTGCTAATCAAAAGGACCGAGCTTTTCAGATTTTATATAACATTTTATACAGCGGAAAGGACGCCTTTTCTATCATAGGGGTCATTGTATCTCAGTTTGAACTGCTGCTGTCTGTAAAGGAACTCAGGGACGACGGTCTTGATCTTTCCGCGATGCACAAGAAACTGGGGGGCAGTGAATTTCGAATCAAGAAGCTGATGCCTTATGCAGCGAAGTACACGCAGAAAAAGCTGAAAGAAACCCTGTCCGCCATTTACGAGGTGGACAGACAGATTAAGACGGGTCTTTTAGACAGCCGCATGGCGCTGGAACTATTTATTGCAGGTATTTAACAGGTGAGGAGATTTTTAGGAAATGAATAAACAATTGCGGGCGGATTTTCTGTTGGTGCTGGTGACCCTTTGCTGGGGCGTATCTTATTATTTGATGGACGTTTCTTTGACAGATATGGGTGCTTTTACCCTCAATGCCTACCGGTTTTTAGGTGCTTTTGTCATTGGAGGACTTTTGACTTTTCGAAAATTAAAGACAGTGAACCGGCAGACTCTAAAGTACAGCCTTTTAATCGGGTCGGTATTGGTTTTTGTCTATATCGGCGCAACCTTTGGAGTCAAGTATACGACTCTGTCAAATTCAGGATTTCTCTGTGCGCTGACGGTGATTTTTGTACCGCTGATTGAAATTCTGGTATTGCGCAAGAAACCGCAGAAGAAGATTATTTTTGCGGTAACGATGAGTTTAATCGGGATTATGATGCTGACTTTGAAAGACGATTTTTCTATTAATTTGGCAAACCTGCGGGGAGACCTTTTGTGTGTTCTGGGTGCCACTGCTTACGCTGTGGATCTGATTCTGACGGAAAGGGCTGTGGCCCATGAAGAGGTGGACGCATTCCAGCTGGGCGTTTTTCAGCTTGGAGTTACCGGCATCTATATGCTCGTCATGTCTTTTATCTTTGAGCAGCCCCACTTACCGACAACGCCGATGATCTGGGGCAGCGTAATTTTTCTCTCGGTGTTCTGTACCGGTGTAGCTTTTATCGTACAGGCCATTGCGCAGCAGTATACCACTGCGGCCCATGTAGGCATTATCTTTACGCTGGAGCCGGTCTTTGCGGCGGTGGTTGCTTACTTCTTTGCGGGAGAGGTGCTGACTTTTAAATCTTATCTGGGCGCAGGTGTTATGATGGCGGCGCTCTTTGTGACGGAACTTGACTTTGGCGGGAAGAAGAGGGAGTGCGATGAACAAAAGGCTTGAATCTCTGATTTCAGAAAGCCGCGCGGTTCTTGATGTGATGCAGAATGCAGTCTGTGTCAAGGATACCGGCGGACGAACTCTCTATTCAAATCAGGCATACGAAAAGATGATCAGACGCAGCAGCACAGAACTGGTGGCGGAAGGACAGGACATCTGCATAGATAACGTACCCATTGGAAAAGTGGTTGTGTATCACGATATCTCCGATATCAATCGGCTGAAACGTGAACTTGACCGGGTCAATCAAAAACTGCGCAAGGCGCAGACGAAATACACTTTTAAAGATATTATCGGTCAAAGTCCATCTATGCTTCATGTCATTGAAACGGCAAAGGTCGCGTCGATGACGCCGGCAACGATTATGCTCAGAGGTGAAAGCGGCACGGGTAAAGAAATTTTTGCCAATGCCATTCACAATAACAGCCCGAGACGAAATGAAAAATTTGTTAAAATCAATTGTTCTTCTCTGCCGGAGGAGCTCCTTGAAAGCGAGTTGTTCGGCTATAAGGAAGGCGCTTTTACAGGCGCCCTCAGGGGAGGACGCAAAGGACTGTTTCAGGAGGCCGATAAGGGCACTCTCTTTCTGGATGAAGTGGGCGATGTTTCACCCAGAATGCAGGTGAAACTGCTGCGCGCTCTGCAGGAGAAAGAAATTATGCCTGTAGGCGCAGTGGAGCCGATTAAAGTCGATGTAAGAATCATCTGCGCGACAAACAAGCCTCTTGAAAAGATGATAGCAGAGGAAAGTTTTCGAGAGGATCTTTACTACAGGCTCAATGTATTTCCGCTGCATATCCCGCCTCTTCGGGAACGGAAGGAAGATATTCCTTATATTGTTGCATATCTTCTGCAGCAGTACAATGAATTTTATGGGAGAAATGTAGAGTCGGTATCGAAAGAGGCTGTCACGCTTCTGCAGCAGGAAGAATGGAATGGTAATGTCAGGGAACTGGAAAATGTTCTTTCGAGAGCCTTTATCAACCTTGAGCCAAGCGTTTCCTGTCTTGAGGCTGAGGCTGTAGAGCAGGCCCTTTTAGGCGAATACAGACTTCCAAGGAAAAGGGAACCCGCATCCCGTGTACAGGGGGCGCAGGATGCACAAAGGGTACAAGGTGCGCAAAGTGCGCAAGGAGTACAGGGTGTGCTCAATGGGGACGTCCCTGTAAACCTGCACGATGCAGTTGCAGAGACGGAGCGGCGATGTATAGAGCAGGCCCTGAAAGCCTGTGAGGGCGACAAAAATAAAGCGGCTGTCATGCTGGGTCTTCCCATTCGAACCCTATATTATAAATGTAAAAAATATGGAATTTGATTGTGCAAATTATTGCAATAAATGCAGTTTGTTGCGGCAAAATATTGCAAAACCGGAGAACAGGATCGGAAAATTAGCATAAAAACCTTGAAAAATCAAGGAAAGATAAGTTGGCACAATCCTTGCTGTAATATATTGCAAAGAAATAAAAAAGCTCGCATGATATGCACAAGGAGGAAACGAGATGGATAACAACAAAGCTTTAAATGAATTTGCGGCACAGTACTATGGACAGCTGTCAGGCGCGG
This sequence comes from Emergencia sp., assembly GCA_022767345.1. Lineage (GTDB taxonomy): Bacteria > Bacillota > Clostridia > Peptostreptococcales > Anaerovoracaceae > Senimuribacter. The sequence continues at coordinate 23,295 of JALEOD010000043.1, forward strand.
TATATAACACACCGGTAGAAGTCAGCCCGCAGGATACAGCGCTGGTCATCATCGATGCGCAGAAGTGTGTCACAAAAGAATATTTTGTAGAGGGGTATCGTGCCATGGGGATCGATACACAGCCGCTGATGCCGGTTCTAGATCAGCTGGAGGAAAATACGAGCAAGGCCCTTGCAAATATTGAACGTATTCTTACCGCCTGCAGAGAAAAAGGGGTTCGCCCGATTCATGTGCGTATCCAGTCGATGCTCCTTGACGGCAAGGATACGGGCAGACTGCATGCTTCTGCCGGCATGTATTATCCGCCGGGAGGCATGGCGTCAGAATTTTGTGAGGAAGCAAAGCCTCTCGATGGAGAAATCGTTCTGAATAAGACCTGTTCAGGTATCTGCGTCGGAACACCGATTGATAGAGTAATGCGCAATTTGGGCATCAAAAAAGTAATCGTAGTCGGTTTTTATACGGACCAGTGTGTCAGCACCTCGATTCGCGACCTGGCAGACCTGGGGTATGAGGTGGACATGATTGAAGATGCCATGACTGCCATGAGTCAGGAACGTCATGACCGCGCGCTGCAGGGAATTAAATTTATCTATGCGAATTGTGAAACTACCCGGCAGCTTTTAGAGAGAATCAACAGTTTATAAGATATAGTTTATCAGATACGAGGCGAAGAGATGAGGCATTTAAAAGAAATAGAAGAACTTGCGAAAGAAAATCACGAAAGGGTGGTGGCCTGGAGAAGGCATTTTCACTGCCATCCAGAACTTTCCTTTGAAGAGTTCGACACATCTGACTATATTGCCGCTGCCCTTTCGGAGATGGGATATCAGGTGCAGCGAAATGTTGGAGGAACCGGCATTATCGCGGATCTGCAAGGTGCGGAGCCGGGCGCTGCTATTGCTTTTCGGGCAGATATGGACGCTCTTCCTATCTTAGAGGAAACAGGGCTTCCATTTGAGTCGGAGAAGGTCGGGCTGATGCACGGCTGCGGCCACGATGGTCATATGGCTGTGCTTTTGGGCACTGCGCTTTTACTTTCTCAGATGAAGGCAGAACTTTCCGGCACGATTAGATTTATATTCCAGCCGGGCGAAGAAGCAAACGGAGGCGCAAAGTGTGTCATCAACGATGGAGGTCTTAAAAATCCTGAGATAGAGGGGATTTTCGGGCTTCATATGATGCCTGATCTGCCTTGCGGAACCATCGGAATTAAAACGGGTCATCTATCAGCAACGGACGATGAGTTTTTCATCAGAATTCATGGAAAGAGCGCCCATTCATCAGAACCTGAAATGGGGGTCAATGCTGTAGTTGTAGCATCCCATGTAGTGACAGCGCTGGATTCGATACTGAGTAACAATGTGGGGCCTTTTCAGGTCGCGACCTTTTCTATCTGCCAGATACAGGGCGGAGAAGCGATTAATGTAATTCCTGACACTGTAGAGATGAAAGGCATGATACGCTGTGTAGAAAAAGGCGACAAGATGAAAATCCGCGCCCGCATGGAAGAACTTGTGGAACATACGGCAAAGGCATTTGGCGGACAGGGCGAAATTGAATTTATTCCGGGATTTCCTTCTGTCAATAATGATGGAAGACTTACGAAAATTGTCATCGATGCCGCTGAGCAGGTGCTGGACACAAAAGAACAAGTATATCACATTGAGCGGCCCCATTTGGGCTCGGAGGATTTTGCCTATTATCAGGAGGAAGTACCAGGCGTAATGTTTATGCTTGGCTGCGCCCAGGAGGGACAGGAAACAGGAACTCTGCACAGCCCGATTTTAAACATTAATGAAGATGCGCTTCTTTACGGTGTTGAAATCTTTGCAGCGACGGCCATGTTAATGTGTGGAAAATAAGTATAGTTTTACAGCAATTTATGCGGATACTTTTAGCGAGTATCCGCATTTTTAGCCCTTGCCTGAGGACTGTTCTTTACATGCAATTTCCAACATCTTTGTGAATTTGTGAACAATTTTCTGTTAATTAATAAATAAATTCTGAAACCATTGCATTCCGACCAAAAAAAAAGTATAATGAAAGCTATAGTTTCAAAATGGGAAAACCACCTTTGCACCGGCAAAGGTACGCTTGTTTTAACAATTCATGAAAACAGGAGGAAACACAAAATGAGTGAAAAATGTTGTTGCTGCGGCGGAAGTCGGAACGAGCAGTTTGCGGAACTGCAGCCGGTTTTAGACAAGTACGCCAAAGTGCCTGGCAGTCTGATTACAATTTTGCAGAAGACCCAGGACATCTATGGATATCTTTCCATTGACGCAATCAATCACATTTCAGAAGCGACCGGCATCAAACCGGCAAAAATTTACGGCGTAGCCACATTCTACGCGCAGTTCAGATTACAGCCGATCGGCAAGAATCTGATTATGCTTTGTCAGGGTACAGCCTGTCACGTAAATGGCTCTGAAATGATTGAAGAAGCAGTTTGCGAATATCTTGGCATAAAGGACGGAGAAACCACCGAAGACGGTATCTTTACATTAAATAATGTAGCCTGTCTTGGCTGCTGCTCTCTGGCACCGGTTATGATGATTCAGAGCGCTGACGGAGATGAAACCTACGGAAATCTTACCAAAGACAAAGTAGTGCAGATTCTGGCTGAAATCAAAGAAAGAGCTTAGGAGGTGCGAGCGTGAAAGTAATTATTGGACAGGGCAGCTGCGGTATTGCAACAGGTGCGAAGAAAACCCAGGCTGCATTTGAAGAACAGATTGCAAAACACGGCGTTGACGCTGTACTGGATTTTACAGGATGCGTCGGAACCTGCTATCTGGAACCGATTGTAGATGTTTATGAAGACAACGGCGATATGACCAGATACGTCAAGGTACAGCCGGATAAAGTAGAAAAAATCGTAGAGGAGCATCTAAAGGGCGGAAAGCCTGTTGCAGAATACGCGATTTCTGCTGAGGATGAACAGTTCCTCGAAAAACAGAAGAGAGTCGTTCTGAGACACTGCGGTTTGATTAATCCTGAAAAGATTGATGAGTATCTGGCAGTGGGCGGCTATGAAGCAACGAAGAAAGTCGTAACTTCCATGACCCAGGACGAGGTAATCGAAGAAATCAAGGTTTCCGGCCTCAGAGGAAGAGGCGGCGCAGGATTCCCGACCTGGTTTAAGTGGAATGCAGCAAAAGGAAATCCTGGAAAAGACAAATACATCGTATGTAATGCCGACGAAGGTGACCCGGGCGCATTCATGGACAGATCCGTTCTGGAAGGCGATCCTCATGCACTGATTGAAGGTATGATTATCGGCGGCTTTGCTATGGGCGCTACAGAAGGTATCATCTACTGTCGTGCTGAATATCCGCTGGCAATCAAGAGACTGGAAAACGCTATGGAACAGGCAAGAGAAAAAGGTTTCCTGGGCAAGGACATCTTCGGATCTGGTTATGACTTTGACCTCAGAATCAAAGCCGGCGCCGGCGCATTTGTCTGCGGTGAAGAAACTGCGCTGATCGCATCTTTGGAAGGTGAGAGAGGTATGCCTAGACTGAAACCGCCTTTCCCTGCAGCAAAGGGTTACTGGCAGCAGCCTACTAACATCAACAACGTAGAAACCTTTGCCAACGTGCCTTGGATTATCGCAAACGGCGGTGCGGCCTTCGGCGCAATGGGTACAGAGCAGTCCAAGGGAACTAAGGTATTCGCTCTTGCTGGAAAGATTAAGAAGGGTGGACTTGTTGAAGTTCCAATGGGGCTTCCTCTGAAAGACGTCATCTTCGGTATCGGCGGCGGTATCAAGCAGGATAAGCAGTTTAAGGCTGTACAGATGGGCGGACCTTCCGGCGGATGTATTCCGGCTGATTTAATCGATACACCGGTTACATATGAAGATATCAACAAGACCGGCGCTATCGTAGGTTCCGGCGGTATGATCGTTATGGACGAAGATACCTGTATGGTAGACATGGCAAGATACTTCCTTGACTTTACAAAGAAAGAATCCTGCGGAAAATGCAACTACTGCAGAATCGGTACCAAGAGAATGCTGGAAATCTTAGAAAGAATTACTGTCGGTGAAGGTAAGGACGGGGATATCGAACTCCTTGAAGAACTGGCAGCTAAGATTAAGGACGGCGCTATGTGCGGTCTGGGTCAGACAGCGCCAAACCCGGTTCTGACTACCATTAAATATTTCAGAAACGAATATGAAGACCATATTTACAATAAAAAATGTACAGCAAAAGCATGTAAGGAACTGATTTCCTTCGAAATTACAGACGCATGTAAGGGTTGTACGCTGTGTTCCAAGAAGTGTCCTGTGGGCGCTATCAGCGGAGAAGTAAAGGGTCAGCATGTCATTGACCAGACTAAGTGTATCAAGTGCGGCAAGTGTATGGAAAACTGCAAGTTTGGCGCAATTGAGAAAAAGTAGGGAGGAGGAATACACATGAATAAATTCAGAATGAATATTGATGGCAAAGAAGTATTTGGACTTCCTGGACAGACCATTTTAGAAGTGGCCAGAGATAATGATATTTTTATCCCTACTCTTTGCTATGATGAAAGAACTGCCATTTACGGTGCCTGCGGACTTTGTGTTGTAGAAGTTGAAGGAAACCCTAAGCTCTGCAAAGCCTGCGCAACTACAGTAGCGCCGGGCATGGTAGTTATGACAAATACAGACAGAGTCGTAGAATCCAGAAAGACCAATCTGGAGCTGCTCATTTCCAACCACAACGGTGACTGTAAAGCGCCTTGCGCTCTGGCTTGTCCTGCAGGAACTGACTGCCAGGGGTATGTAGGTCTTATCGCTAACGGCGAATTTGAAGCTGCTAACGAACTGATTAAGGATCGCATTCCGCTTCCTGCTTCCATCGGACGTGTATGCCCGCATCCTTGTGAAGATGCCTGCAGAAGAGGCCTTGTAGACGAACCGATCAGCATTGCAGCCTTGAAGCGTTTTGCTGCTGACTACGATATGATGGAGGACGTTGTATTTGTTCCTGAAATCGAAGAGGAAACCGGTAAATCCGTGGCAATCATCGGCGGCGGCCCGATGGGTCTTTCCGCAGCATATTTCCTGAGACAGAAAGGCCACGAAGTTACTATCTTCGACGCAATGCCGAAACTGGGCGGTATGCTTCGCTACGGTATTCCTGAATACAGACTGCCGAAAGAAGTTCTGGACGCAGAAATCGATATCATCGAATCTATGGGTGTTGAAATCGTGTCGAACTGTAAAGTCGGCGAAGATTTATCCTTTGATACAATCAGAGCGGATTACGACGCAGTACTTCTGGGTGTCGGCGCATGGGTATCCACCGGAGTTGGCTGTCCGGGAGAAGACGCTGACGGTGTAATCGGCGGTATCGACTTCCTGAGAAAGGTTGTTAGAAACCAGCACATCGACTTCGGTGAAAAAGTTGCCATCGTCGGCGGCGGAAACACCGCAATGGACGCTTGCAGAACTGCTGTAAGACTGGGCGCAAAAGAAGTTTACAATATTTACAGAAGAACCAAGGACGAAATGCCTGCTGACAGAATTGAGATTGAAGAGGGTGAAGAGGAAGGCGTAATCTTCAAGAACCTGACGAACCCGCTTGAAATCATCAAGGATGAAAACGGCCACGTAAAACAGATGGTTCTGCAGGTCATGGAACTGGGTGAGCCTGATGCTTCCGGCAGAAGAAAGCCGATTCCGGTAGAAGGCAAGACTGAAACCATCGACGTAGATACTGTAATTCTGGCAATCGGTCAGGCAGTAGATGCTACGCCGTTTGATGTAGATAAGACCAGAAAGAACGCAATCGCATACGATCCGGATACTTTCATGACAAGCATTCCTGGCGTATTTGCAGGCGGTGACTGCGGTAACGACAAGATTTCCATCGCAGTGGAAGCAATCGCAGACGCAGGCAAAGCTGCAGTTGTGATCGATTCCTACCTGAACGGCGAGGCTGTAAGCTACGAAAAGCCATTCTTCGTAGAAAGAGACGATGTAACAGAAAAGACCTTTGAAGATAGAGAAAGACTTTGCAGAGAAAAGGCTGATCAGCTGACTGCTGCAGAGAGAAAAGATAACTTCTCCGAAGTCATCTTTGACGGACTGACAGAGGATCAGGCAGTAGCAGAAGCTTCCAGATGCCTGGAATGCGGCTGCCACGACTATTTTGAATGTAAGCTGATTGACTATGCAAACGAATATGATGTAGAACCTGAAAGATTTGCAGGGGACAAAAACATGATCGAGTTTAACGATGATCATCCGTTCATCGTAAGAGACCCGAACAAGTGTATCCTTTGCGGACTTTGCGTAAGAGTCTGCGATGAGGTAATGGGCGTTGGCGCTCTGGGCCTTGTACAGCGTGGTTTTGACACTGTTGTAAAACCGAACCTGGAAAAACCGCTGGCTGAGTCCGGCTGTGAATCCTGCGGTCAGTGTGTCAGCGTCTGCCCGGTAGGTGCGCTGCAGGAAAGACAGACTGTACAGAAGGAAGTACCTCTTGATACAGAAATTACTGAAACCACCTGCGCTTACTGCTCCGTAGGCTGTACCCTTGATTTAGAGTCCTATGGTGATATGCTGATTAAGGCAAATCCTTCCAGGGAAGGTTATGTCAATGCCGGCATTTGCTGCGGAAAAGGTAAGTGGGGCTTTGATGCTGCAGTGCTTGAAGGCAAGGAAGTTGACCCGATGATTAAGGACGGCGACGATTTCCGCATGACTGATTATCACGAAGCAATCGTGATGGCTGCTAAGAAGCTGGAAGCAGTGAAGGTAAGACACGGCATGGATTCTATCGCAGTTGCGATTTCTGACAGATATACCAACGAAGAAGCATACGCGATGAAGAAATTTGCCCGCATTGCAGGGGCTAAGACTTTCTGCTTCAACACCAGAAAGAATGCGCTGACCGATGTACTGGGACTGGATGCTTCTCCAAATGCCATCGATGAACTTCTGTCCACAGAAGTGATTCTGGTGCCGGGATTCATCAAGAAGAACAATCCTGTCATCTGGAATAAGGTCAAGCAGGCTGCAGAAGCAGGCGCTAAGGTAATTGCAATCAATACACCGGAAACCCAGACTTCCTACGCCTTTGCTGAAAAGGTAATCGATACTGATAACAGCACTGCTTTCTTAAAGGGTCTTGCAAAAGCTCTGATTGACATGGGCAAGAAGAGCGACGCTGAAGGCTTCGACGCATTCGCAGCTTCCGTTGCAGACGCTGCAGTTTGCGATGAAATTAATGCAGTAGCTGAACTGTATGCAAAGGCAAAGAAAGCGATGATCGTATACCAGCAGAACGTGCTGTCTTATGAAGCGGCTGCACTCGTTGCTGAAATCGCACAGCTTTCCGGTCATATTGGAAAACCTAGAGATGGTATTCTCTGTGTAAAACCGAAGAATAACTCTCAGGGTCTTGTTGACATGGGTATCCGTGCCGGCGCTGAGGCAATGGAAGGCGTGAAGGGCCTGATTATCTTTGGTGAAGATCCGGCTGCGGCAGGTTTCGATCTGTCCGGTCTGGAATTCCTGATGGTTTCCGATATTTATATAACAGAAACTGCGAAGAAAGCGGACGTATTCATTCCGGGCACTGGTTTTGCAAGCACTGACGGCACTTTCACCAATACTGAAAGAAGATTGATGCCGGTTGAAGCTGCAATTGTTGAAGATGTTGACTTAAGCAACTGGGAAATTGCAGCTGAACTTGCAAACATATTTGAAGAAGAGTTCGGATTTGAAGACGAATCGGATATTTCCTGGGAAATGGACGATACACTGCCACTGTACAAATACGCTGAAATCGGCGAAGTGCTGGGCGGCGTGCTGACTCCGGTAAATCCTGTATTCATGGCAGCAGCAGACGCGAAGATGGTAGATGAACTGAAATCCACCGATGCTCTCATGAACATGATGGAAGAGAGACTGCCTGAAGCCGTATCCCCAACTGCGTAAGCGGTTGGTGGAACGTCTCATGGGAGGTGCAACCAAGAAAACGAGCAAAAGCGAAGTTTGATTGGAAACGCACTACCGCGGAGATAGTACCTGCGGCACTGTATCGAGACAAATATAATGGAAGAACATTAAAATTTGAGCAGCCCCTGCGAATTTCGCAGGGGCTGCTTTTGAGATAGATGTATAAAATGATTTCAGAAAAACAATTTCTATTCGCAGAATAACAAAATCTGCGAAAATATACAATTTTTCTATAGTATTATACATGATAAAAAAGATAATTGCAATATCGGGAGTTTGACAGTTGAATCAGAGAAAAAACGCTGAGAGCCTTGAAAAAGCTCTATTTTTTTGTCAAATCCTCGAAAATTATTGCGGCATTTTGTGGCATTCTATGATATAATAGTGGTTGGGAGGAATACGATATGAGACTTACCATTTCAAAATCCAAGAATGCCGAACAATTGTACATTACGAAATCCATTCGAGTTAACAAAAACAAAACAACTTCTAAGATTGTTGTAAAATTAGGCTCCATGGCTTCTCTGCTTGCGGAGCATGATAACGACAGAGACAAGGTCATCGCCTGGGCTAAAGAGCAAGCCAGAATCTATACCGAAGCTGAAGTACAGGGCTGCATGTCCGTTGATGTTTCCTTTACAGAGGTCAAACAGCTTGATTTAGGAAAACAATCCAGTTTCAACATTGGTTATCTTTTTCCTAAGATGGTTTACAGACAGTTGGAACTTGACAAAATATGCAAGAACATATCAGAACAGCACAAAATCAGTTACAATCTTTCAGATGTGCTTCAAATGCTGATTACGACAAGACTGATTGCACCTTCATCCAAGTTCTCATCCTACGAATACGCTTCAAAATTTCTGCAGCAGCCCACATTTGATTTACAGCATGTTTACAGAAGCCTGGATGTTCTTTCAGCCCATTCCGATGAGATACAGGCTGCAGTATACGAAAACAGCCAAAAGCTAATAGACAGAAACAAAGAAGTTCTTTTCTATGACTGTACCAATTACTTCTTTGAAATTGAGGAAGGACGCGGAGATGCGCAGTATGGAAAAAGCAAAGAGCACAGACCGAATCCAATTGTGCAAATGGGATTATTCCTGGACGGAGACGGATTTCCGTTATGCTTTTCCATGTTTGCGGGCAATCAGAATGAACAGCCTACCCTGAAACCTCTCGAGAAGAAAATATTAAGAGAGTTCAATTTATCTGAATTCATCGTATGTACCGATGCCGGTCTTGCAAGCACCGAAAATAGAAAGTTTAACGCAATCAGCGGTCGTTCCTACATAGTCACCCAATCGTTGAAGACATTAAAGAGCTTTCTTCGTGAATGGGCACTTGATCCTAACGACTGGAAACTGAATGGTTCGAATCATGTTTACAATATCGATGATATCGACGAACAGCTCCATAAGAATTCCATTTTCTACAAAGAAAGATGGATCAACGAAAACGGACTTGAACAGCGTCTGATTGTGTCCTACTCCATCAAAGAGCGTGACTATCAGAAAACCATTAGAGAAAAGCAGATTGCACGAGCAGAAAAGATTGTAAGGAATGGATTTAGCGCTGCAACCAGAAATCAAAACTCTCCAAAGAAATATTTATCTGAAACAAGAGTCACAGAAGATGGCGAAGTAGCAAGTAAAAAGATACTTTCCCTGGATTTAGATAAAATCGAAGCAGAAGCAAGGTTTGATGGTTTCTATGCAGTGTGCACAACACTTGAAAAGGACATCAAAGAGATTCTACACATCAACAAAATGAGATGGCAGGTTGAGGCCGCCTTCAGAACAATGAAATCTGAATTCAAGGCAAGACCTGTTTATCTTAGAAACGATGACAGAATCAATGCCCATTTCCTTACTTGTTTCCTTTCACTTCTAGTCTTGAAAATCATAGAGAAGAAAGTCGCAAGCAAATACTCTGAAGAACAGATTCTCCACACGCTTAGAGATATGAGTGCTTATCGGCTGCGAGATCTTGGATACCTGAGTGCCTATACAAGAACGGAAATCACAGATGCTCTGCATGATGCCTTCGGATTCAGAACGGATTACGAGTTCCTGTCTGAGAAAACAATGAAAAAAATTTTAAAACTCGTTGAAAGAGGCTAAAAAATACTACATTTTCAAAAGAACAAAGAACTCCGATTCCCACTATTTCCAATGGGGTTCGGAGTTCTTGCTCTTACTAACTGTCCAACTCGGGACTATATCATAGATTCTCCGTTTTGTTCCGAAAAATATTGAACTTCTGAAGTTCTTTTATAATCATTTTGTCGACACAAATATCTGATAATTTGGGTATGACGGAAAGAATCAACCTACAGGGTGATGAAGAAGAAAATATGTGGATAACTTCCTTGTTGACAAATTAAAAAAATCGTGAAATGATTGGAAACACTTGTGTACAAGCCTAAAAATTTTCCACATGAATAAGTTGAAAAAATTGTATACGATTTGGAAATAACTGTGCATAAGACGTCCAAAGGTGCATTTTCTGCCATATTTTTGGTGTGGAAAATTCCTTTCATAGACTAAAGGGGAAAGGGGATTTTTTCCCTAATGCGGAAAAAAGATATTTCTGAATTTATGTTAGATTATAAAACTATATTTGTGTTAAAAAATAAACTTTTTTAAAATTTTTTGTATACTTTGACAAAAAATAAGACGAGTGCTATAATATAACATGTAATATTTTGGAGCAACTCGGCTCCGAAAAGGAAATGAATGGAGGTTAGTTTGAATGGATAGACTTTATGTAAAGTCGAAGGACCGTGCCCAAAAGGCGGTGGAAGGTCTTTACAGAGATCTTGAGCGCAGAATTGCGGCAAGTCCGGCAGGGCAGTGTCCCGTAGACATGGCGGCAGCATTTTTGCGGATGTGCCACGCCCAGAGTTGCGGTAAATGTGTTCCGTGCAGAACCGGTCTGGGACAGCTGCAGAATATGCTGGAAGATATTCTGTCTATGGATACGAATTTGGATTTACATATTTTAGATACGCTGGAGAGAACAGCAAAGGCCATCAAAGTATCGGCAGACTGTGCTATTGGCTTTGAGGCGGCGTCCATGGTGCTGCGGGGGCTTGAGGGATTTAGAGAAGACTACGAGTCTCATATCTTAAACCATGCCTGTGCAGATAATGTTATTAATCACAGAGAATCTGTACCTTGCAGAGGCGCCTGCCCGGCAGGGGTAGATGTTCCGGGCTATACGGCTTTAGTACATGCAGGCAGATATGACGATGCGGTGCGCCTGATTAGAAAGGATAATCCGTTCCCGACAGTCTGCGCGCTGATTTGCGAACATCCTTGCGAAGACAAGTGCAGAAGAAATATCATCGATGCGCCGATTAATATCAGAGGACTGAAGCGCTTTGCGGTGGATAATTGTTCTGAAACCGTGCCGGTGCCGGAGAGAATGGATCACACGGGAAAGAAGATCGCAGTAGTCGGCGGCGGTCCGTCCGGACTTTCCGCAGCGTACTTTTTGTCCATTATGGGTCACGATGTAACGGTCTTTGAAAAGAGAGCCCAGCTGGGCGGTATGCTTCGTTACGGCATTCCGAGTTATAGACTGCCGAGAGAAAGACTGCAGTGGGACATTGACGCCATCGCGTCCACTGGTGTAGAATTCCGCACAGATTATGATGTGGAGTCCGAGGAAGCCATCAGGGAAATCAAAGAAAACTATGATGCTATGTATCTTTCCATTGGTTCTCATAACCACAAGAATCTGGGAATTCCGGGCGAATACGCAAAGGGCGTAGTACCGGCTGTAGAAATGCTTCGCGGTATTGGTGACGATTCCATGCCAGACTTTAACGGAAAATCTGTTATTATCGTCGGCGGCGGAAATGTCGCTATGGACGTAGCAAGAACTGCAAAGCGTCTTGGCGCTAGCGAAGTATGCATCGTTTACAGAAGAAGACGGGACGACATGACGGCACTGCCTGATGAAATCGGCGGCGCAGTAGCTGAAGGGTGCCAGCTGATGGAACTGATGGCGCCGTCTGAAATTATTGTAGATAAGAACGGCAATGTTAAGGGTCTTTATGTGCAGCCGCAGATTGCAGGTGAGGCTGATAAGTCAGGAAGACCAAGGCCTGTGGCAGCGGATCTGCCAAGGGTAAAGATGCGCTGTGATATCGTCATTTCCGCTATCGGGCAGGCTACTGACTTTACCTTCTTTGAGCAGTACGGCGTGCCGGTATTCCGCGGCAATATCAAGACGGAAAAGTCCAGCGTGGTCGACAAAGTGCAGGGAATTTACGCGGGCGGCGACTGTGTAACAGGTCCATCCACCGTAATCAATGCTGTTGCGGCAGGAAAGGTTGCAGCTGCTAATATTGACAATTACCTTGGCTATAATCATGAGATTACAATAGATATTGATATTCCGGTTCCGCCAGTACAGGATCAGAAAGCCAGAGGCAGAATCGAGCTGAAAGAACGTTATGCTTCTGAGCGGGGCGGTGACTTCGGCGCTGTGGAACTTCCGATGACAAGGGAGGAATCTTTGGCTGAGTGCGCAAGATGTCTGCGCTGCGATGCTTGCGGATTTGGTTCATTTAGAGGAGGCAGAATAGAAAAATGGTAAACTTAAAAATTGACGGGCAGCAGATTGCAGTACCTGCGGGTACGACTATTTTGGATGCTGCCACAAGGGTAGGAATCAAAATTCCACACCTTTGTTATCTAAAAGATATTAACGAAATCGGCGCCTGCAGGGTCTGTCTTGTAGAAAAGGTAGGCATGGAAAAACTGGTAACTGCATGCAATACAGAGGTAGAAGAAGGAGTAGAGATTCTCACCAACAGTCCGAGAGTCAGAGAAGTGCGCAGAATTAACGTGGAACTGATTCTTTCCGATCATGACTGCAAATGTGTACAGTGCGTCAAGAGCGGCAACTGTACCTTGCAGAAGATTGCCAACGATCTGGGTATTATCGACCAGCCCTATAAAGATGTTCACGAAAAGACCCGCTGGGATTTTGAACTGCCGCTGATTCGGGAGGCTTCCAAGTGTGTCAAGTGCATGCGCTGCGTGCAGATTTGCGATAAAGTACAGGGACTCAATGTTTGGGATATCAACGGTTCCGGCTACAGAGCTTCTGTAGGGGTATCCAACAATCGCAAAATCACAGAAGCGGACTGCGCACTTTGCGGTCAGTGCATTACCCATTGCCCGGTCGGAGCACTGAGAGAAAGAGACGATTTACGCTTGCTTCGGGACGCCCTTGCCGACCCTGAAAAAATTACCATGGTGCAGATTGCGCCGGCTGTAAGAACGGCGTGGGGCGAGGGAATCGGTATTTCCAAGACCGAAGCGACTACAGGCAAGATGGTCAGCGCTTTGCGGCGAATCGGCTTTGACTATATCTTCGATACTACATATTCAGCGGACTTGACCATCATGGAAGAGGGCAGCGAGTTCATCGAGCGTTTTACTCATAAGGACCAGTATCGCTGGCCGATGTTCACTTCCTGCTGTCCGGGCTGGGTGCGCTTTGCAAAGACCCAGTATCCGGAATTTGTGAAGAATCTGTCAACAGCCAAATCTCCGCAGCAGATGTTCGGCGCTATGGCAAAGACTTACATTGCGCGGAAACTGGGTGTTGATCCGGATAAAATTTTCTCCGTGTCCATCATGCCGTGTCTTTCCAAAAAATATGAAAAAGGTGTGCCGCAGGTAGATGATGCAGGTCACGGTAAGGATGTAGATCTGGTGCTGACGACCAGAGAAATGGATAGATTGATTCGGGCTGATAATATTCAGGCCCATGATTTAAAAGAAGAAGAGTTCGACGAAATTTTCGGCGAAGGCTCCGGCGCAGGTGTGATCTTCGGGGCAACCGGCGGCGTAATGGAAGCGGCTCTTAGAAGCGCGTATTTTCTGACAACCGGTGAAAATCCGGAAGCTGACAGTTTCAAAAGTGTTCGCGGTATGGACGGCTGGAAGGAAGCTACCTTTGAAATCAAGGGCATGAAAATCAAAGTAGCTGTTGCCAGCGGCCTTGGAAATGCAAGAAAGCTGATGGAAGCCATCAAAAGAGGGGAAGTCAGCTACGATTTTGTGGAAATCATGGCATGTCCCGGCGGCTGCGTTGGCGGCGGTGGACAGCCGATGAAAGACGGATACGAATTTGCGGAGGCCAGAGGAGAAATCCTTTATGGACTGGACAAATTCTCGAATTTGAGATTTTCCCACGAAAACTCAGCTGTGAAGCTTACTTACGAGGAATTTTTAGGAGAACCCAATTCCCACAGAGCCCACCAGCTGCTGCATACCAATTTAGAAGATTGGGACTTAGATATGAACAGATAATAAAAAAGGCTGCCTCGGCATAATTGAGCATATCAGATTGGGGCAGCCTTGCTGTTTCTGCACCATTTTAAGACAAAACTGTTCCCATGGTGCAGTTTATTTTTTGTGGTTGTAAAATTCTGCACCATTTTATCTTAAATCAATGGAAATGGTGCGGAAAATAGAAACAATATGGCTGTGTAATTACAGATTTATAAGCTATTGGAAATAAATTACATTCGCATACGTGGGTGCTATCCCATAATATTACAGCAAATTCCAAAACTGGAATTGGAGAAGAATTCCAACTCTAAAAAACTGCACCATGACCTTACTTTCTTGTCAAAATGGTGCAGTTTTTCTTTTTCGTTCTTTTTGAATTGCACCATCAATCCATTTTTTAAAGGAAATGGTGCAAAAACAGATTTACAGATAGTGATATTTTTTCCGGTTAAGCACAAGGCAGGTGACTGTTACGATTAAAGTCAGGATTTCCGAGGTAACGCCGGAAAGCCAGATGCCGGTAAGTTCCAGAAAATACGGCAGAATCAAAATGATGGACACCTGAAATACCAGCGTTCGCAGGAAGGAAATCAGTGCGGACAGAAGTCCGTTGTTCAGCGCCGTAAAGAAGGAAGAACCGAAGATGTTCATGCCGCAAATCAAAAAGGACAGGGAGCAAATTCTAAAACCACGGCAGGTCATGGCAAAGAGCTCTGCGTCATAGCCGACGAAAATAGAGGCAAGTGGTATTGCCAGAAGCTGGGCAAGGCAGATGAGCACAACGCCGCAGCAGCAGATGGCACGGACGCTTTTGGTGAACAGATTCTTTAGTTCTGCATGATTCTCTGCACCGTAATTGTAGCTGATAATAGGAGCGCAGCCCATGCTGTATCCCAGATAGATTGCCGCAAAGATAAAGTTGACGTACATGATAGTGCCGTAGGCGGCTACGCCGTTTTCTCCCGCAAAGCGCAGCAGCTGCAGGTTATATAATGCGCCGACCAGCGATGAAGAAAGACTGCTGAGAAGCTCGGAAGAGCCGTTGGTGCAGGCTTTTAAAAGGGCTTTCGGGTAGAATTTTGTCCGGGTCAAAGACAGCAGACTAGTATTCTTCCTAGCAAAATAAACAATAGGGAAAAGCCCGCCGAAAAACTCGCCTAAAGCGGTGGCAATGGCCGCACCTGCGATACCCCAGTGGAATACTGCGATAAACAGAAAGTCAAAGACCATGTTAATCAGCCCGGAAACAACGGAAACGTAAAGGCCCAGTTTCTGCTTTTCGGCAGCCACGAAGAAGCTTTGAAAAGCGCACTGCAGCATGAAGCAGGGCAGTGAAATCAGCATAATACGGCAGTAGAGCACGCAGTACTCAAGAAGCTCGCCCTCAGCGCCGAGGATAATGGAAATAGGGCGGACAAAGATTTGAGCGACTAAAGAAATGGTCACGCCGCCTGCAATCAGTGCGTAAATCAGCATAGAAAAGTATTCGTTGGCAAGTTTGTTTTTCTTTTCGCCTAAGGTCTTTGCCACAATGGCGCTTCCTCCTGTGCCCAGCATAAAGCCGATTGCGCTCAGCGCGCCGAAAATCGGCATAATCAGATTAACCGCTGCAAAGGCGGTTTTGCCGACAAAGTTGGAAACGAACAGTCCGTCTACAATGGAGTAGATGGATGTAAAAATCATCATGACGATAGACGGCAGGACGAAGAGAAATAGTTTTTTGTAAGTAAAATGTTCAGATAGCTGTATTCTCATATATAATCCCTCCTTTTGAATACGATATATTATTCCATGGCATCAACTTTTTTACGAAATTCAGAAAGGTATTGACGGAAAAGCCGAACCAGTGTTTCGGCATCGTCTCCCAGTGATAAAAAGGCGTCCAGTTCCATGCGGATGACCGGACGGATTTTTTCGTCGATGATGGTACGACCGCTGTCGGTCAGGTAGATGTGCATGTTGCGGCCTTTTCCTTTTTCTAAATAAATGTATCCCAGGTCTACCAATTTGCGAATGGAAGAATTGACCGTCTGTTTGCTGAGAAAAGAGCTGTCGCAGATATCTTTCTGTGTGCAGCCTTCGCCTAAACAGCAGAGGTCATAGAGGATACTGACAGCGCTGTTGCATGCTCCAATGCGCTGGGAAATATCACGATAGATATCATTTTCCTCTTTGTACAGGTGATTAAATTCTTTAAATATCGGATTTAGTAATTCTTCCATAGATGTGCTCCTTTTACTGTTTTATAGTCCGAAATCGGACTCGATGAACCGAAAGATATTATAGTCCGAAATCAGACTTAAGTCAAGGAGGATTTGCAAAAAATACACAAAAAATGCAAATTCATCGGCGGTTTTTCCATTGACAGACCACGAAACCGTGATAGAATAGCATTGTTATGAAAATGAAGTCATAGATTTTGAAAGAAGGAAGGATTTTGAAAATGGAACAGAAGTTACAGGATTATATGCCGCAAATCAGAGCTTTTTTTGAGAATCACAGAGAAGAATTTTTGGCTGACCTGGCGGCATTGATTGCAATCGACAGCCAGAGAACAGAAGCAAAAGAGGGCATGCCTTACGGGCAGGGACCGGCGGAGGTTCTTGCAAAGACTTTGGAAATGGCTGAAGGCTATGGCCTTTATACGGAAAACTGGGAAAACTATCTGGGGATTATCCAGTTGAACGATGATAAGGAGAGAAAACTTGAAATTTTGGCACACCTTGATGTAGTGCCGGAAGGAAAAGGCTGGACTGTAACAGATCCTTTTGTGATGAAAGAAGTGGATGGAAAGGTGTACGGCAGAGGAACCGCGGACGATAAGGGGCCGGCCCTTGCCGCGATTTACGCCCTGCGTGCTATCAAGGAGCTGGGTATTTCTTTAAATGAGAACGTCCGCGTGACAGTAGGCTGCGACGAGGAATGCGGCAGTTCCGATTTGGATTATTACTGGACCAAGACCAGTCCTGCGGAGATGACTTTCTCGCCGGATGCGGATTATCCACTGATTAACTTAGAAAAAGGGCATTTCGGTGTTAAGATTAATGGCGTGCTGCCAAAGACCGATGACGGAACTGAGATTGTAGATGTGCAGTGTGGCACTAAGAGCAATGTCATTCCTGCTGATTCCGAAGCTACTTTCAGCGGCATCAGTGCAGCTGATATGAAGGGCTGGCTGGCTGAACTCGCGGACGAAACCGGCGTTGAACCGACTCTTTCTGAAGACGGCGATAAACTTCACGTTGCCCTGAAAGGAACGGCTGCTCATGCGGCAGACCCTGATATGGGAAACAACACAGCGACTGCCATGCTGCAGCTTCTTGCAAAGATTCCGGGCGAGGGTTTTGAGATGTTAAAGAAACTGCACGAAATCTTCCCTCACGGTGACGGCCACGGCAAAGCTGCAGGGATTTACGGCTGTGACGATGAATCCGGTGAAATCACTGTATCTTTCAATGTTTTCAATATCGACGGAGAGGGAAATCTCTTTGCCCAGGTGGACAGCAGAACACCGATTTCCATGAGAGAGCCTGACTTTGCGCCTCTTCCGGAAAAGCTGCAGGAAGCGGGTTATGAGGTAGAGACCAGTATCAGCGCACCTCACTACGTATCTCCGGACACACCGCTGGTAAAGACGCTCCTTGCTCACTATGAAGATTGGTTCGGTGAAAAAGGCGAGTGTATTGCCATCGGCGGCGGCACTTACGTTCACGGACTTCCGGGCGGCGTGGCTTTCGGCTGTGCAAAACAGGACGTGGACAATAAAATGCACGGTCCGGACGAATTTGCTGAAATTGACCAGCTGCTGGTCAGCGGTATGTTGTTTACTACAGCCATTGCTGATTTGTGTAAGTAAGGAATTACGGTTTATACAGTAACGGGAAAATCTTATTGAGATTTTCCCGTTTTTCACGTATACTATAGATATGAGGAGGAAACGGCAGATGGATAAGAAAAGAATTCCTATTGGATTTGAGGATTTTAGAAAATTTCAAGAAGAAAATCTTTATTTGGTAGATAAGACTTTACTAATTAAAGAACTCTTGGATTCAGGGACACAGACGACCTTGCTCACAAGACCACGCCGTTTCGGAAAAACCTTGAATCTTTCCATGATTCGCCGTTTCTTTGAAGACGAGAGAACACCGGAAGGTGAGAAAATCGATAACCGCAGTATATTTGAAGGGCTTGCCATCATGGATGCGGGAGAAAAATACCTTACACACATGGGACAGTATCCAGTTATTTCTCTGTCGCTTAAATCCGGTAAGCAGGATAACTACGATTTGTCATATACGATGCTGAAACGGCAAATCGTATCCGAGTTTTCCAGACATCGGTATGTCCTTAGAGGCGAAATGGATGCCGCCCAACGAGAAAAATATCAGGCAATTCTTGGAGAAAGCAAAGAACCTGCCCTATATATTGACGCACTTCGCTTTTTGTCAGAATGTCTGTATCACTATCACGGAAGGGAAGCTGTCATACTCATCGACGAATATGACGTACCATTGGAAAATGCGTATTTTCAGGGGTTTTACGATGAAATGATTGGATTTATCCGCTCGCTGTTTGAGTCTGCGCTAAAAACCAACCCTTATCTGAAACTGGGCGTGGTAACCGGCTGCCTTAGAATCAGCAGAGAGAGCATCTTCACAGGGCTGAACAATCTTGAAATTCATTCTATTATCAGCAAGGATTACAGCAGCTGTTTTGGCTTTACCGATGCGGAAGTGCGGGATCTGCTGGCATATTACGGCCTGTCGGACAAATTTGAAGAAGCAAAAGCGTGGTACGATGGTTATCTCTTTGGAAATACGGAAATCTATAATCCGTGGAGCATCCTCAGCTATGCGAAAAGTGTGCAGTCAGGAAATCAAATTGCAACAAAGCCATACTGGTCCAATACCTCCGGCAACGGTATCGTGCGAGAACTGATAGAGGACGCCGACGATATTACCAGAGAAGAACTGGAAATCCTCATGGATGGTGGAGCTATTGAAAAGCCGGTTCATGAAGAAATCACTTATGGAGATATTCATAGCTCCAGAGATAATCTTTGGAATTTCCTATTTTTTACAGGCTATCTGAAGATGAAAAGTCAGAGGATAGAAGGAGAGACCATTTATTTGGAGATGACAATTCCAAATAAGGAAATTCGCTCTATTTACAGGCAGTCTATTGTCAGATGGTTCGATCAGAAAATAGAAAAAGTAGATAGAAGCCCCCTCATCAAAGCCTTGGAAGAAGGCAACTGTGAGGCTACTGCGGACTTTATTTCGGCGCAGCTGATGGACACCATTAGTTACTTTGATTATGCGGAAAGTTACTATCACGGATTTTTGACAGGACTATTGAAAAACAGTGGACGGTATTCGATTCTTTCCAATCGGGAAAGTGGAAACGGAAGACCAGACATCATTTTGAAAGAAAAGAAATTTATGGGCAGAGCAATGATTATAGAGCTGAAAGTCGCAAAGACTTTTGCGGAGATGGAAGCAAAGTGTGACGAGGCCCTTGTGCAGATAGATTCTAACGACTATGCACAGCCGCTGATTACAGATGGTTACAGACCGATTTTGAAGTATGGAATCGCACTATACAAAAAAGGCTGTATCGTGAAAACAGAGAAATAGAATTGTAGATTTATATGGAAACAGCCGCTCTTTGTGCGGCTGTTTTTAAAATGATTTATTTCATATAATACTCTTTTACAAACTTCACGAAAGGGTGTTTTTCCGGATTGATTTTCCCTGACTTATAGAGTAGATAAAGGGTGAGGGCAGGAATTTGACCGCCAAACTGGAATGGAAGGGAGACGAGGTCTGGGTAGCGCTGCAGGATTTTGGCACAACGGCTCTTTGGCGTCAGGGTAAAAATGCCCGGTTTTGTAAGCATTGCAGGCAGAAAGCTGTCGTCGCAGACCGTAAGAGTTAAATTCAGTTCCTTTGGAAAACTGTGTAACAGATCAGAATTCCATGAAATTAGGTGATATCCGGAGAGTTCATCTGATGTAACCATATGGTTTTTGCTCAAAGAATCGTCCTTGTGCAAAAGAATGTGGAGGACATCATCCTGCAGCGAAATTTGGGCAGAAGTAAGATTACTTGCAATCGGATCAATACTGGAAAACAGAAAGAAAAAATCGATATTTTGGGATCGAAGCATTTCTGCATCATTACCATGGGTAGAAAAATTCACTTTCCAGTCCGGGTGAGAGGCGGTAAAGGCAGAGACCAGTTCAGGCAAATCTGAATAGACTGCCAGAGCGTGCATACCTATGGTTAAATACTTTGTTTCTGTTTCCGCACGATGGTTCATCTTAGCCAGAAAGCCATTCCATTCCTCCATCATCTTTGCGGCGTGTTCTACAAAGAACTCACCGTCCTCGGTCAAAGATACGCTGCGGTTGTTTCTTTCAAAAAGGGTCAGTCCCAGGTCATTTTCCGTCCTGGAAATTTTCTGAGATACGGCGGACTGGGTCAAAAATAGATTGGCAGCAGCCTTGGTAATACTCTTTTCCTTTGCAACTTCTAAAGCGCATAAAATGTCCTTAATATCAATCATGGGAACCGCTCCTTTTTGTCATTAATTTATTTAATGACATCATTATAAACGATAAATTTACAAAAGGCAAGAAAAGTCGTAAAATTTGAATAAAGTAACATGTTATTGAACACATCACAAAAGTGTGCTGTGAAAAGCTGTGTGGATACAGCTGGCAAAATTCCGTGCAGCAGTGATTCGCTATTATTGTAACGATGGAGGAACGAAATGTTAAAGATGCAACAAAAGCCTTTTGAACCTGCTTGCTTTTTTGCAGAGGGTAAGGTGAGCACAGCCGGAAAGGAAATTCCGTATAAAGTAATTTCTGAAGATAACGTCCTGACTGACGAAGCCGGCACACCGAAAGGTTCCGTATTTACTTATTCCTATTTTAGAACAGATGTAACTGATAAAGAGGCAGAGGAAAGACCTGTGCTGTTCGCCTTTAACGGCGGACCGGGCTCTTCTGCACTGTGGCTGCACTGGGGATTATTATCTCCGCAGAAAATTGAATTTGAAAATCCGACAGATCCGCAGCAAAACGGACCTTATACACTGGTCAACAATGACAGATGTCTCCTAGACACCTGTGATATCGTAGTCATGGATCCTGTTACCTGCGGATACGGGGTGTTAATCGACCCGGCAGCTGCACCTGAATTTTTTGGCGTCGACCAGGACGCAGCGGCTATGGCGCTGGTCATAGAAAAATGGCTGACAAAATACAAACGAATGAATTCACCGAAGTATATCATGGGTGAGAGTTACGGCACACAGCGTGCAGCAGTTCTTGCCAATGCACTGATGGGTGGTCCAACATTCCAAAACAGAACATGCACAGGCATTGCCATCGATGGTATCATTCTTATGGGAACGTTCTTAATTGCAGATTCGTCCTTGCTTCCGATTGCAGAGGGCAGCATAGAAAACAGTGTTTTGAACCTGCCGACTTTGGCAGCGACTCGCTACTATCACCAGCCTGTAGAGGGAATCAGTCAGGATGAATTTATTGAGGAATCATATGCTTTTGCAGCGGACATCTATTTGAAAGCCCTGTATCTGGGAAGGCGCTTGCCGGAAGCAGAACTGGACGCATGCATTGAAAAATTGTCCTACTTTACAGGCGTGCCTGAAAGCTGGTTCCGCGCAAACGGACTCAGATTGACCACGCAGGAATATCCGAAGGTTTACGGAGAGACAGCTCTCGGAAAAGTGGTCGGCGTTTATGACGGACGTTATACTATGGGCTTATATCACGGACTTGCGATTCCGGATCCGGTGGCTGATGATGGAGCTATGGGCAAATACACTGCTTATTATGCAGGTATCATGAACGGAACCGGAAAGGAGCTTCTGGGAATTGATTTGGACAGAGCTTATAAGGCAATTAACTTCGATACTAATATGAAGTGGGATTACAAAGCGATGCGCTCACCGTTTATCTCTCTGCAGGAGGCTCTTAGAAGAAATCCGAATTTGAGAGTTTTAGTGGCAAACGGTATCTATGACCTTTGCACGCCGATGGGCAACGCACGCTACAGTTTCTCTCAGATGGCGCAGGAGCCTGGACAGGTTCTTATCAAAGATTATCCAGCCGGTCACATGGCATATGTGGGAGAAGAATCCTATGAAATGCTGACAGATGACTTACACGAATTTATTAGATAATTTGAAGAAAGGATAGAAGCAATGGAACAGAAAGTATTGACAAAAGTGGAACCTGTAAAGCTTCCCTTTAAGGTAAAATTTATGTACGCGATGGGTGAGTTTTCAAAAACTACCACTATTATTATGCTGATGGCATTCGGTATGTACTTCTATACAGAAGTATGCGGTATCAACAGCGGCGTAGCTGCAACGATTATACTGGTTGCAAAGATTTGGGATATCATCAATGACCCGATGATGGGCGCTTTAGTCGACAGAACCAAATCCAAGGAAGGTAAGTGCAGAATTTGGCTCAAATACCTTTCAGTACCGGGTGGTATCATATTCGCATTGGCATTCTTTATGCCGGAGCTGACGGCTACAGGTAAAATTGTTTGGGTAGCAATTACATACACCTTGCAGGGCATGGTGGCGACAGGACTGATGATTCCACTGAACACCCTGATGGGCAGATTGACAAGCGATCCTGTGGAAAGAGCGTCACTGAATCAGATTAAAGGTATCATCAACTTAATTCCGAATATCTTTGTACCTGCTGCAACTATGCCGATGGTACTTTTTTTCGGAAATGGCGGCGCGGATATGCAGAGAGGTTTCCTGATTGTGGGAATCATTTATGCTGTCATCTATATCTTGTCCAATTTGATTGCATACATCGGAACAAAGGGTTATGAACCGCTGGAACATTTGGCAGAGCAAATGGAAGGTGAAAAAGTGAGCGTAGAACAGCCATCTTTAGGAACAGTATTGAAAGCACTGGTAAAAAACACACCTTGGCTTTTCTGCATTGGCTTATATTTAGTAGATATGCTGGCTTCCTCTATCGCATCTACCGTTATGACCTGGTACTTCCAGTATAATATCGGAAGCATTCCTCTTATGTCACTGGTATCCACCGTTTCTTTAGGCGCTTCTCTGGTCGTATATATTTTCCTGGGATTCTTCATCAAGAAATTCGGCAATGCCGGCACATCAGCAATCGGCTGCGCTCTCAGCATTTTCGGCTTTGCACTGAGATTTGTACTCCACGACTGCAATACAGCGGTGCTTTTGGCAGGAAACATTATTTCAAACCTGGGAACCGGTTTAGTAAGCTGCACCATTCTTCTCTGTATCTTTGACGCAAAGGTTTACGGCGAGTGGAAGACAGGCGTTGATAATGAAGCAATCCTGATGAGCGGATTCTCTGTATCCTATAAAACCGGTCAGGCGCTGGGCGGACCGGTTGCAGGTTATCTGCTTCTGACTGTACCTTATGTAGCACAGGCAGCAGTACAGGAACAGAGCGTACTGAATCTGTGGTTCTTAGAATCCACACTGCTTCCTGCTGTAGGATTTGCTATCGCATTAGTATTCTCTCTGCTTTTGATTAAGTACGAAAAGAAAGTACCGCAGATGCAGGCAGAAATCGAAGCTAGAAAAGCAAAAAAAGCAAACTAAAAGAGAAAGATAGAAATTGGAGGTAGAGCATGAGCGCATTTACACCGTTTTACTGGGAAAAGGAAAAAGAGACTTTGGCAGGGCAGAAGTATCTGGTGCGTCTTGCAGATTTTGTTTTAAAAGATGACGAGGGAAAAGGTGAGGCTGTTATGTACAGCTACACCTATATGGGTCTTCCTGAAGACAAGGAAAAACCTGTGGTGTTCGCCTATAACGGCGGACCGGGTTCTGCCAGTGAGTGGCTTCATATGGGACTGTTAGGTCCGAAAATCATGGAAATTCCCGGCTATCCTAAGGTGGAAAGACCGGCCAAGTATACCTTTGGCGAAAATGAGGAGTTTCTGCTGGACTGCTGCGATTTAGTGCTCATCGATCCGGTAGGAACCGGTTATGCGCCGCTTCTTTGTGAAGAGGCAGCAGGTAAGTATTATTCCACCAAGGGAGACGCTGTTTCCTTTGCAAAGTTTATCGAAGACTGGCTCTGTCAAAACGGACGTGTAGGTGCGCCGGTTTATCTGCTGGGTGAAAGCTACGGCACCATCAGAAACGTGGTTTTGGCAGATGAACTGCCGGAAACAATCAACCTGAGAGGAATCATCAGTGTCGGCACATCTCTCAATGTAGGCGCAAAAGGCACAATGCTCGTAGAGCCTAACGTGAGAAGACTGGGTGTCAACGCAGCAGTTTGCCGTTACCATTATCATCAGGAATTGGAGGAAGATGGATTTGTTCGTGAGGCGATGGAATTTGCCTACGGCGATTATGCCCACGCGCTTTTAATGGGTAATAGACTTTCTCCGGAAAAGAGGGCAGAAGTGCTGGAAAAGCTGGCATATTATTCCGGACTTGACAAGGAACTTTTGGACAGACAAAATCTTCGCTTTGACGAGGTTGACTTTATGACAAAGCTGCGGCCGGGAGAGTTTGTCAGCATGTACGATGCCAGAATGACCCTGCCTCTTGAGGAGAAAAAATCCGTTTCCAATCTGGAAAATGCAGATATTGTCGAGGTGGATTTCAATCAGGAGCCGTTTATCAGCTGTATTGGAAGCTCTATCGGTGATTGTATGGAAAACTATTACGAAAAAGAACTGGCTCGGCCGGAGGGCAGAGCTTATCAGAGTGATACTATGCCTATCGCTATGAACTGGGATTATGCAGGCTATGATAAAGACACCCTGCAGCTGCCTGTGGATTTGATGAGGGAGAGAGAGGATTTGCGCATTCTCTTTGTCAACGGCAGATACGACCTTTCTTCTACCTTTGATTTTGTGACCTATTATCTGTCGCAGTACGATTTGCCGAAGGACAGAATTGATGTACAGGTGCTGGAATCCGGTCATGCTTCATATATCGGCGATGGAAATGCTGCGGCTTTGAGCAAGGCAGTTCGCCAGTTTATTAAAAATGATAGATATTAGAGAGGGAGTAAAGGAGACGCTGATTATGAACTTTGAAAAGAGAGCGAAAGCTTTACAGGAGCAGATTGTAACAGACAGAAGATATCTGCACAGTCACGCGGAATTCGGTATGGAGCTTCCTGAAACCGTATCATACATAACAAAGAGATTAAAGGAAATCGGCTGCACGCCGATTTCCTGTGGCGGCGGGATAATCTGCGATCTTGGAAGCGGTGATAAAACAGTGCTGCTTCGCGCGGACATGGACGCCTTAAAGGTAATTGAAGATAATGATTTGCCGTTCTGTTCACAGACGGAAATTTCTCATATGTGCGGTCATGACCTTCACGCAGCCATGCTTTTAGGCGCTGCAGCGCTTTTAAAAGAGCAGGAGGAAAGCCTAAAGGGCAGAGTACGCCTGATGTTTCAGCCCGGCGAGGAAGTCATGGCAGGGGCAAAGGCGATGATTGCAGACGGTGTTTTGGAAAACCCGAAAGTTGACGCAGCAATCAGTATGCATGTAATCACCAATGAAGAAAACGGTATCCTTTCCTATAAACAAGGCGCTGCTTTTTCTTCCGTAGACATTTTCAAAATTGCGGTGGTTGGAAAAGGCGGTCATGGTTCGGCTCTTGAGTACACAGTCGACCCGATTAAGGCTGCAATGTTGATTTATCAGGGCATAGAGGGGATTGTGGCAAGAGAAACCAGCATGTTTCATGCGGCGACTTGCTCCATTGGTCATGTGGAAGCCGGCACCATGTATAATGTGATTCCTGAAAGTGCAGTGCTGGAAGGTACTTTGCGCTGCTATGATGATAGCGACAGAATAAGAATCCTTAGCAGAATACAGCAGATTACGGATGGTGTTTCCGTGGCGAGCGGGACAGACTGTACACTTCATGTAATGTCTACGCCTTCCCTGAAAAACGACCCGGCCCTTTGTGAAATGATTGGCCCGTTCCTGCCAGAGATAGAGGGTCTTCGTGTACAGGAAACCACAGAGCCATCGACTGCTTCAGAGGATTTTGCATATATTTCCGAAACAGTACCGACTATGTACATGTTCCTCGGTGTAGGCAGTAAAGGCGCTGCACCCAATCACAACGCCAAGGCGATTTTCCAGGAAGATAAAATGCACCTTGGAAGCGCAGCACTTGCGCTGGCAGCAGTAAAATATTTGGAAAACTGTTAGAAAAAGAGGGTTACTATGATTTTAAATAATTGCAGACTGATTCCGGAATTATCCGGCGGCATTGCAGCGGAGTGCGGCAGTGTCGTAGTTGAAAATGGTAAGATTCTTAAGGTTAATGGAGCACCGCTTACCGGTGCTGACGCAGATGGGCAGGAAGTCATCGACTGTGAGGGAAAGACTTTGCTGCCGGGACTGATTGATATGCACACCCACATTACCATGCTGGGAAATGTGGGCATAGATTGCGTAGATGAACCGATGAGGATTTTAATCGGTGCAGCGGAACAGGCGCAGAAGTGTTTGAAGTATGGTTTTACTACGATTAGAGACTGCGGCAGCGTTAGGGCGGCGGCAGTTTACGCAAGAGATATCATAAACAAAGGACTGGTTTTTGGTCCTAATGTACTGGCATGCGGGGAGACGCTGATGTCCAGTGTTGTCAACAAGAATGGAAGTTTAGCAAGTATTATTCACTTTGCCGACGGCGCAGAGGAATTTCGTAAAGGCGTGAGGGAAGCCGCAGGACTTTGTGTGGACTTTATTAAGATTTATGCCTCCGGTTCCGCATATAATCCTACCGGCGTTCCTCTTAATCCTATTATGACGGAAGATGAAATTCGCACTGCAGTGGAAACAGCACAGGCAAACGGCCTTTATGTAGCGTCTCACTGTCATGCGGATAAGGCCATCAGAGACTGCATTGAATGTGGTGTTAAGACCATCGAACATGCTACTTATCTCAGCGATGAAACCATCAATCTGCTGCTGCAGACGGAAGACTGTTATCTGATTCCGACTTTGGCGGCCATGTATGTAAGCCAGACCGACCCTGCAGAGCGGGAATTCTGGCTGGCGCGCCTGACTCCAATGCTTGAAAACTGTGCGGGACAGCTGGAAAAGGTCTACAAAGCCGGCGCTAAGATGGGCTTTGGCACAGACAGCGCGCCGGGTTCTGTTCAGTATGAAAAGGGCGTGGAGTTCCAGATGAGAAAAGATTACTGCCATATGGAAAATGTGGATATCCTGCTGCAGGCAACAAAATACAATGCAGAGATTGCCGGCATTCACCATATGGTCGGTGAAATCAAAGAGGGACTTTTGGCTGATTTGATTTTGGTAGACGGGAATCCTGCGGAAGACTTGTCTGTCATGTACGGAAAGCCGGAGAAAGTGTTTAAGAGCGGTAGGCTGGTGTAGAAATACTGAAAATCATTATTGACAAAGTTCAAAAAAACGTATAAAATGTCATTGAACATATTAGTGAAAATGATATGCTGAGGCATATTGATAAATTACGGGAGAACACATGGCAGAAAAGTTATCAGAAAAAATATATCGCAGCATTAAGGCTGATATTGACAGCGGAGTTATTGATGGGCGTTCTTTTTTGAGCGAGGCCCAGCTTGCAAAGCAGTTTGGCGTCAGCAAAGCGCCGGTCAGAGACGCGCTGCACCTTCTCTGTAGTCAGGGATATTTGATCAGTTATCCTAGAAAAGGATACATGCTCAATATGTACTCTGCAGATGAACTCAATCAGATTCAGGTAATCCGCAGACAGGTGGAAAAGCTCTGTGTAAAGCTGGTAATCGAGCATGCTTCTGATGAAGAAATTCTTTCTTTAAAGGCTTTTACCAAAGAGCAGATTGGCGGAAGCGACCCGGCAAAGACCAACAATACCATGTTCCATCAGCACCTTGCTGAGATTACCGGAAATAAGTATTTGCCGGGGATTTTGCAGGATTTGCTTTATAAAGCTTCTTTGGCAGCGCTGAAGCGCAGTTCTGATTTGGAAAAGCACCAGCATATCATTGACGCACTGCTGGAACGTGATTTGGAAAAAGCGGAAAAGTATCTGGAAGAAGATATTGCGCTGCTGTAACAATACAGGAAACGAAGACAGGGCCCTGCAAGATAGTATCAGCCTTGCAGGGCTTTTCTAAAAGATTATTGAACATATTAGAAAAATGTTTAATAAACATGCGAATACAGAAATAAGTAATAAGTAATATAAATGGAAAGGGAATAGTAGGAAATGAATACAGCTGATAAGTTTGCAGAATTTCGCACCCATGTGCCGGTGCTGGCACACACTGCGTATTTTGACACAACTTCTACCGGCTTGGTTCCGGACTTTGTGCACGACGCTGTACAGCGGTATCAGGAGGATCGTTACCAAAAGGGCGGTGATTCTGTCTGGCTGCTGCCTGATGGGAGCCAGACCGGGACGCTGGGCATGATGGACTTTGCAAAGCGTGAAATTGCCCAAATGATTGGCTCGCAGAAAGAAAATATTGTCTTCGGCAACAATTCGTCTCACGTTTACACCATCTTCACTTCCGGCATGGCATTTGAACCGGGAGATAATGTGGTCTTGGTGGAGGATAGTTTTATTGCCAATCGCTTTGCATGGCAGATCAGAGAGCAGGACGGCCTCAACCTCCGATTTGTGAAGAAAAAAGACGAAATGTTCGCGCCGGAGGATATCTTCGCATTATGCGACGAGAAAACCAGAGCAGTGTGTATTTCGATGGTAGAAAGTTTCAGCGGGTTCCGTGTTGACGCAGCTGCCATCGGAGCATTTTGCAGAGAAAAGGGAATCTGGTTTGTGGTCGACGGCGTTCAGGCGCTGGGCGTGCTTCCTGTCGATGTGGAAGCCATGAAAATCGATTTCCTCGTGGGAAATGATTATAAATGGATGATGAACTATTGCGGCACCGGCTACGGATACATCAGGCCGGAGCTGCAGCAGCAACTGAAACAGCTTTGCGCAGGCTGGCTCAGCGACGATGAGCGCTTTAATACGGGAAAACAGGTGCTGCGCCTTCGTGATGACGCTGGCAGATTTGAACTGGGATTTCCAACGGTTTCTGGAATTTACGGCCTCGGTCTTGCCGCTTCAAAGTATAACCAAATGGGTGCATCTGATATCGCAGATTATGTGCTGGAGCTTATGGAGTACTTAAAAGAGCGGGTAGATGCTTCTGACAGCGTGTCCTTTGCTTATGAATTTCCAGAGGAAAATCGTTCCGCCATTTGCCGCCTGCATATTGACGCAGAGACAGGCCTGACAAGTGAAATGCTGCAGGCTGCGGGAATCGGCGCAAGTGTGAGCCCGGCAGAAGATTTGAGCGTGCTGGAAATGCGGGTTTCTCTGCATTATTACAACAATAAAGAAGACATTGACCGTTTAATCGGTTTAATAGATGTAAAATAATTGTATGATAGAAAGGAATGTAAAAAAATGGATGTTGAAAAGAAATTGGCAGAATTAGGTATTGATTTGTCCGCAGGTCCGGAACCGATGGCGAACTATGTAAGCGTGCAGAAAGCAGGAAGCCTTTGGTTTTTCTCCGGCGCAGGTCCTTTTGAAAACGGAAAACCGGTTGTATTCGGCAGACTGGGCGAGAATATGACAACCCAGGAAGGCTATGACGCAGCCCGTCTTGCAGGCATCAATCTGCTGGCAGTTTTAAAGCGTGAACTGGGCGGCGACTGGGATAAGCTGGAACAGATTGTCAAAGTACAGGGATTTGTAAACAGCACCGCAGACTACTATGAACAGCCGCTGGTCATCAACGGTGTATCCGACCTGTTCGGCGAAGTCTTAGGCGATCGCGGCAGACATGCGAGAACCGCAGTAGGCACTAACGTGCTGCCATTCCGCATTCCGCTGGAAGTTGAAATGATTGTAAAGGTAAGAGATTAATTCTAAATTGAAGTTAAAAAGCATTCGGCTGAGTCATCTTAGCTGTTTGTTTTTTCCATAGGGAATGAAGTGCAGGGCGTGAAGGGAGGCAGAATAAAGTGAGTAAAGAGGAAAAGACATTATCGCTCATGACAGAAGGTAATATTTTTAAGAAGCTGATTGGGTTTGCAGTACCGGTATTCTTTTGTTCAGTCTTTCAACAGCTGTATTCCACCGTTGACGCTATTATTGTAGGCCGATTTGTGGGAACGGAAGCACTTGCCGCTATCGGCGTGACGGGACAGATTATCATGCTGGCGGTCAGTATCGGTCTGGGACTCATGATGGGAATCAGCACGGCAGTCAGTGAGTACTGCGGCGAGGGACGTTGGGATAAAGTACGGCAGGTTGTTGTAATTTCAATCTTTGTAGTCATTGCAACGTGGATTTTGAAATTGATTACAGGCTTATTTCTCGCTGACCCGATTCTGCGGGCTGTCAACACGCCGTCGGAGGTTCTCGACAGTGCGGTGATATACCTGAAAATCGTCTTTGTCGGCGGCCTGTTTACCTATGCGTACAGTATGTGCATTTTTATTATGCGTGCCTGCGGTGACGGCAACAGACCGCTATTTTTTCTGGCATTTTCCTGTGTCAGCAATATTATTTTCGATTTGATTTTTGTAAAGGGCTTAGAGATGGGGGTTGCAGGAGCGGCACTCGGCACTGTCATTGCGGAAAGTTTGGCGACACTGATGTGCCTTGTCTACATTAAGCGAAATATGTCCATGCTGTGGGTAGGAACAGAGGATTTTAAGGGTTTAACTAAAGCCAGAGTTGCTTATGTTTTGAAGCTGTCTGTGCCGACCAGTCTGCAGATCAGCACCGTGTCCCTCGTAGCTATTTTGGTTCAAGCCATTATTAACCGTTACGGTGCGGTGGTGGTGGCTGGGTATGCTGCGGCGCAGAAGCTGGAACAAATCGTCATGATGTTTATCAGCGCCCTTTCCGGGGCACTGAACACTTTTACAGCCCAGAACCGAGGAGCAAAGAACTTTGAACGTATCAAAGAGGGGAAAGCTGTTACTGTAAAAATTTCTTCCGTCTTTATGATAACAATGACACTGCTGGTTTTTCTGACCGGCAGGCTGCTGCTCGGCGTTTTTGTAGATGACGGAAACAGTGCGGCGGTGGTAGAGGAGGGCTATCTCTACTTGAAAATCACGTGTGGATTTTATATCTTTCTGAATTTTTGGCAGGTATATATGGCGGTGCTTCGTGGTATGGCTGATGTGCTCATGCCTCTGGTCATCGGAGGGATTCAAATTGCTGCGAATCTGTCTGCAATCTGGATTTTGGAACCGTTCCTGGGAAAAGGCGGAATCTGGCTGTCTGTTGGAGTCAGCTGGACACTGTGCTTTTTAGCGGCGCTGATTCGCATGCGAAAATATAGGAAGCTCTTTTAAGAAAAAAGCGAATTACTCTGGTCTGCGGACCTTTGTAATTCGCTTATGTTTGATTTAATTTATTTTATCTTCTGTTTCGTCAGTTCCATCAGCTCCACCGCACTTTTTCTGGTGGTTTCGGTAATGTTTTCGCCGCCCAGAAGTCTTGCAATTTCATCGATGGTTTCTGCTGCTGACAGTTTTTCGACAGTAGTGAAGGTGCTGCTGTCGGTTTCTTCCTTATAAATGCGATAGTGGGTATCGCCGCTGGCTGCAATTTGCGGAAGATGGGTGATACAGATAATCTGATGATTCTTTGCAATCTGGTAGAGCTTGCGGCCTACGATACTTGCGGTGATTCCGCTGATTCCTGCGTCGATTTCATCGAAAATCATGGTTGGAATGTTGTCGTAAGTGCCGGTGATGTTTTTGATTGCCAGCATAATTCTGGAAATTTCACCGCCGGAGGCAATTTTTACCAGAGGCTTCAGCGGTTCGCCTTTGTTGGTGGAAATCAGGAATTCCACGTTGTCGTTTCCATCAGGACCGAAGGATTCTGACGGCTGAAAATCAATGGACAGTTTGGCACTGCCGAAGTTTAAATCGTGAAGCTCTCTTTCGATGGCAGCTTCCAGTTCTTTTGCGCTGGCTTTACGAGCCTCCGTCAGCTGCCCCGCTTTTTCAGAAAGGGCAGAGTACGTCGCTTCAGTTTCCGCCTGCAGCTGCGCTTTTACATCATCGAAGTTCTCAATCTGATTCAGCTCCTCGGAAATAGTGTCATAATATGTCAAAATCTCCTCGATAGTGGAGCCGTATTTTTTCTTGAGTCCGTCAATTTGGGAAATTCTTGCGATAGAGTCGTCCAGTTCTTCAGGAGAAAAGGTGACGTCATCGCGAATCCTGCGAAGCTCAGAGGAAAGGTCTTCGAGCCGGTAATAGATGTCCGCGAATTCTTCTGTTAAAGCTTGAATTTCCTTGGAATATTCGCTGATTCCCTGCAGGGCGTGAAGTCCTGTGCCCATGGAAGAAATCACGTCTCGCTCGCCGCTGCTCAAAAGTTCATAAGATGTTTCAACAGCGTCAAAAATTTTTTCGCTGTTTTGCAGAATAGAAATGCGCTCCGAAAGGCTTTCGTCTTCACCCGGGGTCAGCTGGGCGTTTTCGATTTCGCTTTGTTCAAAACGGTAAAAGTCCAGCTTTTTCAGGTTGTCCTGCTCTGCGGAAAGAAGTTTGTTCAGACGGGATTTTGCGTCCTGATAGGCAGCGTAGGCGTCCTGATAGGTTTCCTTTAGCGGAGCGATTGTTTCACCGTGAAAGCTGTCCACAAGTTTGATGTGATTGTCCGGATTGAGCAGGGACTGATTGTCGTACTGACCGTGAATATCGGCAAGGCGGCGACATGTCTCAGAAAGTTCTCCCAAAGTAACCAGCTGCCCGTTGAGTTTGCAGAGGTTTTTTCCTGCGGCAGAGACTTCTCTGGTGATGACGATTTCTTCACCGTAAAGCTCTCCCGCCAGCTGTACAACGGCTTTCTGCGCGCCATGACGAACAAAAGCAGAATCAGCCCTGCTCCCAAGAGCAAGGCTAATTGCTTCAATTACAATGGATTTTCCGCTTCCGGTTTCACCTGTAATGATATTCAGTCCTTCTTCAAAATCAATACTGGTATTTTCTATAATTGCGAAGTTTTCAATACTGATGTGGTGTATCATTGTCCTTTAGCCCTCATAATCAGCATATCGTTAAAAATCGAGAGGATTTCTTCTACGTGTTCCTCTTTGTCGATAATCAGAAGCAGGGTATTATCGCCGGCTACCGAACCGACAACGTGGGGAAGACCGATACAATCGACTGCTTCGCCGGCAGCCGGACCGCAGCCGGACAGCGTTTTAATGACGATTAAGTTCTGCGCAGAAGCAAAGGACGTAATAGTCTCTCTAAAAATTTTTACGAAACGATCGGAAATAGGAGCGTCCTGACGAGCGCTGACCGCATACTTGTATTTGCCGCTGGCAGAAAGCACCTTAATCAGTTGAAGTTCCTTGATATCTCGGGAGATAGTGGCTTGTGTTACTTCAAAGCCTTCGGCTTTCAGCATGGATGCCAGCTTATCCTGAGTTTCGATTTCGTTATTGGCAATGAGTTCCAAAATCTTATTCTGTCTTGAATAACGCATAATAATCTCCTTTTATTCAGAATCCTATTCCTTGTCTTATTATAACAGATTTTTTTCGGAAAAGAAAGCCGTATTATTTGAAGAAATTAAAGGGAACGCTGTAGACAAACGTATGTTCTTGTGATATAATGAACCCATAAGACTGAAAACGGCTTTGCCGCAAGGAAGCGTTCATTGAATCGCATCTGTCGATTCTAGCTTCGAAAGGAATCGGTGCGGTATAATAATTGAAATAGATTGATACAATTGAGGAAATACGACTATGCGAATTTTAGGAATCGACCCCGGTTATGCGATTTTAGGCTGGGGCGTTTTAGATATGAAGGGGAATCATTTTTCTGTGGTGGATTATGGAGCGGTAACCACCGACGCTAAGATGGAGATGCCGCTGCGGCTGCAGCATTTGTACACGCAGCTTTCTGCGATTATCGCGCAGTATCAGCCGGAGGTGGCTTCTATAGAAGAACTTTTTTTCAATAATAATGCCAAGACTGCCATTATGGTGGGACAGGCCAGAGGCGTGGCGGTGCTTGCCTGTGTCAACGGCGGTCTTGAGATTAACGAATATACGCCGCTGCAGATTAAACAGGCGCTGGTCGGTTACGGCAGAGCGGATAAGAAGCAGGTACAGGCTATGGTTAAGGCGATTTTGAACCTGAAGGAAGTGCCGAAGCCGGACGACACGGCCGATGCGGTCGCAGCTGCTATCTGCCATGGACATGCGGCAGGCAATCGGGTTAGAAATTTCAAATTAAGCGGGAGATAAGGAGAATCCATGATTAGATTTATTAAAGGGATATTTCATCCGGGCTTGAACGGCTCGGTGATTATAGAGTCTGCCAGCGGACTGGGTTTTGAGGTCAGTATTCCAGCAAACTCTACATTATATAAGAATACAGAGGGAGAGCAGGTGAAGGTGTTTACTTCCATGATTGTCAAGGAAGATGATGTCAGCCTTTACGGTTTTTCTGACAAGGAGAGTCTGGAGCTTTTTGAACTTCTGATTACGGTAAACGGTGTAGGCGCAAAGGCGGGGATGGCTCTGATGAGTGCGTTGCCGCCGTCGGAACTGAAGCGTGCCATTGCTTCCAGCGATGTCAAGGCGATTTCTTCAGCCAACGGCGTCGGCAAAAAGACTGCCGAACGCTTAATTTTAGAACTGAAAGACAAGGTGGGCACTTTTGAGGATGATGGACAGGTACTCTCGTCAGATGTCTTCGTACCTGTAAACGATGAGCGCGGCGAAGCCATTGCAGCCCTTGTTGCACTGGGATACAGCAAGAATGAGGCTATGGACGCAATCGGCAAGGTAAAGGAAGATAATCTTTCCTGCGAAGATTACATTAAGCATGCGCTGAAGCATTTGTTTTAGGCAGCAGAAGCGAGATAGAATAAATATTGATTGAGGATAGACATGGAAGAAAGAATTACTCAGTCGGGTGCCATGGGGTTTATGGAAGAACGACAGGAGACAACCCTGCGCCCGCAGCATTTAGATGATTTTATCGGACAGAAAACTGCAAAGGAAAACTTAAAGATATTTATTGAAGCGGCGAAACTTCGGGGAGAGCCGCTGGATCATGTGCTGTTTTATGGACCGCCGGGCCTTGGAAAGACTACCCTTGCAGGGATTATTGCCAATGAACTTGAGGTGGATATTAAAATTACATCGGGACCTGCCATTGAAAGGGCGGGGGATTTGGCTGCTATTTTAACTAACCTGAACGAAAATGATGTTTTGTTTATCGACGAGATACACAGACTGAATCGCTCTGTTGAGGAAGTGCTTTATTCTGCTATGGAGGATTATGCGCTGGATATTATTATTGGAAAGGGACCTTCGGCTCGTTCCATTAGGCTGGATATCGCAAAGTTTACTCTGATTGGTGCAACCACAAGAGCGGGGAGTCTGTCGGCACCGCTTCGCGACAGATTCGGTGTCATCAGCAAATTTGAACTTTACACCAATGAGGAGCTTGCGGAGATTATCAAACGTTCCGCCGGACTTTTAGGTGTAGATACTGATGAAGCCTCTCTCCTTGAGATGGCAAGGTGCTCCCGCGGTACGCCCCGTGTTGCCAATCGGCTTCTAAAGCGAATCAGAGACTTTTCTCAGGTGCGGGGCCAGGGCATGATTACGGAAGAGATTACTCAGATGGCACTGCAGGCGTTAGGTGTTGATAAACTGGGTCTTGAGCGTCTGGACAGAGAGATTCTGACAGCAATTATTGAGCGTTTTAATGGCGGGCCTGTGGGAATTGACACCATTGCGGCTTCCATCGGGGAGGAGAGGGTTACCATTGAAGATGCCTATGAGCCTTACTTGATTCAGTCGGGACTTTTATACAGGACCCAAAAGGGCAGAATGGTGTCGCAGCTGGGGTATAAGCATATGGGACTTTCCTATCCGGGTGAAACGGCAGAAAGCGCAGCAAAAGCGGCAGCCGAAGAAGATATAGAAGAGGCGGAATCCCAAGAAATATTATTTTAAATTGGAGCATTAGAACATGAGAATAGACGAGTTTGATTATACACTGCCGCAGGAGCTGATTGCACAGAGACCTTCGGAACAGCGTGATATTTGCAGATTAATGGTATTAAATCGCCGGAAAAATTCGGTAGACCATAAACATTTTTATGACATCCTTGATTATTTGCAGCCGGGAGACTGTTTGGTGATGAATAATTCCAAGGTTCTGCCTGCAAGGCTTTTCGGAGAAAAGGCAGGAACCGGCGCAAAGATTGAATTTCTGCTGATTAAAAGACTTGAGGGTGACCGCTGGGAAACCATGGTAAAGCCGGGCAAACGTCTAAAACCGGGAGACAGTGTTTCCTTTGGAGAAAATTTTCGTGCGCAAATTTTGGAGTATGGCGAGGACGGCACCAGAATTGTGGAGTTCCACTACGAGGGCATTTTTATGGAACGCCTTGAGGCACTGGGTAAGATGCCGCTGCCTCCATATATTGAGAGAGAAAGTACGGCCGAAGATCGGGATATGTACCAGACGGTTTATTGTAAGGAAGAAGGTTCTGTAGCTGCACCGACAGCCGGTCTGCACTTTACAGAAGAACTTCTTGCAAAAGCTGAGGAGAAGGGCGTTAAGCTGGCATATGTGACTCTGCATGTAGGAATCGGCACATTCAGACCGGTGAAATGTGAAAATGTGGAAGATCATCATATGCACTTTGAAGAATATGAAGTTGACGAGGAAACCGCAAAGACCATTAACGATACGATTTTATCAGGCGGACGAATTGTTTCTGTGGGAACGA
Organism: Emergencia sp.; assembly: GCA_022767345.1. Taxonomy (GTDB): domain Bacteria; phylum Bacillota; class Clostridia; order Peptostreptococcales; family Anaerovoracaceae; genus Senimuribacter. Next base: position 60,403 of record JALEOD010000043.1, read on the forward strand.
CTTCTACGAGAACCTTGGAAAGTGCAGCATATCGTGATGAAACCAGCGGGAAATATATCATAAAGGCTGGGGCTGGCAGCACTGGAATTTTCATCTATCCTGGCTATCAGTTTAAGGTGGTTAAGGCTTTGATTACAAATTTCCATCTGCCTAAGTCTACACTGCTCATGCTCATTTCCGCCCTCTATGACAGAGAGAAGATTCTGGAAGCCTATGAGATCGCAGTGAAAGAAAAATACAGGTTTTTCAGTTACGGCGATGCAATGCTGATTGAATGAATCTACTAAAAAACCGCTTGCAGCGTTCATAGCTTTGAAGTGCAAGCGGTTTTATTGTATCTGACAATATCAGATTATAATGTCAGAGATGGTGCGCTGTAAACCCGTGCTGCCATTTCCTGATCCAGAAGGTACAGGCTCTTTGGATCGCCTCCGAAGAGTTCCATTTTCTTAATCATGTCATTGGCATTGGTTTCTTCCTCGCCCTGTTCTTTTACAAACCAGTCGAGGAACTGCATGGTACGGAAATCCTTGTTTTCGTAAGCAGCATCGTAAATAGTATGGATTAAATCAGTAACATACTTTTCGTGTGCCAGTCCTGCAGTCAAAGGGTCCATGTTGTTTTCCAGCTTAGCTTCCGGTTTTGCGATGGCATCTAAAGTAACCTTTAAGTCGTTATTCTGCATGTACTGCATGAACAGCATTGCGTGGTCACGTTCTTCCTGTGCCTGGATTTTGTACCAGTTTGCAAAGCCGTCTAAGCCCTGGTCATTGTAAAAATTGGAAAACTCCAGATATAAATAGGCGGAATAAAGTTCCTTGTTAATCTGGTCGTTTAAAAGCTGTGCTACGTTTTCTTTAATCATGTGAATCTAACTCCCTTCAATTGTATTTTTACTGCAATTATCATAACACTAAAAAATAAAAAATTCAAGCTATGGAAAACAGTGAAAGTAGTGTATAATAGTAGGGAATTGCTGCACGAAATAGAAAGGAATTATACAGAAATGAAACATGCAGTTACTTATGAATTATTAAAGACTGACTCGAGAACAAAGGCTCGAAGAGGAATTGTACATACACCTCACGGGGATATACAGACGCCGGTGTTTATGCCGGTAGGCACCCAGGCGACAGTCAAAGCAATGCGGCCGGAGCAGGTGGCGGATATGGGAGCAAATATTATTCTCTCTAATACTTATCACCTCTATTTGCGACCGGGACATGATATCGTAAAAGAGGCCGGAGGCCTGCACAAGTTTATGAACTGGGACAGAGCGATTCTCACTGACAGCGGCGGTTTTCAGGTGTTTTCACTGGGCAAACTCCGCAAAATCACCGAAGAAGGCGTAAGGTTTCAGAGTCACATCGATGGTTCCCGCCACATGCTGACGCCGGAAAAAGCCGTAGAAATTCAGAATGCGCTGGGTTCGGATATCATGATGGCATTTGATGAATGCGCGCCTTATCCAGCGGATAGGAACTACGTGAAAAATTCTCTGGAAAGAACGACCAGATGGCTGAAACGCTGTAAAGACGCCCATAAAGATATGGAACGGCAATCTCTTTTTGGAATTATGCAGGGTGGCATGTATAAGGATTTGCGAAAGCAGAGTGCAGAGGAAATCGTGGAACTGGACCTGCCTGGTTATGCCATCGGCGGCCTTTCTGTAGGAGAACCGAAGGAACTGATGCTCGATATACTCGATGATTGTGTAGATTATTTACCGAAGGAAAAGGCCCGCTATCTGATGGGCGTAGGAACGCCGGATTATCTCTTTGAGGGTGTAGAACGGGGCATCGATATGTTTGACTGCGTTCTGCCGACAAGAATTGCCCGTCACGGTCTCTGCATGACCAGCCATGGGCGGGTCAACATTAAGAATGCCAAATATGAGCGTGACTTTACGCCGCTGGATGGGGAATGCGACTGCTATACCTGCCGCAACTATTCTAAGGCTTATCTGCGGCATCTGTTCAAAGCCGATGAAATGCTTTCTGCTATGCTGCTTTCCAATCATAATATTCATTTTCTGCTAAAGATGATGGAAAATATTCGGACAGCCATTGAAGAAGACAGATTTTTAGAATACAAAAAGGAGTTCTATGATAAGTATGGGAGATTTTAAAGAAATTCGCAGCGAAATCAGTTTACCGGTCTGCGTACACGATGAATTTTGCGGAGGCTGTATTTATCAAGGGATGCCTTACGAAGAGCAGCTGGCTTTAAAAGAGAAAGAAGTGCGGCAGTATTTTGAGGACAGAGGTGTTAAAGTGGAACGCTTTGACGGAATCGAAGGCTGCCCAAAGGATCACAAGTACAGATACAGAAACAAGATGGAGTACACCTTCGGGGATTTTGTCAAGGATGGTCCGATTTGTCTTGGCATGCACAAGAAAAAGAACTTTATGTCTATTGTAACCGTAGATCAGTGCCAGCTTGTAGATGAGGATTTTAATAAAATTTTGAAGTTTCATCTGGACTTTGCAGAAGAGAAAGGTTATGTTCACTATAACAAGAAATCCCATAAGGGGCTTCTTCGCAATCTAGTTGTAAGAAAGGGGATGCGCACCGGTGAACTTCTGATTAACCTCGTTACAACCAGGGAAGAGGGTTTTGATGAGGAATCATATGTAAAGGGGCTGCAGCAGCTTCCTTTGGATAACCGGATTGTCGGGATTCTGCGCACTTTTAATGACAATATTGCAGACAAGGTCACCTGCGAAGAATTGAAAGTGCTGTTTGGCAGAGATTACTATATGGAGGAGATTCTGGGTCTGTCCTTTAAAGTAAGCGCTTTTTCCTTCTTCCAGACCAATGTAGAGGCAGTGGAGCGGCTTTACAGTGAGGCACTGGCTCTGATCGACGACTTTTCAGGTAAGAGGTGTTTTGACCTTTACTGCGGCACAGGCACAATCAGTCAGATTTTAGCGCTGAAAGCAAAGGAAGTGACTGGTGTGGAGCTTGTGGAAGAAGCTGTGGAGGCTGCCAGAGTCAATGCGGAGCTGAACGGGTTAGATAACTGTAAGTTTATTGCAGGCGATGTGTTCAAGGTTCTGCAGGGGCTCAACGAAAAGCCGGAGGTCATCGTGGTTGACCCGCCGAGAGTGGGCATGACCATGGATGCCGTAGAAAAAATCATCAGCTACGGTGTGCCGCAGATCGTATATATCAGCTGCAATCCCAAGAGTCTGGCCCTTAACCTGCAGCAGTTTATGTACAACGGATATGAAGTGAAGTATGCCAAGCCTTTTGATAATTTTCCGTGGACAAAGCATGTGGAGACGGTCTGTTTGATGTCAAGAAAAGAGAAATAAATAGCGAAAAGTAGCGTATTTACGGGCTTTTTTGAGATTAGTAGGTAGCTCATGAAAGTCCGTATTTCTTATATTGAAACATATCTACTGTAAAAACGGTCAGAGGGTTTAGGCTGTGGATTAGATGTCGTGGGTTGTGGCACTAGGATAGATGTTATCCAGGGTGCAAACTCAATTTGAGTGAGTGATTTAGATGTTGTCTAATCCGGCAACTCAACTGTTGGCAATATAGCAGGCAGTGGATTAGATGCTAGGGAAAGGTGTTGATATTAATGAGTGATTCGCAAATTACGATATTTTACTCATGGCAATCAGATTTGCCGGGAAATGAGACAAGAAATATTATACAAGATGGTATTAAAGATGCTGTTCGTTTGTTAAGAGATACTGTCGATATCGAGGCAGACCGTGATACAAAAGGTGAGTATGGTTCTCCAGATATCGCAAATACGATTTTTTCTAAGATTGATGATTGTGATATTTTCGTTGCGGATGTAAGTGCGGTTTGTAAATATGAAGTAACGGATAAAGATGGAAATGTAAAAACCAAATATATGCCAAATCCTAACGTTATGTTAGAACTTGGATACGCAACTCATGTTGTTGGATGGGATAACGTTATATGCGTCTTAAATGCGGATTATGGAGCACCTGAAGACATGCCTTTTGATATTGCAAGCCGAAGACTTACTCCGTTTTCGTTAAAGGATGGTTCTAGTAAGGGTGACGCAAAACGTTTTATTAAAAGTGTAATTCAAGAAACAGTAGAACATATTTTAGAAAACGGGAAGCGTGTAAAATCTGGTTTCTCAGACCTGCGTATTGGAGCTTATATTGACGGGACGATTTGTAACAAGGTGACGCCTTATAGTATTGCATTATCCACGGAATACCTTGCTAATAAAAAATTGGCAATAGATGAATGCATCAAGTTGTTTGAAGAAATAAAAGCCATAAAGCTTTCTGCATGTACTTTGGAGCCGGAAGATACGTTAGAAGATTCTGAGAACATATCGCCAGAGACTATCACAACGAAAGATGGTACAATTTTAACACCAATAAAAAGTCCATTGAATGTGAACTTATTCAAAGCTCAACGTGTCTCAGTTAAAGAAGATGACAGGATTCGAGTATGCGATTTTGCAAAGCAATACTTATCAATAGACATACAACAAGATGATGATATTTTTGAGATGGGAAATCTGAAGCAAAAATTCTCTATTGGTATATCCTCATCGTATGAATTGTTCGGAGAACCTGAAGAAAAAGAGAAATATCAGAAACTGATGAGTCTTGAATATAGATTGCATCAGATTAAGATGCATGACTGGTATATTACAACTTTTGATGGTTATTTATTAATACCATTAGCAATTGGTAATGTATCGACAATTCCAGATGAGGACATAGATATTTTTATTTCTATAGATGCAGCAAAAGCGAAGGTTGTTTTGCCAACAAAGAAACTAATTAATCCTGAAATGCAGGGCCTAGAAGGTCTTCTGTATGATGATGGAATTATCAAGAATCTTTTGATGATGCCTGAATCATCAGACATTTCTTATGACACCGATATATCATATAATTTAGCAGATAGTTTAGCTGAAAGTCAGGCATCAGTAAGAGCACATTTTGGAGGAAACGGGATTCCTACTTATAATTCAGAAGATTATGAAAGGGAGTTATCAAAATATATTGCAACACCTACTTCTGATGGTGAGTTCACATTTTCTGTTAGTTCTCTGAGAGCAAAAGAGAAAAAATGGGTAGGCCCTGCACTACTAATCAAACCATTAGATGAATCGTTTGATATTAAGTATACTATCAAATCAAAAAAATCTGATGGAAGCTTGAATGGTAAAATAAGTTATTAATGAAAATAGCTCCCCAGCACCGGATTAAATTCCAGTGGTGAGGAGCTTTTGTCATTTGTGCTTATCTTTCTACATCGACCTTGAGTCCAGATTTCAATTCAACGGTGCAGTGGGTTGGCCAGATTGTGATTTGCTTAAGCCAGCGTTTT
>JALEOD010000050.1 GCA_022767345.1 Emergencia sp.
AAAGTCCTTTGATAGTGTAAAATTAAGTTGTTCCATAACAGCACCTCCATTTAAGATTGGTTTTGCAAGATTTATTTTAACTGAAGGGTTCCTGTTATGGAACTATTTTTTTCTATTTTACACCATTATATAGACGCGACCCATAATCATAGATGATTTGCTTGTCGTTTTGTATTATCATATTTACATCTGTCTCAATACCTATTACGCCCCAAAATACGCGGCGATTTCCTTCATTCGCTCGCTCTGCGCAGTGCCGAACGGGCAGCTTTCATCACAGTGGCCGCAAGCGATACACGCGCCTGCCTTTTTTTCAAGCTGTTGATAGTGATCAGCCGCCAATACGTCGCCAGCTTTCGCAAGGTCATAATATTTATTAATCAGACCCACATCAAGCCCCGCCGGACATGGCTGGCAGTGATTGCAATATACGCACACACCCTGCATCTCCGCCGGTGTCAGCGACGAAATTAAAGAGTAATCCTTTTCCGCAGGCGAAGCCTCGTTAAATGTCAGAATCCGCTCAAGCTCAGCTTTGTTCATAATGCCCGGAAGCACCGTCAGCACGCCCGGCTTATCCAGCGCATACTGCAGACACTGTATCTCCGTCAGCGCCTTGCCAAATGGGGATGTTTTTTCAGAAAGAAGCTGTCCGGCCGAAAAGACTTTCATCACGGAAATGCCAACGCCCTCCTTCTCACAGCGGCGGTAAAGTTCCATTCGCTCACCCGCTGCGCCTGCAGCGTAATCGCCATGGCAGTAATCATATCCCGGATTAATGCTGAACATCAGCATATCCACAAGACCGGTGTCAAGACCGAGGTCCGCCACCGATGGTGTATGGGAAGACATGCCGATGTGCCGCACCACGCCTTGTCCTTTCAGTTCCTCAATATATGCCAAAATGCCGTTATCTATGTACTTGTGCCACTCCTCCTCCGTATCCAGACAGTGGATAAAACCATAATCAATATAGTCCGTATTCAGCTTTGAAAGCTGCCAGTCGACGGACTTTTTCACATCATCAAGGGCGAGACTTTTGCCATACACACCACTGGTAAACTCCGCGCCAAAGTGAATCTGGTAAAATACATTCTTTCTGACATCACCCAGCGCCTTATCATAGTAATCAAAACAGGCCCTTTCCGCTGCCGCAAAATCAAAATAATTGATACCGGCCTCATAAGCCATCTGCAGAGTCTCCACCCCTTCTTTGACGCCGCAAGTCAGGTGTGCGCCCAGGCCCAGCACACTGATTTTATCGCCGGTACGACGGTTTACACGATACTCCATAAGCACCTCCAATCGGGTAATTCATGCTCAAACTTATCTATTTTAAAGTGTACCACGGCTTGCCATCTATGTCTAATACTTATGTGGCATTTTGCGCCATAGCTAAAACGCATGCCATCAAAACCTCATTTCTGAATTAAATCATCCAAACCGGCACGATATAGTTGTCTCTGTCAATTACTCAAAGTTCCTGTCAAATCGTTTCGCCAGTCTTCCTCCCGTCCGCAGACTTTCATCAAAACTTACCGTCATAGCCGCTGCAAGAGGCACCGCCTCTTCAAAGAGCTCCCGCAAATCCCCATTGCTCTTTTCGCAGCGCGGATTATCTTTTCGCTGATTCATCAGACCTTTCAGAGAAGAATAATGCTTGCCGGACAGCCGCATCGCGCCGTTAATCAGCCCCTGCTTCAGCATCCCCGGCGCAGTGAGAAACCGCTTTACCCGCTGCAAATCCAAAAGTGACCGTTTCACTATTGCAAACGTAATACCCTCATAAAAGGGCACAAGTGCCCTGGCCGTTTCATCATCCTGCGGAACCAGCTCATAAATCGGAAATGCCAGAGGATGCTCCCCGTCCGCCCGAAGGAGATACTTTTCAAATTCTTCCTCAATTTCCAGATGAGATACGCGGATTTCGCCGGCTTTCTCATTGACATAGCCGTGACATTGGCTGTCCAGAATAAAATGGCAGATAAAGCCCAGCAGATAGGCATATTCCCCGCTGTCTACCCCCTGCCGCTCAATGACAGAAAGCCCATGCTCAAAAAACGGATATGCGCTGATTTTGTGCAGGTGATGTCCGTATTTTACCACCTGATTTGCCGTGTGCGGTTTATAAAAGAAAAACAAATCCGGTCCCTGCAGTCCGATATCAAACTGCGTCCGATGCGATGCACAAACCGCCTGCAAATTCTGCGGCAGATGCACCAGCACCTCTTTCCCAAAGCGGTGATGTGCGTAAAATCCCGGCATAATCTCCAATCCCCCAATCTAAAACCCTTTAGTTTTCTGCGATATATTCGTCGTAAGTGCACAGTCTGTCGATGAGCGTGCCATCTTTGCGAATCTCCATAATCCGGTTGGCAATGGTTTCGATAAACTCATGGTCATGAGATGCAAAGAGCACATTGCCTTTAAACGCTTTCAGTCCATCGTTGACCGCCGTAATAGATTCCAAATCCAGATGGTTGGTCGGCTGATCCAGAACCAGCACGTTAGAGCCAAACAGCATCATACGTGAAAGCATGCAGCGCACCTTTTCGCCGCCGGAAAGCACCTGCACTTCCTTATATACATCGTCCCCCGAAAAGAGCATTCTGCCCAGGAAGCTACGCATAAAGGTTTCCGTAGTTTCGCTGGTATACTGGCTGAGCCACTCCACCAGATTCAGGCTGCATCCATTGAAAAACGCGGAGTTATCCATAGGAAAATAGGAATTCGTGATGGTAACGCCCCATTTGTAAGAACCTTCATCCGGCTCCATTTCACCCATGATAATCTTAAACAGCGTTGTGTTGGCAATTTCATTTTCACCTACAAAGGCGATTTTATCCCCTTTGTTCACACGGAAGGAGATGTTATCCAGCACCTTGACGCCATCGATGGTTTTGGAGATTCCCTCGACGATGAGAATGTCCTTGCCCGGCTCTCTGTCCATGTTAAAACCCACGAACGGATATCTTCTGGAAGACGCCGGCATTTCCTCTACCGTCAGCTTGTCAAGGAGCTTACGACGGCTGGTCGCCTGCTTGGACTTGGATTTGTTCGCGGAGAAACGCTGAATAAACGCCTGCAGTTCCTTAATCTTCTCCTCATTTCTGCGGTTCTGATCTTTAATCATTTTCTGCACCAGCTGGCTGGATTCGTACCAGAACTCGTAGTTGCCCACGTACATCTTAATTTTACCATAGTCCACATCCACAATGTTTGTACATACGGTGTTGAGGAAGTGACGGTCGTGAGAAACTACGATGACCGTGCCATCATAATCCAAAAGAAAATCTTCCAGCCAGTTGATGGCTTTCACATCCAGATGGTTGGTCGGCTCGTCCAAAAGGATAATACCCGGATTGCCAAAGAGCGCCTGCGCCAGCAGAACCTTCACCTTTTCCTTACCGGTCAGAGTATCCATCTGGCTGTACAAAATGTCGCCGGAAAGTCCCAGCCCCTGCAGTAATCTGCTCACATCGGATTCTGCTTCCCAGCCGTCCATTTCCGCAAACTCCGCCTCAAGTTCTGCCGCCTTGATGCCATCCTCATCACTGAAATCTTCCTTCATATAAATCGCATCTTTCTCCTGCATCACCTCGTAGAGTCTGGCATTTCCCATAATCACTGTGTCAAGCACCGTGAAGGCGTCATAAGCGAAGTGGTCCTGCTTCAGCACCGACATACGCACGCCGGGCTTAACAGAAACATGCCCCGTCGTCGGTTCTAAATCCCCTGATAGGATTCGAAGAAAGGTGGATTTTCCCGCTCCGTTGGCGCCGATAATCCCGTAACAATTTCCTGGCGTGAATTTCAAATCTACATCTTTAAACAGCGGCTGCCCGCTGAAATTTAAACTTACATTTACTACATCAATCACAATTCCTGCTCCTTTATGTTGTTTTTGCCTATTGGCATTGAATTTATATTATACCATAAACTCATAAATATGGCAAAGGCATGAAAAGTTGCGAACATTAGATTTTAGTGCCTATCCGTATTTTTGCAAAAAAATCCCGTGTCATGATTAACTTTTCCCTGCAAGGGTATATTAATAATAATCATTACTGTCGGAAGGAGATTCACATGGTAAAATTATTTAAATGCGCCCACTGCGGCAATATTGCGGAAATGGTAGAAGATAAAGGTGTTAAGCTGGTATGCTGCGGCGAAGCCATGCAGCTTTTAGAAGCCAACACCACAGACGCGGCTCAGGAAAAACACGTCCCTGTTGTCACTGTTGATGAAAATAAGGTTGCTGTCTGTGTGGGCAGCGCCGAGCATCCGATGATGGAAGAGCATCACATTGCGTTCATCATGCTGGAAACAAATCAGGGTGTTCACAGAAAATATCTGGAAAAGACCGGCAAACCGTCTGCAAAGTTTATCCTCGCAGATGGAGAAAAAGCAGTCTGCGCCTACGCATACTGCAATCTGCACGGATTCTGGAAAGCAGAAATTTAAAGCAGCCGAAACTGCTGAAATAGCTGAAACGGTCGAAACAACGTAAGCAAAAGGGGCTGTCGCATTAACGGAAAATAACCGTTAGGGCGCAGCCCTATCTTCATGCAATGAAAATGACGGATGCACCAGACGATGGCACTCCGTCATTTTGTTGTTTTTGAATAAAAAAGTAACCCTGTACACACAAGGCA
>JALEOD010000030.1 GCA_022767345.1 Emergencia sp.
TGATATTCTTTCGTATTTAATGTATACTCTTTTCGTAAGATATTTTGTTTTTGCATACTAATATTTTACCACAACCCTGTGTGCCTTGTGTGTACAGGGTTACTTTTTTATTCAAAAACAACAAAATGACGGAGTGCCATCATCTGGTGCATCCGTCATTTTCATTGTATGAAGATAGGGCTGCGCCCTAACGGTTATTTTCCGTTAATGCGACAGCCCCTTTGTTTATCTATACATCAGTATAATCGTCGGGATTACGAATACAGAAAGTCTAAAAGTGCCGCTGACTGCAATCTGTAAACCAGCTTGCGGCTTTCTTTTTCTATGATAATGGGCGCTCCGGACTTTATTAAATTTTCAACATATCCGTGAGCAGCAGATACACTGATGCCAAGAATCATTGCAAGTTCCTTCTTATCCAAAGGTTCGTTGGAAAAAATCGCATTCTGAATCAGAAGCCATAAAACGCGGACTGTTTTTTTGCGCTCTTTGCTGCCACAGCTGCCATACTTCACCTCCAGCGCTTTCCAATATGTGTTTAACATATCCTGCCCATCCTGCAGTTTCTGAATCAGCACATCGATGGACTGCTCCACAATCTCCGAAAAATACAGAAGAAACCAGGTCAGATTTCCTCTGTTCAGCGCATCATTACAAATGTCAAAGGCTTTGTAATAGGCGCTTTTATTCTACGCTTTCCGCACTTTTCCCAGCACCACGTAAATACCAATCAGAATCACCACAGCGCCGCCGAGAACCAGATACATCGCAGGCTCCGTAACTTCATGGCCGAAAAACTCCGGGTCGCCGTCAAAGGCTCCGCGCAGCCCCTCTACAGCCTGCGCCGGCAGCACATCTTCCATAGCCTCATAGGTGCCCCGCATCAGATGATTATGCAAAAGCGCCGTACCGTAAGTGCCGGGCAGAAAGGAAATAAATTTCTGAATGCCTTCTGAAAACTGGGAAACCGGCATATAGGCGCCGCAGATAAAACCATATCCTGCGCTGACGATGGTGCCCACGGCTGATATCTGTCCCTGGGTCGAAAGGAAATGATTTACCACCGACGAAAGGGCCGTACCAAACATAGTCAAAAGTACCACATCCAGACAGGTCAGCGCTACATCCTCTGCCGTCAAATACCAGCCCATCTTCCCCAGATAAACAAAACACGCGCCCAGCGCCACAAAACAGATCAGCAAAGTTGACAGTGCCGTAGAAATGTAATATCCCATGGCAAGAGTGCCGCGACCCACCGGTGCCATAGTCAAATCAACCCTTGCGCCCGTCACTTTGTCCTGCACCATCAGCATATTCGCGCAAAAAGCTACAGTCACGCAGCAAACCGCCAAAAGTGATGAAAAAAGCCAGCCGCCTACAAACCCCTCAACCAGACTGTCCGGCAGAGAAGTCACGCCCGGCACATCCGCCACCGTCATATCCAGACTGTCCCGGTACACATTGCCAAGAAAGGTCACAAACAGCACCAACAAAATCAGCGGCGTAATCAGAGAGGTAAAAAACATTCCCTTATCCTTAAAAAACAGCTTTGTGTTTCTCCACACTAACATTTTCAATCCCATCATTTTTCTTCCCCTCCTTGTAAAGCTTTTCCCGTTACCGCAAGAAATACATCGTCCATTTTCCCCTTGGTAATCTCATAATCCGTAAAAAGCTCCGGCTGCGCCACAATAATAGCCGTTGCTGCCGCTGTATCCGCCACCGCCAGCCGGTATCCGCCCGGAATTTTCTCATAGGGCACACCGAAAGCTTCCGCCTGAGTCTGACTCACACCATACAGCGTAATAAAATCGCCGGTATAAGTATTTTTCAGTTCCAGCGGCGTCCCCTCCGCCGCAATTCTACCGCTGTCCAGAATTACCACGTAATCCGCTTCCGCTGCCTCTTCCATATAGTGAGTGGTCAGAAATACCGTCATGTTTTCTTCGTGCCGAAGCTTCCGCACTACATCCCAAAGCAGTTTTCTGGTCTGCGGGTCGAGACCCGTCGTTGGTTCATCCAAAATCAAAATGCTCGGTTTGTGCAAAAGCGCTCTGGCAATGTCGATACGCCGTCTTTGTCCGCCGGACAGCTTTCCCACAGGACGTTTCAAAAGGTCTCCAAAATCCAGCAGCCCTGCAAGCTCTGAAAGCCGCTGTTCAAAGTCCTTGCCCGTGATACCGTAAAGGGCTGCCCGGCTTTTCAGATTATCCCGGACAGAAAGAGCTTTATCCAGCACTGAGTTTTGAAATACCACGCCTAATTTCTCTTTAACAGCCTCCGGGCTTCCTTCAATATTCTTGCCGTCTACCGTCACCGTTCCGCTGTCCTTTGCAAGCTGCCCGCACAGGATAGAAATTGTCGTACTCTTGCCTGCGCCGTTGACGCCCAGAAAGGCAAACAGTTCCCCCTCTTTCACATGAAAGCTCAAATCCTGCACCGCTTTTACTTCCCCAAAGCTTTTGTTTAACTGTTCAATTTCAATGATATATTTCATCTCTCTCCCTCGTTTCTTTTAATTCTTTATTGATTTCGTCCGCAATTTTTTGATCCCCCAGATACGTCAGCCACCGCACGAAACCATCAACAACCAGCACGATGATAAAAAAGAGAACCCCTCCAAGCAAATCTTCATACATATCAAAGATTCTGCCCATGATCATTAAAACAGCCAAAAGCAAAAATGTATGGACAATCGTGCGATTTCTCCATTGCTTCGTGCTCAGCGCCTCACCGCTGTAGTAAACAGCACCTGGCAGAATTGCAAAAATAGAAAAAATCCCGCACTGCCACAAATAATCAATTTCCAGCACTGTAACCGGCGGTGTATTGACAAACCTGCAGAAAAGCAAGGTCACTCCCATGGTGCATGTATAACATATGAAAAACTGCAGCAGCATCATTCGCGTTATTTCTCGCATATTCATATCTTTCGCCCTCCTATAATCCCATTTTCTTTTTCAAAGCATTGACATACTGCCTGGAGACGATAACCTTTTCTCCGTTTAGCAACCTCGCCTCAAACCGCCCCGAAATAGACGGCGAGATAAACTCGATTTTATCTGCGTTGAGCACCATGGATTTAGACGCTCTGAAAAAACGAGTCTCTCCGCAAAGTTCTTCAAACTCATAAAGTCTCAGCTTGCTCTCAAAGACGCTGTCTTTGCAATATAGAAAGGACTTTCCGTCCACAACTTCAAAGTAGTATATCTCATCAAAAGAAAGGCGATGAATTTCCCCATTCCGATATGCGACAAGGCCGGACTGCAAAATCTTTATCTGCTCTACTAATTTTACCAGGTCGCCGCTGGTCTCATGGCACTTTACGATGATTTCTTCTTCCAGTTCTTTACTGATTTCTTCAATGGTGATTCGCACACTCCCACCTCCTTGGGTTTTATCATAGCATGCGTGAAAAAAGAAGTAAACCGCACAGGACGTAACTGGTAAAAATCCAGCGGTAAGTGGCAATATGCTCATGAAAGTGTGAATTTTTATCTAAAATATCCTCATGAAAATGTAAAATTTGTCGAAAATACCCTCATGAAAGTGTATCCTTTTTTTGACATCGTGATACACTATATCTGAAAGCAAAACTATTATGAAGTGTTTAGAACGAAAAGCTGATAAATATCTGCTTACATGGAAAGATCAGCCGAATCATCTGCCGCTTATTATCAAGGGGCCCGGCAGATTGAAAAAACAGAAACAATACGCAAATTTGCTTCTGAGAACTACGAACATGTTGTAGAAATTAATTTTGTCACAGAACTAAAATATAAAACAATCATCGAAAATGGATTTTCTGCGGATGAAATTATCAAACTCATTACGTTCATTGACCCAAGCAAAGAGTTCTATGCAGGAAAGACTCTTCTTTTTTTTGATGAAGTTCAGGATTTTCCCGAAATTGCTACTTCTTTAAAATTTTTCAAAAAGGATGGGCGCTTTGATGTCATCTGCTCCGGTTCTCTTTTGGATATTCAATACAAACATATTGCAAGTACCAGCGTCGGATATAAAATGGATTATCAGATGTATTCTTTGGATTTTGAAGAATTTCTCTGGGCAAAGGGATACGGCTCTGACATAATAGATGATATGCTTTCACATATGCTGGCAGGAAATCCTTTTTCAAGTTTGGAATACAACATTTATTCAAAATTATTTTTGGAATTCTGCATTCTCGGCGGTATGCCTAATATCGTCTCAAGATATATCGAGCAAAACCATTTTCAGGACTCACTTTCATTGCAGCGACAGCTTCTGATTGACTACGAAAGCGATGTCAGAAAATATTCAGAAGGACTCAAGCAAACTAAAATCATCAATGTATATCGTTCTATTCCCGCGCAGCTTGCAAAAGAAAATAAAAAGTTTCAATATTCCAAAGTTGTAAAAGGCGCCCGTTCAAAGGAATACATGGGATGTGTCGATTGGCTCAGCGACGCAGGCCTTATCAATGTCTGTCACTGCATGAGTTTTCCGGAGCTTCCTTTAAAAGAAAATATTGATAAAAACAAATTTAAGGTATACGTCTCCGACACAGGACTTCTCGTCGCATCTCTTGACGATGAGGCGCAGGAGGATTTGCGTGCCAACAGAAATTTAGGAGTTTATAAAGGCGCTCTATACGAGAATTTTGCAGCGGAAGCCCTGACAAAGCAAGGCTACGGCCTGTATTACTATAAGAAAGAGAATTCGACTCTTGAAGAAGATTTCTTTGTTCGTTCAGCAAATGAACTGATTCCTGTCGAAACCAAATCAAATCAAAATCGCTCCAAATCTTTGCAGCAGCTGATTGCAAGCGACCACTATCCCGATATTCGCCACGGAATTAAATTTACAACAGGAAACATCGGTCATAACGACCCGGTTTACACATTTCCGTACTTCTGCCTGTTTATGCTGAAACGTTTTATGGATGAACAAACCTTTTTCCAATAAGAAAAGTTTCGGTATCCTCTTGTCGAAAATTATAATATTTTATAGAGTTTCAGACTTGCAAGTCCGAAACTTTTAGCTAGCTTGTCCTCGGACAATAAAATCCCCTATAAGCAGCAAACACTACCACTTATAGGGGATTTTTCATTTCACTACGCTTCTTCTGCAAATCTTTTAACAAGACGCAGGATTAATTCCACACACTGATCCGTTTTCTCACAACGTATTATCCTTCGCGTTCTGCTGCGCCTCTCTTGCCAGCAGTTGTGCCCTGATTTCATCGCCTTTCTGTCTTGTAATCGGAAACAGAATGATTGGCAGCAGCACGACGCAAGGTCCTGCTATGAGGTAAATTCCATTGATTCTGATAATCTCCTCTACCGCGCGCTCCACACAATAGCTGTGACAAATTTTAGTATTTGTCTTTATTTTGTCAACAAATCTCCAAAATAATCGCTACTTTTCTCCCTAAATGTTGGCAAATGGGACAAAATTCAAAGAAACTGTCACATCTGCCAACATATTTTCTGAAATTTGTTGACAAAATTGATGTTTGCATAAGAATTTGTCACAGTCGACAGAATCAAAAGCAGAAACCTTTTACATCTTAATCTTCCTGCAAATATTGTCCAGCTTTTCCTCCACCTTCTGTACATCGCCCTGGGCGCACAGCAAAATCAATTTATCACCGCCGCGAAGCACGGTGCTTCCGCCGGGCACGATTTCTTTATGCTCCCGTTCTACAGAAACCACAAGACAGCCTGCAGGCAGCAGCATTTTCTCTATTTTTTCGCCGTCCATACGGCTGCCGATGTAAACCTGTGCTTCCATCAGCACCTTGTGCCCGCGGGTTTCCTCCGTCGTGCCGTAGGCCTTGCCCTTTGACAGCATTCTCTCAAGGAGCTGGTCGTAAATGGGTTTTCCCCGCAGCGGGTCAGCCACAATATACGCAGCCAGCGCAACCGTAGCAAGAGACAGGAAATTCTTAAAGTCCCCCGACATCTCTGTAATTAAGATTACGCCGGTAATCGGCGCTCTGACGATGGAGGAAAACATTCCTGCCATACCTAAAATCACAAAATTCGCCAGATAACTGTTTTCAAATCCCAGCACCTGTCCCGTCCCTTCCGCAAAGAGTCCGCCGCTGATAGCACCCAGCACCAGAAGGGGCAGAAAAATGCCGCCCGGCACGCCGGAGCCGAAGCTAATCATAGAAAAACAGAATTTCAGCACTAAGAGCGTCGCCAGCATAGACAGACCAAAGTATCCGTCAGCAACCTCCGTCACCAATCCGTGGCCGCTGCCAAGGACGTAAGGGAAAAAGGCAGCCAGCCCAATCACACAGATAAATGGCACCGCAATTCGCATGGACCTGCGCGGTAATTTGTCATAGGCGTCCTGCACCTTTGCCGTAACCCAGTTGTAGAACACGCCAAATACGCCCAGCATCGCGCCCAGCAGAATAATCATCCAGTATCTTGCCAGAGGCATTTTCCCTTCAATAGACAAGCCGAATACCGGGCTGAGTCCAAAGATATAGGAGGAAACAAAGTCGCTGGCGATAGATGCCGCCATAGTAGACAGCAGTATTTCCGTGGAAAAATTTTTGTGGAGTTCTTCCAGCGAAAAGACCACACCGGCAAGAGGCGCACCAAAAGCGCCGGCAAGCCCTGCTCCCGCGCCGCAGGTCATGAGCATTTTTTCTTCCGTACGAAGTCTTCCTGACAAGCGAGAAAATCCCTTTCCCACCATTGCGCCCAGCTGAATGCTGGGACCTTCACGTCCTAGAGAAAGTCCTGCCCCGATGGCGCAGATGCCGCCGACAAATTTAGCGCAGATGACCTGCCACCAGTTTTGCTCCATTTGCCCCAGCAGTTCCCCTTTTACCTGAGGAATGCCCGAACCGGTGCAAAGGGGTACTTTGCGGCTGCAGTACCAAACCGCTATATAAGCGCAGGCCATTCCTGCCAATGCGATGGCAAGCCCTCTCACTCCTCCGGTTTTCACCGCAAGAAGAACAGAGCCTCTAAGAGACTCTGCCTGTTCAAGCCCCATGCGGAAGGACGATACTAAAAGTCCGGTCAAAAGACCAAGGCCGATTCCCTCCACAATGAGCCTGTATTTTGAAGTTTCAAATCGTTCTAATGTGATTTTGGTTTTATTCTTCATCTTAGTTTGTATATAAATTAGTGGTAACGTATTCCGGGTCGCAGGTTACGTCGATACCCAGCGCACGCAGAGTCTGCTCATCACGGTCACTTAAAATGGCAGTGCAGTGGGCACGGCAGCCTTTCAGCTGCGGCAGTTTGCTGACTGCGACTGACGCAAACGGATTCTGGGTGCCGGAAACGGTCAGCGCCATGAGAACCTCCTCACAGTTCAGGCTTGTCCTGTCGTAATCCAAAATATCTGTCTTTAACTTCTGGGTCGTCTCCAATACCTGCGGTGTAATGATGAGCATATCGTCAGCAAGGCCGGATAACTTCTTGATGGCGTTGAGCACTGCAGCAGCTGCCGCAACCATGCGGCGGGAGCTTCTGCCCGTCACAATGGTGCCGTCCGGCATTTCGATTGCCATAACGACCACGTTCTCGTAGCGTTTATCGCAGTTTCTCTTTTTCTCGGCGTAATCTCTGGCAGGCTGCACCACCTTACGGTCAGACACATCCTTACCCACCTCTTTCATCAGAAGTTTCGCCCGTTCCAGACAGCTTTCAGAAATAATGCCCTTCTTATAATCAACTTCTGCCAGCAGATATCTTCTGATAATCTCTTGACATGCCGCTTCACGACAGACCTCATCATCATTGATGACAAAACCGATTCTGTTTACGCCCATATCGGTCGGCGATTTATATTCCGCTTCCTCTCCCGTAATCTTTTCGATAATTCGCTTTACAACCGGAAAAACCTCTAAGTCGCGGTTGTAGTTGACCGCTGTTTCTCCATAGGCTTCCAGATGAAAGGAGTCAATCATATTGACATCCTTTAGGTCAACGGTCGCCGCTTCATAAGCGATATTCAGCGGGTGCTTCAAAGACAGATTCCAGATAGGGAAAGTCTCGAATTTCGCATATCTTGCTTTGGTTCCGCGAATAAAGTCGTGATAAAGCTGGGAAAGGCTGGTCGCCAGCTTTCCGCTGCCGCCGCCGGGACCGGTCACGACAACCAGCGGTTTTGATACCTCAATATATGGATTTGCACCGTAGCCCTCCGGGCTTACGATGGTATCCACATCAGTAGGATAACCCTTTGTGAATCTGTGTTTGTAGGTTTTGATCTTGCGGCGTTCCAGTTTGTTAATAAACGTATTGACCGCCGGCGCGTCCTCATATCTGGTTACCACTACGCTGTTGATGGCAAGGTCATACTTCCTGAATGTATCGATTAGCCGCAGCACTTCCAAATCGTATGTAATACCGAAGTCCTGACGCGTCTTACTGGTCATAATATCGCCTGCATAAATGCAGATGATAATCTCCGCCTGCTCCTTCATGCGCTGCAGCAGCTTAATCTTCGCATTCTCGTCAAAACCCGGAAGCACCCGCATGGCATGTTTATCGTGGACCAGCTTGCCGCCGAATTCCAGATAAAGACGTTCCGCGTTGCCGTGATTAATTCTCTCTAAGATATACTTGGACTGCTCCTCTAAATATTTTTCTGAATCAAAACCTTTTTTTAACATGAATTCCTCCGCTTCTTATCTATATTGTGCTATTTTTTACCTTATACTGAAAGCTGCACTGCCCAAAGCACTGTGGTTATTACCATTGCGCCTATAATGAGCACCACCAGCACTTGTGCAATTCGTCTTCTTTTCTTATCCATCTTATATATCCCCTTTCCTGCCACTCTACTGAGTCACTTCGATTTTCAGTTTGTTGCGGCCTTCAGCGATACCGCCCAGGTTGACCTGATAGTCGATGTCAATATTCCCAAGTCCATCTTCTGTAAGATTATTGACAATATCGTTGGTCAAAAGTTCTAATTCCAAATTGCCGTAAGGTGTATGATACCGGCTGCTGAACCTTTTTCCCTTTTCAAATACCAGCTCTGTACCTGTTCCTGCGCTGCTGCCGACTCTCCGCATACGAATGCAGCCATCGGTCAGTTTCAAAGTTGTCTTGCATCCGGGAAAACCGGAAAATTCGCTTTCATCATACATCAGATACTTCGCGCCGTTTCGCTCGTACAGTTTCCCTTCTGTAATGAACTCCATGCGGTCTTCGTCATTCTCAGAGAACTGTCTGCCTGTTATTTTTAGCATAATATCTCTCATAACCAAACTCTACAATCCTTTCAATTAATTCTGTAAACCCGACGCCCATTTCTTCCCACATCTTCGGGAACATGCTGTATTTGGTAAAGCCGGGTATGGTGTTAATCTCATTTATGTAAACTTCTCCAGTTTTTCTATCTACAAAGAAATCAATTCTGGAAAATCCGCTGCAGTCGCAGGCTCTGTAAGCCTCTTTCGCCAGTGCGCGAATTTTTTCGTAGGTCAGCTTAGGAAGCTGTGCCGGAATGGAAATCTCCGTGCCGGAATCATCGGTGTACTTTGCGGTATAGTCGTAAAAATCCAGCTTTGCGACGATTTCTCCAACTGCCGCAACCTCCGGCTTATAATTGCCGATAACACCGGTTTCCACCTCTCTGCAGTCAATTCCTTCTTCAATAATAATGCGTCTGTCATATTTTGCAGCAAGGAGAAGCGCCTGCCTCAACTCGTCGGCATTCCTAACTTTAGAAATGCCCACGCTGGAGCCCATATTGGACGGTTTAACGAACATGACATAGGGCAGTTCTGCTTCAATGTCCGCCACAATTTCCTCCATGCGTTCCGCAAGGTCCTCACTGTAAACCAGCTTATATCTGCTGGTCGGAAGCCCTGCCTCTTCAAAAATTTTCTTAGCAGAAACCTTATCCATACACAAGGCGGATGCCAAAACGCCGCATCCGGCATAAGGTATATCCAGCATCTCAAAGAGCCCCTGAATGGTGCCATCCTCTCCATAAGGTCCGTGAAGCACCGGGAAGATAAAGTCTGCCAGTCCTTTCAGCTGGGATACGGTAATGGGCTCCGCCGTCTTTTCCCACGCGCCGGAAGCAATCTCCGAAATCTCACCCTGATACAGCTTCCACTGTCCTTCTCTGGTGATACCGATCATGACCACCTGATACTTGTTTCTGTCTATGGCTTCAATGACTGACGTTGCCGACAACAGCGAAACCTCATGCTCACCTGAACGACCGCCAAAGATGACTCCAATTCTTTTCATGATACTCCCCCTACCTTACATCTGCTCATAAATGCGCTCAAGATGCGCTTTATCAAAGAAATATTTCTTCTCACAGAACTGGCACACCAGCTCTGCCTGACCGTCTTCATCGATAATCTCGCGTAAATCCTTTTTGCCGATGGTCATGAGAATCTGTTCCAGCCGGTCTTCGCTGCAGTCACACTCCCACTTGATTTCTCTGGTTTCTGTCTTTTCCGGCATAAATTCTTCCGGCATTTCTTTGAAAATCTCATCCATCAGGTCAAGGACAATACCCTCTTCACTTTTTCCTGCTGAACGAACCATGACCTTTTCAATGCTGGTGGTCATCGGCGGCATTTTGCCAAGCATGTCTTCCAGGGCCGTCACCGATTCCTCCAAAGCGCCCGGCAGCATTTTGATTATCATACCGCCTGCGCAAAGGACCTTTCGTTCTCTGGAAATTTTAACGCCCAGCGCAACAGAAGCATTCTGCTGCTCAGAAATATAGTGGTAAGCAGTCAAATCGTCTGCGATTTCTCCGGAAACCAGCGCGATGGTCCCCACATATGGTTCCTTCATGCCAAGATCCTTAATGACTGTTAAATCTCCGATTCCAAGGCTTGCGCCGACATCTAAATGTCCGTCCGCGCGAAGTGGAAGTTCCACATCAGGATTGGAAATATATCCCTTGACTCTGCCGTCTCCATAAGCTGTTGCCAAAATCTGTCTGGCAGGTCCGTCGCCTTTAAACTGAACGGTCAGCTTGTTTTCATCGCTCTTTAAATCCAGACTCATCAGTCCCGCTCCGGTCAGAACTCTGCCCATGGCAGCCGTAGCCAGAGGCGTGGTGTTATGGATTTTGCGGGCTTCTTCTACCATGTCAGTGGTGATGGTCAGACTGACACTGTAGGAGCCGCTCCTGTCAATTGCTGTAATTACTTTGCTCATATTCTATGTTCAACCTCTCGTTTATTAATTCACACATTCAATCATATATTTTATCATACTCTTAACAATTTTAACACAAAAAAACCACATTTTTATTCTATAATTTGGGTATATTAAGAAAAAAGATTTTTTACATTAGAAAGGCAGGAATTCAAATGGATAACTGGGATAACAATTACGAACAGAGAAAACCGAATTTTGTCATGGTAGGCGAACCTTCTCCTAAAGCAGAAACAGAGCCTGCGCCAAGTCCGGAACCTGCTGCACAGACCAGACACACAGGGCAAACAGTGTACACAGGGCAAACAGTACACACAGACCAAGGAGACCAGGGGGAACCTGTTTACGGAAACAACTCTTATACTTACTATCAGCAAACCCCGCCTGTACCGCCTAAAAAGAAAAAAAAGGAACCAAAGTACATCACCCGCAGAGCTTTTGTTGTAACGCTAATCTGCTGCATGCTGGCAACCTCGGGACTGACTATCGGCGGCTACACGCTCCTTTCAGACAATGGAATTATCAGCGGCGGCGGAAAAACTGTTTCGGCAACCAACTACACCCTGGCAAAAGCTACCGGCAGTGAGAAATCCGTCCAGGAAATCATCGCCCAGAACGAAAATGCCGTAGTTGAAATCAGAACTGAATCTGTCGCTATGGACAACTGGCTGCAGAACTACGTTACACAGGGCGCCGGCAGCGGTGTCATCGTAGATACCAAAGGCTACATTCTAACCTGCAACCACGTCATCGACGGCGCTTCTAAGATAACTGTTACACTAAAAGACGGCACCGAACTGGAAGCCAAACTCGTCGGCGGCGATGCCCAAAACGACATTGCAGTACTGAAGGTCAACGCAAAGAACCTGACTGCTGCTACTTACGGCGACAGTTCCTCCCTTTCAGTAGGTGATATGGTTGTTGCCATCGGTAATCCTTTAGGTCAGCTGGGCGGAAGTGCTTCCAGCGGTATCATCAGCGCCCTCGACAGAACTATCACCGTTGAGGGTAGAGAAATGACTCTGCTGCAAACCGATACTTCTATCAATCCGGGCAACTCCGGCGGCGGACTCTTCGACCAGTACGGCAACTTAATCGGCATCGTAGTAGCGAAATCTTCCGGCTCCGATGTAGAAGGTCTGGGCTTTGCCATCCCAATCGCAAAAGCTGCTGAAATTGCTAAAGATTTGATTGAAAACGGACACGTTACTAATCGTGCCGCAATCGGTATTTCCGTTCTGGATGCTTCCAGCGCAGAAGTCGCAATGCAGTATGGCCTGCGCATGACAGGTGTTTACATTCAGGAAGTTACCGGTGATGAAGCACAGAAAGCCGGCTTTAAAGCAGGCGACATGATTTACTATGTAGGCGACACCAAGATTGAGAATCAGGCAAGTCTTGTCAGCGCGCTGAACAAGCAAAAGCCTGGCGATAAAATCAAAGTCACCGTCATTCGTGACAACCAGACCGTTGAAATTACTACCACTTTAGTAGAAGCAACTGAATAAACGTTTCATCTATATTGAAGCGCCGCTGTCAAATTCGTCAGCGGTGCTTTTTTGTAATTTCCCTACAGCCTTTGATATCCTCTCATTCGGCCATGTCCACAGCCTCAGCTTAACCTAGATAAGGTTTTTTCCAAATAAATGTATAAACGACTCTCTAAATCTTAACCTAAAATCAAAAAATCCACAAAAAATGTATAAGAACATCGGGATGCAATCGGTCTGCTGCCCGCTCAACTGATTCACCATACCCATCTCCGACCGGTGGCAGTTCAATTGAGGTATAAAACTTGCATTTTGCGTAATATTTTTAGAGTTTTTCCTGTCATCTTGCGTAATATGCAACCCACAGCGGATTACTGAGCAGACCTGGATAGGTCTGCACCAGAGCGGTTATACATTTTTTGGGGAAATTCTTTATCTGGGTTAAGTTCCATTTCGTTTTTACCGCATTCGCATCTTCCCCCTCCCTTGACAAACATACCGTTGGTATGTTAAACTGTTTTACATACCATCAGTATGTATAGAAGCGGGTACGCATCATACTACGGCATTTTTTACCGCCACACCTATCGCGGCAGCACACAGCACGCTGCTGCATACGATACCGCAGCATATAATGCCGACATGTACAAGTACCGCAAACTCTCAAGGAGGCTATAAATTATGAGCAGAAATAAACATCCGGAAGAAACAGTGCAGCTGATTCTCGATGTTGCGACACGTCTATTTTTAGAAAAAGGATACGAAAACACTTCCGTTCAGGACATTATTGACAATTTAGGCGGGCTGACTAAAGGCGCTATCTATCATCATTTCAAATCCAAAGAGGAGATTCTTGCCGCAGTCATAGACCACTCCACATGTGAATCCAACAAACTGCTGGACGAAATCCGCGACCGCACAGATCTCACCGGCAAAGACAAACTAAAAACGATTTTTAAATCTTCTATCTGCCGTCCGGTGCAAAACGACATTTTCAGAATCGCACCGGATTTCAAGAAAAATCATAAGCTGCTGTTTTTGTTAATTGATGATACCATCCATAAAGTAGCCCCGGAGTACATCCTGCCGATTATCCAGCAGGGGATTTCTGACGGTACCATTAAAACTGACTATCCCGCTCAGCTTGCGGAATTGATTATTCTTATCGCTAATGTTTGGACCAACCCGATGATTTTTGACAATACTCCGGAAGAAACGTGCAATAAGTTTATGGTCCTCAATCAAATGCTACAGGGCTTTGGGCTTGATATTCTGGACGACGAAATGCTGGATCGACTGCATGAGTTGACCGTCCTCTACCAAAACAGCAAAAGGGGGTAAATACAAATGAACAGCAAACTATTTTCAAGAGATTTTACGCTGGTGGTAATCGGGCAGATTATTTCTCTGTTTGGCAACGCCATCATTAGATTCGCGCTGCCGCTGTATCTGTTGAATCAAACCGGTTCATCGGCACTCTTCGGCACGGTTACAGCCCTCGCCTTTATTCCATCCATTCTCCTTGCGCCTGTAGGCGGCATCATCGCTGACAGAATCAACAAGCGCAGCCTCTGGGTACTTCCCTTTACGGATTGTTCTTTGACTTCTGCAGCGGCAGAGAGTACATTGTCATATTCTTCGCTGCCACAGCTTCTCTGCTCATCGCAATTTCTACGCGAAGAATCTTCAAAGGACTCAGCACTGCATCCAGCGCTACAGCCAGCACCGCTGCCGAAAATTAGTACGGCCCGCTAAAGATTAAGTACCGCCGCAAAACTCCCAGGAAAACCTGCACAGGCATCTGCGACAGGTTTTCCTGCGTCTTGCCAACTTTCCCATAATATGATAAAGTAAAATTGAAAGCAACAACAGAAATTGCCGAGTAGGAGGCCTTTATGGAATTTAAAAAAATCGCTTCTCCTTCATTAAAGGAACTTTTCATAGAACAGCTGGAACACATGATTCTTTCCGGTAGTCTTTCCATTGGCGAGAAGCTGCCTTCCGAGCGTCAGCTTGCGGAAACTATGCAGGTAAGCCGCGGCGTGGTCAACAGCGGTCTTGCCGAGCTGGAAAAGAAAGGATTTCTGGAAGTCCATCCGAGAAGCGGCACCTATGTATCTGACTATCGAAACAAAGGCACCATAGAAACTTTAATATCCATCATGAATTACAACGGAGGAAAACTGCGCCGCGATGAAGTTCGTTCCATTCTCGAAGTCCGCATTGCCCTGGATACTCTGGCCGTCAATCTGTGTATCGACCGGATTACGGAGGACGATATCCTTGAACTCCACAATCACGTAGAAAGGATTCGTACAGCCTCCTCTGTAGAAGAAGCAGTCAACGGCGCTTATGCCTTTCAGAACGCACTGGCTTTTTTATCCGGAAACACCCTGATTCCACTGATATTCCATTCCTTCCAGGCACCGGTTTCTACTCTGTGGGAGCGTTTCTGTATGCTCTACGGGATTCATTCCCTTTATGAAAACAACTTCGGTCTTTGGGAGCACATCAAAAATCGTGACAAGGAAGGTGCGGTTGCGTGGATTAACGCCTCCATCGGCGAAAGCATTCACGGAAGCCGAGAAATTTACTTTGAATAACCCCAAGAAAAAGAGCCCGGCTTTTACCCTCGGGCTCTTTGCTTTTATATAGTTTCTATAAAGACTTACGCCTCTTTCCACGCCGCAGCTTCATCCCGCAGCCACTGACACCATTCCTCTATGCCTTCTCCCGTCTTTGCGGAAACCGGAAAAATTTTCAGATTCGGATTTCTCATGTGGGCGTATTCCTTCACCTTTTCCATATTGAAGTCAAAATACGGCAGCACGTCTGTCTTATTGATGATAAGTACATCACAAACCTGAAAAATCAGCGGATATTTCAGCGGTTTATCGTGTCCCTCCGGCACGGACAAAATCATGGCGTTCTTTACTGCTCCAGTGTCAAACTCCGCAGGGCATACCAGATTTCCTACATTTTCAAGGACTACCAAGTCCAGTTCCTCTGTTTCCAGCTCGCGAAGTCCCTGTCTGGTCATATCCGCGTCCAGATGGCACATGCCGCCTGTGTGCAGCTGAATGGATTTTACACCAGTCTCAGCAATGGCAGCCGCGTCTACATCAGAATCGATGTCCGCTTCCATGACGCCTATGGCCAGTTCATTCTGCAAAGCCTTGATTGTCTGCTTCAAAAGAGTGGTCTTTCCGGCTCCCGGAGAAGACATCAGGTTCAGCAGAAAAGTCTTCTGCGCCTTCAGTTCCTCTCTCAAATTCTGCGCGTCAGCATCATTGCTGGCGAAAACGCTTTCCTTTACTTCTATTACCTTGTACTGATCCATAACTCCACCTATTTAATGACAGCTCTTGCAGCTGCGTCTTTGTAATACTTAAAGTCAGTGAAAACTTCACCCTTGTACGGGTTGGTCTTTGTCTTAATGGATTTTCTCACGATGTAAAGCAGTGCGATTGCGTTGGTAATCAGAGCCAGTGCGCTGACAACGGTCATTGCAGTCGGGTCAGCATTTACCGCATTTCCTGCCATGATACCGTTCATAGTTCCGTCCGCATACTGGGTTGTAATAGTCGCCCACGGGAATCTGCTGGTTCCATCTGCAAAGGTTTCCTGGAACAGCGGGAACACCTGGGCAAACATACACCATATACAAAGAGTATTTGCGCGGTTCATAATCCAGCCGCCCTTGTTCCACAGAAGCGCCGCGATGGTCGGAGCCAGCAGCAGCGCAACGCCGCAGAACCAGGAATGGGTCGGCAGACAGTTGTAAGTATAAGCAAAATTCCAAATGTCATACACGATGATATATACCCAAATCATATCAGGCCAGATCATATCTTTGCCGTCTTTGGAAGAATAAACTGCCCACCAGCCGGTCATGCAGAAGATATTTAAAATACCTGCAATACCGTTCATTACATTGTGCCAGCCGCCATAAAGCCATACGCCCTCAGAGGACAGCCACCAAGAGCCCCATCCGTTGATAGCCGACTCAAAGTCACTGGCTACAGCAATGAGAATGTTAATCGCTACGATGGCAAAAGGAAAAGCCTTAAACCAGTGTTTCTTCCCGATTCCCCACTCGTATTTAATCATCATAAATCCGATACAGCCTGCCAAAGATGCGTACAGCTTCGCATAATGGAACCAGCCGTTCATATACAGGTAAGTCTGGTTATTCAGCGCCCACTCAGCACCGGTGCCCGCAGCTATGGCGATGACTACGAAGTATACTGTCAGCGCTGCCGGCAGTACACCGAACATCAAAAGGCCTCCGGTCTTGGTTCTTCTCGCGAATTCATTGAGCAAAATCAATCCAACGAGAACAGCCAGCATAGCAATCCATTTTGCTGCCGCTCCTGCTCCATAAACATGGAATAACATAAACAATCAACTCCTTTTTCTTCTTTCTTAAATTAGCTTAACAGCCTTCTATTTCTTTAATCATGACCTGATTTCCCTGAAGCAGCCAGGTTTTCTCACTGCCGCAATGGGGACAAATTTTCCCATATTTCACTGTGCCGTAGGTTTTCTCACAACTTTCACAGTAGGTCACCGCAGGAATCTCCTCAATCAAAAGCTCCGCTTCCCGGGTCAGGTCATTTTTATCTGCCGCCCATCTCCAGCAGTCGGTCAAGTAGTGAGGTATCACCGTGGATACCTCCCCCAACTCTACTGTCACAGAGGCGACCTTTGTCAGCCCGTTTTCTTTTGCTGTTTTCTCTACGCCCTTAATGATTTGAAATACAATTCCGAGCTCATGCATTTTACTTCTTCCCCTTTTTTGAGAATTTTACCTTGATAGCCTGCTTTGCGCCGTACGGCAGAATGTATTTCAGTTTATCTTCGCTCGGCACCATTTTGCTGGCTTCCGGGAAGTCGCGGTACAGATGAATGGCGTCAAATTCACACTTCGTCGTGCAGACACCGCAGCCGATACACTTATTCTCATCGACTACAGACGCGCCGCAGCCAAGGCACCTTGCGGTCTCAATCTTTACCTGTTCCTCAGTCAAAGGAAGAGACGCGTCGCGGAAGGACTTCCTGTGGTCCACCTCAGGATTTTTGCCCGGAATCTGTCTGCTGGAATTGTCGTAGCTTTCTATGTGAATGTTGTCCTTATCCAGCTCTATGAACTGGCGGCGATTTCTGCCGATTGTCATGCTGGAATGAGGCTGCACGAAACGGTGAATGGAGATAGCCCCTTCTTTTCCGGCAGCGATGGCGTCGATTGCAAATTTCGGGCCTGTGTAAACGTCTCCGCCTACAAAGATGTCCGGCTCTGCCGTCTGATATGTCAGGCTGTCTGCCACAGCCGCCTGTCCTCTGCCAAGCTCTACCTTGCTGTCTTTCAGCAGCTCGCCCCACTGAATGCTCTGCCCTATACTCATGAAAATATGGCTGCACGGTACGGTAATGGTTTCGTTTTCATCGTAAACCGGTGCAAAACGCTTCTCCTCATCAAAGACAGACAGGCACTTTTTCAAAACGATACCGGTGACTTTGCCGTTTTCCGTGAGAATTTCTTTCGGACCCCAGCCACAGCTGATGGTTACGCCCTCTTCTTCCGCTTCTGCAATTTCTTCTTCTGATGCCGGCATAATATCTCTGCTTTCCAGACAGTACATCGTCACTTCTGACGCGCCGCATCTTCCTGCAGTTCTCGCTGCGTCGATAGCAACGTTGCCGCCGCCGATGACTACAGCCTTTCCGTCAACCTGATAGGAATCATCCTCGCTGACAGTTTTCAGCAAATCAACTGCGGTCATGACACCCTCTGCGTCCTCTCCGGAAATGCCCACCAGTCTGCCGCCCTGACAGCCGATTGCGATATAAAATGCCTTATAGCCTTCTTTTCTCAAATCTTCAATGGTGACATCTTTGCCAACTTCCACGCCGGTACGAATTTCAACTCCCATAGCCTCGATAATATCGATTTCTGCCTGCACGACATCTTTTTCCAGCTTGAAGGACGGAATTCCATATACTAACATGCCTCCGGCTTTTGGATTCTTTTCAAAGATTGTCGGCGAATAGCCTTTTTCCGCCAGGTAAAACGCGCAGGAAAGTCCCGCGGGACCGCCGCCGATGATGGCGATTTTTTCCGGGAAAAAGCCTTTCAGGGCAGGAACTACTTTCTTCGGAATAAATCTGGTTTCCGCCCTTAAATCCTGCTCTGCGATAAATTTCTTTACTTCGTCGATGGCAATGGCCTCGTCAATGCTGCCTCTGGTGCAGGCATCTTCGCACCGCCTGTTACAAATACGACCGCAAATGGCCGGCAGCGGATTTTCTTTTTTAATCAGCGCCAAAGCCTCTGTGTATCTGCCCTGTGCCGCCATTTTCAGATAGCCCTGCACTGCAATATGGGCAGGACAAGCCGTCTTGCAAGGCGCAGTTCCCGTGTCATAGCAGTTAATCCGATTGTTGTCCCTGTAATCTTCGTCCCACATATGAGGCCCCCAAGGCTGCTGGGTCGGCAGCGGAATCTTTGGATATTCCACCTGACTTCCGTCTTTTTGACAAAGCTTCTGCCCCAGCTTTACAGCACCGGCAGGGCAGTATTCCACACATCTGCCGCAGGCCACGCAGTTTTCTGTTTTTACACGGGCACGGTATGCGGAAGCTGACATGTTCGGCGTGTTAAACAGCTGAGAAGTTCTAAGAGCGTAGCAGACGTTAATGTTGCAGTTGCAAATCGCAAAGATTTTGTCCTCGCCGTCGATATTGGTAATCTGATGAACAAAACCGTTTTCTTCCGCCTGTCTGAAAATATCCAGGGCTTCTTCCTTGGTTACGTATCTGCCGCCTTTGTTGGTTTCCACCACATAATCAGCCATATCGCCCATAGCTACGCACCAGCCTTCCGGGTCATCGGCGCAGCCTTCATCGTAGGTCTGTCTGGAATACCTGCAGGAACAAGGGCTTGCCGCATATTTTCCGTCGTACTTATCAAGCCAATAGGAAATATGCTCTAAGGATATGGATTCATTTTCCATTTCGATGGCTTTTTCCACAGGAATCACGTGCATACCGATTCCTGCACCTCCCGGCGGTACCATCGGTGTAATTTTTTCTAAAGGCAACCGGCTCATTCTCTCAAAAAATCGGCCGACTTCCGGATGTGCCTGTAACATCTGCAGGTTCATATTGCTGAACTCCGCATTACCCGGCACAAACATCGGCAGCACATACTGCTTTACATGTTCCGGGTTTTCCCAGTTGTACTCCAAAACACCATTTACTGACATCTGTTCCAGCAGTTCTTCCAGATGGTCTCTGTCCATTTTGGTAATTTCCACCATCTGCTCCAGGGTTTTTGGCTTTCTCACACCCATTTTCAGCGCAACTTCCGCCATCTCATCGGTGCACATCGCCGCAAGACCCCAGTATTCCGGATCATATTTGGTGATTTTCTTAAGACCCAGTTTCTGGGGAACACGGTCTGTAATCATTTTCGCCAGTTTGACGATAGGTTCTCGTTCAACCTCATTCTCTATGTACTCCGGTACATAGCCTGCCAAATGATCTGCCATAGGGAATCTCCTTTCTGTTCTTTCCGTTTCTGCAAATTTGTTTTCCAACAAATCAAACTGGTTATACCAGTATTTGTTATTTGTTTAACATTATAAATTTATATGTCGAATTTGTCAAGTAATTGCGCAATTTCAGTCGTTTATTCTATATTGGTATCTGGTCGAGCCACTACCTGCAAGCAGTCTGTACCTTGCCAATTTCCCGGTAATATGGTAAAGTGAAAACAATACATGCAAAATGGGAAAAGGAGATAGTATGAACGAACACATTCTGGTTGTAGACGACGAACGGGAAATTGCTGACTTAATTGAGGTCTACCTGAAAAGCGACGGCTACAATGTACATAAATTTTATAACGGCCAGGATGCTCTTTCCTGTATCGCCTCGCAGACTCTGGATTTAGCGGTCCTGGACGTCATGCTGCCCGATATCGACGGTTTTAAAATTCTACAGACCATCCGAGAAAACCACTTTTTTCCAGTCATCATGCTGACCGCAAAAGTAGAGGATATGGACAAAATCATGGGGCTGACCCTGGGCGCTGACGATTATATTACCAAGCCTTTCAATCCGCTGGAGGTGGTCGCCCGGGTCAAAACCCAGCTGCGCAGATACACAAGCTATAATCAGGCGGTCAGTCAGCCGTCTGCCAACATGCACGATATCAGGGGGCTTGTCATCAGCAAAGATACCCACACCTGCACCCTTTATAATAAAGAGATTAGCCTGACTCCGCTGGAATTTTCGATTTTATGGTATCTCTGCGAACAGAAAGGCAAAGTCGTTTCCTCCGAGGAACTCTTTGAAAAGGTCTGGGGCGAGAAGTATCTGGACAACAGCAACAACACCGTGATGGCACACATCGGGCGTTTGCGGGAAAAGCTGAACGAATCCGCCAAGCATCCGAAGTTCATCAAAACGGTATGGGGAGTGGGGTACAAAATTGAAGACTAATTCGCTGAGCCGCAAACTGGCGTGGACCCTGTTTGCGAAAATGATCATTGCCGCTATTCTACTGCTTTTCAGTGGTATCGGCATTTACATTCTGTCCATCCTCATCTTTGGTTTTTTTACCTGGCAGGGAGACGAGCCCCTTTACCAGCTGGCAACCTTTCTGCAGAATCATCTTTTCCTTGTTGCCGTCGCTTACTACGGCGTCGGGCTTGTTTCGGTCTTTTTTCACTACTGGTTTAAACCCTTCCGCTATTTTCAGGAACTGGTTGACGCCGCCGAGACAGTGAATCGGCAGGACGATAGTCTGGTAGAGCTTTCCCCGCAGCTTTCTGAATTGGAAGGTCAGCTGAACCAGCTGAAAATTTCCTCCAGGAACAATCAGCGCGCCGCAAGAGAAGCCGAACAGCGAAAGAACGATTTGGTTACTTATCTGGCTCACGATTTGAAAACACCAATCACATCGGTCATCGGCTATCTGACGCTGCTCCGTGATGAGCCGCAGATTTCGGAGGAAATGCGGGAGCGGTATATGAATATTGCGCTGGACAAGGCTGAGCGACTGGATGATTTAATCAACGAGTTCTTTGACATTACCAGATTTAATCTGTCTCATATTTCCCTGGAAAAGCGTCAGATTAACCTGTCTCTCATGCTGCAGCAGCTGATTTACGAATTTCAGCCCATGCTGGACGCAAAAAATCTAAAAACCCAGCTGCAGGTACAGGATAACATCTTGCTCCGCTGCGACCCGGACAAGCTGCAGCGGGTTTTCGATAATCTGCTGCGCAATGCTGTCAATTACAGCTTTGAAAACACCCCGATTCGTATCACTGCAAAGACAGATGCCGCAAGAGTTCTCCTTACCTTTGAAAACGACGGAGACACCATTTCCGAGGAAAAACTGACCCGCCTCTTTGAACAGTTCTACAGGCTGGATACCTCTCGTTCCTCGCGCAGCGGCGGCGCCGGACTGGGTCTTGCCATCGCAAAAGAAATCGTGGAACTTCATGGCGGCACCATTACCGCTTTCAGCAAAAATGACGTCATCCGCTTTGATGTCGCTCTGCCCCTGTGAGAAATTTGTAAGAAAATCGTTTAAAAATGGTTAGTCCCTCTTTAGAAGGTCTATAAGATTCAAAGCCACAATCCTGTTATGATTGAATTATAACAAAGGATTGTGGTTTTTTAATAAGGAGGTTGCCATGACAAGAAAACGACTGACAGAGACCTTTCCGTGGCTGCTTCCCCTCCGGCAATACCAGCGAAAGCTGTTTTTCTACACGGGGATGCGCCTGTCTCGAAATACCTATACAAGAATGCAGCAGAAGAAACAGCTGCCTTATGAAATTTTTACAAGCCGCGCGCTGATGATTAACGCCGGCAGCGGCTACGACATTCAGTATCAGTACAACAAAGTCCATAACCTGAAGCTGGCTGCTGCCAAAGTGGACGGCGTCATCATCAAGCCGGGAGAATCTTTTTCCCTCTGCTACGCTATCAAGGACGCCGACAGGGATGAGCCCTATCTTGAGGGGCTCAGTCTGGTAAACGGGAAAACCGCAGGTGAGTACGGCGGCGGTCTCTGCCAGCTGAGCAATCTGCTCTACTGGGTTTTCCTCCACACGCCACTGACCATAACGGAACGGCACGGTCACGGCACTGAGTCCATTCCGCCGGTGGACCCAAACGAACTTGCCGGAATCGACGCTACCATCGCCGAGGGCTGGCTGGATTTAAAGGTAAAAAATAATACCTGCCACGCTTTTCAGCTTTCTGTCACCTTTGACGGCGACTACATCGTCGGCGCTGTGCGAAGCGAAAGCGAAAAATGCTACGACTACGAGGTTTTCAATCCTTCCTGCGACTATATCAAAAAAGACGGTATCCTCTATCAGGAAGCTGACGTAGCGCGAAAAAAACGCAGCTGCCGTACCGGCCGCGAGTCAGAGGAAATACTTTACCATAATCACTGCGTCATCGACTATCCGCTGCCGCAGCACATAGAAATCAAAGAGGGGGTTTAACATATGAAAAAGAATATTGCAGTTTTGTTCGGAGGATGCTCCCCGGAGTATCCGGTATCACTGAAATCCGCTTACGCGGTTTTGAATCACATCGACACAACTCAGTATCAGGTCATCACCGTTGGAATCACAAGGGACGGCAAATGGCTTCGCTATCTTGGGGAATATGAAGCCATTTTGAACGATACCTGGTACGAGCACGAAGGTCAGTGCCGCAAGGCTTTTATCTCGCCGGATCGAGAAGCTCACGGTCTTTGCGAAATAGACGAAAATGGCATTTCCACTATTTCTCTTGACGCAGTTTTTCCTGTACTTCACGGCCGCAACGGTGAGGACGGCAGCGTGCAGGGGCTTTGTCAGCTTGCGGGTATTCCTGTGGTTGGCTGCGATATCATGTCCTCTGCCCTATGTATGGATAAACACCGCGCCCATCTGCTGGCAGAAGCTGCCGGTGTAAAAGCGCCTAAAGCCGCCTATTTTTACGAAAAACCATCCGCTTTGGAACTTGAGGCAGCTGTTTCCGCGCTGACCTATCCCCTCTTCGTAAAACCGCTGCGCGCCGGTTCTTCCTTTGGAATCACGAAAGTAGAAGGACCGTCACAGCTGTCAGATGCTGTAGAACTGGCATTTTCTTTCGATAACGAAATCATCATCGAGGAAAACATCGATGGCTTTGAGGTGGGCTGCGCAGTGCTGGGCAATTCCGCTCTGACCTTGGGCAGGGTAGATGAAATTGAACTTTCTGGCGGATTCTTTGATTACACCGAAAAATACACCCAGGAAACTTCCACCATCTATATGCCTGCCCGTATTGAGTCTGCAACGGAGCTGCGAATTCAGGAGGCTGCCGCTGCCGTCTACAGAGCTTTGGGCTGCAAAGGCTTTGCCCGTGTGGATCTGTTCCTCACACCGGAGAATGAAATCATCTTCAACGAGGTCAACACCATTCCCGGATTCACTGCCATGAGCCGCTACCCAAACATGCTGAAAGGCGTGGGACTTTCCTATACGGATATTGTACAGCAGCTGATTTCTATGTCACTGCAGATGTAAAGGCAGGAGGTATCTGCTATGCGTGAAAATATGAATGAGCAATTGAACAAGGAATTGAGCAAGGGGTTAAGCACGATACCGGGTAAAGAATCCGGCAAAAGATTGCCGCGCCCAGGCGGCAGCCTGATTTTAGTCAATCACGACCATCCGCTGCAGCAAGACACGACTCCTTGCTGTGTTCCGATTCTGGAAAGTTATCCTGCTGTTACTATGGAGCGGCGTGCCGCTGCCTGCCTTTTGCAGCTGCTTCGGGCAATCAACGCAGGCGATGAAATCGTTCCGGTCAGCGGCTACAGATCATTTGCTGAGCAAGTACAGATTTATCAGGATTCCCTTGTTGAAAACGGCGCAGACTTTACCGCCAAATACGTCGCAAAGCCCGGATGCAGTGAGCACCAAAGCGGTCTCGCCATCGACCTTGCCAAAAAAGCACCGGAAATCGATTTCATCTGTCCGGATTTTCCTGAAACGGGAATCTGCGGCGACTTCCGCAAAGCTGCCAGCCGCTACGGTTTTATCCAGCGGTACACCGCCGAAAAAGAACATATCACCGGTATCGCCTGCGAGCCTTGGCACTTCCGCTATGTAGGTTACCCCCACTCAGAAATCATGGTGCAGATGAACTTCTGTCTGGAGGAATATATCGACTATCTCCATGGCTTCACCTACGCACAACCTCTGACCCTGCGCCGCGGCGGCAGAAACATTTCGGTATTCTTCAGTGAGGCTGATATGACTGTTGAAGCTGGCGAGACGATTGAGACTGGCAAGACCAACTGTAAATTTGCTAACAGCCCCATTGATTTGCGGGCTGCCGACAATATCACTGAGGTTTCCGAAAATAACGTGGATGGCTGTATTACAACGGTATGGAATTAGACCATCGTCTCTGCTTCCAGGCGGGGAGCTGTATGCTAGCTCGAAGATGCCATGCCCAAAAGCATGCCGCTTCGTCTCACGCGGGCCCAATGTGGGCAGATCCCACGGTACACCGTCCGTCCTGCAGCACGCCCCCACTGCTCAAACATTGCCAAACTGGACAAAAATCTATAAATCTGTCAATTTTAGCAATGTTTTTGTCTATTTTCTTTGCTAAAATTGACAGAATCCAAGAAAAGTGTCAATTTTGTCAAAAACGGCTTTCCAAATCAGCGATTTTTCTGCTGAATCGTGGTGATTCTTTGACAAAATTGCCAAAAAATCAAATTCTTGTCCAATTTGGCAATGTGGGCAGAGAAGGCTGCAAAAGCATCCCCATCAGAAAATTTCTCTATTCCATCGACAGCGTTTATGCTATACTTATCTTAATTTGACAAAGG
The DNA here is from genome assembly GCA_022767345.1 of Emergencia sp. Lineage (GTDB taxonomy): Bacteria > Bacillota > Clostridia > Peptostreptococcales > Anaerovoracaceae > Senimuribacter. The sequence goes on from JALEOD010000030.1 coordinate 25,545, forward strand.
AGACGACGAAGTATGTTAAAACAGAACGAAATAAAAGTTGGATTTATCGGCTTTGGAAATATGGCGCAGGCCATCGCCGACGGTTTTTTATATAAAGAAACTCTGCGCGCAGACCAGATTTACGCCTGCGGCGGCAGCTATGAGAAGCTCTGCCGAAATACAGAGGCTCGCGGTATTTTCCCTTGCCGCAGCGCAGAAGAAGTCGCCGAAAAGAGCGCCGTAATCTTTATTGCGGTAAAACCCAATATGGTGGAGCCAGTCACGGCACCAATCTGCGAAAAACTGCAGGGAAAAATTCTGATTTCAGTTGCTGCAGGCATGCTCTGCGAGGATTACGATAAAATTCTGCCGGGCACCCATCACCTGAGCACCATTCCAAATACACCGGTTTCCACCGGAGAGGGTATTTTCATCACAGAAGACACTCATACACTGACTGATGAAGAATTTGCTTTCGCGAAAGAACTTTTGGAAACCATCAGCTTAGTGAAGCCCGTCACACCATCGCAGTTCAGCATTGCAGGTACTATTGCAGGCTGCGGCCCTGCGCTGACTGCTTTGTTTGTAGAAGCCCTTGGTGATGCAGGTGTGCTCCACGGACTTTCCAGAGACCTTGCATACCAGCTGGCAAGTCAGATGATTGTCGGCACCGGAAAAATGCTGGTTTCCTCCGGTATGCACCCGGGCGCGCTGAAAGACGGGGTATGCTCTCCCGGCGGCACCACCATCGTCGGCGTCACCACTTTGGAGCGCAAGGGTCTGCGCAGCACAGTTATCGATGCGGTGGACGCCATCGAAACACTATAGAAAAAACAAGAACTCCACCCCGCCTTGAAGCAGTGCTTCGCGTAGAGTTCGAGAACCATTTTAAAGACCTTTGGCAACAAAAATCCGTCCCTTTCCTTCCAGTTTCTGACAATAGGGACGGATTTTTTATTTATACTTATAAGCACTTACTTTACAGGTTTACAATTTCTCCTGCCTTGATGACCAGTTCAACTTTATCGAGCACTTCGATATCCTCATCAGGATTACCGTCAAAGACAACCAGATTTGCGCGCTTTCCGCATTTGATTGTTCCGACTTTATCGTCAATCATCAGGATTTCAGAGTTGTTCTTTGTCGCCTGAATCAGGGTTTCGAGCGGTGTGAAGCCTGCCATGTTGACTCTGATCCGGAACTCATAAAGACCATTGCCATGGCTTCCGGTATAAACACCGGCGTCGGTAGCCCAGCCGATTTTGATTCCGTTTTTCTTATATGCGTGAGCGCCTTCCATGAGTTTTTCAACCATCTGCTCCGCCTTTTCAATGTAATGTTTTGGCTTTCCTTCCGGGAATTCCAGGAAGTTTACCATCGGTGACAGGGTCGGCATCGGGAAAGAGCAATCGGTCTTTGTATACATTTCAATACATTCATCATCCATAATGGAGGAATGCTCCACCGTTCTTACGCCGCAGCGAATACACATTTTAATCGCTTCCGTTCCATGGCAGTGCACTGCAACCGGAAGTCCCACATAGTCAGCTGCTCTGCATGCTGCTGCCAGTTCTTCCTCGTAGATAATCGGCATCCCCGGTTCTCCGCCCGGATTCATGACAGCTCCGGTTCCCATAATCTTAATCCAGTCAGCACCCAGCTGATACTGACGGCGAACCGCCTTTGTAAATTCCGCCGGAGAATCTGCCTCAGCGTACATCGTTCCGAAGAACTCATTTCCTCTTTCTGTCGGTGAAATAATCACACCGCTGGTCAAGATATCCGGTCCTACAACCATGCCTTCGTTTACCGCTCTTGCAAGACCCAGCGTAATGTTATTTCTGTCTCCCACATCACGCACCGTAGTATAACCTTTTCTCAAGTTATCCTGTGCCAGCTGCAGACAGCGCATGACTCTGTAAGAATCCGGTTCTACATTTTCTTCAAAAGTATTCTTTCCGCAAAGATCAAGGTGCAGATGCCCTTCAATCAGACCCGGCATCAAAGTTTTGCCTGCTAAATCAATGATTTTATCTTCTGTTGCGCTGACGCTGCCAGCCGGCTTAATATCTACAATTTCAGTGCCATCCAAAACAACGTCCGCATATTTGTCATCATATCCTTCTGTCAGTTCAGGAATCAGACGCGCATTCTTTAATACTATCATAATTTCCCACCTCCGCACATATGCTGTGTTTTTCTTTATTTTAGCATAAAATGCCGCGCTCGTCCATCATCTTCAATTCGTCCCGCTTAAAGTACTGCCTGACTCCGATATGCATAAAATCCAAGTTTTTCCGGAAAATATGCACGTTTTCCCCCGCTCCCGTACGTATTTTGAAAGAAATCGAAAAAAATATGCACATTATAAGCCTGAATCGGTTAATATCCTGAGTCAAGTCGCCCTAAATATGCATATTTTTTATGATTTTTTCAGTTTTACGTACACCAACGTGCATATTTTAGTGACTTTTTTCAAATTTATGCACATCAGCCTAAGCACACCAAATGTTTAGGATACCGAAACTTTCTTGCCGGCCTCAGTCCAACACAATATCCCTCTTCTCCCCTATGCCATTGTCAGGATTCATCACCACACGGAATACGGTATCGTCTTCTACTAGCTTGTAATCGGACTTCCCGCCCTTCATATATTCGCACACGGCGTAGGCATAGCCCTGCGCTTTTTTCAGTTTCACATCGTCTTCGGGCGCAAATGCTGTCCGGCTGATACAGTTGTCATTTTTGTCAAACTGTTTGACTATCATTTTATCATAAGCTTTAAACGGCTCATAATGCATCGTCACCTTGATATGCCAGTCGCCGTTCTTCTCTTCTATGGTATTGGCGCCTCCAGCCGCTGCAAAAGAAAGACCCCCACTGTTTCGCTTGGCGTAAAGGCTCCCGTCTGCCCTCTCATAAACCCCGTAAACGTAAGTTATAAGTTGACGAGAAGAATCAAAATACAATGTCGCATTTATTTCGTTTTTATCCCCGATATAGGCATTTCCCGGAGCGCTGACGAATCTGTCATCAGCTAAAAAATCTATGCCCTGCACTTCGCCGTTTTCTCGTTCCGGCAACACATACGCGCCCATCATATCAGGATTGCTGACCTTGATGTCTGTACCTCTTCCGGTTTCCACCTGTACCCGTTCCAAACTGATACTGTCGTCCTCTGGCACATTTGGATTGTCCGAATCTGTTGCCCACACCAGTGCTCCGATGAGCAAATCCGACTGCGCCTTTCCCTGCTCCTTCTCTGCCAGCTGGCAGCCTGTCAGTCCCAAAGTCATCACGGTCATCGCGGCAATCACTATAAAACACAGAGCAGCTGTCCACCAATGTCATTAAGTTAAGCTGACATTGTGAAAGAGGCTTCCGACACAATCAAAACGGATATATCATTGAGAAGTGGTATGTCCGTTTTTTATGTTTTAAAAAAAATACTTGACAAATTTCAGCTCATATGCGGCGCAGCC
>JALEOD010000006.1 GCA_022767345.1 Emergencia sp.
TTAGGACAGTCAAGCTGTCCCTATTTGTGTTTCACAAAAAGAACAAATGACGGAGTGCCATCATCTGGTGCATCCGTCATTTTCATTGTATGAAGATAGGGCTGCGCCCTAACGGTTATTTTCCGTTAATGCGACAGCCCCGTGGTATACTATTTGTGTAAAAAACTGATTACTACCTGCGTTTTCAATCTGTTTCTGCCAATTCTACAGGATGCAATATGCGGGACGGCCTTCACCTCTGATCCAATCCCTTCATGTAATAGAATAAATATTGCTGCGCAAATCCGCCCAGACAACCAAAATGCTGGGATGCGTAAGTTTCCATGGCACGGCGATTCTTTTCTTCCACGCCATAAAGCTGATGCATCACACGTGCCATCCATACATCGATAGGAAATGCTTCATACTGCCCCATGCCAAAAAGAAGAATACATGCCGCGACTTTTGGTCCAACACCCGGTAACGCTGCCAGCTGCTGCGCATTCCGCGGCAGTCCATCCCGTGCAATCACCCGCGCCGTTTCAATCAAATATTTGGCTCGATAGCCCAGCTTTACCGGCGCTAAATCTTCCACCGTCAGCGATGCCAGTCTTTCGGGCGACGGCAGATTATACCATGTTTTCCCGTCAAAACTTCCTGCCTCATCGCCGAACAGTTCTGCCAGATTCTCTATACACCCTTTAATCCTGGGAATATGGTTGTTCTGTGAAATAATAAAAGAAACGATTGTCTCCCATAGCTCCTGCTGCAGAATGCGGATGCCCCAGCCAAACCGAACCGCCTTTTTCATCGCCTGGTCGCCGCGACAAAGTTTTCTTTTGATTTTTCCGTAGTTCCGGTCTAAATCCAGATACTGCCGCCAAAACTTCTCAAAATCCTCAGCTGTACAATTTCTTATGACAAGCCTGCCTCCCGCGCCAGCATTTTCCTCCTCATAAGGCACATAGGATACATTGGCAATTCGTCCTCCTGCAATACCCGTATAAGATCCATCTGCCTGCCGCTGCCACCGAAAACACTGTCCACAATCAAACACATGCGCTGGAAAAAAATCCTGCACCCCTTCTATGCTATATACATTGTTCCCCTGCTCCATATTGTTTGCCTCTACTCAATCCATCTGACTTCTACATTGACTTTTACCACATTAAATGCCGTCATAGATTCTATGGTTTCTGCCAGTTTCTTCTGAAACTCCATGGCGCTTTCCCAGATCATCCCCTGTGCCGATGCTGCCACAATCACATCAATCATCAGATTATCCGGCGCAGTATTCTCATAAATCTTTAAAACTCTCGAAATACCCTCCGTCTCACCCGATACACAGTCGGCAATATCTTTCATCACGGAATCGGAAATAAAAAATTCCCCCATATAACTGAAGGTCGGCCGCACTACGGTCTTTTCCGGTTCCTGAATTTTTCCGCCAATGCCCCGCAAAATCCGCAGCGGATCCAGAAAGTATCCCGCAAAATCCCGCTTCAGCTGCAGGGTCGGCGCCGGAATGACATGTTTTCCCAGTACGCTGCGCTGCCTGTTTGCAGTCTCCCTTTCCTCTTCCGTGGTAATATCTTCAATATAAATGCGCTGACTGACCGCCGGCAGGCCCAGTCTCGCTACAATTTTATCCGTCATCTTATCGCTGGTTCCGATAATCAGAATCGATTCAGGTGACAGTTCCTGAATCCGCGCCGCCACGGACTCCGCATGGTCATCCAGGGTGAACAGCGCGGTCTTAATGGCGCCCACCATAGTCTTCTGACGTTTTGCGGAAATCCCCGCTTCCACACGATTTTTATAGATAAAAAGACCATCGTCGATGATGCTTTCGATATTCTTTTCTTTACACAGGTGAATCGACTGATAGGATTTTCCCGTTCCACTTTTCCCCGTCAAAGTATAAACTTTCATCTTTACTATTACTTGCCCTTCTGTTATAATGGTACTGATTTTAAAAAATGTCTTATAAGGAGGATATTATCATGGCTTATAAAATTACAGATGCTTGCATCAGCTGCGGCGCATGTGCTGCAGAATGTCCTGTAGAAGCTATCTCCGAAGGCGAAGGTACATATGTAATCGACGCAGACAAATGCATCGATTGCGGCGCTTGCGCTGGTGCTTGCCCGGTAGATGCTCCGGTTGAAGGTTAATCGAAAGCTAACCAAATGATAAGGCTGCACCCCGAAGGGACAGCCTTATTTTCTTTTTGCCGCAAAGCGCAGACTTTACTCTTCCCCTTCTTTTTTCCTCAGTGCTGTTTCCTTTTTCTGAATATCGTTCATGTGATACGCCAGAGAGTGAAGGCTGTCGGAAAGATGCACGTTTTCAAGGGCCACATGCTTCGGCACTTCGATATCCGTCGGCGCGAAATTCCAGATTCCCTTTACGCCCGCAAAGGAGAGCTTGTCTGCAACCTCCTGCGCGTTCTCTCTGCTGACGCAGATGATGCCGATATCGATTTCCTCCTCCTCGACAAATTCCACGATATTCTCGTAGTCCATAATTTCCATTCCATCAAGCCCCTTGCCAATCAGCGTCGGATTGATTTCAAAAACACCGTATACCTTAAATCCCTGCTTATGAAAATGGGTATACTTGGCAATGGCCTGTCCCAAATTACCCGCACCCATGATAACCATACGGTACTCTTTGTCCAGGCCCAAAATCGCACTGATTTCGTCGTAAAGTCCCTTTACGCTGTAGCCGTAGCCCTGCTGTCCGAACCCGCCGAAATTATTTAAGTCCTGGCGAATCTGTGACGCCGTATAACCGATTAGATTACTAAATTCCTTAGATGAAATCTTTTCTACACCTTTTTTCTTAAGCTCAATGAGATACCTCCTGTATCTCGGCAGTCTCTTGATGACCGCGTTGGAAATCTTTGCATTTTTCATTCACTCACCCTCTCTCAAACGATACTTTTACTTCAGGGAAACCAAAAAGCCCGCCAGACACTGACGGGTTTTCCATAGTTATTCCTGTTCACAATTTTCTTCGACATATCTTACTAAATCGCCTACTAACTGGAACTTCTCTGCATCTTCGTCAGCAATCTCGATATCGAACTCGTCTTCGATTGCCATAATAATTTCTACAGCATCCAGAGAATCAGCTTCAAGGTCTTTCATCATATTGGTATCCATTGTTACCATAGACTCCTCTACATCCAGCTGTTCCATAATAATGGCTCTAATTTTATCAAAAGTCATAATCAACCTCCATTTGTCGTTACATAATTACAGCATTTATTATAGTAGACTGCCCTATGTAATGCAAGAAAAATTTTGGAATTTCTTTGCTTTTTACTCCAAATTCATCCATTTTTCGTATGCATCCGCAAGTTCAGCCTGATATTTGGCGTTTTCCTCCGTCAGTTCCGTCAGATACTGATGATTGGTCAAATTGGCTTCATCACACATTTTCAGTTCATTTTCTGAAATGGCATTTTCCAATTTCGCAATCAACTCCTCAAGCCGTTCCTTCTCTCTGGCAATACGACGTTCCTCGGCCTCTTTCTTTTTCTTCAGCGCCCGTTCCTCTGCCGCGCTTCGTTCCTTTCCCGGCTGGCAGGAATCCGCATCACCGGCGTGCAAAGGCTGCTTTCCGGCTTTCTCTCCGTCTCCATCTGCCATTTCTTTCAGATATTTCCGTCCGCTTTCAATGGCAGCTTTCTTTTCTACGTAATAATCATATGTACCCAGGTACTCTGTTAGTCCGTTTTTTTCCAGTTCCAGAATTCTGGTCGGAATTTTATTGAGGAAATAGCGGTCATGGGATACCACGATTACCGTGCCCGGATAATCGAGAAGCGCCTCTTCAAATACTTCCTTGGAGTCGATATCCAGATGGTTGGTCGGCTCGTCCAGAATTAAAACATTCGCGCCGCTCATCATCAGCTTCAAAAGCGCCAACCGGGCTTTTTCACCGCCGGAAAGGGATCCCACCTGCAGAAAGACCTGATCGTTTTTAAAGAGAAATCTCCCCAGAATAGAGCGGATCTCCGCGTCTTTGTACAGGCGATAGGAATCGTGCACTTCATCCATGACGGTCACGCTGTCGTTGAGCAGCATCTGCCCCTGATCATAGTAGCCGAACATCACATTATGGCCGATTTTCAGATACCCGTCACTTGGCGAAAGCTCTTCCATCAAAATCCGCAGAAGAGTCGTCTTTCCAACACCGTTAGGGCCTACGATACAAATTCGCTCCCCTCGCTTGATGTCAAAATTTACATTGGAAAACAAATCTTTCCTGCCCGCTCCAAAGCCGAAGGATTTTGCCAGATTTTCCCCATAAAGTACATCGTTTCCGCTCTGATACTCCTGGCGAAAATGAATTTTCATCTTTCCCTGCTCTGCCTCAGGCCGCGCAAGCCGCTCCAGATGTTCAAGGCGTTTCTCTCTGGAAGCCGCCCGCTTCGCAAGCTTTTCTGTACCTCGCTCCTTAAAGCGCCGTATCATATCTTCCTGCCTGCGAATCTCGGTCTGCTGCTTGTTGTAAGCGCGCATCTCCGCCTCCCGCAGGGCTCTCTTTTTCTCCGCAAAGGCAGAATAGTTGCCGTCATAGCACCTAAGCTTATGGTGCGAAACTTCAAAAATCCGGTTGGTCATCTGATCCAAAAAATACCGGTCGTGGGAAACCATGACGATGGTTCCTTTATAACCCTTCAGATACTGTTCCAGCCACTTCAGCGTACCGATATCCAGATGGTTGGTCGGCTCGTCCAGAAACAGAATATCCGGTTTTTCAAGAAGCAGACACGCCAGAGCAAGGCGCGTTCGTTCACCGCCGCTGAGGGTGCTGATTTTCTTGTCATAGTACTCCTGCCCAAAGGCCATACTGTTCAAAATACCGTACATCTCACTCTTATAGGCATAACCGCCCTCGTTTGCAAAAGTATCCTGCAGCTGAGCATATCGGTTCATCACGCATCCCGCCGCAGCGCCCATCTCGCTGATTTTCACAGAAAGCTCAGTAAGCTCCTGCTCCATCTCCTCGATAGGTTTAAAAATCTTCTGCACTTCCTCCAGCACCGTGGATTCCGTGTCAAAATTATTTTTTTGTTTCAAATAGCCTATGGTCGCGCTCTGTGAAAGAAAAAATTGTCCGCCATCGGCAGGAAGCTCTCCCGACAAAATATTCAAAAGAGTCGTCTTGCCTGCTCCATTGGTGCCCACAATGCCAACTCGGTCTCCCTCATTGATATGAAAGGAAACGTCTTCCAAAATTGTATCTACACCATAGGTCTTCGTAATATCTTTTGCTGATAACACAATCATGTCATTACTCTCCCATGTCTGGTCTTTCGCCAGTTTAAATCGCCATCGAAGGATCCGCGTCCATATAAAGGTCGTCCGCCCCGAAGGCTTTATATTTATAATAGGCGGCGCATGCAATCATTGCGGCATTATCCGTGCACAAAACAGGCTGTGGAATATATAAAGTCACACCTGCGTCGTCACAGGCCTTTTGCAAATCCTGCCGCAGCTTGGAATTTGCCGCAACACCGCCTGCCAGCACCAGTCTTTCCTGCTTTCTCTCCCTGACTGCCTCCATGGTCTTTGCCACGATGACATCAATGACAGCCGCCTGAAAGCTTGCCGCCACGTCAGGTACAGAAATGTCCCTGCCCGCCTGCCTTTCTGTATTCAAATAGTTCAAAACCGCTGTTTTCAGACCGCTGAAACTGAAATCCAGACTGCCTTTTTCCAGAAAAACCCGCTTAAAAGCGATAGCATCAGGATTTCCTTCCTTTGCCACCTTATCAATCTTAGGGCCGCCCGGATATCCAAGACCGATGACCCGCGCCACCTTATCATAGGCCTCGCCCACTGCATCGTCTCTGGTGCCCCCCAGCACGCTGCAGCAGTTATAATCAGTCATTTCCACAATATTCGTGTGTCCGCCCGACACGATAAGGCACATGAAAGGCGGCTCAAGCTCCGGATACGCGATAAAATTTGCGCTGATATGCCCGTGCATGTGATTGACGCCTACCAGTGGAATATCCCTGGCAAAAGCAATAGATTTTGCAGTGGCAACGCCCATTAAAAGGGCGCCGATCAGTCCCGGTCCGTTGGTCACTCCAATCAGGTCGATGTCGGAAAGGCTTACGCCTGCCTGTACCAGCGCCTCATCTATCACCCCGTTGATATTCTCAAGATGGTGGCGGGAAGCGATTTCCGGCACCACGCCTCCAAATGCCGTGTGAATATCAATTTGCGATGAAATGATATTGCTGAGCACCTTTCTGCCCTCTGCCAGAATCGCCACTGAAGTTTCATCACAGCTGGACTCAATGCCCATTGTCAAAAATGTTCCGTCTTTCATACTTCTTCCTCTAATTTCTGTCTGGGTTGCCGTAGCTTCACAAAGCAGCGAAATCCACGGCTTTTCTGATATCACTTCACCATGCAGCGGTCGTCATGGCCCAGATGCCTGCAGTTTTCGCAGGACTGGTAGTCCGCCATGGAAAAAGTGTCAAAATCATATCTGCGCTCAAATCTGCTGCAATGGGTGCAGATTTCCATCAAATCCCCATATCTGTCAATATCATCATAAGGTAAATTTAAGTTCTGTTCCATTGTCATTCCTCCCTTTTCACCGGTATTTTTACCGTTACAGGGAGGAAATATGCAGAGGTTTCTTCGAGTGCTTATCTGCGCCACATAATGATGGCATCTTCTCCGTTATCCTCGTAATAACCTTTGCGAAGGCCTTCCGATACAAAGCCGAATTTTTTATATAGCCCAATGGCAGGCGCATTGCTCGCACGCACCTCTAAAGTGTAGCTCTTCACGCCCTGCTTTTCTGTCACATCAATCATCGTGTCAATGAGCGCCATGCCAATATGCCGTCCGCGAAAGTCCGGCGACACGGCAACATTGGTAATATGCCCCTCATCCACAATAGTCCAGACGCCGACATAACCCGCCACGCGTCCTTCCACCTCAGCCACCACGTACAGCGCCAAAGGATTTTCAGCAAGTTCATACAGGAGAGAATCCTTTGACCACGGCACTGAAAAGCACTGCTGCTCCAGGATTTCCATCTGATCCACATCGCCGGGCACGCCTTTCCTTAAAATCAACTCCGCCATCTCTTACCTCGCCTTAAAGCGAGCCATTTTGGCCGCTCTCTCCTTTTCCAGCGTTCCGTCCTTCAGCTTCTGCTCCGCTTCTGTTGCCCGCATATAGTCCGGCAGCAGCCGGTCATAAGACATCGTTTCCCCCGCCTTAAACTTTTCCAGCGCACAGACCGCCGTCATGGAAGCCAGCTGATATCTGTCTTCTTTCTCCGCAAGGATGATCTGCACTGCGCCGTATTTTTTGGCCATATCCGCCGAAAAGTCTGCAAGCTGCTCCTCATAAGCGTCAATGCCGTCGCCGTAAACCTTTACGGTCATCGCCTGGGGCATACCGCAGGGAAGATCGTTTCGCTGCTGCGCAAAGTATGCGTCCAGCGCCGCAAAACAGTCTGTCAGCATATAAGGCCCGCTCTTTAAAATACCTGCACCATTTTCATCATAAATGCCGCCGTAGACCTGTCCTCTGCGCGCGTTGAAAACAGGCATAATCACCGCACTTCCATCACACTTTATCTTAAAGGAATCCAAGGTCGGCACCGATATGGCAGGAATGGAAAGAGCCTGAGAAATCGCCCGCGCCGAAGCAACGCCGATTCGGATACCCGTAAAAGAGCCGGGACCGATGGATGCCGCAACCGCCGCCAATTCTGATTTTGCGATGTTTTCCGCGTCCAGCAGCGCCTGCGCCATGGGCATTAAATCTTTCAGATGGTTCATTTCTTCCGCGGAAATTCTGCAGGAAACCGCGCCCCTTTCATCTATAAGGGCTGCCGAACCCTTTGGCCCTGTCGTCTCAATTGCTAAAATGTACATTGGTAGATTCGCTCTCCTTCGTTTTCTCCATACTCGATGAAAATACACAAGGTCTCATCAGGCAAAATTTCGGCCACCTGATCCGCCCATTCCACAATGGATACTCCACGCCCGTAGAAATACTCCTCCGCGCCGATTTCAAACAGCTGCGCAGCGCTTTCAAGGCGGTAAACGTCGAAATGGTACAGGGGCAGCCTGCCGGAGTAATACTCCTTGACAATTGTAAAAGTAGGGCTTGTGAGCATTTCTGTCACCCCAAGCCCCTCTGCTATGTATTTGGTTAAAGTCGTTTTCCCCGTGCCTAAGTTCCCAATCAACGCGAGAACCGTGCCGGGTTTCAGGCTTTCGGCAAGTTCATAGCCAAAAGCTTTCGTATCCGCTTCGCTTCTGATAATAATTTCTCTCATAACTTCCTCAAAGGTTCTGCGCTAAAGTTTCTATGCTTTATGCAGAAAACCCGAAATCCGCTTATACACAAGGAAAGTAACGATTGCGTTAAGCCCTGCCTTTAAAATATTAAACGGAATGATGACAGGAATCAGCATACCGACAACCACCTTGGTCGGCACGCCCATAAACGCCGGCGTCACAAAATAGTTGAACACCACCATGGCGGCTACTGTTACCAGCACCCCCGCCACCAGCGCAACGATTGCCTCTTTCTTGGTCTTTTTGTGCCGATACAGACAGCCTGCCACGACAACAAAGAGCCCTGTCGCCAGCATGTGCATGAGAAATCCATACACGCCGGATCCGCCCAGCAAAAATGCCTGAATCAGACTGACAATCAGCGTTACCAGAAGCCCTGCAATAGGTCCAAAGGCAAAAGTCGTGATGTAAATAGGAATGTCTGCCGGATCATATTCTAAAAACGGTGCAGGTGGAAAAGGAATTCTGATTAAAAGTACCAGAACACAGGATAATACCACCATCATGGCAAGCTTGGCAAGCTGTGCCGTCGTTAATTTATTCTTCATGCTTCCTCCGTAAATGTAAAATCTTTCTGCGTCAGCTGATAAATCGCTTCCGCATAAATTTTTGTCATGGTCATGAAACGGTCAATGGAAACTCGTTCATCCCTCTGGTGCATACGGTCCTCATCTCCCGGAAAAAGTCCGCCGAAAGCGATAATATTCTTCGCGGCTTTGGCATAGGTGCCGCCGCCTATGACAATCGGTTTGCTCTCTACATCGCCGGTATGCTTCTGATAGATGCCCACCAGCGTTTTAATCATCGGACTATCCGGCGCCATGTAGACAGCCGGTTTTCCCGAAACTTTAATCAGCCCCATGTCGTATTCATTCAGCGTAGGCAGAATGCCCTCGTAAACCTGATCTTCTGTCACAGTCACCGGATATCTGACATTGATGTTCAAAGTGACAGCGCCTTTATCGTAATGGACAAGACCCACATTGAGCGTCAATTTACCTGACTGCGCGTCTTCAAAGCCGCATCCCAGATTTTTTCCGTTGACATCAAAGCCGATGTGTTTCTGATAAAAGTCAAAAAACACATTGAGTTCATCGCTGGAAAAGTTCAGATTGCCTAAAAATTCCATCATGATGGAAATGGCATTGAGACCGGCTTCAGGACAAGCGCCGTGGGCAGACTTTCCTTCCGCGGTAATTTCCAAGGATTTTCCAACGCCTTTGGTATTCACTTTGTAGCCTTTTTCACTGCGGAAAGCTGCCGCCAGTTCTTTAATCTGACTATAAATTTCAGGACTGTCGCTGTTTACCACTGCTCTGGCTTTCTCCGCTACCATATTAGACGCGCTGCCGCCGCTCAAACTGCGCAGCGTCAGCCCGCCGGACTGTTTCGGAAGCTTTCTGGCAATTTCAAAAACCATCATGCCCTTCTCGCCGTTGAGGGCAGGAAAATCTGCATCCGGTGTAAATCCGTAATCCGGCATCGGTTCGCGGGCAAAGTAGTACTCCATGCCCTTCCAGTCGGTCTCTTCATCGAGTCCCACAATAAGCCGCACTTTCTTCGCAGGTTCATAGCCTGCATCCTTCAGTGCCTTCATGGCATAAAGGGCTGCCACCATAGGACCTTTATCATCCACCGTGCCTCTGCCGTAAATATATCCATCGGATACCGCCCCGCTGTAAGGCGCAAAGCTCCAGCCATCGCCCTCAGGCACTACGTCCAGATGTCCCAAAATTCCTACGGTCTCTGTTCCCTGTCCGAAGTCCACGTGACCGCCGTAATTATCTATATTCTTTGTCTCAAAGCCCAGTTTCTCCGCATGTTTTAAAAAACACGCAAAAGCATCCTGTACACCCTCTCCAAAGGGAAAAATTTCTCCCTCTCTGGTAGTCACAGGATCTGAAACGACACTTTTGATAGACACAAGGTCTTGCAGCGCTTCAATCTGCAAGTCCTTGTTTAAATCTATATTTTTGATATAATCCATTAGTCTACTGCTTCCACTCCGGCAATTTCAGGGTAGCTTTCTTTCAGAACTTTTTCTACGATGCCTTTCAAGGTCATTCTTGCACCAGGGCAGCCTGCGCAGTGTCCCTGCAGTCTAACCTTTACAATATTATCTGCAGTCAGTTCTACGAATTCAATATCTCCGCCGTCTCTCTGCAGAATCGGTCTGATTGTATTCAGCGCATCTTTAATCTTCTGTTCCATTTTAAAAATCTCCTTTATATTAAAATTTAATAATTTAACCTGATTATTCGACCCGGCTATTTCACGGTATAAATCGATACAAATTTGCCGTCCTGTATCACGTCAATATTAATCGTCTTCTTAGGTTCTCCATTTTCATTAAAAGAAATGTCACCTGAAGCACCTCCAAAATTTTCCGTCATCAACAGCGCGTCCTTGATTTTTGCGCCGCTTACATCGCCTGCCTGCTCAATGGCCTGCACTGCAAGCATATACGCATCAAAGCCCAGGGCTACTGCCTCCGGCGCCTCATCTTTGCCGTAGGTTTTTTTGTATTCGGCAAGAAATTCATCATAGAGTTCGCCCGTCTCCGTTTCTACCTCCGCGCCAACTGCTTTCTCTGCCGTAAAATCCGCGGCCACAGCTATGGTAATCTGCGGATACTTCTGCTGCAGTTTAATCAGCTCATCCCCGTGCCAATCCTTTGGACCAACAAAGGTTAGATTAAGAATGCCCGCTTTCACCACTGCATCAAACATTTTTTCTGCATAAGTCAGCGACACCGGCATAAAAACTGCCTGCACGCCGGATGCTTTCAGGCGTTCTGCATATTTGGCGCAGTCTTTAACATCCTGCGGTATTTCCATACTCTCTGCGATACAGTTTTCGTCCCCGGTCAATTTCTCAAGTCTTACAGAAAACTGACTTACCATCTCTGTCGCTGTATCTTCACCCCGCACTTTTACTACTGCCGCCTGCGGAAGCTGCAGACTATGAAATACATAATCCGCCAAAGCTCTACCCTGACTGGCGTCTGTAAAGGATACTCTGAAATAGTACGGGTTGTTGGCAGTAATCAAAGGATTTGTTGCAGTCACAGCAATTGCCGGGATTTGCTTCTCTCCAAGTTTCTGGCTGGCAGTCAGAGATACTGCATCACCGTAGCTGCCGAGAACGATTGCAGGTTTTTTCTCTATCAAAGCATCCACTGCAGTTTCTGCCGCATAAATACTGCTCTGCGTATCGGCATAAATCAGTTCCACTTTCTTTCCTGCAATCTCAGGTGCCAGCTTATGCGCCAGTTCAATTCCCTGTATTTCCAAATCGCCCATAGGGCTGTCATTTCCTGTCTGTGGCTCTAAAACACCAATGCGTATAGTATCAGCCGCTTGTCCTTCTTTTTCAAAAAAAGCTTCTTTAAAATTTTGATAGGTGCTGCAGCTTGTCATAAAAAAAACAGCGCAGATCAGTCCCACCGTCAAAGCCGCAAATCTGGTTCTTCTCATAAGTTCCCCTTTTCTACCCGAAAAAATGAGTGTTTATATGGGCACACTTCATTATACTATATTTGAAACAATTGTAAACCTTTTTTGTGTGAAATCCGTGTCGGGCACATGAAATCACATGAAAAGTTCGGTACTGCCGCAGCAGCCACACAAAAGCGCACTTCTATCACGGATTTCTATTTTAGAAACGCATTTTTGGCACCTCATTTTTTGGGGAACCCACTTTTGACCGTATTTGCGATTTTTAGTGATATACGGTCAGGCTTAAAAATTTTGTTATGGTGATTCTGACCGCATTTGCTAATTTTGCATCTATACGGTCAAAAAACCAAGATTCATTAGTCATAGATGACTTGCATCCATGTCAACCAGCTTAAAATCTTACAATTTCCCCCAGATTATTGGATGAAAATCCCAGAAATAAGTTTCAACTAAAGGCGTTTTTTTCATGCAAATTCATTTCCCCACTTTTTTTCTGACCGTATTTAGTCCAAACGACAGGTTTGCGGTCATTTTTGGCGTTACACGATTTTTTGAGCTGACCGTATTCGCCCTATTTTGCCGCTATACGGTCAGATTGCTGTGAACAACCCCCTATCAGTATTGACAAAAAAAGCAAGGCAAGATATACTTGCCTTGCAAAAATCCATTCTCATTAATTAAGAAAGGAAATCTTATGAAGAAGAAACTCGTTTGCATGTTTCTCATGCTTACTTTAACCCTGGGAATGACCTCTGTGTTTGCCTTTGCCGATACAGGCTCAGCATATAGTACTGGTGCAGTTGGATTTACTACAAACAGAGTCAGCAATACAAAGGCAAAAGCGGAGGCTGTTATATGCTTTTCTGCTACTGCGGACAAATACACTGTTACTATCACTTTACAAAAAAAATCCGGCAGCAGCTGGGTCACCGCTACTGATGTCAGCGGAAATACCATTAAATATACAGGTACTAATAAATCTACTGTTCTAACTCATGATGAATGGACCGTAAAAAGCGGCGTTGTCTACAGGGTAAAATGTGTCTCCGTTGACGAATATGATAGAGGAAGCAAATACACTTCCACTACCTATTCAGATCCGTTTTAATCTGTAAATATCATCTCTCCAATTTTTCAACGATTCTTATATATTCTTCATCTGATATACTACCTTCTATTATATACATACTCTCATCTATAAAACAATAGGCGACTTTTGATTCATCTTCTTTTATCCGTATCTCCGTCCCATTTTCTGTTTTCATAGATCTTGTGTAACTTTTAATAACTTTCATTTCAGCGCCCAAAACTTGTTGAATCATTAATGATTCTTCTTCTTGCTTAAATAAAAATGTGAATACCTCTATTTCTTCCATCGCTGAAACCTGCAACTCCTTAAACTCATACCCCTCCGGCACATAACCTGGAATCAGCATATCCGGATAGCTTTTCTTTATCACTGCAACTTTATCCCAGTCTGGCTCAATCATCGTATCGCCGCCTAGATTTTCTCCCGGCTGACCCTGACCTTCTTTCACAATGGTATTGTTGCCCTCTTCTGTCATAACCGGATCATTCTTCCCAGCTATCACATCGTCCGGCGATAATAAATTCACTACGCTGAATGTTCCCACGCAGGCTACCAT
>JALEOD010000007.1 GCA_022767345.1 Emergencia sp.
ACCTCTTTTTTGAAGTTTTTTCGAGCTTTTTTCTTCCCGCTTTCCGGAAAGGGTTCTGTGGCTAGCCTGCCTGCCGGGCTCCCCTGCGAGACAGCTTTCTTAATATATCACCCTTTTCTCTTTCCGTCAACCCCCTTTTTCCTCTTTTTTCATTGTTCTTTTTTTCTGAATCCTTTGACGGCTCTGCTCGTTATCTAAATCCCTACCAGCACTAAAATTCCTATCGAAGAAAAAAAATAAATATTTTTATCATTTTATTTCATGCCCATGCATATGTATATACTCGAGCCGTCTCCCACTATAATTCCCGCGGATTACATGCAACTTTATTGCTGGATTTTTTCTCGCCAAATGTTTATAAAGCAACATGTTTTATACAAATATTATACACTCAGAGCATGACTGAGAAATTTGAATTAACTTGACAAATCAATTTTTCAGAATTATAATGAAAATGGTCATTAAGACCTGGGTTTTTTTACTTTATTTTATTTTTAAGGAGGACTTATTTATGGGTAGAAAGATTCCTTTGTGGCAATGTTTGATTGTCATCTTGGCGATGGTCGGTTTGCTGATGTGGTCTATTCTAAAAGACGAAGGCGGTGAACCGCATATCGCGTTAATCCTCGCAGCCTGTGTCGGCGGTATTGTAGCTGCTGCTAACGGCTGGAAATGGGCTTATCTGGAAAAGGGTATTCTGGCTTCCATCAACCGCTCTATGCAGGCTTGTCTGATTCTTGCGATTGTAGGATGTATGATAGCTTCTTGGATGGCTGCCGGTACCATTCCTTCTATGATGTACTACGGCATCAAAGTTATTAGTCCGAGCATTTTCCTGGTAACGGCATGCATCCTTTGCTCCATCGTATCTCTGGCGACAGGTTCTTCCTGGTCCACAGCCGGTTCCATGGGTGTTGCTTTAATCGGTGTAGGTACCGCGCTGGGATTTCCTATCGCGATGACTGCAGGCGCAGTTGTATCCGGTGCTTACTTCGGCGACAAGATGTCTCCGCTGTCCGATACCACAAATCTTGCACCTGCTATGGCGGGCGCTTCTCTGTTTGATCATATTAAACATATGATTTATACCACGGGCACTTCCCTGCTGGTCGCACTGGTCGCATATGCTGTTATGGGTTTTATGCACTCTTCTTCCAATGCGCCTGATTTAGGTGTTCTGAATGAAATCACTGCATTTATTGAAGCATCTTCTAACATCAGCGTCATTGCCCTAATTCCGCCGGTATTCGTAATCGCAGCGGTAGTTCTGAAACTGCCTGCTCTTCCATCCCTGCTCGGCGGTGTATTCATCGGTATTCCTCTCATGTTCTGGAATAAACCGTATATCGAAGCATCCTTAGGACTGAACGATGATGGCATCCAGAGAACTCTGGAAGGAAATATTTTCAACATTTTGAATAACGGTGTTTCCATGGGTTCCGTTCCAGATGACGCGTCTGATGTAATCAACGAGCTTGCAAGTCTGTTATCCTGTGACGGCATGCAGGGTATGTTCTGGACCATCTCCATCATCTTGTGCGCAATGTGCTTCGGCGGTATCGTAGACGTTACCGGTATCATGGGAACTTTCGCGGGACTTCTTCTGAAGGTTGCCAAAGGCAGAGGCGGTCTGGTTCTTGCTACAGAATTCTCCTGCATCTTCGTAAACGCAATCTGCTGCGACCAGTACTTAGCATTAGTATTACCTGGCAGAATGTTCAAGGAAGCCTTTGAAGATATGAAACTGGCGCCGAAGAACCTGTCCAGATGTCTGGAAGACTCCGGAACCATTACATCCAACTTCTTCCCTTGGAATACCTGCGGCGCTACCATGAGATCATTCCTCGGTGTTGACAGTGCATATATTCCATACGCCATTCTTAACTGGCTGAATCCGGTTATATCCATCATCTTCGGCTACACCGGCATCACCATGACAAAGATGACCGACGAAGAATACGAAAAGATTCTCATCGAGAGAGAAAGAGAAAAGAAAGAAGCTTTGGAAGCATTAGAGGCTTAATCTTATCAAAAATATGTGAACCGAATTGCAAAACCATCAAAAACAAAAGAAACCGGCAGAAATTCCTGTCGGTTTCTTTTGTTTTATTTTTTAACTAACTCGTTGAGTTGAAGCAGTCTCTGTCTGTTCATGGGCGGCATATCCTTCAGTTTATAAGGAATGCCTAGTTTTTCATATTTGCTCACCGCCATGTTGTGATAGCCGAGCAATTCTACCTTGTCCACATATTTAATACGACGCAGAAAGCTTTTCAGACTTTCCATATATTCCTCAGTATCATTATATCCCGGCAGAACCACCTGCCTAATCCAGACATGCCTTCCGAAGCGATTAATCGCATCAATGACTTTAAACAAAGTCTCCTGATATCTGCCTGTCAACTTATGGAATTCCTCAGAATCCACATGCTTAATATCCAGCAGAATTAAATCCGCTACAGCAATGGCAGCTTCAGAATCCTTGTCGAAATAAGTGCCGCTGGTGTCAATGGCACTGCCGATTCCTTCTTCTTTCAGCGCATTAATCGCCTCCGATACAAATCTGCCCTGCATGAGCGGCTCTCCGCCTGAAAAGGTTACGCCGCCATCATCGCCATAATACGGAATTCCCCTCTTTGCACGTGCGACAATTTCACCGACTGTAGCGCGGTGTCCTCCATCAGTTCTCCATGTATCCGGGTTATGGCAGTAAGCACATCTCGCCGGACAGCCCTGCAGAAAAAACACTGTTCTAATGCCCGGTCCGTCCACTGCTCCAAAGGTTTCTATGGAGTGCAGCAATCCCATATTCATACCGTCGTCCTCCTATCTTTTTGCTTTGCAAAGTCAAAATTCCCATTTCGCGTCCATTTTTGCCCTAATTCTAAGCAATTAAAGACGCTTTGCGGAATCAGGTAATAAGAATTCGCCCCTTTTATTACATATTGTCCTAAAAAGGGGCGGATTGCTTTAATAAGTTGAAAACTTTATGCTATTGTATTTGAGATGAACCCCCTTGGGGTAATCTTTTTACAGTCCTTCGTGGAATGTTCTGTCGATAACTTCCTTCTGGTGTGCTTTGGATAATGCGTTAAATCTTACTGCATAACCGGATACACGAATTGTCAGTGAAGGATATTTATCCGGATTGTCATAAGCATCCATCAGAACTTCTCTGTTCAGAACGTTTACATTCAGGTGGTGTGCACCCTGACCGAAGTAACCGCTGAGCAGTTTTACCAGAGTTTCTTTTCTTTCTTCTTTATCTTTACCCAGAGAGTCCGGAGTAATGCTGAATGTGTTGGAAATACCATCCTGGCAAGTATTCCAGTCAATCTTGGCTACAGAGTTTAAGGATGCAACTGCACCGTGACTATCTCTGCAGTGCATTGGGTTTGCACCAGGTGCGAACGGAGTGCCCGCTCTTCTGCCGTCAGGTGTATTACCAGTCTTCTTACCGTACATAACGTTGGAAGTGATAGTCAGTACGGACAGAGTTGTTACAGCGTTTCTGTAAGCCGGCTGTTTTCTCAGTTCCTGAATGGACTTTTCGGAAATCTTAACTGCCAGTTCGTCTACTCTGTCATCGTCGTTTCCGTATTTAGGGAATTCACCTTCAGTTTTGAAGTCAACGATTACGCCGTTTTCGTCTCTGATCGGAGTAACCTTTGCATACTTGATTGCGGACAGGGAGTCAGCAGCTACAGAGAATCCTGCAACACCGAATGCCATCAGTCTCTTTACTTCAGAATCCAGGAATGCCATCTGGGATCTTTCATAGTCATACTTGTCGTGCATGAAGTGAATGATGTTCATGATTCTAGCATATACGCTCATGAGCCATTCCAGATAAATGTTATATCTTCTCCATACTTCGTCGAAGTCTAAAGGACCATCCGGCATGGATTCCATCTGAGGTCCGATATGCTCGCCTGTTCTTTCATCGATACCGCCGTTGATAGCCAGAAGCAAGCACTTAGCCAGGTTACATCTTGCGCCGAAGAACTGCATCTGCTGTCCCATCTGAATTGCGGATACGCAGCAAGCGATGGAGTAGTCTTCGCCGTAGCAAGGTCTCATCTTGTCATCGTTTTCGTACTGAATGGAATCAGTGTCGATAGATACCTGTGCGCAGAACTTCTTGAACGGTTCAGGCAGGTCTTTGGACCAGAGAACTGTCAGGTTTGGTTCCGGTGCAGGTCCCAGGTTGTATAAAGTGTTCAGATATCTGTAAGTCATCTTAGTAACTCTGTGTCTGCCGTCAGCACCTACGCCGCCCAGACCTTCTGTAATCCACATTGGGTCTCCGCCAAACAGTTCGTTGTATTCAGTAGTTCTCAGATGTCTTGCAACTCTCAGTTTCAGGATAAAGTCATCGATGAATTCCTGAATCTGTTCTTCTGTATATTTTCCGCTTGCCAGGTCTCTTTCAGCATAAATGTCGATGAAAGTAGCAGTTCTGCCCAGAGACATTGCAGCGCCGTTTTCTTCTTTGATACCTGCAAGGTAAGCGAAGTAAGTCCACTGGATTGCTTCTCTTACATCAGTTGCCGGTTTGGAAATATCATAGCCGTATTTTTCAGCCATTTTCTTGATTTCTTTCAGAGCAGCAATCTGGTTCCAGATTTCTTCAGCCAGTCTTACGTTTTCTTCGCTCATGATAGGTCTTGAAGCGATTTCATCGTGGTCAATCTGCTTTGCTTCAATCAGTCTGTCGATACCGTACAGAGCAGCTCTTCTGTAGTCACCGATGATTCTGCCTCTGCCGTATGCGTCAGGAAGACCTGTGATATATCCCAGGTGTCTTGCTTTTCTCATTTCAGGAGAATAAGCCTTAAATACACCGTCATTATGAGAAGTTACATAGTTGAACATGAACTCTACTTCTTCAGGAAGCTTTTCACCGTATTCAGCAACTTCCTCTCTTACCATTTTGATTCCGCCGAATGGGCAGATACCTCTCTTCAGAGGTTCATCTGTCTGCAGACCTACGATTAAATCTTTGCCTTCGATGATGTAGCCAGGATCATATGCGTTGATTCTCATAATTTTGCTTGCGTCCACTTTCAGTGTACCGCCGTTGTGTCTCTCTTCAACCAGAAGTTTCTTTACCTTATCGTTTACTTCTGTTGTTCTTGCAGTTGGACCTGCCAAGAAGCTTTCGTCTCCATCATAAGGAGTATAGTTAGTGTTGATAAAATCATCCACGTTAATTGTAGTTTCCCAGGCTCCTGTTTTGAAGCCGTCCCATGCATTGCTCATGTTCGATGTTCTCCTTTACTGTTAATTAATCATATTTAGGGATAGTGTATTGAATTCTGTATCTTGTATACAAAATTTGTACAATTTTTTGGTTACACCTTCAGTTCTCATTTCCTATCTGACGGGTAACCCTTTTTCTGCTATCATAATACAGCGGAAGAATGCTTTCGTCAACACTCTTGTGCAAAGTTTTTTGTTCTTTTTTTTAAACATAAAATCAGCTTCTATACCGGTGTTTTTCGCGCCAAATCAACTCTAACATCCTCTGAAATTTTTCTGTTATTCTTTTATATTTTTCTGTTATTCTAACATACTATTTTCAGGAGGTTCTCGCAAAAAATGTTAAAATTGTTTATTATACTTTTTATCACCGCGGCGCTCCTTTTCCTGCGCGGCGCTTTGGCTCCCGCATTTCTCGGCATCGCCATTGCCTATATTCTGGATCCTTATGTCTGCTGGCTGGAGAAAAAACTTCCAGCTAAGCGATTTCTCTGCGTTCTTCTTGCTTACCTGACTGTAGCCGGTGCATTTTGCCTGCTGGCCGTTGGTTTTGCCGATATCGCCTGCGACCATCTGACGTCTGGTTCTGTGCAAAGCATGATTGCGTCATTGCAATCCTACCATGAAGAGTATAAATCCCTGATTAAGCAATTGTTCGGCATATCTTTTGGTCGAACCGATTTAGTGCTGATGGCGCAAAGCCTTGGAAGCGGTCTCGCGAAATTCTTTATCGGCGCCGTTGCCGCTATGTATCTTTTGAAAGACAAGGATTTCTTTCTTCTGCTATGCAGCAAGGGACTGCATCTTTTTCTGGGACAAAAATCCCATGGAATTCTCAGGGAAATTGCTTTTTCCATAAACGATGTTATTTCTGCATTTCTTCGCGGGGTCTTTGTGGACTCGGTCATTGTCGCCTTTTTATCGTCACTTGGCCTTGCACTGATTGGTGTTGATTTTTCTATATTTATCGGCTGTTTTGCCGGCATTGCCAACGTAATCCCCTACTTCGGCCCGGTCATCGGCATTATTCCCGCGTCCCTAATTGCGCTGGCTCAGGGCGGGCTTTCCAAAGCTGTACTTGCCGCGCTGGCGCTTTTCGCAGTTCAGCAAATAGAATCAAATTTTATTTATCCACGCATCATCGGAAAATCCACTGGTCTGCACCCATTCTTTGTTCTAATTGCCGTATCCGCAGCCGGAGCCGTTGGAGGTCTTCTCTGGATGGTTCTGGCAGTGCCTCTGGCCGGTATCATAAAAGTACTACTCGAAAAATGGGCACAAGGGCAGTAAATGCAAAACCGCCCCTCTCAATCATCTTTGAAAGGAGCGGTTTCAATATGGGTTTGGAAGGGATTCGCACAAATTAACGCTTGTTGCTTCTTCTCCAGATTCTCTGCTCTTCAGCAGCCTTAATCAAATCCTCACGGCAGTCAGGATGCGCAATGTTGATAATCGCTTCTGCTCTTTCCCAGGTTGCTTTTCCAGGAAGCACTGCTACACCGTATTCAGTTACCATATAAGGCGCCTGTGTTCTCGGCGTAGTGATTACATCGCCCTGTGTAAACTTAGGGAAGATATTGGAATGACGGTTGCCTTCTTTGTCAACACGGCTTGAAGGGAACGCGAGGAATGCTTTTCCGTTCGGACATTCCAATCCGCCTGTTACGAAGTCCAGCTGTCCGCCAGTACCGCTGATATGGCGAGTACCTGCTGTTTCGGAGCATACCTGCCCATAAAGGTCCATGGAAATACAGCTGTTGATGGACACGAATTTCTCATGCTGTCTCAGGGTAGCCGGGTCATTTACATATGCCATCGGTGCAGATACAATCATCTGGTTTTCGTTTAAGAAATCGTACAGTTCTCTGGAACCGCTGCAGATGGAGAACACGCCTTTGCCCTTATCGATGTTCTTTCTTCTGTCAGTCATCTTGCCGGACTGATATAATTTCAGGTATCCGTTGGACATCAGTTCAGTATGCATACCCAGATCTTTCAGGTCGGATTCCGCAATGAGCATGCCCAGGCAGTCAGGCATACCGCCGATACCCAGCTGCAATGTAATCCCGTCTTCCAGATAAGGGAAGATATATTCCGCAATCTGTCTGTCGATGTCGGAAGCCTTGCCTACCGGTGTAGTTGCCAGTTCCGCATCAGATTCAACAACATAGTCGACCTGAGAAATATGGATATGGTCTGTGCATTTACCATAAATCTTCGGCATATTCGGATTTACTTCCAGAATAATGGTCTTCGCCTGGTCCAGCATCTCCTGCAGACAACAGTTAGTCAGACCGTAGTTGAAGTTACCGTACTCGTCCATTGGCGCTACTGTAATCATTGCGACATCTACCGGCGCAAAGCCCTTGGTATAATATCTTCCGCAGTGTCTGAACAGCATCGGAGAATAATACGCTCTGCCCTGGTCGCAGTATTTACGGTCAAGACCGGAAGTATGCCACAGGTTATAAGTAAAGGACTCCTGATTCGGGTCCTGTTCTACAACCTGAACCGGCTTCATGCTGATTGCATGTCTGATTTTAACATCCTTCACTTCTCCTACTCTTCCTGCCAGCGCACGGTCCAGTGCTTCCGGGAAAGAGCAGGTCTGGCTATAGTCAACCCAGTCTCCGTCTTTCACAACTTTAACGGCTTCTTCTGCAGTGCAAAGCTTCGCACGATATTCATCATAAACGCTCATAAGTATGTTTTCCTTTCTTGTGTTTTAAGTTCTTAATAATCAAGTCGCAGTATAAAACCGCTTACTTCTATTATAACAAAAACTGTATTGAAATCAATACAGTTTCCTCAAATTGTCAAAAAAAAATCAATTCTTTGTTAATTTTTAGTCAATCTCTATTTTCTAATCCGTCTCTGCTATTGACAATAAAAATACCTGTGCAGACAAACACCAGTGCAACAAGGCTCTGCACCCATTGAATCTGCCCGCTTTCAGAAAGAAACAGTGCAGACAGTACGACACCAAACACCGGTGTAGTAAACCCAAAGATAGTGACCTTTGACACCGGATTGTATTTGAGGAGCACACCCCAGACAGAGTATGCCACTGCCGAAATGAGCGCCATATAGAGCATCATCGGATATGCCCACAGACTCGTCACTGTCAAATGGCCTCCGCCAATCCACGCCACAACTGTCATAATCACGCCGCCCAGCATAAACTGGTAGCCGCTGAGCACCACCGGACTTTCTTTTGCCGAGTAAATTTTTACGAGTACCGAGGAAAATGCGTAGGATACACAGGCAATGAGCAGAAATCCCTCGCCATTGAGCGCAAGGCCGCCGCCAAGACCCTCGCCTCCACTGATATTAACTAAAATTACGCCGGAAAACCCGATTATGCAGCCCACGCTCTTAGCCTTTGTCATTTTTTCCTGATGAAAAAGCAGCGCCGCAATGAGAATCGACAGAAAAACATGAGCGCCCTCTATGATGGAGCCTTTTACTCCTGTCGTATGGGCAAGACCCACATAAAAGAAAAAGTACTGAATCACGGTCTGTGCCATGCTGATTTTTGCCACCATGCCCCAGGAGGTTTTCTTCGGAAACAGAATCTTTTTCTGCGGCACGCTTGCCACCAGAACCACCAGCACACCCGCCAGAATAAATCGAATGCCCGCAAAAAGAATCTGAGACCAGGTGTCTGTGCTGTCGATGGCAAAAAGCCGATAGCCGATTTTTATGCATGGAAATGCGCTGCCCCACAAGAAACAGCAGAGCAGCGCCAGTAAACAAACAATACTCGTTTTTTGTAAATAGTGTTCTTTGTTCATTCTAATCTTCTTTCTGATGAAAACTGATAAACCGTCCAAGCCGGTCGTTGACAAGTTCTTTATGCTGCATAGCAATTTCACCGCCTATAATGACATAGCTTATGCCCTCAGGCTGTACATCAATATTTTCATAGGTGGCACCATCTATTATAGTCGTTTCATCAAAAATAGTCAAATCCGCATCAGCTCCCATCTCAATTCTGCCTTTATTCGGCAATGATAATCTGTCTGCCGGTCTGACGGTCATCTTTGCAAGAGCATCAAGAAGAGAAATCACCTTTTCCTCTCTTACATATTTCCCCAGAACTCTCGGAAAAGTGCCCGAAGCGCGCGGGTGTCCATCACCGCCGAAGAGAATTCCATCGCTGCCAATCATACCATGTTCACTGGAGATTGCCGCGGCAATTTCTTCCTCGTTCATGATAAAGCCCACTGCCAGCATGTCAGGATAGTTTTTCCTCGCTTCATCTAAGATTTCTTTCGTACAGAAGGTGTTTTTATAAGGTTCTTTCGTCAGCATTATGGTGCTGATGTCATCACACCACTGATTCAGACTTTCCTCTTCAAAGACCTCACTGCCTATCAAGGTTGAAAATGCGTTATACGGATAGGTGTCAAAATCAAGCAGCGGATTTTCTCCAATCATTTTATCTATCAGCTGCAGGGACTCTTCCATCTGCCCGGTAGCAGAACAGCTGGCCAGATGCGAAATCTGAAACTTTACGCCGCTTTCTTTTGATAAGCGCTGCATCTCTTCTATGGACTCAATAGCGCCGATGCCGGATTCTCTAAAATGCGCCGATGCCAGATATCTCTCATCTTTCAGCAGTGCCAGGGCTTCCATCATATCTTCATAGGTTATCGCCGGGTCATATTCTATTCCAAAAGAAATACCAAAAGCACCTTCCCGCAGTTCTTCCTCCACCAACGCGAGCAAGGCTTCTCTCTGATGGGCATCCGCACCCTCGTTGTGTCCCAGTCCCAGCTCATAACGCATCTGATTGTAACCTGCAAACATAACCATATTGACAGGACTGCCTCCCAGCTGCGCTGCCCGGGCTTTGAATTGCGCCAGTCTTTGTTTCTGTATGCCGCAATTTCCGCCGCAGGCTGTAGTTACACCCATCTTCAGCATCATATTTCCGATGATATATTCTGCGTCTTCTCCCTGCAAATCATCTTCATGCATATGGATGTCAATAAATCCCGGAGATACAATCTGGTTCATCACATCTAAGGTCTTTTTAGCCTCAGGTGTATCTTTTCCTAAATAAACAATTTTTCCGTCACAAACACCGATATTCGCCTGCTTTATTTCCCCCGCCTGAAAGTCAGGATATCGTCCGTTGATAAGCAGTAAATCCATCATACCTATTTACCTCTTTTACTCTTCCTTATATTCATAATAGCAATTACAGCATAGACCAATGTAAAAGTCAGGGCTGCTCCATTGACAGTTGAAACAAGGCTAAGTCTGGCTTCTACCAGCAAATACACAGCCATGGCGCCGCTGGTACCCAGAATCAGCGCATTTTTATGAAACCCATAACGAAGCAGCATCAGAAATGCCAGCAATGCCAAAATCGCAGGTAAAAATGCTCTTACATACATCATGCCTTTTTCTCCTTGAATTCTGTTTTCAGTTTCTTTATGTTCTCTTCATCGATCAGCATTTTAATCACATGACGGCAAATGATTCCCGCTCCGTCTGCCAGCGCCTTGTGTGCCCGTTCACTTTTCACCGCTTCTGCAAATTCTCTGGTGTGGATTGGCACGCCCTCATCCACAATCTTCAGTGTTGAATGGAATGTCGGGCATACATAACTGACATTTCCCGCATCAGAAGATCCAAAAACTTCTTCGACATTTCCGTTGAGCGGTATGCCCATCTCTTCATACGCCTCCTCAAGCAGTGCATTGCCAAAAGGCAATGTCAGCATATCATCAAAAAACTCTGCCGTTGCTTTTTTCTCCCATGTGGTTTGTGTTGCAATGGCTGCCCCTTTGGCACAGTCATCCAGCATCTTAATCACCTGGTTTAAATACGGTCTGTTAAAACCGCGAATATAAAATTCCGCTGAAACTTCTTCCGGCACAATATTCGGCGCTTCTCCCGGATTTCTGATAATGCCGTGCATCTGGATATCCGGCTTTACATGCTGCCTGAGCATATCTACCGCGTGGAAAAACAGCTGACAGGCATTAAAGGCATTATGTCCGTCCCAAGGCGCCGCCGAAGCATGTGCTGCCTTTCCATGAAAATAATAAGTATAGGTATCCAGCGCCCGCAGTTTTGTATATACCTGATTTCTGTCATAGAGATGGATCATCATCGCCATGTCATAATCGTCAAAGGCGCCAGCCCGGATCATCTTAGGCTTCGCGCCGTCATACTCTTCATCCGGAGTTCCTATGATATGAATATCCGCATTCAGCTCATCCTGCAAATCAGAAAGCGCGATACCCGCAAGCAAACTGATCGAGCCGCTGAGACAATGTCCGCAGGCATGGCCAAGTCCCGGAAGTGCATCATACTCTGCCATCAGTGCAATCTTATATTTATGATTATTATTTCCAAAAACCGCCTTATATGCCGTTTCCAACCCCGCAAAGGGATAAGTTACAGTAAATCCCTTTTCCCGAAGAAGGGTGACCATTTTTTCTGAAGTCCGATATTCCTGTCCTCCTACCTCCGGATGATCCGCCAGATCATCATTGAGTGTTATCAGTTCCTTGTGAAAAAGACCGATTTTTTCATCGGTCTTTCTCACAAGGTTCGTATATGTTTTCATAACTTTACTCACCTCTTAAACTTTTCTTTATACTTTACTCTTAGAATGGTCCCCACTGCATCAAGTGTGCAATAACAACCAGAACTGCTCCCAGTAAGTACTGAATTCCAATTAACGGCAAAATCCATCTTGCCCATTTTTCCCAAGGAATCTTTGCAAGTGCCAAAGCTGCCATGAAGTAGCCCGACGTTGGTGTAAAGATGTTGGAAATACCGTCACCAAGCTGGAATGCCAGTGTTGCAGTCTGACGAGTTACGCCTACCATATCAGCAAGAGGCGCCATAATCGGCATAGACACCGCAGCCTGACCGGAACCAGATGGAACAATAAAGTTCAGTAAGCATTGGAAAATATACATACCAATTGCGGAAATTACTGAAGGCAGCTGCATCAGAACGTTTGCAGTCGCGTGAAGCAGCGTATGAATAATGTTACCGTCTGTCAGTACTACCATGATACCTCTGGCGAAACCGCAGACCAGCGCGCCTCCGCAAATTCCAGTCATACCGTTGGAAATGGATTCTGCAAATTCATTGACGGACATACCGCCGATAATTGCCGAAACAATAGCAAGACCAAAGAAAAGTCCCGCAATCTCGTTAAAATACCATCCCCACTGAATGGTTCCATATGCAAGAAGAACAATGGTAATCAGCAGTGCCACCAGAACCAGTTTCTGTCTGATTCCGAATGGATGCAGAGATTCATCCAGTTCCAGTTTGTCTTCTCTTTTCTGATCCTCTTCATACATTCTGGAAAGGGTAGGGTTCTTTTTAACTCTGCGTGCATAAATCATAACAAATGCAATTGTCACAATTACCATAGAT
This sequence comes from Emergencia sp., assembly GCA_022767345.1. GTDB lineage: Bacteria > Bacillota > Clostridia > Peptostreptococcales > Anaerovoracaceae > Senimuribacter. Next base: position 12,676 of record JALEOD010000007.1, read on the forward strand.
GCATATACAACAATTCTGTAACCTAAGCCGGAGAACATCGGAAGTCCCGCAATGCTCTGCGCAACGCCCTCTGTATATGCGTTCATAAATGCGCCGCCAAAACCTGCCGCACCGCCGCAAAGTACAATCGCCGTACCTGTGATAGAGTCAAAGCCTAGTGCAAGACAAAGACTTACACAGATTGGAATATACGGCAGCAAATCCTCTGCTGATCCGATAATCGCGCCCATCAGAGAAAAGATAAACATCATTACGGGAATGATGAAAAGTTCCTTTCCTGCCAGTGCCTTAGAAACCTTTACAAGGCCTGCCTCGATGGCACCTGTATCACCGATTACGCCGAAACACGCACCGAAGATAAAAATCAGAAATACGATATCAGCTGCTCCCAGCATTCCTCTGAATACAGCACTCATTGTGCCCATCAGATCTACCGGCGTCTGATCAATGTAGCGGAAAGTATCAGGGTTAACAACTTCTCTGCCATCGTCCAGCACCATCATATCATAGGCCCCTGCCGGAACAATATACGTTAAAATTGCGCATAAAATAATAAGGCCTGTGAGTAATGCATACACGTGTGGTACTTGGAATTTCTTTTTTTGTTTTTCCATTTTTCGCTCCTTACTCAAATTAAAGATATAAAATATATTTTATACCATTATATGTCACCCCCCCCCGGGTATATATCCTGTTTTAGGTTTTTTGGTAAAAAAATCAGTTTTACTGAATATTCCTATAAATTCAAACTGCGAGAAAAAATATCCATTTGACTTTGTCTTATTGTATGGCTTCTAATGTATTTGCAGTGATTCGCAGCAGGTGCTGCTCTGAAAGTCAGGTTCTGTGTTTTAATTGTTTTATAGCGTATCCAAAGAGCGTTTTTTGCAGATTTTCCTTATTTTTCCCGCGCTCAAACCCATGAAAAACAGGGCGGCTTGTCCGAAACTTCCTTCTGCGACATGCCGCCACAATCTATCCCATTTAAAGAAAAGACGGCGGCAAGGCCTTGAAAAATGCCACGTTTAACTTGCTTTTTAGTAAAAATGGCGTACAGCGCCATATCCCTACGGAAATTACAGAAAAATTTTACAGACTCCGGTTACGTACGCGGAGATTCGTGCTGCATTTATGGTTATTTAAAGCGGAAAATGGCGGTATCGCGCCGTAATTCAATAGATTTAATCTGACTGCGGCACCGTGCCGCCATTTTAACGCAAAAGTTCTTAAAATATGGCATTTTCCAAGACCCTTCCGCCATAAAAAGAAAAAATGCATCAAAATGTGGCATACGAGATGTTAAATCAAATCTACAAAAGAAAAGCCGCCAGAACCACACGCTTAGGTTGTAACAATAATCACTAGTGCCAGACCAACGAAACTTTCCTCCATCCCCCGATATTGACAAATTTCAGCTATCTGCGCTTTTTTGTCAACACAGTGCATTCGATTGTCAAATCAATAGCCTTGCTTCTTTGCTTTCGTTGACAAAAACACAAAAAATCCAAGATTTTGTCAACGTTCTTCTATTTATCAGAATGCTTTCATAGGCCTGCCGCAATTGCCATATTGCCGAAAGTTGACAACAAAAACAAGGCAAGATATACTTGCCTTGCAAAAAATCCGCTCTCATTAATTAAGAAAGGAAAACTTATGAAAAAGAAACTCCTTTGCATGTTTCTCATGCTTACTTTAACCCTGGGGATGACCTCTGTATTTGCCTTTGCAGATACAAGTTCAACATATAGTACTGGCTCCGTTGGATTTACTACTAAAAGAATCAGTAATACCAAAGCAGCAGCTGGTGCCGCTATAATTTTTTCTGCCACCGCAAAATCATATGCCATTACTATCACTCTACAGAAAAAATCCGGCAGCAGCTGGGTTACCGCTTCCGATGTCAGCGGCAACACCGTTAGGTACTCTGGTTCAGATAGACTTAGTGTCACTACTTATGATGAATGGACCGTCAAAAAAGGTGTCGTCTACAGAATCAAATGTGTCAGCGTCGATAAATATGACAGCATTGAGTATTCCAGTACGACATACTCGGACCCCTTTTAAAGAGATAGTTCTATCATCTCTCTAAAGCTTCTACCATATGTTCATACTGCTTGTCAGACAAATCACATTCTATTGCACACATACTGTCCGAAATAAGAAAATGTCCTGTTTTCTCTTCATCTTCTTTTATTCTTATCTCAATTCCACTTTCTGTTTCAAGACTTCTATCGTAGTCTTTTATCATTTTAAACTCAGTACCTGTTATTTGCACAATTCTCAGTATGTTTTCTCCCTGAGCATAGTTGTAAGTATACGTATCAAACATTTCATTCGCCTCTACCACCAACTCCGTAAACTCAAACCCTTCCGGCACATACTGCGGGATCAAAAGCTGCGGATATTTCTTTTTTACATAGGAGACTTTCTCCCAATCGTTTACAGTGATTTTTTCTGTACCTGTATTTTCTCCCGGCTGACCCTGACCTTCTTTCACAATGGTATTGTTGCCCTCTTCTGTCATAACCGGATCATTCTTCCCAGCTATCACATCGTCCGGCGATAATAAATTCACTACGCTGAATGTTCCCACGCAGGCTACCAT
>JALEOD010000017.1 GCA_022767345.1 Emergencia sp.
AAAAAATGGCAGCAATATTTATGCGGAATTCGATCACATCACCTGGGATCCTGCGGGACAGTCCACCAGGCCCAACCTGCTGGATCCGAAAAATCACAAGGGCGAGGACGGCAGCTATAAGGACGGGTTTACCTTTACACAGAAGACAAATGAAACCAATCATACCGTCACATTGACCTGGGAAAACCTGTACCTGGAGTACGGGCAGGACTACCTGACCCCATATTTTAAGTGGAAGTCTGATTGTGACGTCACAGCTACAAATGCTGTCAAGTGGGGCAGCGATTCGATTCTCAACACCGGTAAGACAGCTCCCGGATGCTACGAGGGTGAGACGCCTACTACCGGTGCTGCCTCCGCAGTGGGCGGAACGATTACCTGGCAGGATGACAGTACATGGTATCTCTATAATGGTGACTGTACTACGTTCAGCTTCACTGCTCAAGCAGGAGAGAGCATGAGTGTGACGGGAAAAGCCAACAATCAGCCAATCTATAATAATTACGCAGGCGATTCCGGTATTACCTATTATCTGGGACAGTTCCATGTGGTCAACCAGGGCGGCGCCGCCAGCGCTGATAAGACCGTGGAATTTACTTATGGAAACAATGATAAAATCGGAGTCACTGCCCAAAAGATTCCTGCAAGCACGGACAATACTGTGGAGGTCTGGTATACGACGACAAAGACCACAAGCGAGCAAAAGTATAGCGGCACGCTCACCAGCAGCGGCGGCTTTGTCACCTTTACCGCCCAGATGGCAGGACTTGGCGAGGACGAGTATTTCACCAAGATCAAGGCCAACGTAGGCAGCTATGAGAAGGATTACGTGGGATATGTGTCCTCCCGTGATCAGGATCCCACATCGGGATACGCCACCACCTTTGGCAAGCTGCTGACCGCAGACGCGGGTACTTATACCAAATTTGCTTCCATGAAAATGTACGATACAGATTCCAGTGATAGCACGGCCGCATCAGTCTACTATACCGTAAATGTCACAAGCACAGGAGGCGAGATCCCTCTGGCCATGGAGCAAGCGTATAAAGAAGGAACTTTGGAGCGAGTGCCTATCCTGAGCAAGACCTCCGCAACGGCGGGAGACACCATTACATTCAACGGCCTGCTCAGTTCATCCGCTTATCCTTATTCTTCCAATAATGTCACAACGGATCAGGAAATCTATATCCGTCTGCCGGAGAAGATAACTGTTGAAAATCTAAAGCTGTATCAGGAGGTTGGTAGAATAGCGGATAAGGTTTTCCTGCTCGATGCAGTAACAGAGACTGTGACGAATCCCCAAAGAACGGAAATACCCGAAGCTGCATACAACTTTGAGGCTGTGAAATCTGTCGAAGCAGGATACAAGCTGTACAAGATTACCTTTACGAACAAAGATAATCCCGCAAAGGTCGGCTGGTTCACCGATGGGCTGGGGCAGTACCAGATCGGGATTTCCTTTGATATGAAGATCGCCAAGGATGCCGACGCTATGACCCTCGATATGAGAGACTGCGTACGGTTCAAGAGCGCATCACTGAACTCAACATCAAACAATGGTACCTTGGCACAATATCAGGTTATGGATGAGGGGGTGCGGTACAGCACCTTCAATGTCAACGCAAAGGGCACTAAGCTATCTGTAGTGGCGGCAAGGCTTGGCTTGACCTTCACTTTCGGCGCAAGAATAACGGAAAAGAGTTCTACGGCTGAGTTCGATGCCACGAAGTATTCCAACTTTGAGGTTGACAAGAACACGGTCTATCTGAAGGACGCAAAACACGTGGTGGACATGCTGTTCACCCTGAAGAATGAAACCGGAAGGGAGTTTTCCGAGGAGGACGCCCATGCCTTCTATTACTTTATTCCAGTGCCTAAGAATGGCGACTTGTGGGATAGCCATATGCAAGATCAGCCATTTGAATTTGATATGAGTCTGACACGCGCACCGGAGCTTCAAGGAATCTCTGCGGAGCACATCCTGGTCACCTACGCCACGGAGATTGATTCCAAGGCGCAGGCGGGTGAAGCAAAGCACTATACAAATACGGCTAACTACCAGACAGAGGAAGAGCTGTTAAAGGGGTGTACCACCGATGAGGCAAAGGCTGAGAGGTGGAAAAAAGTCAAAATGATCCGCATTGCGGCGAAGACCGGTATTGATTCAATCCCGAAAAACGCGGAGCTAAAAGTCAATATGCGTCTCGAGCCGATGTTTGAAGAGAACGCGGACTTGGTGGGTAGTGAGATCAACTTCGGACCATGTGGGGTATCTCCTTACTCCGTGGGCAATACGCTGAATCAGGGTCACAACCCTCTGCCCCGCATTCAGGTGGAGTTCCAGACGGGCATCATTGCCGGTAAGATTTTTATCGATAAAAACTTTAACGGCACATATGACGAAGACACGGATGAACTTTACACAGGCGGTGTTACGGTAGAAGCGAACCACAGCAACGGCAATGATAACTGCACTGAGGGGGCGGATGCGCATAAGAAAACTGCCACAAATGGAACATTTACATTCACAGGCCGCCGGGCGGACACCTACCATGTGATTGTCACCAACCCGGGCAGCACCGGTGCCAACGATGATAATCCGCTGAAATTCTCCCTGCCGGAAAGCGGAGGAAAGTTCTCGCTGGATGCGGGGGAGAACACCGCCACGGCAACCGTCATTTTGGATATGAACAAGACCTCCAATGACATCGCTGCGGCAAAGAATCTGATGATTGGCCTGCAGCAGCCCCATACGGTGACGTTCAGCGTGCCATATGGGCAGGGCGGAACTACAACCAAGGTGTGGCACGGCGAGAAGCTTAATACTGTCCCGATCGTCAACGCCAATGCAGGCTATCGCTTCACCGGAAACTGGACGGACGGAACCAACACATGCACCGCCGACCAACTCAAGGAAGTAGCAATTTCCAGCGATGTGACCTTTACAGCGGAAGTAAAAAAGCTCCATTCCCTCAACTATGACCTCAACGGAGGCAGCGGGGCAGCGGCTCCGGAGACCTCCACGCATATCGAGGGCGAGAAGGTCAGGCCGGATTATACCGGCACGGAGAATCTGAAAAATGGCGAGGATACGATCTTCGTCGGTTGGAGTGAAAAACAGATCACGAACCCTCTTCCGGCAGACGCGGCGAAGGACGACATCGACACGATTATCTCCACGGACGAATACACAATGCCTGCCCGTAATGTTACCCTCTACGCCGTCTACGCGGTGGACGCCAACGACAACGGCAACCCGGATTACAACGATGATGCTGTTCATGTCCGTTACCACGGCAATAACGGCGACTATAAGGACATTATCTGTCCTCACCACCATGTGGCAGGAGCAACGGCGATGCTCTCCACCAACGGTACAGTTTCCGGCAAGAGATTGGGCCATGGTGATGCAGCATCTGCTGCCGCCGCCGAGGTAACCTCCCATACCTTTACCTACGACACCAATATCTTTATTGGTTGGAGCACCAAGCCGATCCTGGACAAAGTGATCGAAACCAAGGCGGAATATGACAACCTGAAAAGCAGCATCAAGAACGAGGTTACGATGCTGGAAAAGCCGGGTAATGATGTTTCCGATGAGGACGCCAAAGATACCAGCAAGTACGCCGACACAGACGGCAACACCAATGTGTACGCCGTCTGGGCCGCCGACCGCAACGGGAATAATGTAGCGGACTATCTGGAAGAGTATACGCTGACCTATGATGGCAATGCCCAGGAGGGCGGCACTGTGGCAAACCTGCCGACGGATACAGATATCCACATCCCTAACGACAAGGTTACATTGAACACAGCAAAGCCTACCCACAACGATGTGGACAGCAAGAAGGTTGTCTTTATCGGCTGGACTGAAGCGCAGACGAATTCGATTTTCAGCCGCGCGGACACCACACCGGCAACGGTCACCGAGGTCACCTTCGGCAGTGCCAACAAGACAGTTTACGCCGCATGGGGCTATGATGAGAATAAGAACGGAACAGCCGATGTGCTGGAGACCTATACCCTCACATATGACCTCAACGGCGGAAAAGAAACTGCACCAACAGCGGTATCGGGCATTGCAAAGAACACCGAGGTCACATTGACAGCGGAGAAGAACTTTACAAGAAATCCTAACGAAATCTTTGTGGGCTGGAGTGTGAGAAAGTTAGATGCCGCGCTCACGGCGGCGACGAAACAGGAGGATTTGGAAAAGTTACTGATTACCGGAGCAACGTATCGGATCACAACGGCGGATGTGACCCTCTATGCTGTATGGGCGGTTGATGCAGACGGCGACGGAATCCCTGATTATAATCCGAAACCGATCGTTCCGATTTACCCGGACAATCCAGACGATCCGGATAATCCGGACAATCCGGATAACCCGGACGATCCGGATAAACCGGACAATCCGGACGATCCGGACAACCCGGACAATCCGGATAAGCCAGGGAAGCCGGATAAACCGAACAAGCCTGGAAAACCGAACAAACCGGGTGATACAAATAATACGACGAATCCGGCGAATATCAATACAGATCCAAGCGGTCCTAAGACGGGTGATACTGCAGATCCGGCTCTGTGGATAATATTGTTTGGCGTTTCCTGCATCGGAATTGCTTGTACACTTGCAGTTTCCAGAAGAAAGAGCAGAAAAACTGGAGACAGAAAGTAGCAGGAACTGCAGATTTACAAATCTGAACGTCAGTTAAGATAAAGTTTATCCGCGAATGTTACGAAACAAGATTTAAAACAGTGGTCATTTCGGCCACTGTTTTAGAATGCGCAGATTTCCTCCGCACTTATTGAAAAAAATACAAAGTATCCGGAGATTTGACAATGTTATATTTGCTAGAAGACTTTTGTGGGTTTACCGTGTATATAAAGTAGTTTTTCCTTTACAGGGCAGCGCAGAACACATATAATTTAAGAAGAGTATCATCATTGGCAGACTGGAAAAGCAGTATTATTTTCTTTGCAGCGGTTCAGTCTGCAGCGGATTGGTTTTAGGAGGAGTCATTGATGCAAACCATAGGAATTATCTGCGCCTGCAAATCGGAATTGAAGCCGTTTCTTTCCTATATAGAGAATCAGAAAATAACGGAAAAAGCGGGTTTTATTTTTTATGAAGGAAATATCGGCAAAGTACATGTTGCAGCTGTGCAGTGCGGGATTTGCAAGGTCAATGCAGCCCTTGGCGCGCAGATTTTAATTGATCTTTTTCATGTGGACGGGATAATCAACAGCGGCACAGCAGGCGGCATGGATCCGGTGCTGCAGATTTTTGATACGGTGGTTGCCGAGAAAGCCGCTTACTACGATGTAGAAGAAAGCATTCTGACAGAGGAGTATCCTTACATGGAGTCGGTCTATTTTGAAAGCGATAGAAAAATGCTCGCCGCATCAAAAGAATACAGCCGTAATTGCGGCGGTCGGGTTTTCTTCGGCACCATGGTTACAGGGGAGCAGTTTATTGAGGATGAGCGGCGTGATGAAATCAACGGACGTTTTGCGCCTCTTTGTGTGGATATGGAGACGGCCGGAATTGCCCACGCCTGTTATATCAACAAAGTTCCTTTTCTCGCGGTGCGCACCATAACCGATACGGCAGAGCATAAGGGACTTGAGACTTACAGCAATAACAGCCATAAAGCCGCGGAAATCGCAGCAGGAATCGCAATGGGTATCATAGATGTCATAGCTTTAGAAAATGAACAGGAGGCATAGGGAAATGCAATCAGGTATCAGCAAACTTGCTCACATCGCAGAGGAAAGTGTAATCGTGGGAGATGTAATCGTCGGTGATGAATCCACGGTGCTGTATTACGCGGTTTTGCGGGGCGATAATGGCCCCATCCGTATCGGACAGCGGACCAACATTCAGGAGCACTGCATCCTTCACACTGACCCCGGTCATCAGCTTTTAATCGGAAATGATGTGACGGTGGGACATGGCTGTATTCTTCATGGGTGTCAAATTGACGACGAAACGATGATTGGCATGGGAACCATCGTGATGAACGGCGCAAAGATTGGAAAGCATTGTCTGATTGGCGCGGGCAGTCTGGTCACAGAGAATACGGAAATCCCAGATGGATATCTGGCCTTTGGCAGACCGGCAAAACCAGTGAAGCCGCTGAGCCCGCAGCAGCTTGCCATGCTGAAGCACAGCGCTGCAGAGTATGTGGAAGTGGGAAAGAAGCTGCTGGGCTAAATAACGAGTAAACAGCACGTTATAATTTCCTTTTTACATGATATTATATAAATCAATCATAGAAAGCGAAACTGGAGGAACACAATGGAACTTGGCATTACGATTCCGCTGCAGCGTTTTTTGAAACGAAAGAAACCCGATTACGGCGGCATGACTGATTTGCTTTTTTGTTGGGATTTGCACAATATTACCTATCAGGGGCAGGAAGTACTGCTGGTAATCAATGGGTCTAACCGCTTTACCTGCGTGATGGCGAATCTCAGCGCATCTGACTGGGAAAACATAGAAGAGACTGCGCAGCAGGGTATTGTTCAGGGACTTTTGGCAGCAGGATATTGTGATGAAATAGTGCAGCGCTATTTCAGTGCCGCAGGCACGCCGTGGATTACGAAGACCCACGGCCGTAAGCCAGTTGCCGCATTGAACCGGGCGGTGGAAAGACTTTATTGGATGGCGGAGCCCATTGCAGAGGAAATACAGTTTCAAAAAAATCACAGTGACTGGGTCAATGAAGAAATCTGCAAGGCTGCAGGTTTTTCGCAGAGGGGAAAACCTAAGGCTTTTCTGCGCGCCGACATGGCACAGTTTCTATTTTAAGGAATAAAAGACCTTACTGAATCATACGAAGGGTAAGGCCTTTTTTAATTTTCCGGTTTAAGCTGGTAGATACTAAAAAAATTTTTTCTTTTTGAAGTAGATAATTTCCAGCAGGATAATCAGCCCAGCGACGATGGCAACAGCCAGATAGCCGTATTTCCAGTGCAGTTCGGGCATGTTTACAAAATTCATGCCATACCATCCTGTCAGGAGCGTCAGTGGCAGCAGGAGTGTGGTGACTACGGTGAGAATACACATAACCTTGTTTTGCCATGCATCCTGAATGGACTGATAAAGCTCCCGGAGCTGCAGAGTATTTTCCTGTAAAAGACGCACATGGTTTTGCAGCCGCTCCGTGCGCTGAGTAAGTCGATTCCATGAAGCCGCGTCCGCCACAAGGGGCGTGGCGCCGCAGGTCTGGATTAAGTCGCCAAACGCGGTGAGCTGCTCATAGTAAGCGTTCAGTTCAGTAAATTTCTGCCGGTATTTGGTTAATTTCGCGAAGAAATCCTCTGAAATTCCGCTGACGAGGGTGGTTTCCATTTCTTCGATTTCCGTTTCAAAGTGCAGAAGATAGGGAATATCGTTTTCGATAAACTGTTCAATGAGAAGAAGCAGCAGTTGATCGGGCGATGTGCAGTCTTGAAACAAGTCGGTATTTTTATGAATTTGTTTTTTCAGTTCGTCAGTGTCATCAATGATAAAAAGCGTGGTATCAGTCATATAAAAGCCAAAGGAATGCTTCGGCTGACGGTGTTCGCTCTTCTGTGGAATTCGAAGCGTGCCGAAAATACAGTGGTGAAAAGCCTCTGCGTGGCAGTAGCGGATGGAGTGAAGCCTGCTGAAAAAAGTCTGGAAGTGAGGTAAATCTCCGTATGACTTCTGCCATTGGTCGGTGTGAAGAAAGACCAGATTCGGCATAGATTTCTCTGCAGAATTGTCGGGCATAAGGGTTGTCATCATAAGCCTCCTTTCATTTTATTAACAGTATACACCGAAATTGAGGAATTTCAATCCTTTCCTTAAAAACCGCAGATAGCCGGCGATTAGCAGTTTTGCACCGGAATCATTGTTTGTTCCTATCTCCCCCCCTTGAGACACAGAAAGAAATAGTGTATAATAATCACAACTTTGAGAGCCGAAAAAGGACTGACTGAAAAGGTATTGACAGGAAAGGAGAAACATGGGAACAGAAACAATCAAGACAGCACGGCTGACGCTCAGAAGATTTTGCGCAGAGGATGCGGCAGCAATGTACCGCAATTGGGCGTCCAGCAAGGATGTGACGAGATTTCTCACTTGGCCTGCCCATAAGAATATAGATGTGACCAAGGCAGTTTTGGCGGACTGGGAACGGCAATATGCCGATGAAAATTATTATAACTGGGCCATCGTGCCCGATGATGTGGGGGAACCCATCGGCAGCATCGGCATGGCGGCTGCGGATTCAGATACCCGACAGATTTCCATCGGCTACTGTATCGGAAAGAAGTACTGGCATCAGGGCATTACCTCCGAGGCATTGAAAGCGGTCATTGACTTCCTCTTTCAGAATACCAACTGCAACAGGATTGAATCAAGGCATGATGTGCGAAATTTTTATTCCGGCATGGTGATGAAAAAATGCGGTATGCAGTACGAAGGAACGCTGCGCGAAGCAGCAAGAGGAAATAACGGACTTGCTGACTGCAAGTATTATGCTATTCTGCGAAAGGATTATGAAGCCAAAGCAGAAACCCGGCAGATAGAGTTTGAAGAGACGGAGAAGGATGATGTAATCGCAGTCTTTGCGGGAAAACTCCGCGGCAAGACAGTAGGCTGCGGGCGCATTGCTCACTACGACGGCAGAGTGCCGGAGCTTTGCGGTATCTGGCTGACCAACGAGGGGAAAGAGCTGCTGGAGATTACCGCTTTCGCAGAGGGCTTCTTCTCCTTCTTAAAAGAGAGGGGATATGAAGCGCTTTATCTGATTGATGAAGACATGGACTCCGGTGACAGGTTCGGATTTACCCTTGAGTCGAGGGATGCTTCCGGGTGGTATCCGAAGTATGAATTCAGCAGGAGGCTGGTGTAGTGTAAAGGATGCAGCCGCAATGGAAAAAGAAAATAAAATATAATAAGCAGAAGCAAACATGACACACTACTGTCGTGTTTGCTTTGCTATAACATAGGAAGTATCGATGATTCAATATTTCCTGGATAATGAAAGAAGGAGAACCTTTATGAAAATTGACCGGTTAATCGGCATTTTGGCTGTGCTTTTACGCCGCGAGCAGATTACGGCGCCGGAGCTTGCCGTCCGCTTTGAAGTATCGCGGAGAACCATCAATCGAGATATTGAGAGTCTGTGCAAGGCTGGCATTCCTATCGTAACCAGTCAGGGCAGCGGCGGCGGCATTTCTATTATGGAAGATTACAAAATCGACAGAACCCTGCTTACGACAAAGGATATGCAGATGATTCTGGCGGGGCTTCGGAGTCTGGACAGCGTCAGCGGAAGCAGTTACTATGAACAGCTCATGGAAAAATTAAAGCCCGGCGCATCCAGTTTTACCTGCGGCAGTGATTTTATGCTCATTGACCTGTCATCCTGGTACAAGGACAGTCTGGCGCCGAAGATTCAGCTGATTCAGGAGGCGATTCCGGAGAAAAGGCTGCTGACTTTCCGCTATTACTCACCAAAAGGGGAAGCAGAGCGGACTGCTGAGCCGTACTATCTGGTTTTTCACTGGTCTAACTGGTATCTTTGGGCGTGGTGCGAAAAAAGACAGGACTTTCGTCTGTTCAAGCTGAACCGCATGACCTGCCTGCAAAAAAGCAAGGTGCAGTTTGCCGGGCGTGACGTGCGTTTTCCGGACCTTTCAAACGAAAAAATTTTTCCGGGAGAAATTAAGGTCAAGGCGCTCTTTGAAGCCGGTGCGAAGTGGAGATTAATCGAGGAGTTCGGAGTCGATTCATTCATCGAGCAAGAAGACGGAAAACTGCTTTTCTGTGCGGATTATACGGACAAGGACAATCTGCTGACCTGGCTGCTTACCTTTGGCGAGCAGGCTGAACTTTTGGAGCCGGCGCAGCTGAGGGAGGAACTACACGGCATCATCAGAAAAATGGAGGAAATTTACAAGTGAAGTACATGAAACTGACAGAAGAAAATCTGGATAGGGAGCACATCTGCTGCGCCATATCCTCTAATAAGGACCCACAGGTGGTCAGCAAGAAAGGCTGGCTGGCAGAGCGTTTTTCGGACGGCCTTGTGTTTCTGCGGGCGGACGCCAGAGGGAAGTGTTTTATCGAGTATATCCCGGCAGAAAAGGCGTGGGTACCTGTCTGCGCTCCCAATTACATGCACATCAACTGTTTCTGGGTGTCTGGAGCCAGCAAAGGCCACGGGTATGCAAATGACCTTCTGAATGCCTGTATAGAGGACGCAAAGGCACAGGGTAAGTCAGGGCTGACGGTTATCTCTTCTGAAAAAAAGAAGGGGTTTCTTTCGGAGCCAAAATATCTGCAGTATAAGGGATTTCGCCTTGCGGATACGGCGGAACCGTATTTTACACTGCTCTATCTGCCATTTTCTGAAGACGCAGAGACGCCGAAGTTTCGTCCTTGTGCAAAGGAGCCTGTCATCAGCGCAAAGGGTTTCACCCTGTATTATGCCAGCGGCTGCCCGTTTACCGCAAAATACGTGCCGGTTATTGAAAAGCTGGCGGAGGCAAAGGGCATAGCCTTTGAGAAAAGAAAAATTGAGACTTTGGAGCAGGCACAGAACGCACCTATGGCGTGGACCAATTACGGACTGTTTTATGACGGAAAGTTTATCACCCACGAGATTCTTTCCGAGAAGAAATTTGGGTGTCTCTGTGAGACATTGCTGTAGCTGGCGCACTGACAGAAAGGAGAAGTATTATGGCATCTAATCTGGAATTTGTAGAATATGTGGCGGAACAGCTATCTGAGGCAGGGGAAATCACCTACCGGAAAATGTTCGGCGAGTACGGTATGTACCTGGACGGTAAAATTTTTGCGGTGATTTGTGATGACCAGCTGTTTATTAAAGTGACCGAGGCTGGCAGAAAAATTGCGCCCCAGCTGACTCTGGCGCCGCCTTATGAGAGCGCGAAGGACTATTTCCTCTTTGAGGATATCGATAACAGGGAGTTTCTGGTAGACTTTGTAAAGAAGACATGGGAAGAACTGCCTATGCCGAAACCGAAGAAAAAGAAGGTGAAATAACGATGGCTTTTGATTACAAGAAGGAATACAAGGAGTTTTATCAGCCGAAGAAGAAGCCGTCTATGGTGGAAGTGCCTGAGATGCGCTATATTGCAGTCAGGGGAGAGGGCGATCCCAATGAAGAGGGCGGCGCTTACAAAGAGGCCATCGGGCTGCTTTACGCCATTGCCTTTACCATTAAAATGAGCAAGATGGGCAGTTATCATATTGAAGGCTACTTTGATTATGTGGTGCCGCCGCTGGAAGGATTTTGGTGGCAGGAGAATACAGAGGGCATTGAATACGGCAGAAAGGAAGATTTTCATTGGATTTCTGTCATCAGGCTGCCGGATTTCGTGACGAAGAAAGATTTCGACTGGGCGATTTTGGAGGCGACTGCAAAGAAGAAAAAGGACTTCTCTAAGGTGGAGTTTCTTACCATAGAAGAGGGCTTGTGTGTGCAGTGCATGCACATCGGCGATTATGATGCCGAGCCTGAGACCATAGCGCTGATGGACGCATATATTGCGGAGCAGGGCTATGAGAATGACTTTGCAGGCGGCAGGCTGCATCACGAAATTTATCTGTCGGATCCGCGCAGAGTGCCGCCGCAGCGGCGCAAAACCGTCATTAGACATCCGGTGAAGGAAAAGGCAATGGGATAATAACGTTGTATTGTTTGACAATTTGGTGTAAAATCAGTTATGATAAAAGAAAAGGAGCGTGGAATTCATGGGTGAAGTCGATTTTTGTACATGTGATGATTATGAATGCCCTTTTAATCCCGTCAATCATAATCAGGGGTGTACCCCGTGTATTGCCAAGAATCTGAAAGAAAGGGAAATCCCCAGCTGCATTTTCAACAAGCAGGACCCGAACAAAGAGGCGGACCGCGGCGGCTTCAAATGGGAAGATTTTGCCAGAGTCGTGATGGAGACCGCTGAAAAGGACAAATAAAAGCAGCAAATGAAATAGATCGAAAGCGAGGACTTTCGGTCTATTTTTTTAATCTCCGCATATTCTGCTAAGAAGGACAAAGGGGGAATTTGCGGTGAAAGAGAAAATCAGCGTGATTCGGGTGATGAAATACGCCGGGGCGTACATCGCCTTTGAAATCGGATCTGGATTTGCGACGGGACAGGAGATTTTACAATTTTATACATCTTACGGAGTTATGGGTATGGGGGCGGCTCTTGTCAGCATGGTCCTCTTTGCATGGACCGGCGGCAGCCTGATGAGGATTGGACATCAGGTGGGAGAAGCGGCTGCGGAGAAACCGTATCAGCTTTTTTGCGGAAAGGTGCTTGGCACTTTTTATGAATATTTCGTGCTGTTTTATCTTTTTGCGGTACTGGCAGTCATGATTTCGGGCGCCGGCGCGACTCTTCAGGAATACTGCGGGGTCAGCTATTATGTGGGCGGTCTCATTATGGCGTTTTTGGTATTCGGTGCTTTTGCCTTTGGTCTGGATAAACTGATCGACATCGTAGGACTGATGGGACCGCTGATTATCGGCTTTTCAATTTTCATCGCGATTTGTACCATTACGGCAAACTTCGGCGACTTGATGGCAGGCAATGTGGATGTGGAATATCTGAAGAGCGTAAGACCTGCACAGAACTGGTGGTTCAGCGGAATTTTATATGTGGCATATAATACGGTGAGTTCTGTGGCATTTCTCATGGCGCTGGGAAGAGACGCCCGGTCGGAACGGGAGGCAGCGGCCGGCGGTATTGCCGGCGGCGTTCTTCTGATGGTGACAGTTATTTTTATGAATTTGGCGCTGACTTCGCGTTTGGATTTGGCCAAAAGCAGTATTGTTCCGTCTTTGAAACTGGCAGAGGGTGTATCTTCTGCGGCAGGCGTTATTTTTGTGTGCATTATGATCTGCGGCATCTTCTCGACAGCGGCGCCGGTGCTGTGGTCGATCTGCAGCAGCCTTGCGAGACCGGGAAGTAAAGGAGCTCTTGTCATTGCTCTGCTGGTCAGCATTGACAGTTTTATCTTGGGTCAGCTGCCCTTTGATAAACTGGTGGCATTCATCTATCCCTTTACCGGATATTTGGGGATTTTGCTGCTCTTTTGTGTATTCAAATGGCAAGTTGGAAATAGAGGCGCTGGGAAAGTATAATTTTGCACATGAAAAAACTCTTGCCGGAAGGGGAGGCGGCAAGAGCTTTCTTTCTGCATGGCTGTGTGCGCAGTTGTGAAAGAACAGGAAGGCATGCAGAAAGGGTGGAAGATTTTTAGTGTGTTTCGTTTAGCTGGAAGCGGTTATAGTGGGCAGACAGTAAATCTTTTGCTGCGCTATAATTACCGCTGATGATAGCACTCAGAATCTGCTGGTGCTCCATCACGGTGTGGTTTCTGCTTCTGTCGATGTGCCAGTGGTTATAGAGTACGATCATATAGAATAAATCTTCGATCTGACCATACTGCCGCGTGATATATGGATTGTCACAGCAGGTAATAAACGCGGACTCAAAACTGATGGAATAACGGACATATTCCTGTATATTTTCTACTTCAAGGTGGTCAATCTGTGCCTTTAGTGTTTTTTGCAAAAGTTCTACAAGCTGGTCCATTCTGCCGGTTTGCTGACAGATTTCAAAGGCGCCGAGAAGCATGCTCAAAATCGCCTGTGCAATCTGAGCCAGTCTTCGTTCGGAGAATTTAATCACGCTGGGACCGGAATTAGGATAAACGTCGATAATACCATCCCGATTCAGCATGGAAAGCGCCTCTCTGACAGGAGAGTTGCTGACATTCAGTTCTTTGGAAAGGGCTGTAATACTCAGGCGGCTGCCGGGTTCATATTTTCCCTCGATGATGTTTTTCTTGATAATGTCGTAAATCTGATCCCGTATCGGGGCTTTTTTAATCGGCTTGTGCATAGTCTGGTCTCCCTTTATCTAGTCTTCCTTTCGATAGGCATATTTTAAGGGATTTTCGGTATAATGTCAATAGTTTTCTGATTTCTTTGAAAAGAGTTTGACAAAAGATAATGAATAATTGATAATGCCTTATTTTTTTGTGATGAATTTCGTAAATTTTAATAAAATGGAAAAAATTACAGGATGATATCATTGAAAATATCGGATTTTAAGCTCAAATAGCGTTATTAAAGCATATTGGATATAATTATTAGAAAATAACAATAAAAGTTATAAAAAATTGTTATTAAAAACATAAAACTGAATAAATTGAAAGAAATATGATTCGATTTGGCAAAATGAATTGACAAAGGGAAATTACAATTCTAAAATGTGGGTAACAAGTCAATCATGACAAGGAATCACTTGGTAGATATGATAAAGGAGGATTCACCCTTATGAAAAAATTATTAACAGGCGATGAAGCTATTGCAAGAGGGGCTTATGAGGCCGGCGTGACACACGCAGCTGCATATCCTGGAACGCCTAGTACAGAAATTTTGGAAAATGTTGCTAAATATAAGGAGATTTATGCTGAATGGGCACCGAACGAAAAGGTGGCTATGGAATCCGCAGCAGGGGCATCAATGGCTGGGGCAAGAAGCATGGCTTCCATGAAGCACGTAGGTGTAAACGTAGCAGCAGACCCTATGATGACCTTTGCCACTATGAGAGTAAACGGCGGTTCCGTACTGGTAACAGCTGACGAGCCGGGCATGTTCTCATCTCAGAATGAGCAGGACAACAGAAACTTTGCAAAGATGGCAAAGATGCCGATGTTTGAGCCAGCAGATTCCCAGGAGTGCCTTGACATGATGAAGGAAGCTTATGAAGTTTCCGAAACCTTTGGCGCACTGGTTCTGATGAGAATGGTAACCCGTGTATGTCACTCCAAGTCCTTAGTAGAAGTGGGCGAAAGAGTAGAAGTTGCTAACAGACCTTGGGAAAAGGATTTAGCCAGATTTGTATGTGTTCCTGCCAACGCAAGAGTAAACAGAGTCAATGTTGAGGAGAGAACCAGAAAATTAGAAGAATACACAGAACAGAGCAGATTCAATTTTGCCGAAATGGCTGGCGGAAAAATTGGCGTTATCGCTTCCGGTCCTTCCTACTATTACGCAAAGGAAGTATTCGGAGAAGACGCTTCTTATCTGAAATTAGGATTTACATATCCGCTGCCAAAAGAAATGATTAAAGATTTCTGCAGCAAGGTTGAAACCGTTTATATCGTTGAAGAGGACGATCCGTATATCGAAGAATTCGTACAGAGACTGGGCATCGAATGCCACGGAAAAGACACTTTCCCTGCATACGGCGAAATGACTTCCAACGTGCTGAGAAAAGCCCTTTACGGCGAAGAACTGCCACAGCTTGACTACGATAGAGATAAAGTCATTAAGCGTCCGCCTTCGCTTTGCGCAGGTTGCCCGCACAGAGGACTGTTCTACAGACTGGGCAAGAGAAAAGACGTGATGATTACAGGCGATATCGGATGCTATACTCTGGCATACGGTGCTCCTTATAATGCAATGGACGCTGCAATCTGCATGGGCGCTTCCATCTCCATGGGTCACGGCGCACAGAAAACCTTCAATAGAGAGGGCATCAAGAGAAAGGTTGTTACCGTACTGGGCGACTCCACTTTCTTCCATACAGGCGTAAACTCTCTGATGAACACAGTTTACAACAACAGCAACACCATCAATGTTATCCTGGACAACAGAATCACCGGTATGACAGGACATCAGCAGAATCCGGGCACCGGCTATACCGTAAAAGGTGAAGAGACCAACATGATTAACATGGAAGAACTGGTAAGAGCCATCGGTATCAAGCACGTGAAGGTAGTAAATCCGAACAATCTGGACGAAGTTGACGCTGCATTTGACGAATTCTGGGATTTAGATGAACCTTCTGTTATCATCACAAGATGGCCGTGCGTACTGAAAAAGTTCTCACCGGCTGATTTGGAAGAATTCCCGGGACTGTTTGCGACAAAGGACATTGTAGATCCTGATAAGTGCATCGGATGCAAGGCTTGTCAGAAGACAGGTTGTCCTGCACTGATCTTTGACAAAGATACAAAGAAAGTACATATCAACAGAGCTGACTGTGTAGGCTGCGACGTTTGCGCACAGGTTTGCCCGGTAGATGCCATCGTAAAGGAGGAGAAATAAAATGACAAAGAATATTTTATTATCAGGTGTCGGCGGACAGGGCACCATCACTGCTGCAAAGATGCTGACCTTCGGTCTGATGGAAGCAGGCTACGACGTAAAAATGAGTGAAATTCACGGCATGAGCCAGAGAGGCGGCGATGTTGTTTCTCAGGTAAGATACAGCAAGGAAAAGGTATATTCTCCAGTTATCGAAAAGGGTACTGCAGACATCGTTGTATCCTTTGAAGAAATGGAAGCGCTGAGAACACTGGATTATCTGAAACCGGACGGTGCAGTAGTTGTAAACACAGAGAGAATTCCTTCCATGACTGTTTTAACAGGTGCGGAAGAATATGCAAATGATGTAATCGAGGAGATCGAAAAGGCTGCAGACCGCGTACATACCATGGACGCTTCTAAGATGGCTGCTGACCTGGGCAACGTAAAAGCTGCTAACGTAATTCTTCTGGGCGCTCTTGTAAAACTGATGGGTCTTGACGATATCGACTGGGAAGACATTATCAGAAAGAATGTAAAAGAAAAGTTCATCGACCTGAACTTAAAAGCATTCAAAGTTGGAGCAGATGCTGTAAAATAACTATAAAATAACAATTGAGAGGGCGAAGTCACGCGGACTTCGCCCTTTTGCTTTTTCTTGCTATTCCAGCCCTACAGGCTGGCTTTTGATTCTGATAGATAAGTCTGCGCCTGTTCTCTGCTCAGAGAAAATCTGCGCATGAGTTTATCGAGAATGCGGCTTTCAGGGATTCCTTCCTCCAGGTTGTCGAAGATAAGAGCCTGAATACCTGTTTTTATTCCTTTTTCTAGACCTGTCGCAAGGCCTTTCTCTACGCCGGCTTCAAAGGATTCTTCTGCCGGAAGTTCCTCGTATTCCTTCTGTGTGAACTCATAAAACTTCATTTTTCCAATCTCCTCACCGTACTGCTTCAGGAAAGCTGTAAGATATCCGTCCTCGATGCAGCTTTGAATTGCTTCCTCAATGGCAGTTTCAAGAGGCATGCCGTCTCTAAGTCCGTCTTTAATTCGGGTGATGAGCATGCTGTAACCTGCAAGGGTTTTGCTGCGCTTAAGGATTTCATTGTCTTTATTGTACCGTAAATTGATGATTTTTACCACCAGTTCCAGTGAATTTTCCGGCGGATTTTCTACATAACAGTCCGAAAGCCTGAGTGTTTTTGTCTGCCACGGTTCATCACCGGTATAGAAAACGTAGAAAATCGGCGTCGGAAGCTGAAGTTTTTTCTTACTGTATAGGGCTCTTTGTTCGATGAGTTTTTCGTAGCTGTAGGTGATATAACCGAGGAAGCGCAGGCGCACTTTTCGAGTATAATTAAAATTTTGCAACAAAAAAGGACGGCACCAACCGTCCTTTTGGAATATAATGGGTCATGTTCCTATTTTACCCATAACACAACTATAGCCTTTTTCCTCCCCATATGCAAGGAGAATTTTCTATTTCTTCTTTTTTGAAATGGCAATGCTGATCAGACCGCACGCTGCCATCAGATAAGGATAGAACAGGTACGGAATGATATCGAAGGAAGTCAGACCTGTCAGCGTCGCGGCGGACAGCAGCTGAGCGCCGTAAGGAATGATTCCCTGAAATACGGAAGCGAACATATCCAGAAGTGAAGCGCTTCTATCCGGTTCAATGCCGTAGTCCTCGCTGATTTCCTTTGCGATAGGACCTGCGATAACGATAGCAACGGTATTGTTGGCCGTCGCAGCGTCAACGACAGAAATCAGGGCAGCGATACCGACTTCAGCACCTTTGTATGTATGAATGCGGCTGTGGATTTTTTCCAGGATAAAGGCAAAGCCGCCATTTTCCTTCACCAGTGCACTGATTGCCGCAACCAGCATAGAGATAACGGTGATGTCGTACATGCCGGTAACGCCTGTGCCGATAGAAGTGAACACTTCGGAAATGGCGATGGAACCGGTTGCAAGACCTACGATGACGGAAAGCACGGTGCCGCTGATTAAAACGACAAAGACGTTGATTCCGATTACGGCGGTCACCAGTACAAAGATATATGGCATAACCTGCCAAATATTGTAAGTAAGCTCAGAATCCAGTGTAAAAGAAGCGCCGCGGGTTAAAAAGAACAGTACGACAACAGTGATAATCGCTGCCGGAAGTACGATTAAAAAGTTCTTTCTGAATTTATCTTTCATTTCGCAGCCCTGGGTTCTTACAGCTGCGATGGTGGTGTCTGAAATCATGGACAGGTTGTCGCCGAACATAGCGCCGGACACCACTGCGCCGATACAGATTGGCAGGGCGAATCCGGTTTTGTCTGCGATACCTACAGCGATTGGAGCAAGGGCTGCGATGGTGCCCATGGAAGTACCCATGGAAATTGAAATAAAGCAGCCGATGACAAAGAGACCGATGACAGCAACGCTTGGCGGCATCAGAGAAAGTCCCAGATTGACGGTACTGTCAACACCGCCGGCTGCGGATACAGCTCCTGAAAAAGCGCCTGCGGCGAGATAAATCAGACACATGGTGATGATATTGTCCTCTCCGATTCCTACTGCGGCAATGTGGAGTTTTTCGGTGAAAGATTTTCCTTTTGTCTGGACGAATGCCACGATGAGGGCGATCAGAAAGCCTACAACAGCAGGCATCGTGTAAAAGTCATTGAGCAGGATTCCGGTCCCCAGAAACAGAACCAGAAATACTAGAATTGGCAAAAGGGCCCAGCCGTTTGCCTTTGGTTTTGATTCGTTCATTTCTTTGTCTCCTTTGTGTGAAATTGATAATAAAATCCTGAGAAAAAAGCCGGACCTTTGAGAGGTTCGGCTCAAACATGATTGCTACCTATATTCTATCAAATTATCTTTTGCGGTGCAAGGGCAATTTGCGAAGTTTCAGCTGTCTGTACGGAGAATACAGCACGCCGAGGCTTCTGTTGTATGCACGGAATCCAAAGGAGGCCGCCAGGGAGTGTCTTTTTTTATGTTTTGGGAGCATGGTGCGCTCTGTGCCGCCAAATGAGATAATGCCGCCGCCGGTGATGGCTGCGATTAAATCATTGTTACAGGTAATTTGCTGCTGAAAGGCGGTAAAGGCCATGCCGACATAGTCTTCTTTGTGAGAATCTGAGCCGCCAACGCAAGGTTTATGATAAGATTTTGCAAGAGCTTGGGCTTTCAGGTTGGCTTCGGGACTTTCGCAGGTATTAAAACCTTCGATAAAGTCAAAGTGAGCAACGAGGTGAGGATTCTTTCGTATTTTGCGAAGAAGCAAGGCGCTGTTGTAGCGGGTGCCGAAGGGGTGAGCCGGCCCTAAAATGCCGCCGTACTGATGCACCAGATGTGTAAGGCGGGCAAGGGACATGCCGCGAATTTTCAGTACAGGCAGAAATATGCCGTCGGGCATGATGACAAGAATATGTCCTGCGTCCTTTGTATCATATTCCACGCCGGCAAGCACTGTAAAATTCTCAGTGGAGGCACGGCAGTTGCGGTCATAATATCGGTAACCTTTGTATGTATCGTGGTCGGTTACCAGCATGCCGGAAAAGCCGCGGGATTTTAGGATTTCGATATAGCGTTCAATGGAGATTCTGGCATCGATGGAGCCGGCTTTTGTGTGACAGTGCAAATCGAATTTAATCATGGCATTCACTTCCTTTATTGGGATATCCTTTACAGCAGCAGTGGATTTTATGCAGCACTCTTTGGTGGAAAAGGTCTGCGCGTTGTCACCTTTTTAAAAATATAAAGGTTGACATAAATGAACAAAAGTGTTATACTCACAATAGTTCAAAGAAGAAAGAGGTATTGTATCATGCTTGCAACAAAAAATAAAACCTATGATATGATTTGTATCGCAATGTTTGCGGTGATTATGGCGGTCTGCTCCTGGATTTCTATTCCAACTTTAGTGCCTTTTACCATGCAGACCTTTGCGCTCTTTTTGAGTTTTGGCGTGCTGGGCGGCAAACGAGGAACCTTAGTGGTGGTGGTATATGTGCTGCTGGGTGCTGTAGGCGTGCCTGTCTTTGCAGGGTTTTCCAGCGGACTGGGCGTTCTGATGGGAACGACAGGCGGTTATGTTCTGGGATTTTTGCTCAGCGGACTTCTCTACTGGATGTTTGAGCGAATCCTTGGTGAAAAAAATTGGGTGCGTGCGCTCTCTATGATATTGGGGATGATTACCTATTATATCTTCGGCACCATCTGGTTTATGGTAGTCTATACACAGACCACCGGAGCCATAGGCCTTGGCGCGGTACTGGGCTGGTGTGTATTTCCTTTTGTGGTGCCGGATATCATTAAAATGGTGCTGGCTCTTGTGCTCAGTGACAGACTCAGAGGAATCATGAAAAAGAGCGGGCAGGAATAAACCCGGCGGCATCTGGCTGCAAATGTTACTTTCGATAATCCAAATATTCCAGAAAACGCTTTACCGTAAGGGAAGCGTTTTTTTGACTGCGCAAAATCAGAGCAAGATTGCGGTAAGAGGGCACTTCCAGCGACTTGGTGACGATGTCGTAGGGCGAACGCTTTAGAATCAGGCTGGGCAGAATGCTGATGCCAAGACCGCTTTCTACCATGGACATGATGGCGTAGTCGTCAAAGGTGGAACATCTGATGTTCGGGATGAGTCGGTGATTTTTAAAAATCTGATCGGAATCCACTCGTTTTCCGGTTTTTGCAAGAATAAACGGATCGCCGCAAAGAGCCTGCAAAGGAAATTTTTCACAGTCTGCCAAAGGGTGATTCTTGGGCAGGGCGACCAGAAGCTCGTCCATTTCCAGATGAATGGTTTCCAGAGGCGAACTGATGGGAAGGGGAAGAAAGCCGCAATCCACTTTACCGCTGGCGACCCATTCTTCGATTTCTTCGTAGTTTCCCATAAGCAGTTCGTAGTCGATACCGGGGTAATCTGCCTGAAAGTGCTTGATGATATTGGGAATCCAGTGGGTGGCGATACTGGAAAAGGTGGCGATACGAATCAGCCCGGTGTGCAGCCCGGAGAGCTCGTCAACCTGCTCTTTCAGGGCGTCACATTCTCGGCATAGAGACTGGATAAAAGGCAGCAGTTTTTCGCCCTCAGAAGTCAGCCAGACCCCAGCCTTACCCCGCTCAAGGAGGGTCAGATTCCATTCCTTTTCTATGTCGGAAATCATACGGCTGATTCCGGACTGGGAATAATTCAAAAACTCAGCCGCCTTGGTGAAGCTGCCGTATTCTACAGTTTTCAAAAATGCCTGGTATTTCTGTAGATTAAATTCCATGAAAGGCTCTCCTATCTATCTGATTTTGTAATGTAAACTATGATAAAAATTCGCTTTTGTGCTTTATACTTCTATGATACAGTATGAGAGAGAAAAATGCAATTATATATGATAAAGAAAGAAGGAATTTACAATGCAGGAGAATTTGTCTGTACAGAGTGATCCGCAGCTGACAAAGCCGCAGATGAAAATTGTAGAGAACAGAAAGCCCAACGTAAAAAAGGCATTCAGCTTGGAAACACTGGTATTTCTTGGAATATTTGGCGTCATATTCGGCTATCTGGGAATCACCATGGGCACTGTTAATATGATGAACACACTGATGAATACAGCTTACGACCTTTTGATGAACACTGTATTTTACATTATGGCTATCGCCGTACTGGCCGGGGCAGCTGCGGGACTTCTGACGGAATTTGGCGTAGTTGCTGCTATTAACAAAATTTTGTCACCTTTGATGAAGCCGCTGTACGGACTTCCGGGCGCCAGCATAGTAGGTGTTGTTACGACTTACCTGTCCGACAATCCGGCGATTTTGTCTCTGGCTGAGGACGACAACTTCAGAAGATACTTTAAAAAATATCAGCTGCCGGCACTGACCAATATCGGTACAGCTTTCGGCATGGGCATGATTATTACAACTTTTATGATCGGTATAAAATCTCCTGTGGGGGAAAGTTTTGTAGGCGCGGCTTTAATCGGTAATTTGGGCGCAGTCATTGGCAGTATTATCAGCGCAAGATTGATGCTTCGCCACACGAAGAAAATTTACGGTACAGAAGCGGAAGTCGATGTAAAATCAGGCTGCGGCCAGGTTTCTCTCGATGAAAGAATCATTCGTGAGGGCAGCCTGGGCGAGCGTTTTATGGGTGCCATGCTGGAAGGCGGAAAAAACGGCGTATCTATGGGATTTGCCATTATTCCGGGCGTACTCATCATCTGCACAGTGGTTATGATGTTAACCAACGGAGCATCGGCAGAGGGTACTTTTACAGGTGCCGCCTATGAGGGCGTGGGACTTCTTCCTTGGCTGGCTGAAAAGGTGGACTTTATTCTGACGCCGCTCTTCGGATTCACCGCGGCAGAGGCTATCTCCGTTCCTATTACAGCATTGGGGGCAGCCGGCGCAGCCATCGGTCTGGTGCCGGGCTTAGTATCGGATGGGCTTGCAAGCGGCAATGATATCGCAGTATTTACTGCAATGTGCATGTGCTGGAGCGGCTATCTGAGCACACACGTTGCTATGATGGACTCACTCCGTTTCAGAGAACTTACAGGCAAAGCAATCATGTGCCACACTATCGGCGGACTCATTGCCGGAGTCAGCGCACATCTTCTATACATGTTGATTGGCTAAAAGCTTCCTGGATAGTATAAATGCAATATTATAAAGCAAAATGCGGATATCTTTAAAGATATCCGTATTTTGTTTGGAACAACAGTTGATTTTCAGGCGGGTGAGCGTATATAATAGAACCATGATTTTACTTAACGCGGAAAACATTAAAAAGAGTTATACAGAAAAACCCCTATTGGTCAGCGTGGATTTATCCATCGATCAGGCGGACAAAATCGGGCTGATTGGCGTCAACGGAAGCGGCAAGTCTACCCTACTTAAAATTATCGCAGGGGTGGTTTCAGAAGAAGAAGGTACTATCACAAAATCCAGAGAGCTTCGAAGCGCGTATCTGGCGCAGAATCCGCCTTTTAATCCGCAGCTTTCTGTTTTGGAGCAGGCGACCTGTTATCTTTCTGAAATCGGCGGACAGTACGAACTGTATCAGTGTCAGGCTATGCTGACAAAGCTGGGTATTACAGACTTTGAGCAGAAGATGGGACAGCTTTCCGGCGGGCAGAGAAAAAGGGTAGCCATGGCGGCAGTGCTGACTGCTGACAGCAATCTTTTGATTTTAGACGAGCCGACCAACCATATGGACGCAGACGTCATCATTTGGCTGGAGGAGTACCTGCTTCGCTATAAGGGCGCTATTTTTATGATTACCCACGACAGATATTTCCTCGACCGGGTGACCAATCGAATTGTGGAAATCGACGGCGGAAAGCTTTACAGCTACGACGGCAATTACGATTACTATCTGGAAACCAAGGCAGACAGAAAAGAAATGGAACTGGCTTCAGAAAGAAAGCGGCAGGCCATCTACCGCAAGGAGCTGGCTTGGATCAGACGAGGGGCACAGGCACGTACCACAAAGGCTAAGGGCAGAATTCAGAGATTCCACCAGCTGGAAGAAAGCAAATTGGTAATAGACGATGATGTGCTGGAAATCAGTACGGCAACCAGCAGGCTGGGAAAGAAAATCATAGAGATGAGCAGCCTCAGCAAATCCTATGGCGACTTGCGGCTCTTTGAGGATTTCAGCTATATCCTTTTACGAAACGACAGAGTTGGTATTATTGGGCCTAACGGCTGTGGGAAATCCACTCTGCTGGGCATGATTATGGGACAGGTTCCTTGCGACAGCGGCACAGTGGAGAAAGGCGATACTGTAAAAATCGGCTATTTTTCGCAAGAAAATCAGGCACTCGATGAAGATGCCAGGGTAATCCGCTATATTTCCGATATTGCGGCCAACGTGCAGACGGCAGAGGGCAGTTTTTCGGCTTCGCAGATGCTGGAGCGGTTTCTCTTTCCGCCTCACATGCACTCGGTCAAAATCGGACACCTCTCCGGCGGCGAAAAGCGCAGGCTGTACCTGCTCAGTATTTTGATGACAGCGCCAAACGTACTGATTTTGGACGAACCGACCAACGATTTGGACATTGAGACTTTGACGGTATTGGAAGATTATCTGGATGATTTTAACGGCGCGGTTATCGCAGTATCTCATGACCGATATTTTCTGGACAGGGTGACCCGAAAGACCTTTGCATTTTTGCCTGGCGGGGAGATTCGTCAGTACAACGGCGGATTTACAGACTATGAGGAAAAGCGCAGCATAGAAATTTCAGAGGAGCAGGCAGTTAAAAGAGAAAAGGAAAAGACGGCAGAGACTAGGCGGCGGGAATCAAAGCCGCAGAAGCCACGGTTTACCTATAAAGAACAGAAGGAATTTGAAACTATAGATGCAGACATTGAAGAACTGGAACAGCGTTTGGCGGAGGCGGAAGCCGAAATGAGCCGGCACGCGACAGATTTTTCAAAGCTGGCGGCTTTACAGGCGGAGAAAGAAGACCTGGAAATGCAGCTTCTAGAAAAAATGGAACGGTGGGAATATCTTTCCGAGCTGGCAGAGGAAATAGAAAATTACAAAAAGCAAAAATAACAAGGAGGCTTTTATGGCAGAGATTAAATATGAAATCGTAGAGGAACTGGGCGTTTTATCAGAGGGCGCAAGAGGTTGGCGCAAAGAACTGAATCTGGTCAGCTGGAACGGCGCTGCGCCGAAGTATGATTTGCGGGACTGGGCGCCGGAACATGAAAAGATGGGCAAAGGCGTTACCTTGACCAAGGCAGAGGCAAAGGAACTGGCAATCCTTTTGAGTGAGATAGAATAGGAGGAGAGTCGTGGAAAAACTGTTATTCATAGATGCATGCGTCAGAGATGAAAGATCCAGAACCAAGGTTTTGTGCGATGTTTATCTGGAAGAATTTCTGAAAAAGAATCCTGATATCGAGGTGGATCGAGTGGTTCTCAGAAATGGCAGCGTGGAAACGCACACCATGGAAAAGCTGGATATCCGCGACGGACTGATTCGTCAAAAGGATTTCAGTCACCCGATGTTCGATTTGGCAAAGCAGTTTAAAGAGGCAGACTACGTTGTCATCGGCAGTCCTTACTGGGATTTGTCTTTTTCTGCCATCCTTAAAGTCTATATCGAAAATATTATGATGGCGGATTTGACTTTTGAGGCAACGGATACCGGCTTTATCGGACTGTGCAAAGGAAAGAAGCTGACCTATATTACCACTGCCGGCGGCGTTATCGGGGATAAAAACTTTGGATACGATTATATGTGCGGCGTGGCTGATATGCTGGGGATTGCTGAAACGGAGTGCATTATGGCAGAGGCCCTTGATATTGCAGGAAATGACGCAGATGCCATTGTTGCCGGCGCCATAGAGGAAATTCGCCGCAAATTCAAGTAAAAGGGCATGATACTGCGCAGCTTGGCGCTGCCGACAAAGAAAACAAAAAATATTTGTAGAATGTAAACAAAAAACTGTTGACATTGCTGCGGCAAAAAGGTAGAATAAGTTTGGATTAAATTTCATATGAACCAAAGACTTTGACGGAGACAGTAGATTTACGCCAAAAAGGTAAGAGCGAGCCGGGGATGGTGAAAGCCCGGTACTGAATGTAGGCATAGATTGAATATCACTCCTGAGTTGCAGAGCTGAAAGGCAGAGCATCCGGGTTTTATCGGATAGCAGGCAGAGTAAGTGCTGACGGGCCTTCCCCGTAATCGGAAGAACATATGATGGTATGTTGTAGCAGGTGGTTAAGCGAAGATTTTATATCTCCGTCCTGATACAGGACGGAGTTTTTTTATGACGCAGGAAATCGCAGGACACTGCGGCGGACCTAACCCGATTTTCACACGACCCGGATGTAAACATTGCCAAAGTTGACAAAAAACATGGATTCTGTCAATTTTGTCAACGTTTTGCGATGGATTTGTTGCCAAATTGGACAGATTTTCGATTTTTTGTCAATTTTGTCAACAAAGGGACGATTTTTCGATGAATTTTATGCGCATTACAGAGGAAACGTTGACAAATTTCATGAAATAAGGGTTTTTTGTCAATCACGAATCAATCACGAATAGAACAGACAAATGATTTACAGGAGGAAAACGAATGCAAAAGAATAACAATACGGTAGAAATCAGATGGCACGGCAGAGGCGGGCAGGGCGCCAAAACAGCTTGTCTGCTGCTGGCGGATGTAGCTTTCAGCTCAGGGAAACAGGTACAGGGATTTCCTGAATACGGTCCTGAACGTATGGGCGCGCCGATTACTGCATACAACCGGATTTCCGACCATGAGAATAAAGTACATTCAAATATTTATAACCCGGATTATGTCGTTGTCGTTGATGAGACGCTGCTCCATACAGTAGACGTGACAGCTGGGCTTTCGGAGGAAGGCGCGATTATTATTAACAGCAGTAAGGAACCTTCTGAATTAAGACCGCTGCTCCGTGGCTATCAGGGCAAGGTCTGCACAGTAGATGCGGAAAAGATTTCTATCGCGACATTGGGAAAGAATTTTCCAAACAGCCCGATGCTTGCTGCGGTAGTAAAAGTAAGCGGTGTGGTAGAACAGAAAAAATTCCTCCAGGATATGGAAGTTTCCTTTAAGCACAAGTTTGCGACTAAGCCGGGTGTAATCGCAGGCAATATGGATGCGCTGAAAATGGCGATGAATGAAGTAAAGGTAGGTTAGAATCAGATGAAATTAGCAAAGAATATCAACGAGCAGAGTGCGTGGCAGGAGCTGACCGTAGGGGCAGAAATTTACGAGCCGGGCACTTCCCGATTAGTCAATACCGGAGAATGGAGAGTATTAACGCCTTTCTTCGATGCAGAAAAATGTAAGCACTGCATGCTTTGCGTGCCGTTTTGTCCGGACGTGTCGATTCCGGTAAAAGATGGAAGACGCCAGGATACGGATTTGTATCACTGCAAAGGCTGCGGTGTCTGTGCAAAAGTATGTCCTTTTGGGGCAATTACGATGGGAAAGGAGGAAAAGTAAATGGCGGTAAAAGATAGAATGAGCGGCAACGAGGCGGTTGCAGTGGCGATGAGACAGATTAACCCTGATGTGATGGGCGCTTTTCCGATTACGCCATCTACAGAGATTCCTCAGTATTTTTCTAAATACATAGCGGACGGTCTGGTTGATACAGAGTTTGTGGCGGTGGAATCCGAGCATTCCGCAATGTCAACCTGTATCGGTGCTTCTGCAGCAGGTGCAAGAGCAATTACGGCGACATCTTCTGCAGGTCTTGCTCTGATGTGGGAGCTGCTTTATGTAGCATCTTCTTCCAGACTGCCTATCACCATGGCAGTGGTAAACCGTGCCCTGACCGGCCCGATTAATATCAACAACGACCATTCCGACTCCATGGGCTGCAGGGATGCAGGCTGGATTCAGATTTATGCAGAAAACAATCAGGAAGTTTACGACAATTACATTCAGGCAATGCCTATTGCAGAAAGCTGCCGTCTGCCGATTATGATCTGTCAGGACGGCTTTATCACAAGCCACGCTGTTGAAAATATCGAGCTTTTAGACGATGCAGATGTAAAGGCTTTTGTCGGTGAGTATCAGCCGGAAAATTATCTGTTAAAGGCAGAAAATCCGCTGGCGGTAGGACCTTACGGCGTTTCTCCGTACTATATGGAAATCAAAAAAGCCCAGGCTGAAGCCATGAAGGACGCAAAGGCAAGGATTTTGGAAGTTGCCAAAGAATACGAAAAAGTTTCCGGCAGAAAATATGGATTCTTTGAGGAATATTCCATGGAAGATGCGGAAGCTGCAGTGGTGGTTATCGGCTCTTCTGCAGGAACCGGAAAAGCAGCAGTAGACGTGCTGCGTGCAGAAGGCAAAAAAGTTGGTCTCATTAAACTGAGAGTGTTCAGGCCTTTCCCGATGGAAGAACTGGCGCAGGCACTTTCCAAGGTAAAGGCTGTGGCTGTAATGGACAAGTGCGAAGGCTTTTCTGCTTGCGGCGGCCCGGTTTTCGCAGAAACGCGAAGCGCTTTATATGACCTTCCTGAAAGACCGATGGCAGTCAACTACGTATATGGACTTGGCGGCAGAGATGTGACAATCTCCACCTATGAAGAAATTTACGACGCACTCTTTAAAATGGTAGAAACGGGTCAGGTCGGACAGGTTTACAGACATATCGGTGTTAGAGATTTGGAGGATAGATAGACATGGCTTACAGTTTAAAGACAGAATTAGAAAAGAAAAATAGATTTGTACCGGGACACAGACTTTGTGCAGGCTGCGGCGCAGGTGTGGCTGTAAACGGCGTGCTTCGCGCCCTTGACGAAGGTGACAAGGCGGTAGTTTCCAATGCGACCAGCTGTCTGGAAGTTTCCACTTTTATGTACCCTTATACAGCTTATGAAGACAGCTACATTCACAGCGCTTTTGAAAATGCTGCAGCCATGACCGGCGGTGTGGAGACTGCTTATCACGTGCTGAAAAAGAGAGGTAAAATTAAGGAGAATTATAAGTTTATCTGTTTTGGCGGCGATGGCGGTACCTATGATATCGGTTTTCAGTCTCTTTCCGGCGCTATGGAGCGTGGACACGACATGGTTTACGTGTGCTATGATAACGAAGCCTACATGAATACCGGTATTCAGCGTTCTTCTGCAACCCCTCGCTTTGCTGATGCGACGACCACGCCGGTAGGCAGTCAATCCTATGGAAAGGTACAGTGTAAGAAAAACCTGACAGAAATTATCGCTGCCCATAACGTGCCTTATGCAGCGCAGACAACGTTTCTTGGGGATTTCCGCGACCTGCACAGCAAAGCACACAAAGCCATCTATACAGAAGGTCCGTGCTTTCTCAACATTCTTTCCCCTTGCCCGAGAGGCTGGAGATATGAGATGGAAGATTTAGCGGAAATCTGTAAGCTGGCTGTGGATACCTGTGTTTGGCCTCTTTACGAGATTGAACAGGGTGTGTGGAAGTTGACCTACGAGCCTGCGAAGAAGCTGCCTGTGGAACGTTTTCTCGAAAAGCAGGGCAGATTTAAGCACATGTTCGCCAAAGGAAATGAGTGGATGATCGAAGACGCGCAGAATTACGTAGACGAGCAGTGGGAAAAGCTGAAAGAAAAGTGTCAGAGATAAAACAGTTTTAAAAATGATCAGTTTCTATCGTATTGATAGGTACTGGTCATTTTTTTGTTATGCAGATGCGTAAAAATCCGCATTTAATACTTTCAGGAATTTTTGGTGAAAAGGTACTGGGAATACGGGGATTTCCGGCTAACAGAATGATTTTTTTAGTAAAAGACTGGTTTGCATGGACTGGATTATATGGTATATTTTTGCTTAGAATACGGCACGAAGGGAGTGAAACGGATGTTACTGGCTATTGCAGCAGCTCCATGCAGGGCTTAAGGGTGAACTTGTGTGGAGTGAATGGAAATTCACCCGAGGGCTTTGCAGTTTATTTGGAAAAAATCTGAATGAAAAAGGAGCAAAGTCTGATGAATAATTTAAAAATGATATGTAAGGAACTTCACAGTTTCCTAATTTTGTGGTCTACCCAGTCCTTGTCGCTTTTGGGAAGCTCCATGACCAGTTTCGCGCTGATTTTGTGGACATACCAAGAGAAGGGTTCTGCTCTGACAACGGCGCTTTTGTCGGTGTGTTCATATGCGCCTTATATCGCTATGAGCATTTTCGCAGGAGCGCTCAGCGATAAGTGGAGCAAAAAACTGACGCTGCTTGCCAGCGACAGCTTTGCGGCAATCTGTACGGTGGCAGTGCTTGCCCTTTTAGGGACAGGACAGCTTCAAATCTGGCACCTTTACGCACTGAACGCATTGAACGGACTCATGGGAACGGTGCAGCAGCCGGCAATGGATGTGACGATTACTTTGCTTGTGCCAAAGAAGCATTACCAAAGGATATCGGGTTTGCGGTCACTATCCGGTTCGGTAGTAAATATTCTGACGCCGGTGGCGGCGACAACATTGTATGCGCTCTTTGGACTGTCCGCTGTGATCTACTTTGATCTAGCGACATTTCTATGCGCCTTTGTGACACTGTGCCTATGGATTAAAATTCCCGCGGCCGGTGATGGACCTGAGGAGAAAGAGTCGCTGATTGAATCTGCAAAGGCGGGGCTCTCCTATTTGTGGAGCAATAGGGGAATTCTCGACTTAATGCTGTTTCTGGCGGCCATTAATCTGACTGCGTCTATGTATAATGCGGCGTTTCCCGCCATGCTGCTTTCCAGAGCAGGAGGAGGTGAAACCGCTCTTGCGGCGGTCAATACGGCAACGGGTCTTGCAATGGTGGCTGGCAGTATCGCAGTTTCACTTCTGCCGGAACCAAAGAGCCGAATTCGCGTTATCTGCAATACACTGCTTTTATCCATGAGCACGGAGAATTTTATTCTCGCTTTCGGCAGCTCGGTGCCGGTGTGGTGTATTGGAGGAGTGCTTGGCTGGATTTGGATTCCCATTATGAACGCCAACATGGACGTAGTGATGCGCAGCTTTATTCCTGCCCAAATGCAGGGAAGAGTATATGCCGCGAGAAATACGCTGCAATTTTTTACCATACCCATCGGCTATTTGCTGGGAGGGCTGCTGGTCGACAGAGTATTTGAGCCGTTTATGGCATTGCAGTATTCTGGGGCTTCTGATGGTGCCGGCAGTACTGCCGCCATGTGGTGCAGTCTGTTCGGCAGCGGAAAGGGCTCGGGCGCAGCGCTGTTCTTCTTTGTCATTGGTATATTAGGTGTGGCAACCTGTTTGGCATTTCGCAGGGATAAGCATATTTGGAAACTGGAGGAGAGATAGAGTATAAATGAAAAAGGCGCTGTCGCGAAGTTTGACTGATTAGTCGACTAGAGCGACAGCGCCCTCTTTTTTATGAAGCATAGAGATTTTGGCGTGGCTGGTACATTTCTGCTGATATAGTAGAGAAAATATAATTAACGCTGGTAAATTTTTTTTAGATAAAAGCAATCTGAACAGATAGGATTTATCTGTTCAGACTTTTTCCGAGCAAAGAAGGGCGCCGCCGAAATGGGGAAATTACAAGGCTAATATGGCGTAGATAGAAATACAGACAGCCATTCTTTACTGGTACTTCCATTGGCACGGGTTTTGCTTCTTAATGAAATCATAGAATTGCAACATCAAGGAGGGAATGAAATGATTATCAGTGTAATTAAGGAAATCAAACCCTATGAGAACAGAGTGGCGGCGACTCCCACTGCGGTAGGCGAGCTGGTGAGGAGAGGTCATGTCGTATTGGTAGAAAAAGGTGCAGGCATGGGAAGCTGTTTTTCAGATGAAGAATATAAAGCTGCAGGTGCGGAGATTGTGGAGACCGAGGAGGCATGGAAAAGAGGTGAGCTAATTTATAAAGTAAAAGAAATTTTTCCGGAAGAATATCATTACATAGATGATAAGAAAATTATCTTTACATACATCCATTCTAACGCACATCTGGATCAGACCGAGTATTTGCTTTCTTCCGGCTGCACAAGTATTGCTTATGAAAATGTCATTGCGCCTGATGGAACTTTTCCTCTGTTAGCGCCAATGAGTGAACTTGCCGGCAAGGGAGGTACGTCAGGAAATCTTAGGGACGGTAATGGAGGGGATGAAAGCCTGTCCTGATATGGGAGCGATTCTTTTAGAATGTACGGATTTGCCGCCTTTCGGCAGTGCGATTCAGGAGGCAACAGGTCTTCCTGTATTTGATTTCAACTCTATGATGGGTATTATGGCAGCAGCCTTGGGCGAACATCGTTTGTATTGATGTTATATCCTTTTGTAATGGTGTGTACAATATGTGAATGTCAGGTGGTCAGATTGTTCTGACCACCTTTTTTAGTTTTATTTCACCGCATTAAAACCGCCTTCCAAGTCAGCGATGATATCATCGATATGCTCTGTGCCGATGGAAAGCCGAATGGTATTCTGTTTGATGCCCTGGTCTGCCAGTTCTTTTTCACTCAGCTGGCTGTGAGTAGTGGTAGCAGGGTGAATGACCAGGCTTTTGACGTCTGCCACGTTTGCCAGCAGCGAGAAAATCTGCAGGTTGTCGATAAACTTGTGGGCTTCAGCGACGCCGCCTTTTATCTCAAAGGTAAAGATGGAAGCGCCGCCATTTGGGAAATACCTCTGAATCTCTTTTGAACTAATATTTAAAATTTAGCTTGTTTTTTTGAATAATATGGCGTATTATAGGTAATATATCAAAAAGGAGGTGGTGTTTTGAAAAGTAAAGAGTATGTATTGCTGAAAAGTCTATATTATGACCATAAAGAAGAATACGAAGAGCTTTATGAGAGCAGATTCAATTCAAGTGAATGCGTGCATCTGAAGTTTTCAATTGCTGATAACCCTGCGTTCTTTTTGGAAACACCTGAACTGATGAAGAAGGTGATAGAGATTACCAGACTTGATAAAGAGATTTCTCAATTATCACATGCGCTTCCGGGCATTGCATTGAAACAGTATATAAACAAATGCCTGATTGATGAAATTGTTATCACGAATAACATAGAAGGCGTTCACAGTACAAGAAAAGAAATCGGAGAAATACTGGATGACCTGGAAGGGAAAAGTAATAAAAGATTTTTTGGTTTGGTTAATAAATATATTGCGTTAATTACAGGAAACGATTTATCAATAATGGATAGTCGTGATATCAGAGCCCTTTATGACGAAATGTTTCTTTCTGAAATTATTGAGGAAGATCCAAAGGACGCGCCCGATGGGGAGATATTCAGAAAGGATCATGTTGATGTTGTAGATCCGACACAAAAGGTAATTCATCATGGCTTATATCCGGAGAGTAAAATAGTCAGCAGTATGGACGATGCCATAAATATTCTAAATGATGCCGGTATTGAACCGTTATTCAGGATAGCAATATTTCATTACTTGTTCGGATATATTCATCCATTCTACAACGGCAATGGCCGTTTGAACAGATTTATAAGCAGCTATTATCTTGCAGACACGCTTGAATCAATTATGGGATACCGCCTGTCCTACACGATAAAAGAAAACATAAATAAGTATTACAAGAGCTTTAAGATAGTGAATGAAGAAGTGAATAAAGGTGATATCACACCGTTTATTTCCACCTATCTCGATTTTATTAAAGAGTCCGCCGTGAATCTGAGAGATGGTCTGGTTGAGAAGGCAAAGAGACTGGAATTGTTTTCAAAGCAGCTTGCGTCACTGCCATATGGCAATGAGGGAAAATACAACCGCCTGTATTACTGTTTACTGCAGGCTTCTCTGTTTTCAGACATTGGAATTTCAACCGGGGAACTGTTACAATGCTTAAATGTAAGCAGGCCCACTTTGCAAAAACGTTTGAATGAAATTCATAAGTACAATCTTCTGATTACAGAAAAACGTGATTTGAATAAATTCTATCAGTTGAATCTAGATACTCTGATGGATATGATTCAAGACTAAAATATCAGGGTCGCTGCGCGTATGCGCGGCGGCTTTTATAATGTCCTGATTTAAGTGTCCTGAACCATTCCATGAGTGTTTCTTTTTTTTATCAACTTTTTTTTCGTCATGACACTTTCTGTCCTTCTCATCCGCTACAATGATATTAGCAAAGGTGCAGGAAACCTGATGCACACGGCAGCCGCTTCTGATACAGACAAGCGGTAGAAATTCGCAGTACGAACTACAGGAGGATGAACATAATGAAGAAATTAGTAACTTTAATCTTAACGATAGCTTTCACCGCAGTTATGACGGCAGGGCTTGCGGCATGCGAAAGCAGTCCGGGCCCGTCTGAAACAACGGATGCATTTCTGCAAGCGATGAAAGAAAAGGACACGGAAACCATAAAAACAGTCTATACAGGCGATATGCCGGCCTTTCTGGATTCTGACGAAATCAATGCGCTGGACGATTTTACCCGTGAGATGGTAGAGGCGCTGCTTCCGAAAGCGCTGGATTTTGATTATGAGATCCAGGAAGAGACCATAAATGATGATAAGGCAGAGGTAAAGGTGAAACTCAGTACCTATGAACTGGGCGACGCTTTCCTGGAAGTCTACGAAAAGTTTTTGCTGACAGCGTATGCCGCCTACGGAGACGATGCACTTGAAATGGATGATGCAGAAATGGAAGCCGGTTTTTCGGAGCTTTTCAATGAGGCGCTGGATAAACTGAAGCATAAAGGCTACGAACAGGCCGTGATCCTTTTTCTGACAGAGAAGGATGGAAAATGGAAAGTGGATGAAATTGACAGTGAGTCGGACTTTTACAATGCGTTCCTCGGCGGATTTAACGAGGCGATGGAGGATATGTAACGGGCAGCGGTATAAGGTTTCCTGCAAGACGCTGATCAGAAAAGAAGGAGGACGCAATGAAGAAAAGGTGTACAAAATGCGGCGCCATGGACGGCGCGGATCAGACCTGCTGGCTCTGGGGCTACAGCGGTGATACGCTGCCGGTATTCTTAAACGGCATCACGCAGGATGAGGCTTTTTATAACATACAGGATTGGTCTGATGTCTGTGTGGAAGGGTATTTTTATCGGAGTGATACAGGCGATTTAACCATTGATGTGGATCGCATAGAATAGGAGGCTTGCTATGGAGAAGAAAATCTGTGAAAACTGCGGAGCAGCAGTAAAGGAGGACCAGAGATTCTGTACGGCGTGTGGAGAATGTCTGACGGATGCCCTTTGCCCGGATGGAATCCGCAGCTGCTTCTGGGCGCCGTTGTCATAGAGGGACTGCTTGTGTGCGTGGCGCTGTCGCCGTTTCTTCTTGCGACTGTTGATCCGCAGGCAGGGACTGAACGAGAAAGGCGGCTGCGGCCGCTATTTTTTCAGCGGCCCGTGTTTCCGTTGTACCTTTTCATTTTGCCGGTCAGCGCCCCTGGACCTGCTGACTGGCGTAAAGTGATGTCTCCTTTGAATTTCCCTTTTGCAATTATTATTTTAATGCAAAGCGTGGACTGATTAAAGACGCAGTCCGGCGAATTAAGGCGGGCTAATTCACATGATTTGACAAAATACAAGGATATGCTGTGCTAAATGGGGCTGGTTTTGAAAAGCGCGCTGGAAGAGGTTTTGCGGGGAATGCAGTTTTCCCTTTACGCTGCATCTTTTTTTGCTATAATGGAAATATCTGTAGTAACGTAATAATATATCATATCGAAGGGTGGAAGCATGGGAAGAAAATCTTTGAATTTAGGCGAAAATATTTACTGTGACAGACGGCAGAAGGCGGGAATGACGCGCCAGCAGGCTAGCGAGGCGACTTATATTTCTGAAAGCCGCATAGAGAAGATAGAGAGCGGCAGGGTAGAGCCGCATCCTGATGATGTTTACGCAATGTCGAAGGCATATAAGGATCCGGAACTCTGCAATTATTATTGTTCGCAGGTGTGCCGTATCGGCAGGGAATATGTTCCGAAGATTAAAGTAAAGA
Source organism: Emergencia sp. (assembly GCA_022767345.1). Classification (GTDB taxonomy): domain Bacteria; phylum Bacillota; class Clostridia; order Peptostreptococcales; family Anaerovoracaceae; genus Senimuribacter. The sequence goes on from JALEOD010000017.1 coordinate 35,547, forward strand.
CTTTATCGGAGATTGTGATAGAGATGCTGGCATCGCTGAATTCCCTGAATAAGGAAAAGGATAGACTGATTGAGATTGTGGCTGACGGTAAAATTGAAGATGACGAGCTCCACGATTTTGCCGGCATCAAGATGCAGCTGGAGTACCTTTCGCTGACCGTGGATTCCCTTCAGCTTTGGGTGAATCAGACCATTGCGTCCGGCGCTATCGATAAGGAGAAGCTGGATGCAATCTGCGGGGAAATGAAGAAATAGATTGCGTACAGCGGGATGGATATAGAAAATCTGAAAGTGATTTTATTGGAATTGTGTTATCATCTCGTGGGTTCGAGTCCCATGTCCTCTGAAATCCGTGTAGAAAAGCAGTTACGGTTGTATCGCAAAAGCTGTATGGTAGTATGAAGCCGCTTGAATGAGAATATACATATATTTACGAAAAAGTCCAGAAATATGCATAATACTCTACATATATTTTGAAAAAATCCTCAAAATATGTATTTTCCAAACTATTTAAGGACAATGATACTACTCTTTCCACAGTTTTTTCGGTTTTAGCAGAGCAGATATGCATATTAAAGGTGTTTTTTCTAAAAATATGCACGTCGTTATGCATATTTTTGATATAATCTCCCCAAATATGCACAGTGGCATATAATGAAAAGAAACAGGGTGTGATTTGGAATGCGCAGGCAAAGCCTTGCGCAAAATGGGGATGGGACACTCTCACCCACTCGTGGGTTCTCATCCCATTATATTTCACAAGAAAAAGAAAAAGACAGGTTAAAACCTGTCTTTTTCTTTTTCTGGCGGAGGACATGGGACTCGAACCCACGGGGCTGTTACACCTTACCGCATTTCCAATGCGGCTCCTTAGCCACTCGGTCAATCCTCCAAGCACCATTATAATTTACCATAAGTTGAGGAATTTTGCAAGTAGTTTCTCATATATTTTTAAATATTTTAGAAGTTTTTTCGCATTTATTTCTTTTTTTATAAATTGGTAAAACAAATGCACACTTTTTTTGGGGTGTATATGCCGCCCTGCAGCGTTCATTCAGCCAGCTCCAAGTCCGGCTGTTTCCCCCCCCTAGTCCAGCCAGCCCCAAGTCCGGCTGCCCACGGTTTAGTCAACCATCGTTCAGGCAATCTCAATTCAGCCAACCGCAACGCAGCGAGCTTTGTTTAAGCAACTTCGACAGTCCAGTCCTCCGGTACAAGCTGCAGAATAAATCCTTTGACCGTATCTGCGGCCTTTTTCTTTGCTTCGGTGAGCAGACCCTTTTCTGTAGCTTTCTTTTCCATTTCGGCTTTTTGATCCCTGTTGAAGCTGTTGTAGTCTGTAACTTTCAGCGGGTTAAATATGCTGGTAGTTTCATCGAAAATCTCCAGACTGTCTTCATCAATCTGATGAGACAGAATTTCGGCATCGGGAAGGGTAATGGAAACCTTCTGCCCGGAAACAGAAACTTCCGCTTTGGAAAGGTCGATGCCCGCTTTAATCTCTCCATCGTAGGTGATGATAAATCCCTTTGTAGTGAAAGGCAGTTTGATTCCGTAAAAATCCTTGCTGTTCTCAAATTCCGCCATATTGGTATATGAATAAGTAATCGAAGCGAGTTCGCTGATTTCGGTCAGCTTGTTCTCCAGCACCACTGCGTCAACTTCGGATATGCCTGCGGATTTACCCACTGAGCGTCCGAACAAGAAGCAGATTAGGCAAACTGCCGCAAGACAAAGTGCAATCAGACCGATGTGTTTTGCTTTCTTCATAAAATTCCCCTTTTCGACAAAATATACTGTTAAGCTTATTTTAACATCTGCTGGAAAAAATGCAATAGATTTACCATGGAATATAAAAATCTTCGCACGGTCCTTTCTTGCAATAGACAGGACAAAGTTTTATAATAGATAATATCTAGTATAGCGTTTCGCAAATAATTAGACCAAATCATTTGCCAGGAGGTGAACCTTTCCATGAAAGTCATCGTAATCGGCGGCGGTCCTGCCGGCTATGAAGCGGCGCTGGGCCTTGGCCGCAGGGGCGTTGAGACAGTTTTAATAGAAAAGACCGCCATTGGAGGCATCTGTGTCAACTGCGGCTGCATCCCGACCAGAGTTTATCTGCAGGCAATCAAGTCAGCAGACAATCTGTACCGAAGCGGTTTCGGGCAGACAAAACTGCCGCCGCAGGCTTTGCGCAGATCGGCAGCGGCAAAGATAGAGCAGCTGGCATATGGTATGACGTATATGCTGCAGAAGCGGAAAGTGCAGATGATAGAAGGAACAGTCAGCCGGGTAGAAACCGGTAAAGTCACACTGGAAGACGGAACCAGTCTAACCTGCGATAAAATTGTCATTGCTTCCGGCTCAGAGGCGGCTCGCGCGGAAACTTTCACCGCGAAACAGCACTTTACAGCGGAACAGCTGCTCACCTTAGAAAATCTGCCGGAACAGCTGGATATCATCGGCGGTGGCGTGCTGGGCGTGGAGCTTGCGGTGATTTTACAGTATCTGGGCGTGCAGATTACGCTGCACGAATCCATGTCCCGCATTTTGCCGAAATGGGACCGGGATGTCAGCGCTGCCATGACGGCTTATCTGAAAGGTCTGGGCATACAGATTGAGACAGAGGTAAAATCCGGCGCTTTCGAGAACATGGTATTCTGCTGCGGAAGAAAGCCAAGACTGCCGGAGATAAAGGGAACGCTCCATAAAATTCATCTGATTGGCGACTGCAAGGGCGCACCGTTTACAGCGGATATCGCGGCGGAGGACGGACGGCGAATCGCATCGCTTTTGACTGGCGGAGGAGCAGAAAACGAAGTAAACAGAACCGCAGCGCCGGGCGCTGTCACTGCCCAGTGCATTTTTACGCCCCTTGAGGCAGCGGCAGCGGGCAGCCTTTGCAAAGAGGGCATGGTGGAAAGCAGTCTTTCCACAGATATGATGGCAGGCGGAGTGATCTTCGGCACTGAGGGTGCCTTTGTAAAGGCGGTCATGGAACAAGAAACTCACATCCTAAGGGGATTTCATGTTGTTTCCCATCTGGCGTCGGAAGTCATTCAAATGGGTCAGATGGCAATTGCGGCGGAAATGACGGCGGAACAATTTATGACGACAGTATTTCCTCATCCGACGGAGGGAGAACTGCTGAAGGAAGCTGTAAGAGGTCTGCTATGCGATTAATCATTGAGACAAGCCAGAGTCCTAGTCATAATCTGGCAAGAGAAGAGGTGCTCTTCAATCATGTGAAAGAAGATACCGTTTATCTCTGGCGAAACAGACCTGCGGTCATCATAGGCCGCCATCAGAATACGCTGGCGGAAATAGACGAGGCGGCGGCAGAGGATGGGCATATTGAAATCGTGCGGCGGCTTACAGGAGGAGGCGCGGTGTTTCATGACCCGGGCAATATCAACTTTTCCTTCGTCTTCGCCTGCGGCGATTTTGAGAAGAAAAAAGAGCAGGGGCTGCAGATGATGATCAGCTATCTGCAAAGCCGCGGCGCGACATGTTTTACAAACGGGAGAAACGACATCTGCATGAAGGATTCTGACGGCAATGTGGTGAAAATTTGCGGAACTGCCATGACTCAGCAGGAAGAGCGAGGGATTTTTCACGGGTGTATCCTCTTTGACTGCAATCTTGCCGCCATGGGGAAAGTGCTGACGCCGGCACGAGAAAAGCTGCATTCCAAGGGAATCTCCTCACTTCGCAGCAGGGTTGCCAATTTGCGCGCGCTGGTGCCCCAGCTTAAAGATATCAGTAGAGACTGTTTTTTTGAAGAGTGGGGAAAAGACCTTTCGGAAACATGCAGACTGATTGAAGAGGAAAGTACCGCAGAAAAAGCAGAGATTGCGGTATTGTTGCAGGAGCGATATGAAAACAGAGCTTGGAATTTTGGGCGGAACCCGGCGTGCACCATGGAGATAAGCCGCAGATTTCCCGTCGGCACTGTGATCTTTCACGGGGATATCAAAGGCGGCGTAATCAAAAGCTGCTGCTTCAGCGGAGACTATTTATCCCTGAAAGATTTTGGGAAAATCTCAGCAGGACTGCAGGACATAGAATTTTCACGGGACGCCATAGAAAAAGCCTTGCAAGGGATAGAGCTTGAGAAATATTTCGGGACATCGAACCAAGAAGAGATATTGGATTTTTTAACAGGAAGGAGAGAGGAATCATGGCATTTGTAATGAAAGACGAAGTCTTCGCAAGTTTGCGAGAAGTCTGTAAGAAAATGTATGAAGGGGGAAAGGTGCTGAAGGCTGACGAAGCGCTGATGGAACTGATGAATATGGAGGGAATTCTCATGCACTGTCCGTATCATCACTTTATCATGCCGGCGGCGCTGCTGACGATTACGGCGATTCAGGAGAAAAAATCATGGGAAGAACTGGATAACTGGCTTGCAGTGACTGAGGAGCGGGCAAAGACCGTACCGCCGGGATTTTGCGGTTTTTGCGGCACTTGCGGCGCGGCAGTAGGAATCGGCATTTTTATCAGCGTTTATACCGGCGCAACGCCCCTTGCTGTGGAAACCTGGCAATGGGCCAATGAGGGAACAGGCAGATGTCTCATCGCCATTTCCAAATATCCGGGGCCTAGATGCTGCAAGAGAACTTCTTTCCTTGCGGCGAAAGAAGGCGTGCCTTTCATCAATGAAAAGTGCGGGCTGCACATAGAAATTTCAGAGGACATTGCGTGCAGGTATCACAGCAAAAATGCCCAGTGTCTGGAAGAACAATGTCCGTTTTATAAAGAGGTGTAGCATATGAAAAAAGAAATTATCGTGCCGGAAAGTCTGCTTCCTAAACCGCAGCCCTACAGAAACTGCGAATGTATGAAGCAGCCTATCGACTTGACCGCAAAGAAGGGAACTATTACCTGGCTGGTGTCGGAAGGCGATGCGGTTACAGAAGGACAGACCGTCTGCGAAGGCGAAGTCGATAAAAAAACGGTGGAAATCAAAGCGCCGGTCAACGGAATTCTGAAAGAAATCCTCGTTGAAGATGAGCACGTTTTTAAAGCCGGTGATATAGTGGGGTATATCGAATAGGTTAACTTGGAATTTCCGGGTCTAGGAGGCCGGTTAGGCGAGAAAATCACTAAAAAACAAAGCAAGTTTGTCAAATCACCGCAATTGTTTGCTATATTACAAACAAAATCTCGATTTCGACAAACTTGCTTTTCTATTGCTGCCATCTTAAATGGAGTTATTATTCAATTGATTTCAGCGATTCGGTCATGCTGATTTTTTCCAGCTTATAGTACATAGCAAGGCTAACCACTGCCGCAAAGACAAAGGTCAGAACGACAGCCAGTACATAGCTGATCGGCGCAATCCGCACGTCAAAGGAAATCAGGTCCACCTGTATCTGGCTCATGACGAAGGCGTGAAGCAGCTTGCCCAGCACCAGACCGACAAGGGCGCTGATTCCGGTCAGGAAAAAGTTTTCACGAAATACATAAGCAGAGGTTTCGCCGGGATAAAATCCCAGAACTTTGATGGTTGCGATTTCTCTGATTCGCTCTGTAATATTGATGTTAGTCAGGTTATAAAGGACGATAAATGCCAGCGCGCCGGCGCTGATGATGACCAGCAGAATGACATAATCCAGACTTTCCATCATACTCTCCACCCGGACTCTGAAATCGTGGTTGACAGAAACTGCAGCTACATAGGAATCGTTTAATACATTGGCAGATGAGCTGTAGATATACGCAGTTTCAGAACTGCCCGAGGGGGACTCGTTCCCAGAGGCTGCCGCAGATGCTGCATAAACAAGAGCCGTTTTAATTTCCGGCTTTGCGCCCCAGTCCTCTTCCACGGCTTCCGGCGCGATGTAGATGTAGTTTTGTACGTAATTTTCGCAGACGGCGCTGACAGTGAGGCGTGTTTCTTTCCCATCGCTGTTTCGCAGGGTAAAATCATTGCCCGGCGCAAGGTCGTAGGAATCAGCTAACTTCTTGCAGATGACTGCTTCCTTGCCCTTTGGATAGGCAATGGAATTGCCGCGGCTATCGTGGAGCTTGATGAAGTTGCCAAAGTTTTTATCATCGGTGGCAATCAGGTTGACTGATTTTACGGTGTCACCTGCCACAAGGTCTGCGCTGCTTTGATGGATGTAAATCATTTCCTCAATGGAAGTCGCATTTCTGTCTGCAAAGCGGCTCTGACGAGATTCTGTCATTGCCTTGTTAAAGGTGATACTGTAGTCGTAAAGCTGAATTTCGTTGTACTGGTAGTCGGCGAAGTTTCGCACGGAATCGCTGACTCCAAGGCCTGTTAGAAGCAGGGCGGTACAGCCGCTGATTCCCAGCACCATCATGAAAAACCGCTTCTTGTAGCGGAAAATATTTCTAAAGGACACCTTATAGAGAAATCCCAGTTTGTTCCAAAGGAAAGGTATTCGTTCCAGCAGAATCCGCTTGCCGTCTTTCGGCGCTTTGGGGCGAATCAACTGGGCAGGCACTTCTCTGAATTCTGCGTAACAGGAGAACAGGGTTGCGCCCATGGAGCACAGCAGGGAAACGACCAGAGCGCAGGCTGCCAGCGGCAGGTCTACGATGTAGGCCAGGTCGCCGCTGAAATCGTACATCATGCCGTAGGCGTTCCAGATGATAATCGGAAAGATATAGCAGCATGCGAAAAAGCCGATGATACAGCCGATTAAGGCGGCGCTTCCCGAATAAAACATGTATTTCCCGATGACGGCACCGTTGCTGTATCCCAGGGCTTTGAGGACACCGATTTGGGTCCGCTGCTCATCGATCATTCTCGTCATGGTAGTCATGCAGACAAGGGCTGCCACCAGGAAGAAGAAAATCGGGAAAATTTTCGCGATACCGTCGATGATACCGGAATCGCTTTCAAAGCAGGCATAGCCGATGTTGGTACTTCTGTCAAGAACGTAGGTATCCGGTGTTTCGATGTCGGCAATTTCCGCCTCGGCTTCGGCAAGTTCCTTGCGTGCGTCTTTAAACTCTGCCTCTGCCTCGGCAAATTCTTTTTCTGCCTCCGCTTTTCCGTCGTAGTAAGCGGCAAAGCCGTCTTCGATTTCTTTTTCGGATTTTATAAGCTGATTTCTTCCTTCCTTAATCTGGGAAAGCCCGCTTTCGATTTCCTTTAAATTTTTCTGCAGTTCTTTTTCGGTTTTAGAAAGCTGGGCTTCGGTCTGCGCGGCCTGTTCAGGCGGCATATAAGGTTTACCTGCTTCAAATTCGGCACGATTTTTGGCAACTTCGGCAAGCCCCTGTTCCACCTTGGTCTTGTTTTCTTTCAGCAGTTTTTCCTGCTTATCAAGGTTCTCTTTGTTCTTGGCAATTTCCGCTCTGCCCTCTGTCAGCTTTCGGTAGGTGTCCGCAAGTTCTGCCTCTGCGTCTGCCTTTTCTTTCTGATATTTTCCGTAATTTTCGTCGTATTTTCTCTGACCCTTGGCAAGCTCTTTGCGGGCCTCTGCTACGATGTCCCTGTAGCGGCGGTCAGCCTGACTTTCTGCCTGCGCCTGCACTGCGTCCTCAGTTCTGTCCACCAGGGCTTTGTACTCGTCTGAATAAATCGGAAAGCTTTCCGAAAGGGTCATGTAAATTTCAGTAAAATAGTCCGTATCAAAACCGCCGTCTCCCACATAGGCAAAGCCGGAAACAGAACCGTTTCCAAGGGCGGTGGAGCCTCTTTCAAAGTTGAGATAAATTGGGGAGACACAGGTGCCCACGATGGTATAGGTGTCGCGGCTGAGCATGTCCAGCGTGTCTTTTTCGTTGTCTTCGGAGATGTGAATGACGGAGCCGATGGGGTCTTTTTCAAAGAGATTGTAGTCGACCACGCATTCGTTTGCCGCCTTTGGCATACGGCCGCTTTTCAGGCTCAGAGTGTTGACCTTAGACGGCAGGGTATGCAGCTTCAGCACCCGGTCGGTCTTTTCGTCATCGGTATGATAAAGAACGTCGCAGCTGACTGACCCCTCAGCATTTTTTACATCGGAAAGGCTTGCCATGGCGGTCACGTCTTCTTCCTCAAATCCCAAAGTGTTCATAACCTGGTAGTCGAAGAAACTGCTTTCGGAAAGATAGTCGTCTGCGGTGGTAATCATGGCAGGCCTGGTGACTTTCAGTCCGGAAAAAAAGCCTACGCCAAGAGCGACGATGGCGAGAATGGCAAGGTAACGGCCAAGACTTGATTTAATTTCTCTAAATGTGGATTTCTTTAGCATGGGCAGCCTCACTTACCATTCGATTTCTTCAACAGGGACGATATGCTGATTCTTTTCGACAGAGGAAACACTACCGTTTTTAATATGGATAATCCGGTCTGCCATAGCGGTCAGAGCAGAGTTATGCGTGATGATGACAACGGTCATGCCGTTTTTTCTGCTGGTATCCTGCAGGAGTTTCAGGATGGCTTTTCCGGTGTTGTAGTCGAGAGCGCCTGTAGGCTCATCGCAGAGGAGCAGCTTTGGATTTTTCGCGAGGGCGCGGGCGATGGCAACGCGCTGCTGCTCGCCGCCGGAAAGCTGAGCAGGGAAGTTGTTTATCCTGTGCGAAAGTCCCACTTCCTCAAGGACGGTGCGGGCATCCAGCGGATCTTTGCAAATCTGGGTTGCCAGTGAGACATTTTCCAGAGCTGTCAAATTCTGTACTAAATTGTAAAACTGGAATACAAAGCCGATGTCATAGCGGCGATAGGCGGTCAGCTGTTTTTTGTCGAACTTTGAAATGTCGGTGCCGTCTAAGATAACAGAACCTTCGCTCAAGGTATCCATGCCGCCTAAAATATTTAAAAGGGTGGTTTTTCCGGCGCCGGAAGCGCCGACGATGACGCAGATTTCGCCTTTTTCAATTTCAAAGGTGGCGTCCTTCAGTGCCTCGATGGAAACCTCGCCCATGTGATATACTTTTTTTACCTGATTAAATGCTACGAATGCGCACATAAAAAAGCCCTCCCAGAGAATTTAAATAGTTAAAAATATTTTAACATAAATCCCGGGGAGGGTCAAAAAAAGATTTTGTCAATGGAGGGCAGCTGCGTCGGGGACAGTTCTTAGTGTTTCAGTTTTTTTACAGTCATGCTGCCGCTGGTAGAACTGAACTCAAAGGACGCTTTGCCGCTGCCGATGATGAACTCCTCGTCATCTTCAGGATAGGTGTCAAATTCGCTGTCGAAATCGCCGCTGATAGTGTCAAATTCGCAGGTAAGACCGGATTTTTTCGGCAGATACAGGGTGCAGTCTCCGCTGATGGTGTACATTTCAAAGGAGGAAGGACAGTGGGACAGCTTTAAATCCATGGAGCCGGAGGTGGAATCGAAGGTGATTTCATCAGCCAGCAGAAGAGTTCCGGAAAGGTTTCCGCTGATGGTATCGATGGAAAATTCTTCCGACCCGATGTCCTCAAGCTGTACATCGGAGGAGATTGCGTCGACACTGAGTTCCAGCAGGCTTTCCGCCAGACCTTTCGGGACTTTAATCTCTAAAGTTTTAATAGGAAAGTTGTCTTCTTCGGAAAGATCGAGGCCGATATAGTATTTGGATTTGCAGTATTCAATTAGTAATTTGCCGCTCTTAATTCGATAGCGGAGGCAGTACTCATCGTCCAGATCCTTGTTTGAGGATTCGGTCAAAATGATATCGTCACCGTCGTAAGGTACGACAGAAATATCGCCGTCAATCCAGTCCACATCGATGGAGTGGATGGAAGACGCTGAAACGTGATAGGTATTGTCTTTGTCGAAGGTATTATCGTAATGAATTTTTTGATAACCCGTAAAACGCCAGAGGCCATGATTCATAATATTTGACAGAGAGCCGCCGCAGATAAGGCCGATGGCGGAGAGAATCAGTCCGAAGGAAACAAGGCCGGCTGAGACAAGAAGGATAATTTTGGTACTGTGTTTCATTTATTCCACCTCCTGTTTGATGAACAGACTCTTTATCTGTCTGTAGATGTAGCGGGCAAGTCGTGCCAGATAGACCGCGGCAGCTTTCGCGGCGAGAAAACCCAGAAGGCACAGGCCTGCGAAGACAAAGCTGGTGCCGATGGTAAGCAGCACGTAGCCGATTCCGCTTCCTGTCAGGGTAAATGCCTTAAAGAGCAGCACAATTCCGGCAAATCCGACGGATATAACTACTGCGAAGATGGCGACGATGACTGCTGCGATGACGATAAAGATGGAGCCGATGACTGCAATCAGCGCAAGGAGCAGCGGCACCCAGATTGGGGAACCTATGATAGCCAGAATAATGGCGGTTGCCGTCCAGCCTTTTTTCGGTGTAGCCTTTGCTCTTACCAGATGGGAAAGGGAAGCGTCCTGAAGAATTTGCTGTGCAAGCAGGTTCACATCCCCAAAACTGGCGACTGCAGCCTCTTCACTGACCCCGTCTTCCATCATATCGTCAATGAGTTCCGCGTAGTAGTCAAGCTGTTTCTGCGCCTCCTGGGGCGGAAGCTGCGTCAGCCTGACCCGCAGCTGGTGCAGGAATACTTCTTTATTCATGTTCTAATCCCTCCTTGATATACTGATAGATGTGTTCAATTTCTTCCCAGCCGGCAAGGAATTCCCGAATCTGGGCTTTACCAGTTTCTGTCAGTTTGTACATTTTGCGAAGGCGGCTGTTGTGTTCTACGGTGTAGACCATCAGACAGCCTCCGGCTTCCAGCCTTCTTAAAATGGGATATAAAGTGGATTCTGACAGTTTGATGTATTCGGATAAGTCTTTGATAATTTTGTATCCGTAGGAATCGCCCCGGCTGAGTACCGATAGTACGCAGACATCGAGGAGTCCTTTTTTCATCTGTGGGTTAATCATAGCTGATACCCCCTTTCGCGTTATACTATACAATGCGTAGTACTATCTGTCAAGGGGTATCATCGGATTTAAGAAAATTGTAAGAGATTTATGAGAAAGATATGCGATGACTTGGCGGAGTATTGGTGGTATACTGGAAGAAATAAGCAAGAGGAAGGATTTTAACATGAAATATATAGAAGAACGACTCTTTGCACTGCAGGATCTGGGGTACAGAGATTTTCACGCAAGGCTCATGCCCGGCTACGAGAAAGAGCACATCATCGGCGTGCGCACGCCTGCCCTCAGAAAGCTGGCAAAGGAACTTGCCAAAGAGATGAAGACGGACGAGACCATTGCGGCATTCCTTTCGGAACTTCCGCATAAATATTATGAGGAGAACAATCTTCATGCATTTCTGATCGAACAGATTGCGAAGGATTTTGAGCAGGCCCTCACCATGACAGAGGCGTTTCTGCCATATATCGATAACTGGGCGACCTGCGACTGCTTTACGCCAAAGGCTCTGAAAAAAGATTTAAACAGGCTGTACGATAAGACTTTAGAATGGATGAAAAGTGCACATACTTATACGGTGCGGTATGGGATTGTAACCCAGCTGCAGCTGTTTTTAGATGATGCTTTCAGGCCGGAAATGCTGGAGATTTTGGCACAGATACACAGAGACGACTATTACATCAACATGGCAATCGCCTGGTATTACAGCTTTGCCCTGATTAAACAGTATGACAGTACCATCGGGCTGTTTCAGGCGCAGACCTTAGACAAATGGATTCACAACAAGTCTCTGCAGAAAGCCATTGAAAGCTATAGAATTGATAAGGAGACAAAGGACTATCTGCGCAGTCTGAAAAGAAAATGAGTAGTAGGAAAGAAAGAAAAAGTCACGGCCTTAGGAACCTGATTCTGTACTGTCTGATTCTGGCAGGAATCTGGTATTACGGCACGTTTACCCTCACTACGGCGGAAGTGACCATCGAAAGTGAAAAAATACAGGATGAGGTGACTATCGTGCAGATTACGGATTTGCACGGGTGGAAATTCGGTGAGGACAACAAGTGGCTGATAGAGGCTATTGAGGCGGCGGAGCCGGACTTTATCGTATCCACAGGAGATATGTTTTCTGCAGGCGACAGTCGGGGCAAAAAAACAGCAGAGGCGCTCCTTTCTGCCCTTGCAGAAGAATATCCGGTTTATACAGTAAATGGGGAACACGACAATGATTCAGAGTTCGAGGAGAGACTTTCTAAAGCAGGAGTAGAGGTAATCCGCTATGAAAGCCGCAATATTGAGATAGGGAAAACCAGCCTGCGCCTTTATGGAATTGATAATGTCTACTATTCCGATGCCTTTGACTTGCATAATGAATTCACACTGGATGAGAGCCGGTACAATATTCTGGCGGCTCATATCAGCAATTCTAAAGCATTTTCTGATTTCGGCGTGGATCTGGCGATGTGCGGAGATACTCACGGCGGACAGGTACGGCTGCCTTTTGTCGGCGGACTGAACAACAGGGGAACATGGTTTCCGGAGCTTGCCGGCGGGGAAACCTTTTATACCAAGGGTCTTTACGAGGTGGACGATATGAAGCTCTTTATCTGCGGAGGCCTGGGCAGCAGCCCGGTGCCGGTGCGGTTTCTCAACCGGCCGGAAATTGCGGTAATCCATTTAACGTCGGGGGACTGAGATTCATATTAAAATAACAACCCTATCCTTCCTCGGAGCAAAGATTCGGATGGATATGGCAAATGAATAAAATGTATCATTGGTACCTTTAGGCGATTTTTGCAAAAAAGGTACTAAAACCTCGGAAAGTTTTTTTCTATTATATGGAAATCAAGGAATAAACTTTCGTATAATGGAATATTTGCATGAAAATATGCCGTTGAAAAACAGAAAGGTGCAATAAATTTTGGTCCATTTGCTCAAAACTTTTTAGTTAGCATGAAACAACTCCTAATTTTTGATACCTTTTTTGCAAAAACACGGAATAGGTACGAAAATTCAATGGAAAATAAAAACCTGCCTAGCAAAAGAGAAAGCCGGACAGGTTTTTTTATACTGATTTCCTGATGTTAGTTCTTCAAACTTTGCAGCGGTGCAGGAATTCTGCCGCCGCGGTGAATCATCTTGGCAGGGGACTGGCTACTCAGCGGCATCACCGGACCGTAGCCGAGAAGTCCGCCGAAATCCAGTTCTTCTCCCTCAGAAAGACCGATGGCAGGAATGACTCTGACAGCGGTAGTTTTGGAGTTGACCATGCCGATTGCGGCTTCATCTGCGATGATGGCGGAAATGACTTCGCTTGTTGTATCGCCAGGAATTACAATCATATCAAGGCCTACAGAGCATACGGCAGTCATGGCTTCCAGTTTTTCGATGGAAAGGACACCGTTTCTTGCAGCAGCAATCATACCTGCGTCTTCGCTGACCGGAATGAAAGCGCCGGAAAGTCCGCCGACACTGGAGGATGCCATCACGCCGCCTTTTTTAACTGCGTCGTTGAGCATGGCAAGGGCTGCCGTTGTGCCGTGGGCGCCGCACTGCTCTAAGCCGATTTCTTCTAAGATGTGCGCCACAGAATCGCCGACAGCAGGAGTTGGTGCCAGAGAAAGGTCTACAATTCCAAATGGAACGCCAAGCATTTCTGCCGCTTCCATGCCGACAAGCTGACCCATGCGGGTAATCTTAAAGGCTGTCTTCTTGATGGCTTCTGCAACTACGTTAAGGGGTGCGTCATCAGGCATTTTCGATAGAACAGAGCGTACAACGCCAGGTCCTGAAACGCCGACACTGAGGACGCAGTCCGCTTCGCCCACGCCGTGGAAAGCGCCTGCCATAAACGGATTATCTTCAACAGCATTGCAGAATACTACCAGCTTGGCTGCTCCAATGCATTGTCTGTCTTTGGTCAGTTCGGATGCCTGTCGAACTTTTTCACCCATGAGTCTGACTGCGTCCATGTTGATACCGGCTTTGGTGGAACCTACATTGACGGAGGAGCAGACCAGCTCCGTTTCGGCAAGGGCGCGGGGAATGGCCTCAATCAGCTCTCTGTCGCCGGCGCTGAAACCTTTCTGTACCAGAGCGGAAAAACCGCCGATGAAGTTTACGCCTACCTCGTGGGCAACTTTGTCCAGGGTTTTTGCGTATTTTACAGGGTCGCCGCCGGAAACGCCGACCAGCATGGAAATCGGTGTCACGGAGATTCTCTTGTTTACGATGGGAATGCCGTACTTCTTTTCGATGAATTCGCCGGTCTTTACAAGGTCTTTGGCAAGACGGAGAATTTTGTTATAGACCTTTTCACAGGATTTGTCGATATCGCTGTCAGCGCAGTCGATTAAGGAAATGCCCATGGTGATGGTTCTGATGTCTAAGTTTTCTTCTTGAATCATGGTAATGGTTTCCATGATATCGCTCATATTCAGCATATTTCTCTATCTCTCCTTCCATTAAATTCTGTGCATGGAGTTAAAGATATTCTCGTGCATAACGTGAACCTGCATAGCTGGGACGGTGTCTGCAATAGATTTCTGCAGTTCGTCGATTGGCAGGGACGCTTCGGTAATGTCAATAATCATAACCATACAGAAAAAACTGTCGAGTACCGACTGGGTTACCTCGATGACGTTGGCATTTGCATTTGCGCAGGAAGTAGAAACCTTAGCCAGGATTCCTACCATGTCTTTTCCGATGACTGTAACTACAGCCTTTGATGTTTCTTTCATTTATTTATCTCCTTTAATATTGATTTTAAATTGATTGTCGCAAAGGGTGTGATCGACCTTATATAAAATTCGCAGGTGCGGGTACTTCTCTCGGAAGTACGCTTTGTTGCAGCCGCGGTGTCCGATCATGTTTGAAAAACTTTTTCCGTTAGAACAAAAGTCCACTTTCGTGTTTTTTTTCTGCGAAAGTGCTGTCTCTTGGGAAAAGCTCACCTCTTTTGAGAGTTTTGACTCGGATAAAAGCGCTTCCAGCGCCTCTTTTGCCAGTTCTCCCTCAACCAGCTGACGGAAAGCGGGGTGGTAGGTTTTGCTGCTGATATCACCATTTTCGCTTATGATATCGGTGCTTTTCAGGCCCACACGGATGATGTTGATACCAGCCTCTGTGAGGATTTTGTACATTTCTTTGGTGCGAAGCACCGCTTCCTCTTGTGTCAGAGGGATGTATTGTCCGTTGATGTACTGATCGTAAAGGGCAGTATCCTGAATCACCACTGTCGGATAAAGCCGCGCGATGGACGGGCCGATTTTGACTGTTTCCTCTGCTGAAAAAATACAGCTTTTTAGGGAGTCGCCGGGAAGTCCGATCATCAGCTGAATGCCCAGCTCAAAACCATAGTCTTGAATCAGTTTTGAACTTTTATATACGACAGCGCTGTCGTGGCCCCTGCCGGAAAGTCTCAGAACCTCATCGTCAAAGGACTGAACGCCCAGTTCTATTACATCTGCATCGTAAGATTTCAGGTTGTCCAGAATTTCTTCATTGATATAGTCTGGTCTTGTGGACATATGAATCTTGTGAATTCTGCCGGCGTCCTTGTACTTCTTTGCGATGGCAAGATACGCTGACTGCTCTTCTATGGGGATTCCGGTAAAACTGCCGCCGAAGAAAGCGATTTCGATGGTTTCAGTTTTGGCAGGCTCCAGGGTAGAAAGCCATGTTTCGATGGTGTTTATCACATTTTCTCCCGTGACAGGCGCCTGCCTTGCCGTGATTTTCTTCTGGTTGCAGAAGACACAGTCGTTGGGACAGCCTTTGTGGGGGATGAAGATGGGGATAATCGCATGCTTTTTCACTTGTCTTTCACCTCCATTACGTCGGTTTGCTTGTATGCGCTGCGATACTCACGTACTTTATGTACGCTCCGTTTCTCGACATACCGCAAACCTGTGTACTGAAGGCGAAATTCTGCGTGAATTTTTCACTTGTCTTTCACCCTCATTACAAAATTGATCCGATGTCGGTCAGCTTGAACTGCGGGAACCATTTGCAGGTAAGGCCGCGCTTTTCGATGAAATCCACGATGGCAGAAAAATCAGGGTGACTGAATAAATCGCCGTGGAAGATAATTTCCTTGCCGACTCTTCCGCTGGTGCCGCCGATAAATCCGGTATCGTAGCCGTCCAGTCTGACAAAACCGGGCGCAACCCGAAGGACTGAGATGTCCGGATATTTGCTGCAGGCTTTAATAATGCCTTCATCATAAGTGATGATAGAGGTTTCGTCTACGATAACCGTGCTGCATTTGGTATAGCCCTGATGTACGTCGACGAGGATCATGCCCATTTCTTTGGCGGCCAGAAGCAGCTTTTCGTTGGTCAGGGAAAGGTTATGAATAAAATATTTGCCGGTGCAGGCAGCATTAAAGCTGACATCGGCGGGATAATCCTTGCCCAGATCTTCTGTGGCAGCGAAAAAAATAGGCGAATCGGTTTCGATGCCCATTTTGCATAAAAAAGTATCGGGATGGTTGGAAATCGCCTTGTCGACAATACCGTCCGACGCCACAAATTCCAAAGTATAACCCAGCGCTTCCAAGTATTCTTTTAATCTGATATTTGCATCTTTTGAAATGTATATTTTACTCATGGCACTATTCTAACACGAAAGAAGAAAGAAAAAAAGGGTAGATTGTTTTTTCTTTGCATAACCTCTTGACTTTATGCCTGAAAGTATGTTTACATGAAAGTAACGCTTTATGAGGAAAGGAGAAATACATGGAAAAAAACAATACTTTAATGACATCGGGCACAATCTGGAAGGAAATCCTCCTTTTTTCTATTCCGCTGATTTTAGGAAATCTGTTTCAGCAGCTTTATAATATTGTGGATTCTGTAATTGTAGGTAATATCGTGGGAAGTCAGGCGCTGGCTGCGGTAGGCGCAAGCGGCGCAATTATTCAGCTTCTGATTGGGTTTTGTATCGGTGCCTCAGCAGGTGCGGGAGTTATCACCTCTCAGGCCTACGGCGCACAGAACAAAGATGGGGTATTCAAAGCGATTCATACCACCCTGGCTATTGCAATCTGTGCAGGCATTATTCTGTCGGTCATCGGAATTCTGTTCACGCCGTGGATTCTGCGAATGATGAATACGCCGGAGGAGGTTTTCGCGGACGCGAAGGCATATTTGCAGATTTTCTTCGCCGGGCATTTCTTTGCGGTTGTCTATAACATGCTGGCTGGAATTTTAAATGCAGTTGGAAATTCTAAACGTGCGCTGGTTTATCTGATTATCGCTGCGGTATCCAATACCATCTTGGATATTATTTTTGTAGCTGTATTTAAGATGGGGGTTGTAGGCGCGGCACTTGCAACGGACATTGCACAGGCTATTTCCTGTTTCTTTATTCTGCGGTTTTTATGCCGAACCGGTGAGATGTATAAACTGCATTTTAAAGCCATTCGGTTTTATGATAACCTTCTGGCAAAGATTGTAAAGATTGGATTGCCAACGGGAATTCAAAATATCGTTATCTCTTTGTCCAACGTCATCGTCCAGTCCAGTGTCAACAGCTTTGGAGCTACGGTGATGGCTTCTTACGCGGCTTTTAACAGGATAGATGGATTTATTCTGCTTCCTATTTTAAGTATCAGTATGGCGGCAACAACCTTCTGTGGGCAGAATTTCGGCGCCCGGGAGGTTGAGCGGGTTCGCAGGGGCATGAAGACTTCCATCAGCATGGGAACGGTTTATGCACTGATTGCAGGAGCGGTAATGCTGATCTTTGGTCCGTATATCATTCGGATTTTTACCGGAGAGCAGGCCGTCATCGAAACAGGTATCTATATGATGAAATATATGTATCCGTTCTATTGGGTTCTGGCCATTCTGCAGATTGCCATCGGTGCCATTCGCGGCGTGGGAAGAACCTTTGAGGGTATGGTTATCTCTATCTTCTCTCTGTGCGTCTGCAGGGTGATTTGGATTAAAGTCAGCCTCAGCATTGCCCACCAGCTGAATCTGCTCATACTGGGATATCCGGTAACCTGGATGATTGGCGCGATTATGATGCTTATTTACATCAAAAAAGGCAGATGGCTCAGAGTGGAAGAAATGGGATTGGCAGGAGCACAGAAACCGGACTCGCCGGAGAAGGGATAAAGAAGATGGTAAACATAGGAAATCAATGGGATACAGTCTTGGCAGAAGAATTTGATAAGGAATATTATCAGAAACTGCGGCAGTTTTTAATCAGCGAATACAGGAGCAAGACCATTTATCCCGAAATGCATGACATCTTCAATGCGCTGAAGTATACAGACTATGATGATGTCAAGGTGGTGATTTTGGGGCAGGATCCGTATCATGGTCCGGGTCAGGCGCACGGCATGTCCTTTTCCGTACGTCCGGGCATCAAGCAGCCGCCTTCACTTGTGAATATTTTCAGAGAACTCCTGGACGATTTAGGAATTGACCCGCCGGACCACGGCTATCTGGTAAAATGGGCAGAGCAGGGGGTGCTTTTGCTCAACACTTGTCTTACGGTACGTGAGCATCAGCCTAATTCCCACAAAGGAAAGGGCTGGGAGACTTTTACGGACAAGGTTATCAGCCTGCTCAATGAGAGAGAAAAGCCCATGGTGTTCATTCTCTGGGGCGGTAATGCTAAATCGAAGCAGAGCCTGATTACGAATCCGAATCATCTGATTCTGACCGGTGCTCACCCAAGTCCCCTTTCTGCCTATAACGGCTTTTACGGCGGCAAGTATTTTTCCAAGGCAAACGAGTTTTTAGAAAGCTGCGGACAGAGTGCTGTCGACTGGGATTTGAAAGAATAAGGAAAGAAAAAGGAGTGTCTTACTTTGCGGAAGGACACTCTTTTTGGTTATGCCATTTGAAGGGAACTTTTTCTTTCATATTCTTTCTTTTTCTTTCTGATACGGTTGATTTTTTTTATTTTGGGGTTATAATATAAGAAAAATGGTTTTGCAGGAGGGAGACTTGAGTTGAAGCGATTTGAGAACATGGACATGGAAGGCAGCGGAAAATCCTATGAGGAGAGCCGCAGCATGGTGCAGGAACTTACATTTTCCGTGTTGGAAGATGAGCTGTCACAAAAGAACATTGACTTTGGTGTATCTCAGATGAAGAATTGGCGCCTGATTGGTGAAGACGGTCTTTATACCAATTTAGCGCTGCTTTTGTCGGATCAGTGTGAGCACAGTATTACAGCTGCAATCTTTCAGGGAAAAGAGGAAGAAATTTTCCTTAGCCGAAAGGAGTTTTCGGGATCGCTTTTAAAGCAGCTGCATAGTGTGTATGAGTTGATAGATTTAAGCAATAAGACAAAAGCAACTTTCTCCGGTCTGAACAGAATCGATCAGAGGGATTATCCGGAAGATGCGCTTAGAGAGGCGCTGATTAACTGCATTGTACATCGGGATTACGCTTTCAGCGCAAGCACGCTGGTTCATATTTACGAGAATCGCATCGAATTTGTTTCTTTAGGAGGTTTGGTGCAGGGCTTATCTCTGGAAGCAATCCTTATGGGTGCGTCCCAATCGAGAAATCCTAATCTGGCGCAGATATTTTATCGTATGGGTCTGATTGAAAGCTATGGCACAGGCATCAGCAAGATGATGCGGCTGTATAAAGACGAGGCGAAGCCGCCGAAGATTGAAACCGCACAGGGTGCATTTAAAGTGACGCTGCCAAATTGCAATGATAAGGAAGGGCAGGCAGATAAAATCCAAAAGGAATATATGATTCAGGAGGGCGGTCTGCGAGTGCTGGAGGCGAACTATTCCTATGCAGCAGCAAAAGAGATTCCGACACCTTATATTACAGAGGAAGAAAAAATTTTGCGTTATGTGAGAGCCAGCGGCTGTATCACCAGAAAAGAAACGGAAGCGCTTTTGCAGATAAAAACGACTAAGGCCTACCAGCTGTTGCGAAAACTTTGCGAGGACGGACTGCTTTGTGAACACGGAAGCGGCAGAAATCGAATCTATATCGGCGTATATGACGCGAATCAATAAACAGACACAATGAAACAGAAATGAGGTAGCAAATTGAACAAAAAAATGAAAGACTTAGTTATAGTTGCAGTAGTGGCAGCGGTGATTTTTGCGCTGGATCTGATAGATGAGGATTTTCAGTGGCGTATGGATATCGGGGAAATTTTTCTGATTCTGCTTATCATATTCTGGATGAGAAGTCTCAAAAGAACCAGAACAGCTCGCAGAGAAATCCGCAAAAATATGGAAGCCGGTCTAAAACTGGAACAGGAAAATCCGGTTGCGAATACAGACAGAGAAAGGGAGTAAGTCATGGCAGATAAATGTGCAGTCGTAACCGGCGCGTCCAAGGGAATCGGTCTTGAAATCGCAAAAGGACTTTTGGCAGACGGATACCGGGTATTCGGTTTTGCCAGAAGCCGGGCAGAAGTATCTGATATAGATTGGATCAGATGTGACGTAACGGACAGCCAAAGCGTGACGGATGCTTTTAAGCAGGTCATTGAACAGGCTGGAAAGCTTGACCTGCTGGTTGTCAACGCAGGTATGGGCATTTCCGGCGCGGCGGAATTTGCCGGTGAAGCGGATTATCGCAGGCAGTTTGAGGTCAACGTATTTGGGGCAATCGCCTGTGCGAAGGAGGCGGCCCATCAGATGAGAAGTCAAAGGAGCGGAAAGATTATTTTCATTTCTTCTCTTGCGGCGATTTTTCCTATTCCGTTTCAGAGTTATTATGCAGCCAGGAAAGCGGGGGTGAATGCTTTTAGCGATGCACTGGGCATTGAACTGAAGCCTTTTGATGTAGAGACCTGCACCGTCATGCTCAACGATGTAAAGACTGAGTTTACAGAAAACCGTATAAAGACAGCAGAAGGAGACGATATTTATCAGGGCAGAATCTCAGCGTCAGTAGCGAAGATGGAGCAGTCTGAACAGCATGGCATGTCCCCTGTGAAGGTGGCGGACACTGTGCGCGCACTGGTTAAACGCAGGAATCTTCCTGCGCACAAAATTGTTGGAATTTCTAATGAATTTTTAGGGCTTTTGTACAGAGTTCTTCCCGCTAATGCGATGTTGTGGATTCTGGCAAAGATTTATGGGTAAACAGGAGATGCTGATGAAACAGAAACTATTGAAAATGACATTGATTGTGGGAGGCCTTTTTATCGCGGCGACCGCAGTCTTTTACTTCTATTTTTATGAGAATATTGCAGATGCGCAAAGTGTATTATCCCTTTATATGCCAAGCGTGGAAGCGGTGACCGGAAAGGATGGAACCCTTTCGCTTCTAGCCCTTTTCCGCAGTAATCTCTTCGCCTGCGCTACATGTGTGGGGCTAGGCTTGATTCCGTTTATATTTCTGCCTGCCTGGGCGCTTTTATCCAACAGCATGATGATTGGCGCGCTGCTGGGAGTCGTGCAGGCAAGCGGCGTTGTCAGCCTGGCAAAGACTGTCGTCTTTGGACTTTTGCCTCATGGAATCTTTGAACTTCCAGCATTTTTTCTGTCCATGGCCATGGGCATATACCTCTGCAAAACGCTTACCCTGAAAATTTTCGGAGGGGCAAAAGAGGAAAAAATTCTGCCTATGCTCAATGGCATTGCGAAAGGTTTTGTGATGGTGGTAATACCGCTTTTGATTGTCGCAGCTTTGCTCGAATGCTTCTTGACGCCGCAGCTGATGGATATGGCAGGAATAAACTAGAGGAGAAATAGAATATGGAAACATTACAGACATTGTTTTACGATATATTTGCAAAGGGAGAGCTGGTGCGGATGATTTTTTCAGGGAAACGGAAGAAGTCTCTTGCCTGCGCTAAGGTTACCATAAGGCCGGTTAAGCTTTCGGGAAAAACGTGTTTTCAGGCGGAGTATACCTTTGAGAAGAAAGTGACCCATGAGAATCTTTCCGCGGAGGAAGCCGCAGCTTTGGCCCTTCGTCTTACACAGGAGGCGTTTAAACAGATAAACATCTTCACCTTGTCCGAGGATGTGCAGGTTCTTGCCGCAAAACCGGAAAAGCCGAGAATTACAACAAAGCCTGCCACTAAAGGCATGCCGACTCTCGAACACAACAGGGAGAAAAAGAGACTGATTCCGGAAAAGACGCCGTGTGATTTTTTGGCGCGCCTTGGCGTCATGGACAAAGACGGAAATGTGATTCAGAAACACTACAGCAAGTACAGACAGATTAATCGGTATCTGGAAATTGTTGAAGATGTTTTTCCTGCTCTGCCAAAAGATAGACCTTTAAGAATCATTGACTTCGGCTGCGGAAAAGCCTATCTGACTTTTGCCCTTTATTATTATCTGAAAAACTCTGATTATCTCTGAAAAGCCCTGAAATACAGGCAAAACGCAGGATATGAGAACTCATTTTACTACCAATTTACTACTTTTGGATTGAGCCGCAAATATGCTGACCCTCCTGCAAATGCCTGACACCCAGATACGACACATCATCAACCGAATTGAATACGACACCGTAAACGCGGCGTTCCTCTTTCCCATCACGGGAGAACAGGACACCGCTTTTTTTATGCCCAAATACGGAAAGACCTGCTAATGAAAGTCAAGTAGGAATTTCAAGATTTTAAGTCAGAAAAAAGGCCATACAAAGCCAGACCGCTGAGCGCTCTAAAATTGAAACGGCGGTCGGCCAGAGAGGTGTTCAGTATGAGATCAGATCCGCGCCAGTGTGTTTAGATAAGCAGTTACCGAGGCGTAGTAGATACGCAGGAACTTGTTGGCAGAAGCCATCATGTAGACCTTGTAAGGCT
>JALEOD010000018.1 GCA_022767345.1 Emergencia sp.
AGCTCTTACTCTGTAGTATACTCTGGTACCTTTCTTTACACTCTTCTTGATGGAAGTGTGGTTGATGTACTTCTTAGTAGTCTTAGCAAGATACTTGTAACCGGAGTTGGACTTCTTAGTGGAGTAGTAAATTCTGTAACCATCGATTGCAGATTCATTTCCTTCAACAACGGTCCAGTTTACTCTCATCTTGGAACCGGTATAACGCTTCGTAGTAGTCTTAATCTTGAAAGATTTAACTGCCTGAATACGAGCTTCTGCATCAGATTTTTCTAATGCTTTGATAGCAGCTTCTGCATCAAAGAGTTCCTGTTTGTTGGTGATATCAGTGCGAGCATCCTTACTAGTTTCAAAGTCGGTATACTCTGCTACATATGCATCATACAGTGCTCTTGCGGCTTCAACATCTGCTTTGTTCGCTAAAGTGATGTTCAAAGGAAGTTTTTCGATTGCATTGAGAACCGCATTCTTTTCTAACTTCTGGATTTCAGTTAATAAGTCATCAGTTACACTGTCAGTATATGCAACAACACCAGTACTTCCATAAATCTCACCACTATCAACCTTTGCATTGAATTCCTCAGCAGCTTCTTTTGCAGCCTTTACAGCAGCCTTGTCAGCAGAAGTAACGGTTGCAGTGGTTGGAAGCTTTTTGAATGTGTCAGTTACAACTTCCTTTTCAGCATCTGCTACTGCTTTCAGTGCTAAGCTGTAAGTATTGATGTTAGCAATATCTGTATTAGCAAGAGTTTTTCCTGCTGCTTTATTATATGCAGTTAAAGCTTCCCAAATTGCTTCTACAGCTGCTTTATCAGCGATAGTCACTTTTGCAGGAAGTGCAGAAATCATTTTTTCTACAGCTTCTTTGTCAGCTTTTACTTCACCTACGGTCTTTGCTTTTCTCAGTTCTGCTTCAGCCTTTGCATATAAAGCTTCAGTGATGTCAGCCTTAACTCTTACGCCATTTTCAGCATAGAAAGTTGCAAAATAATCCTGTGTATAACCCTGGTTGTCAAATTTAATTACTTTGTCACCAGAACCACTCAGATATGTCATGTATTTTTCCAGTCTAGCCCAGTCAGCAGACATCTCAACCTTCACTTTACCGTCAACTTCTGATTTATCATCAATTGCATCAGCTTTAGTGCCTGTAGCAGGTAATTTGTTTGTAATAGTTGTAATTTCTGCATCTTTGGTTACTTTTTCTAATTCTGCAAGTAATGCATCGTAAAGTTTTTCTACTTCTGCCTTTTCAGGTGCGTAGAATAAATCTTCACCGTTTGCACTATAAAGTTTTGCATCGCGAGCTGCTTCGATCTCGTATTTTGCTTTTGCCACTTTATAAGCATCTAGCACACCAGCAGGAGTAGCTTTTGCAGCTTTGATAGCAGTGATTGCATCATCTTTACCGCTATATGCTGTTCCGTCATTATTGTATGCAGCATCTTTTGCATCTTTTACAATCCTATCAATTGCATCAGCATCATATGCTGCAGCGCCATTTTCGTCTAATGCTGCTTTATACTTAGCAGCAGTTTTTTCAATTTCTTCGATAGCAGCTACATTTGCCACATACTTATCTGTATCTACGATTGCTTTCGGATCTGCAATTGATGCCGCAGTAGTAGCAGCATTGATTCTATAAGTCTGCGCAGTTTTGTATGCTGCAGCTAATTTCTGTGCAGCAGCAACTTCTTCAGAAGGTTTTGTTACTTTGCTAGCCAGATATGTAGAAATTTTTGCTTCTACTTGTGCTAATGCAGCACTTTTAGCAGCTTCTAAAGTTAATGCTTCACCAGCTTCCTGATCAATTGTTTTTAACTGTTTTGTAGCCACAGTTGCTGCAGAAATCTGATAAACTGCGGTTTCTTTGCCTTCAGCATCTCTTACAACTTCGATATCTGCCAGTTTACCAGTACCTGCAACAGCAACCTGTTCTGTACCACTTGCTTCTTTGTATGCAGATTTACCAGCTGTACCGATTTTGTCAGCTTCAGTTTTAACTGCAGCGGGTTCTGCACCTTCTGCAATGACGATCGCTTTGATTGCAGCAACAGCATCATCAATTACTTTTTTCGCAATTGCACGATAGCTAGTTTTTTCGCCAGCGATCTCTTTTTCGTCAGTGGAGTAAACTGTCAGATTAACACTTTCTAAATTTTTGATAGCATTTGCCTTGATTGTGTTAAACTCAACGGCAGCAGCTTTCTTTTGTAAATCAGTATCAGCCTGCATTCCTCTGATAAATTCAACTGCATCAGTGATTGGAGCTTCGCCAACGAATGAGTTAGTACCGCCTTTTGTTTCAACAAATAAAGCAATCAGTTCAGCTTCAGTACTGTCTTTTAAAGCAGCCTTTCCCTTAATCTCTTCAGCTCTTGCTCCAGCAAGAGTTTTCTGAGCATCTCTGTATTCGGAAGCTACCGCTTTCCAAGAATCAGCACTGATAACGAAACCACTAGTAGTAGTTTCTTTGATAGATTTTAAAGCGCTTTCGTATGCACGGTCGATGTTGCCCTGCACTCTTTCTAATGCAGCATTTACATTTCCATTAAATTCTGCATCAGTAGCCGCAAACGCAGTTCCTACAGCACTGAAGCTATAAGTGAAGACAACTGACAATGCAAGAAGCACTGTTAAAAATTTCTTCATTTTAAGAATTCCTCCCTCTTTTTTCTTTTTTTAAGATTATAGTTATACGCCTTTGTGCGCAAAACTGATAAATGAAACGATAGTTCACAATGAACTTCGAGGAAGCTCGGAATTTATTATAATAGTCAAAAATGTATTGCAAAACATCATACAAAATGTTAAACTATGATTGTAAGGAGGTGTTTTTATGGCAATCAAAACTGCTACCGTTACTGCGCGAATTCAACCGGAAATCAAAGAAAATGCGGAACTGATTCTTTCTCAATTAGGAATCCCGGTTTCTGCTTTTATAGATATGGCATATAGACAAGTGATTCTTAAGGGAGGAGTTCCTTTTTCCATTAACCTCTCAGGACCACAGACAAAAGATTCACTTACGACAACTGAATTTAATCAGATGATGGAAAAGGGGCTATCGCAGGCGAAAGCTGATGAATCCGTGCCAGCTGAAGAAGTTTTCAATAATATCAGAATGGAACTGTAAGCATGGAGTATTATACGGTAAAATTAACAAAACAGGCTCAGAAGCAGCTTTACGAAAATGCTAAATACATTTCTGATACGCTGTCAAATCCTTCAGCCGCTAAACGATTTTTAAATTTGATGGAAGAAAAAATATTTTCACTATCCACAATGCCACATAGGATTAAATTGATTAATGAGGAGCCTTGGAAAAGTGAAGGTGTTCGAGTATTTATAGTAAATCATTATCTGGTTTATTTTTGGATTGATCAAGAAAATTATAGAGTTCAAGTATTCTTGATAATCTGCGAAAAAATGGATCAGCTTGCGCATCTGCAAAAGTGGAATGTCTTTAGGGATGTTGACGAATAGCTACTCTTATGTCGCGCAGCTATCTGCTACTAGACAATTTAATCAATAACAATAAAAACTTTTGATTGATATTATTTGATTGAAAACATATAGAGCGAAAGAAGGCCGGAATTCCGACCTTCTTCATTTGTTTTTGATTTAATTTAGAACCTTATTTCCAGATTCTGTTACCTACTGTGGAGTAGTCGGAGAAGTATCTTACGCCGTCAATTTCAACATAAGCTCTTACTCTGTAGTATACTCTGGTACCCTTCTTCACGTTCTTCTTGATGGAAGTGTGGTTGATGTACTTCTTAGAAGTCTTAGCTAAGTACTTGTAACCGGAGTTAGTTTTCTTAGTGGAGAAGTAGATTCTGTAACCGTCGATTGCAGATTCGTCACCTTCAACGATTGTCCAGTTTACTCTCATCTTGGAACCAGTGTAACGCTTAGTAGTAGTTTTAATCTTGAATGCTTTAACAGCCTGAATCTGTGCATCCTTCAATTTAGCTTCAGCACTTTCCAGTAATGTTAAATAGCCATCTGATTCATACGCTGCCTGCTGCACATCTGTTAATGCTTCAAATGCAGCTCTTGCAGCTTCGACTGCAGCTTTATCAGAGTTTTCGATAGTTTTTGGTAACATTGCTGTTGCTTTTTCTGCCAGGTAAAGTTCAGCAGCATATACAGTATCACCAGCTAAAGCAGTCTTAGATTCTGCAATGAAATCAGTTAATGCAGTGAAGTCTGCACCGCTGATTGCTGTGTCTGCATCTTCGTTATATGCTTTAACTTCTGCAGCTAATGCTTTCGCTTCTGCTTTTAATGCTACTGCAGCTTCTGCAGCCTTATCATTGTTGATTGCGCCAATAGCTTTAATTTTAGCAGCCATTGCTTTAACTTTTTCCGTTAAATCAGCTCCCACTAAGGCAGCTAAAGCTTCCTCAGCAGCATCTAATTTAGCATAAGCACCAACAGGGTCTACACCATAGGCATCAGCTCCATACATCTCAGCCAGAGCATCATAAGCAGCTCTTGCAGCTTCGATTGCAGCTTTGTCAGCTAATGTTACTTCAGTGGAGTAAGGAAGTGCATCAACTCTAGTCTTTACAGCTTTTTCAGCTTCTGTGATTTCTGCATTAGTCTTAATAGCGGAAACTAATGCCTGTGCTTTTGCGTATGCAGCCTTTACAGCAGCAACAGTATTAGCAGCATCAATCAGTTTTCCACCAGCAGTTTCTACATCAGTGAAAGAAGCCGGGCGATATTTATCACCTAATAATGCTTTCTGCTCTTCAACATATTTAGCCAGTGCAGCTTTGTGAGCATCTTTAGCATCCTTTACATCCTTTTTATCTACTGCCAGTACAAGCTGTGCCAGCTTTTCTCTCGCTGTAGCTAAAGCAGCATCGATATCTTCATAGGTCTGTGCAGCATCAATAGCATCGACAGCTTCCGTCTTAATAGCAGCATAGTCTTCACCATCTGCAGTAGTGGAAGTTCCATCATACAGAGATTCTTTATAAACTTTGTCAGCTTCTGGAGTTGCATCAATTCCGGAAGTGATGATTGCGCCGTCAAACTTCTTTTTTGCTTCATCCTGTGCAGCAGCAAACTTTTCAGCAAGAGTTTCATAACCATCAATCTTCATAGCATCCAAAGCACTGTCATAATCAGTGATTGCTGCTTTCGGGAAAGCAACCTTAGCCGCATCAACGATATACTCTTTTACTTCTTTAGAAGCTCCGTTCAGATTTGCATAAACTACGGCTTCTGCAGCAGCGATGACTGCATCAACTTTTGCGTTATCATATAACTTCACGCCATATCTGTAAACATCTTTTAATCCTTCAGCATGTGATTTAACAGCAGCATATGTTTCAGTAATAGTTAGCGCTTTTTTGATTGTGCCAGTGAATGTTGCTTCCTGACCAGCAGCAGTATCATAAAGACTAGCTACATTTGCACCCTTTGTTCCTGCATAAACCTGAGCAACATCTAATGTATCATTGATTGCTTTATGGAAAGCATTTTTGATTGCATTGAATTCTGTTCTGGTTGCTTTGGTAATATCCTTTACTTCAACACCAACTACTTTTGCATTAGTTTTCTTTGTAGCATTTGCTGCAACATATAATGGATCGTTTTCATCTGTTGCACCAAGAGCACCAACAAAAGCAGTTAAATCGAACGGTTCTGCTGTATCTGTAACCTTGCCAATCATAGCATCATAGTAATCTTTCAGTGCATATGCACTTAAACCAGCAAAAGTTCCAGCATTTTCTTTATCTGCATCTTCTTGCTCATCTTTAATTTGATCAAGAGTTTTAACCGAATTACCATCGCTATCTGTATATTTTGCAATATAAGTGGCGATATCAGTATATGCGGTTCCATACGTGGTGATAGCATTACTCAAAGTAGTCTCATAGCCAGTAGCTTCTTTGTCTGCATCAGTTACTGTTTTACGAGCTTCTTTGATTTTCTCGTTTGCTTCAGCAACCGCATTTGCAACGACCTGCTGTGCAGTATATCTAGCATCGCTTCCGGCTGCAGTGAATTCACCACCTGCAGGATACTTAGACAATGCATAGTTTTCTGCAATGTCTTTCATTACTTTATCATAAGTAGTTTTTTCTTTACTTTCTTTTAAAGTAACTGTATCAGCCTTTAATGCAGCAATAAAACCAGTCTTAGTAGTCAAATCATTACTATCATAACTAGTTACTGCCGCAATTACAGCAGTCTTATATGTAGCAAGATCAGTAATTTCAGTTCCGGTTTTAATTGCAGTGTCAATGGCCTCAACCTGTGTTTTAATTGCGTCATCCATTGCTTTGCCAGCGGCAGTTTCTAAGGCTTTAGCTGCTGCCTCAACTGCTGCCTGATCATAGTCTTCTAAACCAGACTCTGTGCAATTGCCATCTTTGTCATATTTAAAGTCTAAAGTTCCTTTTACAGCAGTAATAAGGTTCATCTGGCTAGTTTTAACTGCTTCTAGTTCAACCTTCGCAGTAGCCACTGTATAATTATCAGCTGCAAACACTGCGCCTACAGATGAAAAGCTGTAAGTGAAGACAACTGACAATGCAAGAAGCACTGTTAAAAATTTCTTCATTTTAAGAATTCCTCCCTCTTTTTTGTTCTTTTTTTAAGATTATAGTTATACGCCTTTGTGCGCAAAACTGATAAATGAAATGATAGTTCACAATGGACTCGAAAATACTGTTTCA
>JALEOD010000028.1 GCA_022767345.1 Emergencia sp.
TTGTAATCATCCATCGAACCCTTCATAATTAAAGGTGGAAAATGCGAGTATTTTGCTCTGCTTCCAGGATAGAATGCAAGCATTTTACTCTACAATTATGCGAGGTTAATCATAATGAATACACGATTGCTCACCCAGGAAGAGCGCTTTGAACTTGTTATGGAATGCCGCAGCAGCGGCCTTTCCGATTACCAGTGGTGTCAGGAAAAAGGCATTAATCCCGGCACCTTCTACAACTGGATTGCCAGATTCCGCAAGAAAGGCTATCCGAATATTCCAGAGCCGACAGGCAGAACATCCAAGTCTAAGGCTGTAAAGCAGGATGTTGTCAGGCTGGATGTTCTTCCCGACACACCGGAGAATGCAGCCCGGTTCTGCACTGACGGGTTTAGCCGTTCCTATGCCCCTCAGAACTGTGAAACAGCCATGGAAATCTGTACAGGCAATGCGGTTATCCGCATATCCAGTAATATCGATCCCCAGCTTTTCTGCATGGTGCTCAGCCAGCTTGGAGGATCCAGATGATTGGCGATATCTCTCTTGCAACCAACATATATATCATCACCGGCTATACCGACATGAGGAAGTCAATAGATGGTCTTTACGCCCTGGTCATGGATAAGCTGAATGAAGAACCGGACAGGTCCTCTATCTATCTTTTCTGTGGCAGACGTTCTGACCGTATCAAGATACTCCTCCGCGAATCAGATGGTTATGTCCTTTTATACAAACGTCTCAATGCAGACGTACAGGGGAGATTCCGCTGGCCCCGCAATGCAGGCGAGGTAAAATCCATCACCTGGCAGCAGCTGGACTGGCTGATGTCAGGTCTTGAAATCGAACAGCCAAAGGCTCTGAAAATCCCGTAAATTCAATGGTTTGCAAACTTAAAAATATTGAAATTCCAATCACTTTTCTCTTTCTTTGCTTTTCCATATATGGTAGAATATACTTAAGAGAAAAAGGAGAAACCTGAGTATGTCACAGTCAGCAAACGATGTCCGTTTCAGAGAACAGAAGGACACAATCAGCCAACTGAATAAAACGATCGATAACCTGAACAGGACGATTGATCTTCTGCACAGGCAGCTTTCTGAAAATGAGAAGCTCATGTCAGAAATGAGAGCTGAGATGGCACTGCTCAGAAAGAAACTTTATGGTGTTTCCAAAGAAAGAACCATACCTGTGGATGCAGACCAGCTGAACCTTTTCAGTGAATTCGCAAACGAACCTGACCCCATTGCGGAAATCATTGAACCGGAATTTATTGAAGTTACCTACAAAAAAGCACGTAAGAAGAAACCGACACTGGAAGAACAGTTTAAAAATCTTCCTGTGAAACAGGTTTTCATTGATACCCTGACAGATGAAGATAAACTCTGTCCTGTCTGCGATACACCGATGAGATCCATCGGTACGGAAGTCATCCGCCGTGAAGTGGTGCATGTAAAACCAAGCATGTACATGGTTGAATATGTTGCGACAACATTCAGCTGTCCTGTATGTAAAGAAACAGAAGATCCTCAGTTCATCAAGGATGATGCAGCACCTAAGGCACTGATTGAGGGAAGTTATGCGTCCCCGTCCCTTGCAGCATGGGCATTCTATCAGAAATTTGCCATGTCTGTTCCGTTCTACCGCCTCGAAAAGAGTTTCGAAGAACTGGGTGCAAAGATTACCAGAACATCCATGGCAAACTGGTCTGTACAGTGTAACGCGAAATATTTTAAACCAATGACCGGTTACTTCCACCGTAAACTGCTGGAAAGGCAGTTCATCATGATGGATGAAACACCAATCCAGGTATTGAACGAACCGGATAAACGTCCGGAAAGCAAATCCTATGTCTGGCTGATGCGTTCAGGGGAAGACGGACTTCCTCCGATTGTTCACTTCAGCTATTCCCCGAGCAGATCCGGTGATATTGCCGTAAAACTGCTGGATGGAGTCAAACCGGGAACCTATCTGATGTGTGACGGATATTCGGGATACAACAAACTGAAAGATATCCGACGCTGTACCTGTTATGCACATATCCGGAGATATCTGTATGAAGCAATACCTGCAGGACATGGCAATGACCTGAGCCACCCGGCAGTACAGGGCGTAATGTACTGCAACAAACTGTTTGAGTATGAGCGGAGATATGCCGAAAAAGGTCTTTCTGCCAAGCAGCGCCAGAACCGCCGACTCAAAGACGAGAAGCCTGTCATCGAGGCTTTCTTGGCGTGGGCTGATGCACAGCCTGTTACCGGAAGCGGAAAACTGTCCAAAGCCATTACCTACATCAGAAACAGACGCGACTTCATGATGACCTTCCTGGAAGACGGAAGATGCAGTTTTAGTAACAATCCAAGTGAGAACTCCATAAGACCGGTTACCGTCGGACGCAAGAACTGGCTGTTCAGCAGCAGTGTTGAAGGTGCTGAAGCCAGCATGGGGATCTATACCATCGTAGAAATGGCTAAACTTCATGGACTGAGCCAGCATAAATATCTGGAGTATCTGCTTGAGCACCGTCCGTCATCCAATATGAACGATGAAGAATTAGACAAACTGGCGCCTTGGAACGAGGAAGTACAAAAAGCATGTGGTAAATGCGAGAATACAGAAATGTAGTAAAATGCTCGCATTTACATTTCTGCCTACACCCTCAGATTAGGCGCTTACTAATTAAGCGTCAATTTGATTTGGCAGATGATGTTAACATCGATTCGCATGATTCGAACTTTCTTGAAAAATACAATATTAATTCCATAGATGCATTGGAGTTGTTATTAATGATAGAAAGTGATTTTGATGTTGAAATTGATGATGCAGATTTGAATTCTAATTTGTTGTCGACGATATACAATATAGCGGATTATATCAAGAACTTATTAGATGTTTCTAAATAGTAAGGAGAAGAATCTTCATGAAAAAGATGAATTTTACAACTCTCCTGGTTTTAGTACTTAAAACTTCGGGAGCTGCTGCAATGGGATTAGTGCTGCTAACTTTATTAGCAAGTATTGCGCAAAACGTTATGATTGTGGTATTTGCTGCTTTTTTAGATGGAGTGTTAGATTTCTTTAACGGTATCGGAAATGTAACTATCCAGCATATTATAATACTGATTTGCAGCTATATAGCTTTACAACTTTTTATTTGGATGGAACCAAATTTATTTGAATGGCTTAGCGCAAAGTGTCAGATTAGAATTCGGAAGCATTGTAACGATGTATTGTTAAATAAATATGCCAAGATACAATATCGCTATACAGAAGACGAGGAAACACTGAATTTGGCGGAGAGAGTAATGCCACAGGCAGAGGAAAAGATTATAGAGTGTTTTCGCTGTTATTTGGATATTGTAGGATTTATTGTTAAAGTAGTAGGAATATTGATAATATTGGCAGGTGCAGCGATTTGGACGTCTGTTTTTATCATGGTGTGCTCAGTACCACTATTCATTTTGGCAATCAAAAGCGGAAGAGCTACATATGAAACGGCAAAAGAAGTAACGCAGGTGCAAAGACAAGCAGAATATTTTTCTGATATTGCTTTAGGGAAAGACTTTGTATATGAGAGAAAGCTTTTTCAATATGGGAATCATATTAACACGCAATGGAGAGAAAAATTTGAATTTGCTCGTAAGACGAAATTAAAGACCAGCCTTAGATGGTATGTAAAAAGCAAAATGGCCAGTGTCTTTACTGCGCTGATTGGGATTTTAACTACAATTGCTCTGATTAATCCGACGCTAAATGGAGAAATGACGGTCGGACTATATATTTCTCTGGTAGGTGCGGTATATGAGTTTGTAAAAGTTATGGCATGGGATTTCATGGAAAATGTTGACTGGCTGACAAATACGAAAGAGTATATGAAAGATTATAACGTGTTTATGAATCTGGATGAAGTCAAGGAAACAGAGAACCCTGAGGAGTCCTATGCAGAATTTGAGAATTTAGAGTTCTGGAATGTAAGTTTTCGATATCCCAATAGTGAAACTTATGCGTTAAAGAATTTGAGTTTTACAATAGAGGCCAACAAGAAATATTGCATTGTAGGAGTAAACGGTTCAGGCAAAACTACCATGGTTAAATTGGTGCTGGGACTGTATGAAGACTACGAAGGGAAGATTTTGCTAAATGGGAAAGATATAAAGTCCTATGACAAGAAAGAAATCGGGAAGATTTGTTCGGCGGTTTTTCAGGATTTTTCAAAATATGCAATATCAGTGCGGGATAATATTCTTTTGGGAAATTTAAAGTATGGAAATGCTGCCGATGATAAAGCGCTTTCCAATATAATTAGTGAAGTTGGCCTTGAGGATGAGATTGAGAAACTGGAACAGGGAGTGGATACGATTTTGGGAAGTCACTTTAAAGAGGGACAGAATTTCTCAGGCGGACAATGGCAGAGATTAGCAATTGCAAGAAATCTGATAGGAGGTTCAGACGTAGTGTTCTTTGATGAACCAACTGCGGCATTAGATCCAATTGCTGAAAGAAATTTCTATCAATCATTGAATCACATGACCAACAAAAAAACAATAATTGTGATTTCACACCGCTTAGCAGTTGCACGATACAGCGATATGATTTATGTAGTAGATGATGGAGCTGTTAGTGAAGCGGGCAGTTTTGAACAGCTGATGGAGCAACAAGGTGCTTTTTCCAAAATGTATGAAAGTCAGAGGGCATGGTACGATGAAGAAACAAAATGAAATCATAAAGGTTATTAGGAATATTTTTCCCAAAATGGTGAAATCCTGTCCAGGACTATTTGTGCTAAGCGGTCTGTTTAGTGTTGCAAATAGTTTATGTATGGGCATTTTGATTTATTGCTCACAAGACTTGTATGACAGTCTGCTGCAAGCAATAAATGGAGAGATGGGGAAATCAGAGGTTATTAATGTGGCATTGTTTTTTGGCTGCGTGACAATTGCAAATCAACTCTTTAATGGCTTGAGCGTTTACGTTATGAATGTGATGTTTGAAATCATTAAACGTGATTTGACTTATGAACTGCATGCGAAGGCAGATAGGTTAAAGGCGGTATCTTTTGAAAGTGAAACCATGTTTAATCAGCTGCAAAGAGCTATACAAGGCAGGGATGAATCGATTTTTCTGCTATTTATTTGCTTTACACCATTAACGTGTCATTTACCGCTTTATTTGATTTTAGGAAGCTATTTGCATGCTTTAAACCCGCAATTTGTTTGGGCCGTTTTGCTGATATTTTTGCCGATATGCATTAGTTACGTGTATAAAATCAGAGCAAAATCAAACTTGGTAGACAAAGCAGCAGAGCCGCAGCGTGAAATGAATTATTATCATCAGTGTATTACAAATCGTGAGTATCTCAAGGAAACAAGACTGTTAGGTGCGATTTCATTCTTCAAGGGCTTGTTTGAACAGTCAATGGAGGCGGTAAATCAGCTTGAAATCGCTTTCCAAAGAAAGAACTTAAAGATTGACCTTATTGCAAAGTTGATTACCATTTTCGGCTACGGCATAGTATTGTACTTGCTTGTTGATAATGTTCTTGCCGGCGTGATTACTATTGGCGCTTTTGCGGCTGCACTTAACGGAATCGGGTTGCTGTTTGATGAGATGAAAGAACTAATCAGTGATGATATTGGAGAAAATATCGGGTCTGTAGGTGCCATTAAAAATTTGGTTGACTTCTTAGAGACACCAGAATCCGAGACTATGGCTGAAAGAAATGAAAATCTGGGCGCTGAAGCAGACATCATTTCTTTAGAGGATGTTAGCTTTAAATATCCGCATTCCAAGGAATATGTGCTAAAAAACGTGAATCTGAAAATCAAGAAGGGAGAAAAAATTGCTCTTGTTGGAGAAAATGGTTCGGGAAAAACAACGCTGACAAAGATATTGCTGGGTCTTTATGAAACAACGGAAGGGAAGGTCATCGTACCGGAAGCAATAAAAGAATCAGCGGTATTTCAAGATTTCCGGCGATACAAGATGACACTTAGAGAGAACATTACAATAAGCGATGTGAAAGAAAAGATTGATGAAGAATATATTGAGAGCATCGGACAAAAAACCGGGATTTTGCCAGACTTGAATACGAACTTGGGCGTTGAATTTGGAGGAATTGACTTATCAGGTGGACAATGGCAAAGAATCGCTATCGCAAGAGGATTATATAAAAAGCATGATTTGATTGTCCTTGATGAACCTACAGCAGCGATTGATCCGCTGGAAGAAAGCGCAATCTATAAGCAGTTTGTAGAAATCATTAAAGACAAAACAGCTGTTTTAGTAACTCATAGAATTGGAAGTGCGCAGATTGCAGATAGGATTATTGTAATGAATCGAGGCTGCATTATTGACAGTGGAACACATCAGCAGTTAATGGAACGGTGCGAGCTATATAAGAATATGTATCATGCGCAAGCTGTTTTGTATCACGACTGAGTTGGAAAATTGAATTGTTTAGACTTGATTAAATTTATGAATTCTAAAAATATGAGAACAGAGAGTGTGGTAGACGCAATGGTGAATGAGTGGATAATTAAAGATAAAGTGGCTAGATATGTGCCAAAAGGGGAGCCGTTTATTTGTATGTTTAGTAGCGGAAAAGATAGTGTTCTTGCGTTATCTAAAGCTTGCGAATATGGTGGAATCCCAGTGGGGCTAATTTATTGTGATAGTGAGGAAGACGTGTTAAGTGAATACGTTTTCCATTGGCAATCTATTCAAAATGTGAATTTACAAGCAGAAGTAATGGGGATTCCTATAGAACATCATGATGGCCTTTGGTATAAATGGGACAAAACAATTAAAAAAAGTAGCTATAACGTTAACTATATTGTCTTCGGTGATTTGAATCTAATGGACAACCTGAAAATTCAAAGCATAATATGTGAAAAAAACGGGCTAATTCCATGCTTCCCTCGTAAGCGCCTAATCTGAGGGTGTAGGCAGAAATGTAAAACGCCGAAAGGTATCAACGATGCGCCTCATACGTCTTGTGCGCCTCGTGGGCTTTGCCTGTTTCATGCGCCCTGTGCGCCACGAACATTTTTATGCCTTGTACATCTCGTGCGCCTCATATGTTTCGCACGTTTCGTGCGTTTGTCTCCCCCCCTTCGCCCGGTACCGGGCGATTTTCTATTGAAAAAATTCCTCTCTCGGCTATAATAATATTACGAACCACGTGCAGGAAAGAAAAAGCCGGGAGGAGCAGCGCGATGAACATAAAATTCGGGACACTTTTGAAAGATAAGCTTTTTGAGCACAGCCGTGTGCTGGCGGGGGAGGCGGGTCTCAGCAGGAAAGTCAAGTGGATTTCTGTTTTTGATTGTCCTGCGCTGCCTGATATTTTGGAGCGGGAAATTCTCTGTGAGGGAGACCTGTTTATCACGTGTTTGGAACAATTTCGTGATGAAGAAAGGGAGCAGGAGGAGGTTCGCTTTTTCCTGGAATGTTTGATACACGCAGGCTGCGCAGGGCTTTTGATTATTACCGCTGACCGTTTGAACCTTTTGACGCCGCAGCTTTTGAAATTGTGCGATGACAGCAATTTTTCGGTAGTGCTCATACCGGAGGAATATCCGTACAGAATCATCATCGATACAGTTCACAGCTATATTAACTTTGATACGTATAATACCATAAACAAACTTCGTCTGGATAAAATCATGTATGAAAATTTAAGCGATGCTGCCCGCAGCGAGGTACTTTACAGTATTAAGCCAACAGTGAAGCAGTATCTCAGAGCTATTTTTATACAGGGAGAATTTAATTCCGATATTGCGCAGCTGGAACTGCAGAATTATTACCTGAACAGAGCGAATGACATCTTTGTCAGGACAGAACAGGGTATGGTGATTCTGCTCAGCGAGGACAACAAAGAAAAAACAGCGGCTACCCTTGACGCATGCCTTGTCAGAATCAAGGAGTTCCTTGACAATCCGGTTATCGGCTACAGCCGTATATTTTCGAGAAAGGACTGCGGCAAGGCGCTGGAGGAAGCAAGGCTTGCACTGGAGACGGCAAAGGCCATGAATATGACAGTCAGGACCTACGACGCCCTTTCTTCTATTCAGCTTTTGACTACCATGAAAGACACCCAGGAGGCAGAGGATTACTATGATGCTTATCTGGCGGCACTGCGGGAGAAGATAGCCGAGGAAAATCTTTCTGAAATGCTTTTGACTATAGAAAACTACGTGGCTAACTCCGGCGATTTTAAGCTGACAGCAGAAATGATGAATCAGCATGTGAATACCATAAGATACAGAGTCAACCGCGTCAAGAGCGCGCTGAATATGGACAGCGACACCATTAAATTTAATGAAACCATTGCGATTGCAGTTAAACTCAGGATTTTGCTGAATCGCGATCTCTGACTTGTAATAATTACAAAAAGATTTCGTCACAATTAAAACCAGCACAAAGAAAACTGAATTAATTTTCTGTAAAATCAAGAAAAAACCAAGGAGGTTTTCGCATGAGTGAGGAGAAAAAGAAAAAAGCCATGGAAACGACCACACTGACAAAGGTTCCCATGGAAGAAAGAAAAAGCTGGATATCTGTCGCGTTTATGCAGGCGGGTATCATGATTTGTGTACCGAGCCTGCTTCTGGGCGGTATGCTGGCTGGTGCAATGCCAATGCACCTTGCAATTATTTCCGGTATTGTGGGTTACATCATCGTTATTATTCTCTTTAGTCTTATGGGCATTATCGGAAGTGACCTGGGCGTGCCTACCTGCATGACCACTTTAGGCGGATTCGGAAAAAAGGGTTCGCGCTTTATTATCAGCACTTTGATTTTCATCTCTATGATAGGCTGGTTTGCGGTGCAGAATGATGTATGCGGAAACGCGTTTTCCAATCTGATGATGGAGTTTTTCGGACTTGACGTTCCGGTCTGGCTGTCCTCCGCTGTATGGGGCATCATCATGCTGATTACTGCGGTATACGGAATCAATGCACTGGACAAGC
Source organism: Emergencia sp. (assembly GCA_022767345.1). Classification (GTDB taxonomy): domain Bacteria; phylum Bacillota; class Clostridia; order Peptostreptococcales; family Anaerovoracaceae; genus Senimuribacter. Next base: position 8,966 of record JALEOD010000028.1, read on the forward strand.
TGAACAAAATTGCGGTTCCCGCCCTTTTTGTAATCACAATTGTGGGAACCATTATGGCGGTCAATAAATATGGCAGCGCAGGACTGAGCGTAGATCCGCCTGAAACTACCATGTCTTTTGTAGACGGAATCGTTCTGACCGTCAGCTTCATGGCGGCAGGATGTCTGGCTGCATCGGACATTACCCGCTATCAGGCGACTCGCAAAGATACCATTTTGTCAAGCTCCATCGGCGTTGCACCGGCAGGCATTCTGATGATTGTGCTGGGTGCTGTTATGACAAAGGTTGCGCAGCAGTATGACATCACCATTGTATTCTGTGAAATCGGAATCCCTGTTCTCGGCATGCTGGTGCTGATTGCGGCAACGTGGACCACGAACACGACCAACGCCTATTCCGGCGGAATCAACGCAGTTATGATGTTTAAACTGAAGGACAATAAGCGAGCTGCGGCGACCATGATTTCCGGCGTCATTGGAACCATCTGCGCGCTGCTGGGCTTCGCCGCTCATTTTGAAAGTTTCCTTTATGTGCTGGGCGATTTGATGCTGCCTACTATGGGTGTTATTTTGGCGGATTACTGGATTGTGAATAAAGCAAAACCGGAGAACTTCAAGGTGGCTGACGGTTTTAACTGGCTGGGTATTGTATCCTGGTTAGCAGGTTATGCGGTAATCAAGCTGATTCCTTACGGCGTACCTTTTGCGCAGGGCATTATTGCAGCGGGACTTTTGTATGTTCTTTTGGCAAAGATGGTAGGAAGACCACAGGACAAAGCGGCTGCATAGCATCCGGCATAATACATACTTGCTATAAAATAAAAACCTGTATCGGGGAGTGGTCTTCTGATACAGGTTTTTGTGATGAGATGCTGCACTTAATAACAGGGCACAACACAATTAAACTGGATTGTCCTCATTATTTTCTTTTGCAATATGTGGATTTTGGCGGGCTTTTAAGGGGAAATTTGATGGCATATAATTTGCAAGATATATTTGCACGAGAAGAATATTTTGTTATAATTAGGATGTAAATACGCATCAACTGTTATTTTGCGTTCATCCGAGTGCTGCCGTACCAGTTTTGTGATGGTATCAATTGACCGGGTTTCTTTATCTCGGTTCATTTTAAATTTTGAGAGGAGTATATAAATGAAGAAAATTTTTATTAGTGCAGATATCGAAGGCGTAAGCGGAATCACCAGCTGGGAAGCAACCAGATTTGGCGGCAAGGGTTATGAGGAAGCTTGCAGGCAGATGGCGAAGGAAACTGCTGCTGCATGCAGAGCTGCACTGAACTGCGGCTATGGTGTGGTTGTCAAAGACGGGCATGAGGATGCGATGAATATCGCCCACGAATTGCTGCCGGAGGAGGTTGAACTGATTTCCGGCTGGGCGTGCACACCTTTATCCATGCTCGGGGGCATAGACGAAACCTTTGCGGGTATCATTTACATTGGCTATCATTCCGGCGCGTGGACCAGCACAAGCCCGCTGAAGCATACCTGTGAGGATTACATCTATAACTGGTTTAAAATCAATGATAAATATGCGTCTGAATTCACCATCAATTCGGGGGTTGCTGACCAGCTGGGCGTTCCTTCTCTGCTGCTGTCCGGTGACGCCGGAATTTGCAGCGAAGCAGAGGCAGAATATCCGGGCATTGTCACCGTTCCGACAAAGAAAGGAATTGGCAATGCAACATGGAATATACATCCCGATAAGGTGGTAGCTGAGATTGAGAAAGCTGTGACCGAAGTGCTGTCTAGGCCTTTGCCGCAGGCCAAACCGCTTTCCCAGTCCTATACCATGACCCTGTGCTACAAGGAATTTCAGAAGGCTATGACCGCATCCTGGTTCCCGGGCGTTGAGAAGCTGGACGACTTTACTGTCTCCTATACAGCAGACAGTCCGATGGAACTGGCAAGATGCCGGTATTTTATCGGTTAATACAGCACTATTTGAACTGCTGCTTGTCAAGCAAACAATTAAATCATGAAAGCTGAACCAGTCGAAAGTGCAACCCGACTGGTTTTTCTCTGCCCATTTGAGAGTGGAGCAGTGATTTTACTTGAAGAGCAGTGGCTGATAGATTATAATAAATTAGAGATTAAGAGATATTTTACGATAAGGGGCTGGCTGCCTTTCAAGGCTGCAGAAGGGCCCGTTAGGAGAGATACATGAGATACAATAGGGATTTTGAACATTGGGGAGAGAGCATCAAACGAAGTATTCAGGACGCCATAGACAGCAGCGATTTTGCCAGCCTGAATCAGACCATACGCAATACCATAAACAGCGCCTTTGGCACAGGCGGCAGTTACACAGGTATGGCGGGCATCGATTTGGGAACGGGAGAATATCGCCGCAGCGGAACCTATAGAAGACCGGAGCCGGACAGATCTGCCCATAGATCTTCATCGGCATCACCGGGGTATAGACCTGCTCCTGGAACAGCGCCTTTTGAAAGACCGCAGCTTCGCTATGCGGGCACTGGCAGTAAGCAGGCTTTTGGTATTGCGCTGGCAGTGATTGGATACGGTCTTGGCGGGATTTTACTGCTGGCCTTTCTCATCGCAGCGGCAGCAGGCAGCGCGGTAGTCGGCACAGGGCTGACCGCCGTTGCACTGGGAACACTGGGCGGACTTATTATACCCTGCGCGGTCATGGCGGCGGCAGGAACAAGGCGGCTGGGCAGAGTGAAGCGGTTTCGCCTGTATGTGAATACGATTCAGGATAAGGAGTACTGCAACATCAAAGATTTGGCCAGGCGAATCATGAAGTCGGACAAATACGTGGTGAAGGATTTGACCTGGATGCTGAAAAACATGTGGTTCCTTCAGGGTCATCTGGACGATGGGAATACCTGTCTTTTGACCACCGATGACGCGTACAGAGAGTACTGCGCTTTGATGCGGCAGCGGCAGGAACAGATGAAGATGGAGTCTGAGAAGGCAGCAGCGGCATCAGCGGCGGAAGAGAATAGAAGGCAGTCCATGGATCCGCGGATTCTCGATATTATCCAAAGAGGACAGAGGTTTATAGAGCAGATACGGGCCTGCAATGACGCTATACCGGGAGAGGAAGTATCCTCTAAGATTTTCCGCATGGAGACGCTGACGCGGAGAATTTTTGCCAGAGTGGAGGAAGAACCGGATACTGCCGGGGACATCCGAAAGCTGATGGATTACTATCTGCCTACGGCAATCAAGCTGCTGGAGGCTTACAGGGACTTAGACGCACAGCCGGTGCAGGGCGAAAACATCATTTCGTCAAAGAAGGAGATTGAGGATACGCTGGATACGCTCAACGGGGCCTTTGAGGTTCTCCTTGATGATATGTTTCAGGATATGGCATGGGATGTGTCTTCGGACGTGTCGGTGCTGAAGACAATGCTGGCTCAGGAGGGCCTTACCGAGAAGGATTTTAAGACGGGAGGAAGACAATGACAGATGTACTTAAGGATATGCAGACAGCGCCGGTGATGACGCTGGACCCGCTGGGAGAGGCGGCGAAGGCGGAACAGGCTTCTGCTGCACTGAAAGCGCAGGAACTGGAGGATGCGCCTGCTATGGATGAGAGTATGCTCTCTGAGGAGGAGCGGCGTATGGCGGAGCAGTTTGCGCAGCAGATAGATTTGACTGATTCCTCGGTGATTCTGCAGTACGGAATCGGAACACAGAAAAAGATGGCTGACTTTTCCGAAACTGCCCTTGAGAATGTACGGACAAAGGATCTTGGGGAGATTGGAAACTTGCTCAGCAGCGTGGTTACCGAGCTGAAAAGTTTTGATGAAGAGGATAATAAAGGCTTTCTCGGTTTCTTCAAAAAGCAGAGCGGCAAGCTCCAGAATATGAAGAACAAGTATGCCAAGGCTGAGGCCAATATTGATAAAATCTGCAAGGTTCTTGAGGGCCATCAGGTTCAGCTGATGAAGGATATCGCGCTGCTGGACAAGATGTACGACCTGAACCGGACCTATTACAAGGAACTGACCATGTATATCATCGCAGGGAAAAAGAAACTGCAGGAGGTCAGGGAAGGAGAACTGCAGGCGCTTTTAGCAAAGGCACAGCAGTCGGGTCTTGCAGAGGACGCGCAGGCGGCGCGGGATCTTGACTCCATGTGCGGGCGCTTTGAAAAAAAGCTTCATGATCTGGAGCTGACCAGAATGATTTCCATTCAAACTGCGCCGCAGATTAGAATGGTACAGGGCAGTGACACGGTGATGACGGAAAAAATCCAGTCTACTCTGGTAAATACCATTCCTCTCTGGAAAAGTCAGATGGTTCTGGCTCTCGGCGTTGTCCATTCTTCTCAGGCGGCAAAGGCCCAGCGCGAAGTCACGGATATGACCAATCAGCTTCTGCAGAAGAACGCAGAGACGCTGAAAATGGCTTCCGTGGAGACCGCAAAGGAGGCAGAGAGAGGCATCGTAGATATGGAGACTCTGAAAGCTACCAACCAGTCGCTGATTTCTACGCTGGACGAGGTCATGAACATTCAGGAGGAAGGCCGCCGCAAGCGCAGAGAGGCCGAGGCGGAGATCGTCAGACTGGAGTCAGAACTGAAGGAAAAGATGCTGCAGATCAGCAGTCAGAGGTAAGCTGATAGGATAGAAGGGAAATTTAATAGAGTCATAAATTGATAATCAGAGTTTGGAGACGGAGCGAAAAGACAGCCGATGCTGTCCTTTCGCTCCCTTTTAATATTTTCCTTTTTTGGAAATGCTGGAGGGAGTTCTTGCCGGGCGCACAGCGCTGGTAAAGAGAAAAAGATTAAATAAATAGGTACAAAGAAGTTCATAGGTAGATAGAACCTGTTTATAATGCGCTGCGGGAGAGGAGGAGCGGAGAGATAGCTGCTGAGTTTACGTGGTTTGACGTATTATTGGAGTGAACAGGATGTATGGCATGAATATTGCAATTTAACAGAATAAAGCGAAAACGTTGCGTCTTAGACCAGCGAAAGTATGGGAACAGAAATTTTTGTTCCCCGGTCTGCCGGGCGGGAGAAAGATTCTGCAGCTTTGGCGGGACGTGAAAGGAGGAAAAGATGAAAAAGAAGTTATTGGCAACCGTGCTTTGCATGGCCATGCTGCTGACCTGCCTTGCAGGATGCGGAGGAGAGGATAAAGGAGACCAGGGTGCAGACGGAGTAAAGAAAATCGTTTACGCCAACGGCGGACAGCCGGAGTCGATGGAGTTTGTTGAAGGAAGCCGTTATGCGAAGTACAGCGTCCTGAAATATAACATTTATACCGGTCTGACGCGAATTTCCAAGGACGGCACATCTGAGATGGGCTGGGCGGACAAATATGAAACCAGTGATGACGGACTGGTATGGACCTTCCATATCAGAGAGGACGCAAAGTTTTCTGACGGCACGGATATGACTGCCCATGACTGGGAAGAGACTATGAAGTACTACTGCGCACCGAAGACGGCTGCACAGCAGACGACGCTGGAAGAGTATGTAAAGAACATGGGCGCTTACATTGCGGGAGAATGCGAATGGAAGGATGTCGGTTATAAAGCTCTTGATGACCGCACACTGGAAATCACATTGGAAAACCCTTGTACTTATTTTCTGGATATCGCATGCACTTATGTAGCGCTGCCGATGCACATTGTAAATGAAAATCCGAACTGGAATAAGACTGCGGAAACTTACGTTGGAAACGGCCCGTTCAGAATGGTCAGCCTTAAAGATCAGGTAAATGTGGTACTGGAAAAGAATCCGTACTATTATGATACAGATAATGTTGCCATTGATCAGGTGGAATTCGTATTCCTGGATGAACCGTCTGTAGAACTGGCATCCTTCCAGAATGGGGATATCGATGTATCAGATAACCTCAATGCGGAAGCAGTTTCCAAATATAAAGACAGCGAAGAATTTGTAAACGAGAGCCGTATCGGTGTAAACTATTTGACCATTCATACGGGACATATTACAGACAATCGTGTACGTCAGGCATTGTCTCTGGCGCTTGACAGAGAAACCCTGCTTCAAATTCTGGGTCAGGTAAGCTTCCCTGCTACCGGTTTAGTCCCTTATGGTATTCACTGGGGCGATGAGCAGTATCGTGATAAAGCAGGCGATCTGGTAAGCTTCAATCTGGAACGCGCTAAGAAGCTCCTTGAGGAAGCAGGATATCCAAATGGAGAAGGACTGCCGACATTTAAATATGTCTGCCAGAATAATGAGGAAGCGATGAACCGTGCCCAGGCGATGCAGTCCATGTGGCAGGCAGCAGGATTCAAGATTGAAATTGTTTCCTATGAACCGTCCACTTACTGGGATGTATTTGAAACTGAGGACTGGGATATCGCAGATGACGGCTGGACCGGCGACTATGATGACCCGAGCACCAACCTGTTCCTGTGGGAAGAACGCCGTGAAGTAAATCCGGACGGCAGTCTGAAAGATGCTCGTTGGCATGATGAGAAAGCGCTGGAATACAACGCGCTGATGCAGAAGACTTATAAAGAAACCGATTATGAAACGAGAATGAAGACATTCCTCGATGCGGAAAAGATTCTGATTGAAGAAACACCGATCATTCCGGTAACCTTCTATACAGATACGATGCTGGTAAATCCAAAGGTGAAAGGTGTAGTGAAGAACTACATCGGTCACGTATTCTTCCAGTATGCGGATATTGCAGAATAAGAAAGCATGCAAACTGCGGCAGGTGTTTCATGAAAGTGAGATGCCTGCCGCAAAAAGGAATTGAAGCAGAGAGGATAAATCTATGTTGAAATATGTTGTTAAGCGTGTATTGATTGCAATCGTGTCAATGTTCCTGCTGATTACGATTACGTTCTTTTTGATGCACGCCATTCCAGGAGGACCGTTCAGTGCAGGAGAACAGAAAAACCTGAATCCGGAAGTTCTGGAAGTAATTCGTGCGCGGTATGGACTGGATCTTCCGGTACATGAGCAGTTTTTTAATTATGTAAAGAATCTTTTTCATGGAGATATGGGACTCTCCATGACGAAGCTGAACTATAGTGTAAATGAACTGATTGCCGACAGTTTTCCAGTTTCCGCGCAGATTGGTTTTGTTGCCATTATTGTAGCTCTTTTGATCGGGATTCCCCTGGGGGTCATTGCCGCACTGAAGCGCGGAGGCGTGGCAGATATGCTGTCCATGACGCTGGCTACGGTGGGTATATCCATCCCGACTTTTGTTATCGCTATGCTGCTGATGTATGCCTTTTGTATGGAATGGGCGATTTTACCTACCCACGGCTGGGGCGAGCTGAAGCATTTCATTTTGCCTGTAGCCTGTCTCTGCCTTGCGCCTGTGGCGAACATCACCCGGCTGACCCGTTCCACGCTCATGGAAGTGGTGCAGCAGGACTACATTCGGACGGCCAGATCCAAGGGACTGTCGGAGTTTACCGTCGTAGGCAAGCACGCTATGCGTAATGCCATCGTGCCGGTCGTTACCTATCTGGGACCGCTGGTGGCAGGGCTGATGACAGGAAGCTTTGCCATTGAGAGAATCTTTATGGTTCCCGGCATTGGCCGGTATTTCGTTAATTCTGTCAGCGACCGAGATTATACCATGATTATGGGTGTAACGATTTTCTATGGTCTGTTTATTATGATTTGTACGCTGATTGTGGATATTGCTTACGCACTCATCGATCCGCGCGTAAGATTGGATTCGTGAGGTGGGAAAGATGAGAAAGAAAAGAAATATGTTTCCGGAAGTTCCTGTACCGCCGTATACCATGGCGGATACAGATATTCCCGCGGAATTATTTGAACCGCTGCCGGAAGAGGATAAGCTGACTGACGTAATCAATCGGCCGAGCATCTCCTATTGGCAGAACGCTTATATGAAGATGAAAGCGGATAAACTGGCAGTTGTAGGCGTTATTTTTATTATCTTTATGATACTGGTAGCGATTTTTGTGCCTATCCTCAGTCCATATACTTATGACGGACAGGATTACAGCGCAATCTATCAGTCGCCGTGCGCAGCACACCCATTGGGTACGGATATGTTTGGACGCGACCTGCTGGTGCGTATCGCCTATGGCGCGAGAATCAGTTTGACCATCGGTATTGTCACTGCCCTGGTCAGCCTGGTGGTCGGTGTACTCTTCGGCGGAATATCAGGATTCTTCGGCGGTAAGGTTGATATGCTGATGATGCGTTTTGTAGACGTATTTTCAGCAGTGCCGTCGCTGCTGTACAGCATTTTGCTGATTATGTTTATGGGCCCGAAAATGTCCAGCATCTTGATTGCAATCTGCTTGACCTACTGGCTCAGCCCGGCGCGGCAGACCAGAGGCCAGATATTGTCAGTGAAGAATCAGGATTTTGCTACGGCAGCCAAGGTGGTGGGAGAGAGCCGGGTGCAGATTTTACTGCGACATCTGGTTCCTAACAGTATGGGGCCGATTATCGTTACGGTGATGCTACTGATCCCTTCTGCAATATTTGAAGAAGCGTTCTTGAGTTTTATCGGTATCGGTATTGCTGCGCCGGTAGCAAGCTGGGGAACACTGGCAAACGACGGCATGGCGACAATGGGCATGTATCCGTATCTGATGCTGTTCCCGGCTCTGGCAATCAGCTTGACCATGTTTGCGCTGAACTTTATCGGGGACGGACTGCGCGATGCACTTGACCCGCGTTTAAAGAAATAGAGGTAGAAATTATGTCAGATCATCTTTTAGAAGTGAAAAATTTGCGGACTAACTTTGCGACCGGAGGCGGAATTGTACAGGCGGTTCGCGGTATTGATATTTATGTGGATTCTGGCGAATTTCTTGGCATTGTAGGAGAGTCAGGCTGCGGAAAGAGTGTGACGATGATGTCTATCATGCGTCTTCTGGCGGATAACGCGGCAGTACGTGCCGATGCGCTGGAATTTGACGGCAGAGATATTCTTTCGCAGAGTAAAAAAGAAATGAAGCGGATCCGGGGAAACGAGATCGGTATGATATTTCAGGACCCCATGACTTCGCTGAATCCACTGTATACGGTGGGAAATCAGCTGATGGAGCCGCTGAGAGTACATAAAAAACTGTCTAAGGCGCAGGCCAGGGAGAAAGCGATTGAAATGCTGCGGCTGGTCGGCATCAATGAGCCGGAGAAGCGAATGAAACAGTATCCCCATGAAATGTCAGGCGGCATGCGTCAAAGGGCGATGATTGCTGTGGCTATGTGCTGCGATCCGAAAATTCTCATTGCAGACGAGCCTACTACCGCGCTGGATGTGACCATACAGGCGCAGATTATGGAATTGATGCAGGAACTGAAGGAGAAGTTCTCAACATCTGTCATTTTAATCACCCACGACCTCGGCGTGATTGCGCAGGTCTGCACTCGTGTAGTGGTTATGTACGGCGGACTGATTATGGAAGAAGGCTCTTTGGATCAGATTTTCTATGAAACAAAGCATCCATATACAAAGGGCCTTTTGGAATCGGTGCCGCACAGCGAAACGATGGAGAAAGGCACCTATGTGAAACAGAAACTGAAACCGATTCCGGGAAGTCCTCCAGACTTAATGAATCCGCCGAAGGGGTGTCCTTTTGCGGCGCGCTGTCAAAATGCGATGAAAATCTGCAATATGGCACCGGCGGAATTGGCAACAGTATCGGAAGGACACCGTGCAGCCTGCTGGCTCCTTCATCCGCAGGCAAAACAAGGAGAAATCGTGGAGCAGGAGGGCACAAGTGAACGAAAATAAACCTTTGATTGAAGTACAGGGATTGAAGATGTATTTTTCCGTGGCTGGAAAGGGTTTCGGGAAGAAAAGCAGGCAGACATTGAAGGCGGTAGATGATGTAACGCTGTCTATTCCTGCGGGAACCACCTTTGGTCTGGTAGGAGAATCCGGCTGCGGTAAGACGACCGTCGGCAGAACCATACTGAAATTATATAAACCTACCGGCGGAAAAATTTTCTTTGACGGGCAGGATATTACTGATTTATCGGAAAAGCAGTTTTCTCCGTACCGGAAGGACATGCAGATGATTTTTCAGGACCCTTATGCGTCGCTGGACCCGCGGCAGACGGTGAATGAAATCATCGGTGCGCCGCTGCTTGTTCAGAAATTGGTTTCTTCCAAGGCGGAACGGGATGAAAGAGTCAGGGAACTGGTACATATGGTCGGCTTGAAGGATGACCATATCAATCGGTATCCCCATGAATTTTCCGGCGGGCAGAGACAGCGTATCGGCATTGCCAGAGCACTGGCTTTACAGCCGCGGTTTATTGTCTGTGATGAGCCGATTTCTGCGCTGGATGTATCTATTCAGGCACAGGTCGTCAATATATTGGAGGACTTTCAGGAAGAAATGGGTTTGACCTACTTGTTCATTTCCCATGACTTGTCCATGGTTCGTCATATTTCTCATCGCGTAGGCGTGATGTATTTGGGGCATCTGGTGGAAGTGGCGGATGTTGCGGAACTGTTTGAGAATAAGCGTCATCCGTATACCCAGTCTCTTATGTCTGCGGCGCCTGTAGCGGATCCGAGAAAATCTGCAGCCAGCAAACGAATTATTTTGGAGGGAGATGTACCTTCCCCTATGAATCCTCCAAGCGGATGTCCGTTCAGGACCCGCTGCCGCTATGCGACGGAGGAATGCGCTCAGGCGATGCCGCCGCTTAAAGATATCGGAAACAACCATCAGGTTGCCTGCTATCATATGCTGTAGCGGAATCATCATACATTTATATCAAAAGCAATCAGGGGCTGTCGCATTAACGGAAAATAACCGTTAGGGCGCAGCCCTATCTTCATGCAATGAAAATGACGGATGCACCAGACGATGGCACTCCGTCATTTTGTTGTTTTTGAATAAAAAAGTAACCCTGTACACACAAGGCACACAGGGTTGTGGTAAAATATTAGTATGCAAAAACAAAAT
>JALEOD010000029.1 GCA_022767345.1 Emergencia sp.
ATTTTGTTTTTGCATACTAATATTTTACCACAACCCTGTGTGCCTTGTGTGTACAGGGTTACTTTTTTATTCAAAAACAACAAAATGACGGAGTGCCATCGTCTGGTGCATCCGTCATTTTCATTGCATGAAGATAGGGCTACGCCCTAACGGTTATTTTCCGTTAATGCGACAGCCCCTTGGCATTTATAGGTTATTCCCACTCAATGGTTCCGCATGGCTTCGGTGTCAGGTCGTAGCAAACTCTGTTTACACCTTCTACTTCTGCCAGAATTCTGTCGGTAATCCTGTGCAGCACCGGCCAGTCGATATCCTCAATGGTTGCGGTCATCGCGTCGACAGTGTTGACCGCACGGATGATGACAGGATATTCGTAGCTTCTTGCGCCGTCCTTTACGCCTACAGATTTAAAGTCTGGCACTGCGGTGAAATACTGCCATACTTTTCCTTCCAGGCCGTTCTTTGCAAATTCTTCGCGAACGATAGCGTCAGATTCACGAACTGCTTCCAGTCTGTCTCTGGTAATTGTGCCCAGGCAGCGAACACCAAGTCCCGGTCCCGGGAACGGCTGACGGAATACCATGTTATCAGGCAGTCCCAGAGCTTTACCAACTACTCTGACTTCATCCTTGAACAGCAGCTTCACCGGCTCAACCAACTCAAACTGTAAATCTTCAGGGAGTCCGCCTACGTTGTGATGCGCCTTCACGCCGTCACTTTCTAAAATATCCGGATAAATTGTACCCTGTGCCAGGAATTCGATACCGGACTGTTTGCGGGCTTCTTCCTCAAACACTCTGATAAATTCAGCACCGATAATCTTACGTTTTTTCTCAGGCTCGTCCACCCCGGCAAGCTTATCAAGGAAACGATCTACCGCATCTACGTAAATCAGATTTGCGTTCATCTGATTTCTGAACACTTCCACAACCTGCTCAGGCTCACCTTTGCGCAAAAGGCCATGATTTACGTGCACGCAGACCAGCTGGCTTCCGATTGCTTTAATTAAAAGAGCCGCAACAACAGAAGAGTCCACTCCACCGGAAAGTGCCAGCAGTACCTTCTTGTCGCCAACCTGTTTTCTAACTTCTTCTACCTGTTCCTCAATGAAAGCCTCTGCCAGTGCAGGCGTCGTAATTCTTTCCATTGATTCAGGACGTACAATTTTTTCCATATTTTTTCCTCCATATATTGTCAAAGAAAATAGCGTACAATATTTTTCATACCAAATATTATAGCCTACTGTTATCGTCCATGCAAGGAAATTTTAGAATGATAAACAGCTTCTCACCCTCATATTCAGATTCTATGGTGCCGCCCATTTTTTCTGTCAGGAGTTTTGCGATGGAAAGGCCCAGTCCGCTGCTGTTTCTCCCCGTCTCCACCGTATAAAACCGGTCAAAAAGCCGCTGCACTTCAACAGCATTTAAGCGTCTTGCGGTGTTGGCAAAGACAATGATTCCGCCTGCGCTCATGGTAACTTTAAAATCTCCGTCGCTGTATTTCATCGCGTTGCTGATGATGTTGCCGAAAACCCGGCTGACCGCACTGCGGTCCATGGTTCTATTCACTGCACTTTCACAGATATGAATCTCCGGAACAATCCCCTTCTGCTCCATTGTCCCATAAAAGGAAAGCAGACTTTCCTCAAGAATTTTCCGCAGGTCAACGGTTTCCGCCGCCAGCTCCTGCACCGATGCAGCAACAGAATAGATGTACGGCAATTCGCGCCAAAAGTTCCCGTACAGAAAAGGGTTTACTCACATAATCCACTGCGCCTGCCATCAGCAGATTGACCTTGTCCTCTACATCTACCTTTGCACTGATTACGATAACGGGAATCCCTGAAATCTGCTTCAGTACCTCTTCTCCTGATAGTCCCGGAAGCATTAAGTCCAGCAATATCAAATCCGGTCTTTCTTGCGCAAGCAAATAAAGGGCCTCGGTGCCAGAATAGGCTGTGAGCACGCTGTATCCCTCTTTTTGCAGTATCTCACAGAGCATATCTGAAATAGGCGCGTCATCATCTATAATTGCAATGGTCTTTGCGATATTTTTCATGAAATCCCCCCTGTTTTGATTACTGGTTTCATTATACAACAAAATGGATGGTTTGTGAAAGTCAATTAAGAAATGGATTTCAGATATGGGATGTCTATATTCTATGTGGTTTGTGGTTTATATGCGCTACTTTGTATTCTTGCCGCTATATGCTAATGGTTAATTTTGGAAGTTTTCAACTATATTCTTATTGGTTTTCAAAAGAGGCAAAATGGATTTCTTTTTGCAAGCAAAATCGTGATTTTGAAACGCTTTGCCGAAAAAGTGAAAACCGGGAAAATAATGTATTAATAAATATTCATATATCCCCTGTAATAAAAATCTCTTCTGAAAAAAAAGCTATTGCCATAATCAATTAAACTAATTAATCACGGCAATAGCTTTTACTACTTAATAATAGACTCAATTTTTTTGAATACTTAGTATCCACCTTTTTAATTTTATAAATGAAATCTTTCGTATTATTCTATTACAAGAAATTTTCATAATTAAGGCTCCCTCAATATAGACTTTCGTTCTATGATCTGTATCTAATTTATTTCTTATATATGATATCATGTTCCCAGAATTCCTACATTTTTTGATAGTTTCTCTTCACATAAAGATAATTCCACTTGTTGACAAAAGAAAAACACCCAAGCCTTTAGACTTGAGTGTTTTATAATTGGCTAGGGTAGCAGGATTCGAACCTGCGCATGATGGAATCAGAATCCATTGCCTTACCGCTTGGCGATACCCCAACATTTGGAGGCGACACCCAGATTTGAACTGGGGAATAAAGGTTTTGCAGACCTCTGCCTTACCACTTGGCTATGTCGCCATAATTGTAAAAATTATGGGGTGGATAGTGGGATTCGAACCCACGTATACAGGAGCCACAACCCTGTGTCTTAACCACTTGACGATACCCACCATATATTCTATACAACTTCGCTGAAATTATGCAATTCACTGTCAAAATGTGCTCAGCTTTTGCTCTCATAGCGATATCGTACGTTTTAAAAATTGGCGACCTGGAACGGGCTCGAACCGTCGACCTCCAGCGTGACAGGCTGGCATTCTAACCAACTGAACTACCAGGCCGCATTACTGGTTCATTCACTGTACCGCTACCGCAAATACAGCAAACGACCTTTGTAAGCCACCAGTATACCGACTGAGGAACTATCACTTACACAGCCTGCATACAAGCGTCAGTGATTTGAAAAATGGTGGGCGTTATAGGGCTCGAACCTATGACCCTCTGCTTGTAAGGCAGATGCTCTCCCAGCTGAGCTAAACGCCCAAAGTGGTAGCGGCGAGTGGAGTCGAACCACCGACCTTCCGGGTATGAACCGGACGCTCTAGCCAACTAAGCTACACCGCCACATAGTTTCTTCAAATCACTGCAAGAAATATATTATCAAACCTAGCTGAAAATGTCAAGGACTTTTTTAGCATTTTATGCTTTTATTATGTCGCTGCTTGACATTCTGCCGGCAGGTATCTTTCCTGCACCGTTCATTTTTCATTTCAATGAACAGCTTGAATAGATTACCATTTTATGAGAGCTTTGT